>DAIENX010000009.1:0-58562 GCA_027340875.1 Elusimicrobiota bacterium
ACACTAGAGCACGGGGCCGAAGCCCCGAGTCTTGGGGGTTTGGGTTAGGGGGGCGTGCCGTACAGCGCCGGAGATCTTTTGTGCCGCTTAGGGAGCTTCGCTCCGCCGCGGTCTTTATAGAGAGCCTGACTACGCTTATAGTTTACGAAAAGCGGTTCAAGAAGCAATCAAATGGGGCTCAAGAGCCGCTCAAAAATTCGCCCCGCCGGTCTCTGGTCGCCTGACTTAGGTCTGAAAGGGGGACTGAAGGAGATGCCCGGCGGGGCTTCAAAAATTGACCAGCGCTGCAGGTACTAGAGCACGGGGCCGAAGCCCCGAGTCTTGGGGGTTTGGGTTAGGGGGGCGCACCGTACAGCGCTGGAGATCTTAAAGAGCTTGGCTACAGATAAAGTATAGGAAAAGGCGTTCAAGAAGCGCTCAAATGAGGTTCAAAAGACGCTCAATCTTCAGGGAACGCCGTTTTTCCGTCGGGTGACGCTCGGCCTGCGGCGCATAATTTCCTAGAATATCCACCGGCGGCCAGGGCGGCCGCCGCGGATATGTCATCCATACAGTTCTTGAAAGGCGTGGGCCCCAAGAAAGCCGAGCTGTTCGGCCGGCTTGGCGTGGAGACGCTCGACGACCTGCTGTTCTATTTCCCGCGCGGCTGGGAGGACCGCCGCCTGCCCGGGCGGAAGGAGCCGCTTCCTTTCCTGCAGGACGCGCCTGTGATAAAAGGACGCATAAAGCGCGTCCGCGACATGTATACGGCCGGCCGCCTGCGCATCTTCAAGGTCTTCCTCGATACCCCGTCCGGGGAGGCGGAGGCCAGCTTCTTCAAGAGGCACAGCCCGCGCTTCGACGTCTTCGCCCCGCTGCGCAAGGACCTGAAGGAGGGGCGCGAGGTATGGATCACCGGCAGGCCGGAAGACCCTCTCTTCCTGAGCCGCATAAGCGCGGAGGAGTACTACCTGGACGACGACCCGCGCGCCCTGAAGATGCATATAGGACGTATAGTGCCGGTCTACCCGCTCACAGATGGCCTGACGGCTAAGTTCATGCGTGAGGCCGTCTACGAGGCGGTGCAGGCCGGGCACGAGGCGGTGGCCGATTTCCTGCCCGCGGAACTTGCCGCCGGCCGGGGCCTGCTGGCGCGGGACGCGGCCGCGAAGGCCATCCATTTCCCGGAGAACAATTTCGAACTGTCACAGGCCAGGCGCCGGTTCATCTACGAGGAGCTGCTGCTGCTGTCGCTGGCCTGGGCCATAAAGAAACGCCAGACGCGCGGTGTGGAGAAAGGGTTCTCCTATGACGTGAAGAAGACGCTGCTTTCTCCGTTCAGGGAGAACCTGGGCTTCCAGTTCACCGCCGCTCAGGCGCACGCGATAAACGAGATCTTCACCGACATGCGGGCCCCGACCCCGATGGCCAGGCTGCTCGAGGGGGACGTCGGTTCGGGCAAGACGGTGGTGGCTCTTTCCGCCATGCTGCTGGCGGCCGAGAACGGCGGGCAGAGCGTCTTTGCGGCCCCCACGGAGATCCTGGCCGAACAGCATTACCTGACCTTCGAGAGGTTTCTTAAGGGGCTCGGCGTTCGTTTCGCCCTGCTGAAAGGCAGAATGAAGGCCTCCGAGAAGAAGAGCATACTGGCCGACCTGGCGGAAGGGAAGATAGACATACTGCTGGGTACGCACGCCGTCATCGGGGAAGGTGTGCATTTCAAGAACCTGCGGCTGGTGGTCATAGACGAGCAGCACCGCTTCGGCGTGCGTCAGCGCGCGGCCCTGCGCGCCAAGGGCGATCGCGCCGACATGCTGATCATGACCGCCACGCCCATCCCGCGCACCCTGTTCCTGGCCCTTTACGGCGACCTGGACCTTTCCGTCATAAAGGAGATGCCGCCCGGCAGGAAGCCTGTAAAGACCGCGGAAGCCACGGAGGACGTGGCCTTCATGGCCGCCAAGGACGAGGTCGCTAAGGGCAGGCAGGTATACATAGTCTACCCGGTCATAGAGGAGACGGTCGAGGCCGATATGAAGTCGGTAAAGGCCGAGTTCGAACGGCTGAAGACGCTGTTCAGGGGACGGCGGGTGGACATGCTGCACGGCCGCATGCCGGGCGAGCTGAAAAAACAGGTGATGGATGATTTCGCGGCCGGCCGCACCGACGTACTAGTGGCCACGCAGGTCATAGAGGTGGGCATAGACGTGCCGAACGCCACTCTTATGGTGATAAACAACGCCGAGCGCTACGGGCTCGCCAGCCTGCACCAGCTGCGCGGCCGCGTAGGCCGCGGCCGGCACGATTCCCGCTGCCTGCTGGTGGCCCACGGGCGCAGCGGGGATTCTGCGGAGCGCCTGCGGGCCATGGTACAGAGTTCCAACGGCTTCGAGCTGAGCGAGAAGGATATCTATATCCGGGGCGCCGGCGAGATACTTGGCGTGCGACAGCACGGTGACATGGACCTGAAGCTGGCGGACATGGGCCGGGATAAGGAAGTGCTGGAGCAGGCGCTGGCCGACCGCGACGCGATACTCGCCGCCGACCCCGACCTGCAGACGCCGGAGAATACCCGCCTGCACCGGAAGCTGCGGGACCTCTACGCCTCCCGCTGGAACCTGATAGACCTGGCCTGAACGGGCTGCGGGGTTTGTTCCCCGGCTCCTGTGCAGAGGGGAACCGTTGCGCGGTTCCCCCCGCCCGGGGGAAATTACGGGCGGGCCCCCCTTCCCCAAAGTCGCCAGGGCCCAAACCCCGCAGCCTTAACAAATAAAAGGCCCCGCGCCGTGAAGCGCGGGGCCCTTTGCCTTCTCCTCCCTTAGAAGGTCGACCACGGGGTCGTGAGCGTGGTGCTGTCGCGGCCCTTTATGTCCTCGTGGGTGCAGCTGACTACGAAGTTGCCCCAGGTGGCTGCGCTGGTCGGGTCGTTGAAGTAGGCCCAGCCCGCGCCGTCGGTAACCGCGCCGCCGCCGGTAACGGCGGAGACGGTGTTGGAGTCCAGGTGCCCGGTGCCCGGCATCTTGGCCTGCGGTATCTCAGCGATATACTTCGCGTTGAGAGTTATGCAGGCCAGCGTGTCGGCCGGGAACCAGCCCTCGTTGTCTCCGTAGTACACCTGAATAGCGCTGCGTACCGAGGACAGCGCGCCTTTCGTCGCGCCCTCCTTGGACTTGTTGATCAGGTCGGCGAACTTGGGTATCGCTATTGCCGCCAGGATACCTATGATCGCCACCACTATCATCAGCTCTATCAGGGTGAACCCCTTTCTCATGTTCTTCATTGCTCTTCCTCCTGTCTCTGCTGTCTGGCAGTACACCCCCGGGATAATTTAAAGATAAGGCCCGGGGAGCCGCTGTCACGAATATAGCTTAACAGCGGATGTTCAAAACATTGTCAAATCGTGCAAAAGTTACACAGGCCGCCAGGCGCCGGCGGCGGTGCTTATAGCCGTTCCGCGGGTGCCGTTGATCAGGGTCGTGGAACCTTCGCTAAACGCGCGCGCGGATGTCAACTATTATTTTCTCCAATGAGAATAAAGGTTTTTATTGCGGGAAAAACGCGACATAGTGTAAAATATCCGCGGTACTACTAATAGTGGTGGGGTCTGTCGGGAACACAATCTATAGTAGTCTGGCGAGCGCCTAGTATAGTATAGCTCGGCGCCGCCCAGGGGGGCTTTTCGCCCCTGCCACCGGCCTCGAAGAGGCCCCCGGCCGGGAAACTCGGCCGGGTTTCGGTCCAAGCGCTATGCGCGACAGGACCGAAAGGTTAATGCCGCGCGTATGCGGCCCCGCTATGCGGGGCGAAAGTTTCAGCAGGAACTTTCCGGCCGGGGACAGAGAAGACAAGAGATGAAATGTCCGTTCTGCGGAGCCGAAGATACCAAGGTCATAGACAGCCGTGATTCGGCCGAGGCCTTCGAGATCCGGCGCCGCCGCGAATGCGAGAAATGCGAGAAGAGGTTCACAACCTACGAGCGCATAGAGGCGCATCCGCTGGTAGTGATCAAAAAGGACGGCCGCCGCGAGGGGTTCTCGCGCGAGAAGGTGATGAACGGCATCATCAAGTCCTGCCAGAAGCGGGACGTCAGCATGGAGAAGATGGAGGAGGCGGGCAGGGAGATCGAGAACGCCCTGAGGGAAGAGGATACCAGCGAGATACCCAGCGGTCTTATAGGGGAACTGGTGGCCAGGAAGCTCAAGCGTCTCGACAAGGTCGCATACATAAGGTTCGCGTCCATATACAAGGACTTCGAGGACGTGGAAGATTTCGAGAAAGAGATAAAATCTATAAACAGGAAGTCCGGGCAGTAACAATACCAATTAGAGGGGAAAGAGATAAAATGAACGAATTTTTTCCGAAAGTGATCAAGAAGCGCGACGGCAAGGTGGCTCCTTTCAACATAGAGAAGATAAAAGCCGCCATCTACAAGGCGGCCTATACCCTGGGCGGCCGCGACGAGGAGAAGGCCGTGGACGTGGCCAACGAGGTGGCCCGTCGGCTGAACAATGAATTTACCCTGAACAGCCGTATTCCGACCGTGGACGACAGCAACGCGATGTGCGTCACCGTGCTGCGCGAGAAGGGTTTCGACCGCACGGCGGACAAGTTCGAGTCCTACTCGCTGGACCGCTCCCGCGTGCGCCGCAGCGGCCTTACGGTCAAGAAGAAGAAGGGCAAGGCCGACATCACCGACCAGATGCTGCTGGTGCAGAGCATCACGAACGAGACCATAGAGCCGTTCGACCGCGCCAAACTGGCCGAGGCCCTGGAGAAGGAATACGCGCTGACCCCCGACCTGGCCGCCATGATAGCCAAGGAGACCGAGAACAACGCCTACGAGCTCTCCGAGAAGTACGGCACCAAGTCCTACGATACCCAGTTCCTGCGCCGCATCTCCGAGAGCCACCTCTCGATGATGGGCATCCCGCTGAAGAACTCCGCCCTCGTCATGCCCATCTCCACGCTTGAGTCCCTGGTGGTCTCCAACAGCAAGGAGAACAGCAACATCACCTCCAACAACCCGGAGGCCGTGAACCTCGGAGTGGCCGAGTACGTGCTGAAGCAGTACAACCTGCGCAAGGTCTTCTCCGAGGACGTGGCCGAGGCGCACAACAACGGCACCGTGCACATCCACGACCTGGGCTATCCCCAGCGCGTCTACTGCTCCAGCCACTCCATCGAGTACATCAAGAAGTACGGCCTCGACAGGATAGTCTCCAACCTGCAGAACAAGAGCTACCCGGCCAAGTCCGCTATGGTGCTCAACGGCCATATCCAGACCTTCCTGGCCTCCATGCAGAGCCGCTACGCCGGGGCCCTGGGTTTCGGCTTCCTCAATATCCTCTACGCCCCGATGCTGAACTGCCCCGAGGTCATGGTGGAGGGCGAGCTGGAGGGCAAGCCGGTCCGGATGAAGAAGGACGCGCTGGAGGCCATGGCCGAGGCCGGCTCGGTCAGCTTCTCGGACGGCACCTCGGTCCCCTACTTCAAGAAGACCGGCGAGGTGCGCGTGCTGTTCAAGCTCTCCCGCAGGGAGATGCGCCAGATAGCCCAGAACCTGATCTTCTCCGCCAGTCAGAACGCGTTTTCCCGCGGGGGCCAGACGCTGTTCATCGACTTCAACATCCACACCGGCGTGCCGCAGTACCTGCACAACGTCCCGGCGATGGGCCCCGGCGGCAAGTACATGCTCGAGGACGCCTCCGGCAACATCGAGCTCGTGGACGAGGCGCCGCGCTTCAAGGGCGTGGCCGGGGATTCCCGCAACGGCGACGTGGTGCACCCTAACGACGGCCGCAAGTTCGTCACCTACGGCGACCCGCGCATGGCGAAGACCGCGCAGGAGTTCGCGATAGAGCTGATGAAGGTCTGGGAGGACGGCGACAAGTACGGCATCCAGTTCGCCTTCCCCAAGTGCGACCTGCACGTAGGCAAGGACGCCCTCGAGAACCCGGACGAGCGCGAGGTCTACGACTACGGCTGCAAGCTGGCCACCAAGAACGGCTCCACCTACTTCATGTTCGACCGCGACGGCGCGGGCGCGACGCTCGCGCAGTGCTGCCGCCTGAAGGAGAAGGTGACCGACCCCGACCTGCTGAAGCGCCCGGAGCGCATCCGCTTCACCGGCTTCCAGAACGTCACTATCAACCTGCCGCAGGCGGCCTTCAAGGGAAAGACACTGCAGGGCACGCTGGACGAGATAAGCAAGGCGATGGACATAGCCATGCAGGCCCATCTGCAGAAGAAGGCCTATACCCAGACCCTGCTGGACACTGACGGCAGCCCGCTCAGGTCGCTTGGCCTGCCCTCCGACGACGGCACCCCGTACGTGGACCTGAACAAGGCCACCTACATCATGGGTCTGATAGGCCTCAACGAGGTGGTGCAGTACCTGACCGGCAAGGAGCTGCACGAGGGCAAGGACGCCTACGAGACCGGCCTGCAGGTCATCGACCACATGTACCAGAAGATCAACGAGCTCCGCGCGAAGTGGAACCTTAAGGTGACGCTGGAGGAGACGCCCGCCGAGTCCGCCACGCAGAAACTGGCCAAGGGCGACATGGCGCGCTTCCCCGAGGCCAAGAAGGTGGTGAAGGGCGACCTGGTGAAGGCGCCCTACTACACCAACTCCATACACCTCAACCCCGGCGCCGACGTGTCGATACTGGACCGCATAGAGCTGCAGTCGAAGTTCCACGACATGATAGAATCCGGCTCGATCATCCACGTCTACTGCGGCGAGTCCCAGATCCCGCCGGAGTCCATCGGCACGCTGATCGAGAAGACCTACCGCAACACCCGAGCCTCGCAGGTGACCGTGTCCCCGGAGTTCACGCACTGCAACGACTGTCACACCAACTACTTCGGCTTCAAGGAGAAGTGCGGCAAGTGCGGCAGCGCCAACGTGACCAAGCGCACCAAGATAGTGGGTTATTTCTCCAACCTCTCCGGCTGGAACGACTCGCAGCTCGAGATCAGCCGCGCCCGCGAGGCCGTGGCGCCGCACTACGCCGACCTCACGCCCGGCGTGAGCTGGCTGCACGAGAAGGACAGCTCCAAGAAGGTCATGGTGTTCGGCAAGGCGGGCTGCGCCACGTGCGAGGAGGCCAAGACCTGGCTGACCAAGGCCCTGAAAGAGAAGGGTATGGAGATCCCGGTGGAGTTCCACGACCTGACCAAACCGGAGGCCAGGCTGGCCGCGGCCCGCTGGAACGTCCCGCTGGACCCCATACCCACCGTGCTGGTGAAGAATAACGGCACCGCCACCCGCTACGAGCTCGAGTTCAAGCGCGGCAAGCCGGTGCGCCGCAGGGAGCCGGAGTACGTGAAGATGGTGGAAGGCGCGTACGCGGTGAAGTAGGCGTACGTCAGGGGACCGGAACGCGAAACACGTGGTCGGCTACACCGTAGCCGCCACTCCCCACTCCCTCGCCGCGCTACGCAAGCGGCTCGGTCCGTGAGGGTTTCGCTAACCCGGTCCCCTGCCGTCCGCAGAAGATGATGAATAATGTGGGCTGGCGAGGGCACGGGTACGGAAGGCCCTCGCGCAGGGCGAGGCTTACGCAAGGCCGTCTGATGCGCATAGCGCCTGATACGGCACGGCCATAGGCCAGAGCCGAGCCCGGGTGGAGCGAAGCGACACCGCAGTGCGGGAGCGCGGCCACGGTGTGGCCGATAGCGTGCCTGACGGACCCGTGCCCTCGACAGACCCCTGACTTTGCTTCTTGTGCTTAAATTATGAAAATAGGCGCTGCTCTGGATTTTAACCTGATAGACTATCCCGGCAAGATAGCCGCGATGGCGTTCACCACGCTCTGCAACTACCAGTGCCCGCACTGCCACGCGGCGCCGCTGCTTAAAGGCTCCGGCGACATAGGCGTCGAGGGCTTTCTCGGCTACCTGGACACGGTCAAGGACTGGGTCAACGGCGTGGTCATCTGCGGCGGAGAGCCCACGCTGCAGCCCGGGCTGAAGCCGTTCCTGGGCCGCCTGCGCGAACGCGGCCTGTCCATAAAGCTGGACACCAACGGCAGCAATCCCAAGGTCCTCGAGCAGCTGCTGGGCGAAGGGCTGGTGGACTACGTGGCCATGGACGTGAAGGGGCCGAAGTTCCTGTGGCCGGCCACGGCCGGGGTGGAAGGGCACGAGGAGGCCATGGCCGAGAGCCTGAAGCTGGTGGCCAGGTTCCCCGACTACGAATTCCGCACCACGGTGGCCCCGGTGGTCAGGGCCGGGGAGGATATCTCCTTCCTGACCGTGCCGGAGATGGCCGCCGCGGCCCGCCTGATAGTCAGCGCCACCGGCGGCAGCGCCCACAAGTATTTCGTGCAGAAGTTCGTGCCCCGGAAGGACGGCCTCCTCGACAGCCGCCTGGAGTCCTTCCCGGAGACGCCGCACCAGCTCCTGACGGATATACACAAGGAAGTCTGTAAGCACATACCTGACAGCCGTATAAGGGGATAACATGTCCAAACTCGAGATAACCGTCCAGAAGCTGCATCCCGATGTGAAGACTCCGGGATACGCCCATCACGGAGACGCGGGCGTGGACCTCTACTCCACTATCGACCGCACGCTGAACCCCGGAGAGCGGGCGCTGATACCGACCGGTCTCAAGATGGCCATCCCCGAGGGCTACGAGGGCCAGGTCCGGCCCAAGAGCGGCCTCGCCCTTAAGCACGGCATCACCGTGCTGAACACCCCCGGCACCGTGGACGCTCCCTATCGCGGGGAAGTAGGTATCATACTCATAAACCTGGACCCGAGGACGCCGTACGAAATAAAGAAAGGCGAGAAGGTGGCGCAGATGGTCTTCGCGAAGGTGAAGCACGCCGAGTTCGTGGAAGCTCCCGAACTGACAGCTACCACCCGCGGCGAGGGTGGCTTCGGCAGCACCGGCAAGCACTAGAGACCGGACCTGCAAAAAAGGAAAGGCCGGGAGTTTTCTCCCGGCCTTCCTTTTTCCAGGCGTCAGGTTCAGGCCTTGTCCTTCTGCATGAAGGGGTAGGCGTAGGCGTAGGGAGGCACGAAGTTCTCCTTCACGGCGCGCGGGGAGGTCCAGCGCATCATGTTCAGGAGCGAACCGGCCTTGTCGTTGGTGCCAGAGGCCCTGGCCCCGCCGAACGGCTGCTGGCCTACCACGGCGCCGGTGGGCTTGTCGTTGATGTAGAAGTTGCCCGCGGCGTTCTCCAGCCTGTCGAAGGTCTTCAGTATCGCCGCCCTGTCCTGCGCGAAGATCGCGCCGGTCAGCGCGTACGGCGAGGTCTGGTCGCAGAGGCGCAGGGTCTCGTCGAACTTCTTATCGTCGTAGACGTAGACCGTCATGACGGGCCCGAAGATCTCCTCCTGCATGGTCTTGAAGTCCGGCCTCGAGGCCTTTATCAGCGTCGGGCGTATGAAGTAGCCCTTGGAGTCGTCGTACCTGCCGCCGGCCAGTATCTTGCCGCCGCGGTCCTTGGCGGCGAAGTCTATGTAGCCGGTGATGCTCGCGAAGGCGTTCTTGTCTATGACGGCGTTGACGAAGTTGGAGAAGTCCTCGGCCGGGCCCATCTTCAGGCCTTCTATCTGGGAGACCAGGTCGTCCTTGATCTTGTTCCAGACCGACTTGGGTATGTACGAGCGGCTGGCGGCCGAGCACTTCTGGCCCTGGAACTCGTAGGCGCCGCGCACGATCGCGCACTTGAGGGCCTCAACATCGCAGGAGGGGTGCGCGAAGATGAAGTCCTTGCCGCCGGTCTCGCCCACTATGCGCGGGTAGCCCTTGTACTTGTGGAAGTTGCCCACTATGGTCTTCCACATGCCGTTGAAGACGCCGGTGGAGCCGGTGAAGTGCAGGCCCATGAAGTCCGGGTTGTTGATGACCGGGTCTCCCACCTCGCCTCCGGAGCCGGGCAGCATGTTGATGACGCCGTCCGGGAGCCCCGCGGCCTGCCAGAGCTTCATCAGAAAATAGCCGGAGTAGACGGCCGTGGAGGCTGGCTTCCACAGCACGGTATTGCCCATGATGGCCGGCGCCGTCGGCAGGTTGCCGGCGATGGACGTGAAGTTGAACGGCGTGACCGCGAAGACGAAGCCCTCGAGCGGCCTGTAGTCCACGTAGTTCCAGTTGCCGCGCGGGGATAGGGGCTGCTGGGAGTAGATCTGCTCGGCGAAATATGTGTTGAAGCGGTAGAAGTCGGCCAGCTCGCAGGCGGAGTCTATCTCTGCCTGAAACGGGGTCTTGGACTGTCCTATCATCGTGGCCGCGTTCAGGGTCTGGCGCCAGGTGGTGGCCAGCAGGTCGCCGGCCTTCAGGAAAATGGCCGCGCGGGCGTGCCAGGGCATCTTCGCCCAGGTCTTCCTGGCCTGTGCCGCTGCGCGGACGGCCAGCTGCACTTCTTTCGGGCCGGCCTTGTGGAAGCGGCCTATGACCTTCCTGTTCTCGTGCGGTATGACTATGTCCACGGTGCGGCCGGTGCGTATCTCACGCCCGCCTATGACGAGGGGGATATCTATGACCTGGCCGCGCAGCTCGGCTAGCTTGGCCTTGAGCTCCTTGCGCTCCGGCGTGCCGGGCGCGTAGCTGAGCACCGGCTCGTTGACCGGCTTTGGTACCTGAAGAATGGTGTTCATCGTGCCTCCGTTCGGCTGTACGTCTATTGGAATATTATCAATTTGGGGAAATATTAGTATAGGGCGCGGCCGCCCGCTCCCGATATATTTTGTAAACTATATCGGATGCGGATAAAAATAAGACTGGGACTGCGGGACGCCGCCGGCGAGCCTTTCATGGGCATAGGCCTGGTCTGGCTGCTGCGCGGCGTGCAGCGCTCCGGTTCTCTCAGCGCTTCGGCCAGGGAGATGGGCATGTCCTATTCCAAGGCGCACGGCCTTGTACGGAAGCTGGAGGCCGCGCTGGGCTGCGGCGTGCTGGCCCGGGAGCGAGGCGGCAGCGGGCGAGGCGGCTCTTCCCTCACCCCGCGAGGCCTGCGTTTTCTCGAGCGCTTCGAGGCCATGGACGCCTCGGTGAAGAAGCAGGCCGAGGCCATCTTTCGCAGGTCCTTTCCCGGGGGGAAACTGGCATGAGCCTGCGCCGGATCTCTTTCTCGCCCGGGGAATGGACCGGCGCCCTGGGCGACCTGGGCATCAGCGTGCCGGTGCTGCTGGCGCTGTCCGCCTCCGGCTCGCTCGATCTCTCCCGGGCGCTGCTGCTTTTCGGCGCGGTCTATATAGGCGCGGGGCTTTATTTCAGGCTTCCGATACCCGTGCAGCCGCTCAAGGCCGCTACCGCGTTGGTAATAGCAAGAGGGCTCGGCGGAGCGGCACTGCGGGCCTGCGCCCTCTGGATGGCCGCCATCCTCGCCGTCTTCTCGCTGACCGGCTTCTCGGACAGGATCAACCGCCTTTTCACCCGCACCATAGTCAGGGGCATACAGCTGGGCGTGGGCCTGCTGCTGCTGAAGGCCGCCTACAAATTGCTGCTGTCCTCTCCGCACTCCGGCGCGGCGGCCGTGGTCACGGCCGGTTTCCCTTCCCTGCCCGAGCTGGTTTCCGCTTTCTGGGTGCTGGTGCTGCCGCAGCTGCCGCTGACGCTCGGCAACTCCGTGGCTGCCACCTGCGACGTCAGCGCCGGCTACTTCGGGGAAGAGGCCGGAAGAGTGCGGCCGTGCTCCGTCACCATGTCCATAGCGCTTTCGAACCTTGCCGCCGGCCTGCTGGACGGCATGCCCGTATGCCACGGCTCCGGCGGCGTGACCGCGCACCATAAGTTCGGCGCGAGAACGGCCGGCTCCACCATCATCCTGGGCTCCGCTTTCATACTGCTGGCGCTGGGGCTGGGCTCGGCCGGGGCCGCGGCCGCGCTGGCCGCCATCCCCCGCTGGCTGCTGGCCGGCCTGCTGGCCTGGACCGGCCTGCTGCACGCGCGGCTGGTGCTGGACCCGAAGGCCGTGCTGCCGGTGGCGCTGGCCATGGGCGCGCTGGGGCTGGCCACCAGCAACCTTTCTTATTCGCTGGCGCTGGGGCTCGCGGCCGAAGGAGCGCTGCGCTGGACGCCGCTCTCGCGGCTGCAGGGGGCCAGGTCATGATAAGCTTCGAAGAGGCCAGGGCCGCGGTGCTTAAGCGGGCGAGAAAGCTCCCTGCCGCGGGGGTGCGCCTGCAGGAGTCGGCGGGGCGCATCCTGGCCGTGGACGTCAGGTCGCCGCTCGACATGCCGCCTTTCGACAAGGCGCTGGTGGACGGTTACGCCGTGCGCTCGCGCGACGTGAAGGCCGGAACGGGATTGAAGAACGCCGGGCTGATACAGGCCGGCGGGCGCGTCCGGACCCTGCCCGCCGGGACCTGTCTGAAGATCATGACCGGAGCTCCCGTGCCGCGCGGGGCCGACGCGGTGGTCATGGTGGAGCTGACGCGGGAGGATGGCGGGCTGGTGCGGTTCGATGCCGCCATAAAAAAAGGCGCCGGCATATCCCGGCGCGGTTCAGATATGAAGCGCGGACAACTGATACTGCGGCGCGGCTCGGAGATCCGGACCTCGCATATCGCCGCGCTGGCCGCAGCCGGCAATGGTTTCCTGCGCTGCGGAGGGCTGCCTTCCGTCTCGGTGGTGAATACCGGCGGGGAAATAGTCCAGCCGGGCGGGGAACTTTCCGGTGGCAGCATCTACAACAGCAACGGGCCCATGCTGGCCGCGCTGCTGCGCGGGGACGGCATAAAGGCCGCGCCCGTCATAGTCCGCGACGAGCCGGCCCGGCTCAGGGCCGCGCTTTCGAAGGCGCTGAAGGCGGATATCGTCCTGGTTTCCGGCGGTGTCTCTATGGGCGACTACGACCTTGTCCCCTGCGTTCTGAAGTCCCTCGGGGTCAGGCAGGTGTTCCACAAGGTGAAGGTGCGGCCCGGCAAGCCGATGTTCTTCGGCGTGAAGGGGCGGAAGCTGGTCTTCGGCATACCGGGCAACCCGCTGGCGAACTTCATGGCGTATCACGCCTACGTGCGTCCGGCCATACTGAAGATGGCCGGCTCCGCCGTTCCCGGCCCTGAATTTACCGCGGGCAGCTGCGCTTCGGCCTTCAGGCCGCGCACGCCCAGGCTGGCCATGGAGCTGTCGGCCGTCAGAGCCGCGTATTCCATCCGGCCTCTCCGGCAGAACGGCTCAGCCGACGTGCTGGCCCTGGCGGCTTCGGACGCTTTCACTATGGTGCCGGAGAACGGCGAACTGAAGAAGGGCGCCAAGGGCAGGTTCCTCGGATGGCGATAGACTACCTCAGGCTGTCGCTCACCGACAGGTGCAACCTGAACTGCGTCTACTGCACGCCGCGGGAGCGGCAGGATTTCCTCTCGCACGAGGACCTGCTGCGCCACGAGGAACTGGCGCGCGCCGCGGCCTCTTTCGTGAGGCTCGGGGTCAGGAAGATAAGGCTGACGGGCGGCGAGCCGTTGCTGAAGAAGGACCTTCCCGTCCTGGTGAGGCTGCTGCGCGGCATAAGCGGCCTGCGCGAGCTCGCCCTCACCACCAACGGGGTGCTGCTGAAGGACCTGGCCGTTCCGCTGCGCGAGGCCGGGCTGGACCGGGTGAACGTAAGCCTGGACAGCCTGGACCCTGCCGTCTTCAAAAAGATAACCGGCAGCGCCGCGCTGGAGAATTCCTGGGACGGCCTGATGGCGGCGCTCCGGGCCGGCTTCCGGGAAGTGAAGCTGAACATGGTGGTGATGCGCGGGCTCAACGACGGGGAGGTGTCCGAGTTCGCCCGCCTGGCCCTGGATTTTCCTCTGACGGTGCGCTTCATAGAGTTCTTCCCGACCAACGGCCGTTCCGCCGGGCTGAAGGGCGCGCTGGTGCCGAACGCCGAGACCCGGAAGCGCGTGGAGGCCGCCTACGGGCCGCTGCGCGAGCTGCCCCCCGGGCCTTCCGACGGCCCCGCCCGCGTATTTACCCGCGCGGGAGCCAGGGGCAAGATCGGCTTCATCAGCGGGCGCAGCGACAATTTTTGCGGAGCCTGCGGCCGCATCAGGATGGACTCCGTAGGCCGGGTCTATCCCTGCCTGTTCTCTGCGCCGACGCACAGCATCAGGGAACTGCTCAGGTCCGGGGCCCCCGACGCGGCTTTGGACGAGTACCTGGGCGGAGCTTTCAAGGTAAAGCCGAAGCACGGCAAGGAGTCGGAGTACGCCGGCGATATAGAGATGAGCGGACGCGGCGGATAGGCTGGCGGATGGCGTTGTGATGGGTTCGGAGGGCCGTCGCGGACCGAAGCCGCTTGCGCAGCGCGGCGAGGGAGTGGAGCGGAGCGACACCGCAGTGTGACGAGGGGCGAGCACGGTGTGCGAGACCCCGTGCCCGGCGGGCCCATCACAACACCATCCTCCCTATTGTGGTAACGAATTACGGAACGGAGATCTTATGATAGATGTCGGAAATAAAAAGGATACGAAGAGGACGGCGAGGGCGCAGGCTTATGTAAAGCTCAACCCGGAGATAGTGCGGCTGATAAAGGCCGGCAAGCTCCCCAAGGGCGACGTGCTGCAGGCCGCCCGCTTCGCCGGCATACTGGCCGCCAAGAACACGGCCGGCCTGATACCGCTCTGCCACAACCTCCCGCTGAACTACGTGGGCGTGGATTTCAAGGTGGAGAACGCGGGGGTGCGCATAGCGACGGAAGCCCGCTGCACCGGCAAGACCGGCGTGGAGATGGAGGCCCTGGTGGCGGCCAGTACCGCGGCTCTCACCATCTACGACATGTGCAAGATGTTTTCGCAGGACTTGGAGATAGGCGGAATATTCCTGCTGGAGAAGAAGGGCGGCAAAAGCGGACATTACGAGCGGAAATACGGTCGTGGCCGGACCGCGCGGATAGCGGTGTAAGGTTTAAGGTTCTTCCGGAAATGCCGATGGCACTTTTATCGGCAGCGTGCGGGGTGAAGTGTCCGCGCGACTTTGGGGAAGGGGGACCCGCCCATAATTTCCCCAGGGCGGGGGGAACCGCGCAACGGTTCCCCTCTGCCCAGGAGCGCGGACACTTCGCCCCGTGCGCTGTCCTGGAAGATGCCGGGACCCATGCTAACCCCGGAAGAGCCAAGGTTTAATACAATATGAGCATGGGCAGGATATTTTCCATCAATCTCAGCTCGGCCAAGGGCGTGCCCAAGGAGCGGCGCGGCCGGGCCTTGCTGCTTAAAGGCCTGGGTCTGGAAGGCGACGCCCATGCCGGCACGGATATCCGCCAGGTGAGCCTGCTGGACATCGAGAGCGTGCGCTGCCAGATCGCCGACGCGAAGGCGAAGGGCGCCTCGGTGGAGATCCGCCCCGGTATATACGCCGAGAATATCACCACCGAAGGTCTCGCGCTTTCGGAGCTGAAGATAGGCGAAACGCTGAAGGCGGGGGAGACCGCCCTGCTCAGGATCTCGCAGATAGGCAAGGAATGCCACGACCGCTGCGCCATCTATCGCGAGGTGGGCGACTGCATCATGCCGAGGAAAGGCATATTCGCGGAAGTCGTAGAAGGCGGGGAGATAACGGTGGGGGATGAAATTGAAAAGCTTTAAGGCGGCGGTGCTTACTTCGAGCGACAGATGCTCTCGCGGCGAGGCCGCTGACGAGAGCGGCCGGCTGGTCTCCGAGCTGGTAAGGACATCAGGCGGGGTCACCGTGGCCCATGACGTGGTGCCGGACGAACTCGAGGTCATCAAGGCCAGGCTCCTGGCCTATTGCGATGAGCTGAAGGCCGACCTGGTAATTACCACAGGCGGCACCGGCTTCGGCCGGAGGGACGTTACCCCGGAGGCCACGGCGCAGGTGATGGAGCGCGCCATCCCCGGCCTGCCCGAGCTCATGCGGTCCGAGGGCCTGAAGAAGACTAAGAAGGCCGCGCTGTCCCGCGGCATAGCCGGTATACGGGGGAACACCATCATCATCAACCTGCCCGGCAGTCCCAAAGCGGTGAGGGAATCGCTGGAGGCGGTGCTGGACCTTATACCGCACGCGCTGGAGATGCTGCACGGCGGGGGACATTGACCGGCCGGCTTTCCAGATGAACGAAAGAAAGCTCAAAAGGATCTCGGCCGGCCTGTGCGCCGGCTGGGAGAAGAAACCGGACAAGGTCCTGGGGGCCGTCCTTGCCGCCTTTTCTCGCCGGCCTGCCGGGAGAGGACTGAGGTTCTCCGACGACGGTTATATCATGTCCCTGGCAGGGGACAGCGGCTCCCTGCGCTTCTTCGCCGGGCTGGACTGCAGGCTGGACCTGCTCCGCCCGGCCGCGTCCCGCTCGCTGGTGAGACTGCGGCTGAATAATTTTTCCGCTCTGTGCCGGTCGCTTAACCGCTGTCCAGGTTTTTCTTTAGACGCGGACCTCGCCTCGGACCTGGCGGAGCGGCTGCTGCGCGACGGCCGGCTTCCCGGCTGGCCGTTCTTCGGCGCCAAGCTGAAGCCGGACGGCGGCTGCGTCCTCACCGTCTATTTCAGCAACACTCCCTGGGAAGAAGGGCTCGGCTGGACCAATATCGGCGCCATTCTGGAGCTTGCGGGGCTGAAACCGGGGGGGATGGAAAAATTACGCCTGACGGGCGCATTCGACTGCGCCGGGATCTCGCTTTCCTCCGACGGCGGCAGAAGCCTCAAGATATACACCCGCTTCCCGTTCCTCGCCGCTGGCGGCGGCCTGGCCGCTCTCCGCAGGCTGCACGGCGCCGTGGGCGCCGGCTTCCTGAAGCGCTGCTGGAAGGCGGCCGAAAGCCGCCCTGTCAGGCACTGGACCAACGCCTACGGCTTCGAGCCCGGCACGGGACGGCCGGTCTCGGTCAAGACCGAGATGCATTTTCGCGAGCCTGTGCCCGCCGCGGAGGCGATGCGCCTGCTGGACATAGCGCCCGGCTCCCGGGAGGGAGCTCAGTGGCGCTTGCTGCTGGAGCACGGCTGCGCCGTGACGACCCTGGCGGCGCAGAAAGGGCTGCGCACGCTGTATTTTACGGCCTAGCCGCCGCGGATTTCTAATTGATATCTTAAACACGAGTTTGATAGATTAACTAAATCATGCGCTTCCCCTCCAAGAAGAACATCGCCCTGCTCTCCACGCCTCCGACCTTCGTGGAAAGGAGCATCTGCCCGCTCGGCCTGCCGCCGGTGGGCATCTTCAAGCTGGCGGCCTTCCTGAAGAAGACCGGCAACAGGGTCTCCTACATCAACATGCACTCCGGGGCGGTGGACACGGTCTCGCTCACCCTGAACCCGGAGGCCGTTTCGACGTGGCGGGAGAAGCCGCTCGGCAGCAAGGGCACCCGGAAGGCCAGGATGATGATAAGCGGCCGGAGCTCGGAATACTTCGCCAAACAGCTAAGGGAGCTGGAGCATAAGCCGCACGAGCTCTGGATCAGCTGCGCATTCACGTTCGATTACGACCTGGTGAAGGAGTACGCGGACATAGCGCGCGGCATCCATCCCGGCATCAAGGTGGTGGTCGGGGGCGATTTCGTCAGGGTGATGCCCGAGCTGGCCCAAAAGGTCGGAGCCGACGAGCATTTCACCGGCAGGATACCGGAGGCCGACGACTGCGTGCCGGATTTCTCCTTCCTGACGAACGGACAGTTCGGGATGTTCCAGCTGCAGACCGGCTGCGTAAACAAATGCTCCTTCTGCCACATCAGCATGGACCGCCCGCAGCGCTTCGGGGTGGACGGCGTCATCGCCTATATGAAGGAGTTCTACGACAAGCACCACCCGGAGTGCTTCTGGAACTGGGACCCGAACGTCGCGCTGTACCCGCAGCAGTTCGAGGAGTTCCTGGACAAGTACATAGCCAGCGGCATGAAGGCCGACCTGCGGTTCGCCAAGGGCCTGCAGCCGAACCGGATAACCGAGGGCATGATGAAGAAGATGGCCGCGGCCGGCGCCTCGGCCACGCTGCCGATGGAATGCGCGAACTACGAGGCGACGAAGCGCCTGCATAAGCCCTACACGATCATCTCCTCGGTCAAGCTGCTGCACATGGCCAAGCAGAGCGGGGTGGAGATGTCCAACTGCCCCTGCACCTCGCTGCTCGGCTATCCCGACGACGACTTCGGGGCCTTCTTCAGGATCTATCTGGCGGTGCTGCGCGCCGGCGCGTCGCCGGCCCCGTTCCCCGTCTACCTTTTCCCGGGATCGCCGGACTACAGGAAGTACTACCCGCTGATAAAGCACAAGGACCTCAGCGAACTGCACGGCCAGCTCTGGCCGCTGCTGCCGGACGAGGACCTGGACAAGTACCAGAGTTTCTTCAAGTTCCTCGAGGATACCCGCCTCGGCACCCTGATGACCAACATCAACATGCTCACCAGGGACCTGAAGGAGATACTGCTGGCGGAGCTGAAGACCACCTCCCGCTTCACCGAGCTGTGCCTCAACGCCAAGAAGGACACGCTCGAGGAGTTCCACAGGATAGAGAAGGAGATGAAGTTCCCGTCTCCCAGGAAGCGGGCGGAGAAGGCCGAAAGAGGCGAGCCCCGCGCGGCGGAGAATACGGAGAAGGCCGCGGCCGGCGCGGCTGAGGCCACGAAAGAAAAGGCCAAGAGGACCAAGGCGCCGGAGAAGGTGCTCTACGTCGTCGCTAACCCGATGCCGCTGGAGAAATCCGTTTCCAGGCAGATGGGCAAGCGCTTCATGGACGCGCGCCTCAAGGCCGCGCCGAAGACCAAGTTCACCACGCTGGACCTCTGCGAGGAGGGGCTCACTTTCATCAACCGCGAGTACGTGGAAGCCGTCTATCACAAGAGCAAGGCGCCGGTCTCGGCCGAGACCAAGCGGCTGATGGCGCTGGCCGACAAGTACATAAAGCTGCTGCGCGACGCCGACGAGGTGATCTTCGCCACCCCGATGTATACGCTCTCTATACCCGCCGTGCTGAAGGCCTTCCTCGAGCTGGTGGCCAGCCGCCTCTATTACTACGAGGAACGCATGCTGGAGCCGCGGCCCACGGTCTGCCTGCTATCGAGGGACGGGGACTACCGTGCCGACGGGAAGGCTGACCCGCCGCATTATCCTTTCATGAACGTGCAGGAGACCATCCTGACCGCGGCCATAGGCTTCCTCGGCCTGTCCCATGACGTGAAGTTCATAGCCGCCACCGCTCTCGGCGACCCGGACAGGGGCAAGGAGCGGAAGGAAAAGGCGATGCGCGAGGTGGAGGAGTACGCGTCGGCGGTCTGAGCCGGAGGCGGCGGCCGGACGAGAAAGCGCGGGGTTCAGGCCCCGCGCTTTTTCTTTTTAAGGCGCGCGGCCATGGCTCCCGCAGCTTCCGTTCCTTTCACGGTCAGCAGCAGCGCGAGCGGCGCGAACGGCGAAAAGAAGCGCCCGGCCCAGAAGACGTGGCCGGGGAAAGCGTAGGGAAGCGTGAGCAGGAGCATCCAGCCCGGGATCAGGCGCAGTCCCGGGGCCGCTAGCGCGGTCCCCAGCCCCAGCAGATACAGGACAAGCAGGCACCATTTGGCCGCTCCCGGCAGGCCCAGCGAGAAATAAACCTTCTCGTAGAAGTCCCAGAAGCCGCGCGACATGCCTATCGCGGAATCCCTGACGTATTCCCATGGCGTATGCCGCCCGAAAGCCCATTGGCGGAAGTTGAGGCGGGGCGCGTAGGCGTCCTTCTGCCAATCCTCGAAGGTCGGATCGAAGCCGGGTTTACCGATATACTCTAGGTTGGCCAGGAAGTAGGAATGCAGGTTCACGGAGTAGAGCGCGTCCCCGTGCCGTGAGTAATTGTTCTGCAGATGCCCGGTCAGCAGCAGCAGCGCCGGCAGCAGGGCCAGCAGCGGCCGTAGCGTGCGTCCCTTCAGGCCGGCGGTGCAGAGCAGCAGCAGGCCGGAGCCTGCGTAGGTGACGCGGGTCAGCGTCAGTACGGCCAGCGCTCCTGCCGCCGTCAGCCAGGCGCGCCGCCGCAGCAGCGCGGGATCGTCGTACAATGTGTTGAGCAGCAGCAGCAGCCACGTCGTTTCTATCAGATGCCGCAGTCCTACTGCGTCGGACATCACCTGGCCCGGCAGGAAGGCGTAGAGGAGGGCGGCGGCCCAGGCGTACCCGCGGCCGAGCAGGCGGTCCGCCAGCCGGAACAGCAGCAGCAGCGAAGGCGCGGCCCAGAGACTGGTGGCCAGGCGTATCCAGGCCGTGGTCCCGGCTCCCAGCTTGCCCAGCAGCCAGAGCCACCAGACGAAGAAGGGCTCCCTCGGGGAGGTATCGAAAGGATGGGTCAGCGGCAGGGAGGAGGGGAGGAAGGAGCCGAGGTCCATGTGGGGCGGCTCGTTCCTGGTCCAGAGTACATAGGCGGCCCGTGCGGCCAGTGTCAGTATGGTCAGAAGCCCGAGGAGGCGGAGCCGCCCGCCTCCGGCGGGATCCTTGGCGATGGCCCCTTCCGGTATGGTCCTGTCCGTCTTGCGCATCGGCGCCGCGTCAGGGCCTCAGGTTCTTCCTGAGTACGGCCATGTCCTTTTTGAAGGATGGGCTGCGCCTGAGGGCCGCGTAGACCGCGTCGCCCAGCTTCTTGCCGGCCTCTATGTCCGAAGGGTGGTGCACGCCGGCTATGACCCTGTTCAGGGCCGCCTGGTCGGCGTAGGACATGAACTCGGCCGACTCGGAGGGCACGAGGTCCGAAAGCAGCAGGCCGAATACCCGGGCCGCGGTGGAATGGCCGCTGGGATAGGCGTAGCCGCTCTCCTTCTTGAGGCAGGGACGTATGGCCGGGTCGCGCAGGAAGGGGCGGGGCCTGGCGTACTTCCTCTTCTGCAGGAAGACCACGGAACTGGTGTCCAGCTTTATCTTCTGAAGTATTTTGCCCACCTCGGCCGGGGTGCTGGGTCCGAACGGGCTTATCTCCCCGAAGAAACTTTCGTACGTGGCCTGGGCCTGGTCGGCCGCGACGGCGCACTGTGCCTCCGTTCGCTCGGCCTGCCAGCGCAGCACTTCCGCCAGGTCCCGCCGGTCCTCGGCCGATCCTTCCGCCGGAGGCGGCTGGAAGCCCGACATGTCCACCTGCCACGGCGAGACATAGTAGACCCTGTCCGTGGGGGTGTCGAATACTCCGGGGGCATCGGCCGCGGCGGCCGGGGACGGAGCCTGCGGAAGGGACAGCTCCGCGCCGCTCAGGGAAGCCAGGGACAGCAGTTCGTCCGCCGAAGGGCCCGCCTGGGCCGCGGACGGGACAAGGCCGGCGGCGGCCAGCAGGAACGAGAGAGCGACGATGCCGGAGCGGCGGGATGTTTTCATAGGCACTTCACACTATACAAAATTGAGGCGTCAGGGGAGCCGCTGTCCCGCGCTCTCCAGATATGCGATAATTAACTATGACCGATACTAACGAAAAGGCTTCAGGCGGTTTCTACGGGCTGGGTATAGCTCCCAAGCTCCTCGAGACCCTGGACGGCCTCAAATTCACCACTCCTACCCCCATACAGCACAAGGCCATCCCGTCCGCCTCCGAAGGCAAGGACCTGGTGGGCATCGCCCAGACCGGGACCGGCAAGACCATAGCTTTCGCCGTACCTATGATACAGCGGCTGGCCGCCACCGGACACGGCAGGGGCCTCGTGCTGGTGCCCACGCGCGAGCTCGCCCTGCAGGTGGCCGAGGTCGTGCGCCAGTTCGCCCCTGTGATGGGGCTGGAGGCCGCCGTGATAATAGGCGGCGAGAGCATGAGCCGGCAGGTGCAGGCCCTGCGCGCCCGGCCGCGCATCATAATAGCCACGCCCGGCCGCCTGATAGACCACCTGGGCCAGCGCACCGCCGACGTCTCCGACGTGCGCGTGCTGGTGCTCGACGAGGCGGACCGCATGCTGGACATGGGCTTCGCCCCGCAGATAGAGAAGGTCCTGGCCGCGATGCCCCGCGAGCGCCAGACCATGCTGTTCTCGGCCACGATGCCGGACGATATAATGAAGCTGGCGAGCCGCCACATGAAGCTGCCGATACGCGTCGAGGTGGCCAGGCCCGGCACCGCGGCCGACAAGGTGGAGCAGGAGCTCTTCATCGTCAGCCAGAACGACAAGAACACGCTGCTGGGCAAGCTGCTCGACAAATACTGGGGCAGCGTGCTGCTGTTCGTGCGCACCAAGCACCGGGCCAAGAAGATAACCCGCGCCATCAAGGCCATGCCGCATACCGCGGCCGAGATACATTCCAACCGCTCGCTGAACCAGCGCCGCGACGCGCTGGAAGGCTTCAAGAGCGGTAAGTACCGCGTGCTGGTGGCCACCGACATCGCGGCGCGCGGCATTGACGTGACCGGCATAGAGCTGGTCATCAACTACGACCTACCCGACGAGGACGGCAACTACGTGCACCGCATAGGCCGCACCGGCCGCGCGGGGCAGCCCGGCCATGCGATAACCTTCGCCGCCCCGGACCAGGGCGCGGACGTCCGGAACATAGAGAAGCTCATCCGCATGAACCTGCCGGTGTCCAGCCATCCCGATATGCCCGCCGCGAAGTTCGGCGACTCCGTGCCCGGACCCGGGACCGGCGGCCGCCAGCCTTCCCAGCCGCGTCAGCCTCGGGGCCAGCGGCCTCAGCAGCAGCCGAGGCGCCCCCAGGGAGAGCAGCAGCCGCAGGAACAGCGCCAGAAACAGCAGCAGAAGCCCCGCCAGCCGCAACAGGAGCGGCAGCAGCCGCGTCGGCAGGAACAGAAGCGGCAGCAGCAGGCGCCGCGCGGGGACGAACATGGAGGACGGCGTCCGGGCGGGCGCCGTGACGAGCGCGGGGGGCGGCGCGACCAGGGCGGCAGGGACGAAGCCCGCCGCGGCGGTATCAACCGCTACGGCGTGGATACCAGGAAGAGGAGTTCCATAGTCAGCGAATCCCCTTATTTCGATGAACCGAGGCGGGACGACCGCTCCTTCCGCCCGGCCAGGTCCAGGCCGGCGGAACAGGCCAAGCCCGAGGTGTCGGGGAACTGGTTCTCCCGCTTCCTGAAGAGGAAAAAGGACTGACGCTCCTTTGCCGGGCAAAAGAGAACGGCGCCATTCGGCGCCGTTCTCTTTTCAGGTCCCTTCCTTATTTGCCCCTGCGGCCGCCTTTTTTCCCGCCGGCCGGAGCCTTTCCCAGCTCGAACACCTCGTGCAGCGTACGCACCGCCAGCTCGGAGTACTTGGCCTCTATCAGGCAGGAGACCTTGATGTCGGAGGTGTTCACCATGTACACGCTCACGCCTTCTTTCGCCAGCGCGGTGAACATCCTGGCGGCCACGCCGCTGTGCAGGCGCATGCCGGCCCCCACGATGGAGAGTTTGTTCAGGCCGGACCTGACGGCGAAGGAACTGCCAGGGTAGGCCGAGGTTATCTTTTTGGCCGCTTTCTCCGCGGCGGCGAGGTCCGCCGAGCCGCAGGTGAAGGAAACGGCGGTGCGGCCGTCGGCCGAGGCGGTGTCCTCCACGATCATATCTATGTTGATCTCGGCCTCCGCCACGGAGGTGAAGATGCCGGCCAGTATGCCCGGCCTGTCGGGGATCCCGTTCAGCGAGACCTTTACCTGGTTCTTGTCGCAGACTATGCCGGAAACCGCGGCGTATTCCATGAGCTCCTCCTCCGGCACCACCTGGGTCCCGGGATTGAAATTGAGCGACGAGCGCACCACCAGCGGCAGGCCGTTGCGCCTGGCCATCTCCACGCAGCGCGGGTGCAGTACCTTGGCCCCCAGGTAGGACATCTCCAGCATCTCCTCGTAGGCAACCCGGGGCAGCATGCGGGCGTCGGGGCAGACGGAGGGGTCCGCGGTGAAGATGCCGTCCACGTCCTTGTAGAACTCCACGCGGTCGGCTTTCAGCGCCACGCCCAGTGCCACGGCCGTGATATCCGAGCCGCCCCGGCCCAGCGTGGTTATGGAGCCTTCTCGGGTGGCGCCCTGGAAGCCCGCCACCACCACGATATAGCCTTCCTTGAGGGCGGCCAGCGTCCTGTCCGTGTTGACGGATTCTATGCGGGCCTTGGAGAAGGCCCCGGAGGTCGTTATCTGCACCTGGTGGCCGAGGAAGGATACCGCCCTGCGGCCGGCGTTCTCTATCGCCAGCGCCAGGAGAGCCGTGGTGACCTGCTCCCCCGAGGCCAGCAGCACGTCGAATTCGCGGCCCTCGCTGCGCGAGGAGACGGTCTTGGCGAGGTCTGTCAGGCGGTTGGTCTCCCCTGCCATGGCCGAGACCACTACGACCACCCTGTCGCCCTTGACGGAGCTGGCTATGACCCTGCGGGCCACGGAGCGGATGCGCTCTATGCCGCCCACCGAGGTGCCGCCGTATTTCTGTATTATCAGCGCCATCAGGCGGATATTCTCTCAAATGGCGGGCGGCTTGGCAACGGGCGGCGGAGGATTTCACAGAAAGACCTATAATAGGTAGAATCTTTCCGCGGGTCCGGAAGAAGGCGGGAAAGATGCCGGCGTACCGGGGGGGCACATGGCTCAGATGGATAAGCTGATAGAGAAGCTGCAGCAGGGGCAGGAGATAATACTCGAGGACGGCAAACAGCCCATGCTCAAGAGCGGGTCCGGCACGGCGCCGGCCGGCGCGCAGGAGCTCTCTGGCCAGCAGATAACCGCCCTGATCAGGGAGGCCGCGCCGCCCGACGCGGCCCAGAACATAGCCGCCAAAAGGCCGGCGATGTTCGAGTATAAGCTCGGCGAACGCACCATCGTCGTCTCCCTCACGCAGGAGGAGGGGAAGGCCCTGGCCCGCGTCTTCATCGGCGGGCGCCGCGGCGACGCCGTCTCCGGCGCTCCGGTGATCGAGCCGGAACTGAACAGGCTGCTCAGGAAGATGTGCTCCCTTGGGGCCTCCGACCTGCACCTCACCTCCGCGCACCGCCCTATGGTCAGGGTGAACGGGGACATGACGGAGCTGAAGGACGAGCCGGTGCTGGCCGGAGAGAAGCTCCGCGCGCTGCTGGCGGCCATCATGCCGCCGCACAACGTCAGCCAGTTCGAGAAGGAAAGGGACACGGATTTCGCTCACGAGATACCCGGGGCGGCCCGCTTCCGCGCCAACGTCTTCATGGACAGGTTCGGCATGGGCGCGGTGTTCCGCGTGATACCGGCGGAGCTGGTCACGGCGGAGAAGCTCAAACTTCCCAAGGAAGTGCTGGACCTGTGTTTCCTCTCCAAGGGTCTGGTGCTGGTGACCGGACCCACGGGTTCCGGCAAATCCACCACGCTCTGCGCGTTGGTGGACTTCATGAACCGCAACCGCAAGGACCACATCATCACCATCGAGGACCCGATAGAGTTCGTGCATCAGAAGAAGAACTGCCTGATAAACCAGCGCGAGGTGCACGTGCACACCAAGTCGTTCTCGCAGGCCCTGCGCGCAGCGCTCCGCGAGGACCCGGACATCGTGTTGGTGGGCGAGATGCGCGACCTGGAGACCATCTCCATAGCGATAGAAACGGCCGAGACCGGCCACCTGGTGTTCGGCACGCTGCATACCACCACGGCGGCCTCCACGGTGGACCGCATCATAGAGCAGTTCCCCGGGGAGAGGCAGGCGCAGATCCGCACCATGCTGGCCAGCTCGCTGAAAGGGGTTATCTCGCAGACGCTCTGCAAGAGGATAGGCGGCGGCCGCGTGGCCGCGATGGAGACCCTGTTCGTCAACAGCGCGGTCTCCAACCTGATCCGCGAAGGGAAGATCTACCAGATCCCGTCCGTCATGCAGACCGGCAGGAAGCAGGGCATGACCGTGCTGAACGACGTGCTCTTCAAGCTGGTGACGGACAAGCTGGTGGCTCCGGAAGACGCCTATATCAAGGCCATAGACAAGCCGGCCTTCGCCGCCATGCTGAAGTCGAAGAGCATAGTGCTGAACCTGCCGGGCATGGAGGAATAGCGGCCAGCGGGAAAAAAGAAAAGCCCCGGGCCGTCCCGGGGCTTTTTCTTGCCTTATGCCGGCCTCAGCCGCCGCAACCGCAGCCTCCGCCGCAGACGTGTCCGCCGGGGTTCATCGGGCAGGCGCCGCCCTGGGGCGAGCCTCCCTTCTTGAGCCCGGGTATGTCGTCGGAGACCTTTACCACCTTGCCGAGCTTGGCGTCGTAGACGTACTTGCCGGTCCGGCTATCGGTCTTCTTCTGCTCTTTGTCGCTGGCCATAGGTTTACCCCTTAACGAAAGAAGGCAACTGGAGATAAGTCTGGCTTAAGTCCTGCTGACTTCATAAATGAAATCTGGTGCGCTCGACGGGTGAGGACCGGCGAAGAGCAGGACATAATCATGTCCTGCGTCCGGTCCGCAAGGGCGGAGCCGGTTTTCTGCGTAGCAAAACCGGCGAGCCGGGGTCGCGCAAGGCCGCTATGCGGCCTATGCGTGACTCGAACCTGTACAACATCAAATAACTGAGAGATCTGGTGCGCTCGACAGGAATCGGTCACAGGTCTTTGGCTCGCCGTCGCTCGCCTCAGCCTGCGACCCCGCCTCCCCGCTGCGGCCTGCTGGCCTCGCGGGTCCGGCTTTCGCTTCCTGCCGCGAGCTATAATTATGGCTCGCTTCGAGTTGCTTATAGAGAACTTGGTGCGCTCGACAGGAATAGAACCTGTATAACCGCCTTCGCAGGGCGGGACTCTATCCGTTGAGATACGAGCGCCTTGGTCGCGCCCCTCGCATACGCACGCTCGGGGCCGATTAGCGGCCTGGCCTCATAAGGTGATCGGCCAGGCGCTCCACAAGGAGGGCTCTGCCCTCCGTTATGTCGTCGCTTGCTTCCTGCGCTTCGCTTGGTCGCTGCGCTGAACCTCCCGAAGTGGTGCGCGGAAGCTTTCTTAAAGAACTGACGTAAGGAATATTTTATTATTTCTGGGGCCTTGAGAACAATAGCCGGCGGGACGGTCACATGCCCAGCAGCTTCTTCCACCAGGGCTTGGCTTCCGGCTTGGCCTCGGGCAGAGCCTCGAATACCGGCTGGTCGGACTGGCCTCTGTACACCGGCATGCCCACCCTGAACGTGGAGCCGCGGCCGGGCTCGCTCTCCAGCGTGAGCCTGCCGCCCTGCAGTATCACCATGGACTTGGTGATGGCCAGGCCCAGGCCGGTGCCGCCTACCTTCTCTCCGGAGGCTGCCTGCACGAACTTCTCGAAGATCTTGTCCTGTTCCTCTTTCTTTATGCCGCAGCCGGTGTCCTTCACCGAGAAGAAGACGTAGTTGGAGAGCGCCTCCCGGCCCGCGTCCGCCGCTATCTCTATGGAGCCCCCGCTCGGGGTGAACTTTATGGCGTTCGAGATCAGGTTTATCAGCACCTGCACCGTGCGCCGTCTGTCGGCGTAGATGCCGGGCAGGGACGGCTCGCTGACCACCGAGAGGTTTATGCCCTTGGAGGAGGACCAGGCCTTCATCGCCTCGGCGGCTTCCTTCGCTATCTCCGCGGCCGCGGCGCTCTCGGGGTGGAAGACCATCTTCCCGGACTGCAGCTTGGAGAAGTCCAGGATGTCGGTTATGATGGAGTTCAGGCGCTCGGTGTTGCGGATGGCGGTGTTCAGTATGCCTTTGCCGCCGGTCTCTCCGACGTCCCGGCTGAGCATCTCCAACGCGGCCTTGATGGAGGTCAGCGGGGAGCGCAGTTCGTGGGTCATGCTGGCGATGAAGTCCTGCTGCAGCTGTTCCACCTGCTTCAGCTTGACCGCGTCGGTCGGAACCGAGACCGCGCCTACTATCTTTCCTTCCTCGTTCTGGATGATGGCGGTGGCCTTCTTCATCGTCTCGGCCGTGGCGGCCGGGCCTGACTTCTGTACCTCTCCGGAGAGGTCCGCCCGGTCCTCCGGCTTGATCTCCTTGGCCAGCGAGACGACCTGGTCCTCTATGGAGGAAAGGTCCATTATCTTCCTGCCGGAGAGCTCGGCCAGCGGCTTGCCGGAGATGGCTTCCGCTTCCGGGTTCATCATCAGGATCTTGCCTTCCTTGTCCACGACCACCACGCCTCCGGCGAGGCTGGTCATGACGGACTCGGTGCGGGCCATGTCGTTCTCTATCTTCTTCTTCTCCCTGCGCACTTCCTCCAGCGCCCGGGAGATGCCGGCTTCTACGGCCTCTTTGAACTTGGCCTCCAGCAGCTCGATTATGCGGCGCTGCTCGGCGGGGTCCGCGGTGACGCGGCTCACCACGGTGGTCAGAGCCGACTCGAAGTTCTGGCCGGAGATCTTCTCCGCCACCTTCCCGGCCGGTTCCTGCCCCGCGGCCAGGCCGGCGCCTCCGCCGGCCTGGCCGGGGACTACGGCGGCGGCCTGGGGCTGGCCGGCCTCCACCTTGGCGTAGACGGCCTCGTTCAGCTTGACCCGCTCGACACCGCGCTCGGCCAGGAAGGCCTTCGCGTCCCCTTTGTGCGCCTGCACCTGGCAGAGGGCCAGCAGGTCGTCCCCGGTGGTCCCCTTAGAGAAGGTTATGGTCTGTATGCGGAACCTGGAATAGAGGTTCTTCAGGGAGTTGGGGAGCTTGTCGGCGGCCAGCAGCGGCGTGCCGTTGATTATCAGCTTGTCGTTGTCCAGCGTCACCGAGAGGTCCGAGCCGCCGGAGGCCTCGAAGATGGCGGCCAGCAGCGACTGCCCCTCCTCGAGGGCGCTCCTGACCTGCGGGTGGTCGGGTTTATAGAGGTTTATCTGGGTCAGCGCGCGGGTGAATATCTTAAGGAAGTTGAACCAGAGCGTCTTTTGGTCCTGTGTTTCCGTCATAACTTGTACAGGTTCCTCCCTTTCAGCCCCCTGGTGGCGTTCCTGGTGTCGAAGACCAGGCGGGCGCGGCGGACTATGTCGCGGTAGTCCAGGCAGGTATGCGGGGTTATTATCAGCACGCAGTCGTATTCGCGCAGCCTGCGGAGAGCGTCCTTCCTGGAGCGGCGCACTTCGCCCTCGACCTCCGCGAGCGGGACATAGGGGTCGTAGTAGTCGGCCTTTGCCCCGGTCTTCTCCAGCAGGATCAGGACGTCGCGCGCCGGGGATTCCCTCGGGTCGGAGATGTCCTGCTTGTAGGCCATGCCCAGCATCAGTATCTTCGATCTGCTCAGGGCCTTCCCCCTGGAATTGAGTATCTCGCCCAGGCGGCCGACCACGTGGTCGGGCATGGAGGAGTTTATCGCTCCGGCCAGCTCTATGAAGCGGGGTTCGAAGTTCAGGGTCTTCATCTTCCAGCCCAGGTAATGCGGGTCCAGAGGTATGCAGTGCCCGCCTATGCCCGGGCCCGGGTAGAACGGCATATAACCGAAAGGCTTGGAAGCCGCGGCGTCCACGACCTCCCAGACGTCGAGGCCCAGCTTGTGGCACATCAGCGCCATTTCGTTCATCATGCCGATGTTCACGGCGCGGAAGGTGTTCTCCAGCAGCTTCACCAGCTCCGCGGTCTCGGTGTTGGTGACCTCCAGCACGCGGTCGATGACGGAGCCGTACAGCATGCCGGCCAGCTTCGTGCAGGCGGGGGTCAGGCCGCCTACCACTTTGGGGGTGTTCTTGACGCCGTATTTGGGATTGCCCGGATCGACGCGCTCCGGGGAGAAGGCTAGGTGGAAGTCCTTACCGGCCTTCAGCTTGCCGGTCTCGAGCATGGGCTTCACCAGCTCGCGCGTGGTGCCCGGGTAGGTGGTGCTCTCCAGTATTATCAGCTGGCCGCGGCGCAGGTATCTGCGCGTTTCCTTGACCGAGGCGACTATGTACGAGACGTCCGGGTCCTTGCTCTTGCGCAGCGGGGTGGGAACGCAGATTATCACGGCGTCCATCTTCCGGAGCTGCGAGAAGTCCAGCGTGGCGGACAGGAGGCCTTTTTTCACCAGCCCGGCCACTTCCATAGTGGGTACGTCGCCTATATAGGAGATGCCTGCCTTCAGGTCGCGCACCTTCTGCGCGTCCACCTCGAAGCCGGTCACGCGGAAGCCGCCCTTGGCGAACTCTACGGCCAGCGGCAGGCCCACGTAGCCCATGCCTACTATGCCTATCCGGGCCTTGCGGCCTCCTATCAAAGTCTTGAGATTTTCCATAAAATTCGCAACCCCTTCCTATTCGTGAAGAATTATATCAAATAAAGACCGGACGCCCCCGGGAGGCCGCGCGGCGGCTGAAGTGGCGGGTTACAAGGCGGCTTCCATATTTAATATAATTATCCGTTATGGAGTGGATTTTACAGCTGCCGGTGCTGTTCTTCTCGGTTATCTTCCATGAGTTCGCCCACGGCTATGCGGCCTACAGGCGCGGGGACGATACGGCATATCTTTCCGGCCGTCTTTCGTTCAACCCGCTGCCGCACATAGACCCGGTCGGGACGCTCATACTGCCGGCGGCCTGCATACTTATGGGTTTCCCGGCCATGGGCTGGGCCAAGCCGGTGCCGGTCAACCCCTACCGCCTGCACAGCCCGCGCAGCGACATGGCGATGGTCGCGCTGAGCGGTCCGCTTTCCAATATCACGCTGGCCGTTATTGGAGTGCTCGCCATTAAGATTATGGCATTTGCTTTTTCTGGATCCTCTTTGCAGGATCCGTTTATGGTTATTTTTATCTTTACAATTCAGATAAACTTGCTATTGGCAATATTTAACCTAATTCCTATTTTCCCTTTGGATGGAAGCCAAATAATGCTTGGCCTGCTGAAGGGGCGGGCATTGGAACTTTATGAGAAACATCTCCCTTATGGCATGTATATAATTTTAGGGCTTGTTGTGACGGGACTGTTGCAGGTTGTTTTGCGTCCCATCCTCATCTTGGTAACGTTAGTAATTTATAGAGTGGTTGGGGCATTTTAAAGGCATAAAGTAAGTTTATATGTTATTCGATATTTTGAATTTGATAATTTTTGCCTGTGTGGTTTCTCTTTCGTTCTCTATGCTTTGTCATAAGAGGAGTGATTGGCTATATCTTGTTGGATATTTGGTGCTGGCTGTTTTACTTGGCTTTTTGGGGGAGGAGTTTAGGGGTCTCTGGGGTGTCAAGTACACGGGAATCGTGATTAAGACCTTTGGCGTATTATTAGTTTTCACTTTTGGGGTTGTATGGTTGAGAAATCTGAAGAGGGAAAAAGAAGCTCGGCTTCTTTCCTTTGTTCTTGCGAGTTTTTTTCTTGCTTTTTTCCCATGGTTCATGAGTCCATCGCGGGTGATTGAGAGGGCACGAAATAAAGTTGATGATGCCGCAGGTGAATTAAAAAATTATATACGAGATAGTAAAACAACTCCGGAAAATAGTTTAACGTCGGAATATCGGAAGTATTCAGGTTATTTGGATGCGGCAAAATTAGAATATGAAGCCGTAATGGTGAGGCGAGAAAGTGCTCCGGAAGTTTTTGATAATAGTGGTTTTTTGCCGGTGATGTGGGGAATTGCAGTTGTTTGTTTCGTGTACGGATTTGTGGAGTATATTCTTCGTTCTAAACGAAAAACAGAGTTGAAAAGGGTATAGGTGTGTGGGCGCGCGGGTGGCGGCGGATTCGGGCATGGAGGGCCGTCGCGGACCGAAGGCGCTTGCGTAGCGCGCCGAGGGAGTGACGAGCGGCGAGCACGGTGTGCGAGACCGCGTGCCCGACAGCCCAAACCGTCGCCAGGACCCGCGCTGACATGTGCTCGAAACGAAATTGGCAATTGGCAATCGTTTATTTATGGAAAACAAGAAGAAATCGGTGGTCGTCTCCGGCATGCGCCCCACGGGGCGGCTGCACCTCGGGCATTACTGGGGGACGCTGCGGAACTGGCTGGAGCTGCAGCAGAAATACGACTGCTATTTTTTCGTGGCCGACTGGCACGCGCTGACCACCGGGGCGGACAAGAGCGGGAGCATAGCGGAGAGCACACGCGAGATGCTGCTGGACTGGATGGCGCTGGGGCTGGACCAGTCCCGCTGCGTCTTCTTCAGACAGTCCGACGTGAAGGCCCATGCCGAGATGGCGTTGCTGCTGGGCATGGTGACCCCTATCAGCTGGCTGCTGCGCAACCCCACTTTCAAGGACCAGCTCCAGGAACTCTACAAAGCCAAGTACAAGGGCCAGGAAGACAAGATGAAGAAGGCCGAGGGCGTGACCAGGCAGCTGGCCGAGGCCCACGGCCACGACGCCGACCAGTTGGCTCTGCACAGCGACATGGCCGTGCACGGCTTCCTCGGCTACCCGGTGCTGCAGGCGGCCGACGTATTGCTTTACGACGCCAGGTTCGTGCCGATCGGCAAGGACCAGCTGCCGCACCTGGAGCTCTCCCGCGACATCTCTCGCCGCTTCAACCACGTTTTCGGCACGGACCTGCTCTGCGAACCGGAACCGCTGTTCACCGACTCGCCGCTCGTCCCCGGTCTGGACGGCCGGAAGATGTCCAAGTCCTACGATAACTCGATCTTCCTCGGCGAGGAGGCGAAGAGCCTCGAGGCCAAGATAAAGAAGATGTACACCGATCCGCAGAAGGTCAAGGCGGATTCCCCCGGCCATCCCGAAGGCTGCGTGGTCTGCGCCTTCCACCGGCTCTACAACCCGGATTGGAAGGCCCGCGAGCAGGAATGCCGCGAGGGGAAAATAGGCTGCGGGGCCTGCAAGAAGCAGCTTTTCGAGCTGATGGACAAGCAGATCGGCGCTTTCCGTGAGCGCCGCGCCGCTCTGGCCGCGTCGGTGAACGTGGACGAGGTCCTGGCCGAGGGCGCGCGCAAGTCCGCCGCCGTGGCCGACGCGAAGGTGAAGGCCGCCTCGAAGGCGGCGGGGCTGATCCGATGAACGCGATAGACATACATCTCGAGAACTTCGAAGGTCCGCTCGACCTCCTGATGCACCTGATCAGGAAGAACAACCTGGACATCTACGACATACCGATAGCGCAGATAACCGGAGAGTACCTGCAGTACCTCGAGGTGATGAAGAGCCTGAACCTGGAGGTGGCCGGCGAGTTTCTCGTGATGGCCGCCACGCTGATGCAGATAAAGGCAAAGATGCTCCTGCCGGCACCCGAGGTGCAGGAAGGCGAGAACGGCCCCGACCCCCGCGGCGCCCTCGTCAGCATGCTCGAGGAGTACCAGCGCTACAAGGAAGCCTCCAGGGAGATGAACGGGCGCTTCAATAAATTCAAGGACGCCTTCTACCGCGGCTCGCCGGTGTTCTCCAGCGAGGACAAGTACCTGGACCTGGATTTCTACGCGCTGATGGACGCGGTCAAACGCGCCTTCGAAAGGGCCGAGCCGGCCCGCGAGGTGGAGGCGGATAAGTTCCCGATAGAATCCCGTGTCGAAAAGATACAGAAGATGATGGAGGGCCGGGAGTGGCTGCTGCTCGACGAGGTGTTCGCGTCCGAAACGAAGCGGCTGGGAGTGATAACCTGCTTCATGGCCCTGCTGGAGCTCGTGAAGCAGCGAAAGATCCTGGTCTCCCAGGACGAGGCCTACACCGAGGTCCGCATCTATCCCGCGCCGCCTGCTCCCGTCGCCGAACCGGCGCCCGCTCCCGCCGCGACGGCCGCCCCCGTCGCGGAGGCCCCGGCGCCGCGGTCGGACGAAGGAACGCGGAGCTGAATTTAACGACTCTCTGATCGAGGTAATATGGAAGACGCCGAACTGAAAAAAGTACTCGAAACGCTGCTGTTCATCACCGACGCGCCGTTGCCCGTCAGCCGCATCTCGCAGCTCTGCGAGGTGAAGAACAAGGAGCGGATAGAGGGCCTGCTGCAGGAGCTGCGTAAGAGCTACGACGAGGAGGGCCGCACGCTGCAGGTGATGCAGGTGGCCGGCGGCTGGCAGCTGGCCACCCGCCCCGAATACGGCCTCTGGGTGCGCAAGCTATACCAGAACAAGATGACGGTGCGCCTGACCCAGGCCGCGCTCGAGACCCTCTGCATCATCGCCTATAAACAGCCGCTCACGCGCGCCGAGATAGAGGCCATACGCGGAGTGGAGGTGATAGGCCCGCTCGAGACCCTCACCCAGCGCAAGCTTATAACCGTGGTGGGCCGCCGCGAGAGCATAGGGCGCCCGATACTATACGGAACCACCGGGGAGTTCCTGCGCCAGTTCGGGCTGAACTCGCTCGACGATCTGCCGAAGCTGGAGAGCTTCAACATCGAGAACGTGGCGGCCGCCGCGCAGTCCACCGCGGTGGAGCTGATAGAACAGGAGTCCATGCCGGAGCCGGTGGCCGAGGGCGCTCCGCCCCAGGACCCGGCCCAGGCCGCGCTCGAGGCGGAACTCGCGGCGGACCGGTCCGGGCCGGCGGTCGAGACCGGAGCGGCAGAGGAGCCCGCGCCCGAGCAGCCGGAGGCCGGGGAAGCCGCCGGCGGTACCGAGGCGGCCGTAGCGGACGCGCCTACGGAAGAGCCGGTCGAAGAGCCGAAAGCCGGTGAGTGAAGGCCGGCGCCAGATAGCTGTCCGGTCCGCCTACTATGCCTGAGATCCGCAAAGATCCCGTCTTTGGACGCTGGGTGATCATAGCCTCCGAGCGGGGGCTGCGTCCCAACGAGTTCCGTCAGTCGCCCGGTCCGGGCGGGTATATCTGTCCCTTCTGCCCAGGCAACGAGGACCTTACCCCGCCCACGATATATTCGCTGCCCGGCAAAGCCTCCGGCTGGAGGCTGCGGGTGGTCAGGAACAAGTTCCCCGCGCTGGTGTCCGACGCCTCCGCAGACAGCCGGCGGGACGGCATCTACGACAGCATGGACGGCATGGGTTTCCACGAGGTGGTCATTGAGACCCCCGAGCACGGGCGCGTGCTGGAGGAGCTGCCGGCGGAAGAGATCGCCGACGTGGTACGCGCCTGGATGCTGCGTCTGCGGGAGATCAAGAAGGATCCGCGCATCAAGTACGTGATGATCTTCAAGAACCACGGTAAGAACGCCGGGGCCAGCCTGCAGCATCCCCATTCCCAGATCATAGCCATGCCGATGGCGCCGCTGCGCGTGCAGCAGGAGATAGACGGCGCCGCGGACTACCACGACGAACGCGGCACCTGCGTGTTCTGCGACATCGTGAAGGAGGAAGCCGCGTCCGGGCGACGCGTAGTGGGGGGGAACGAGGATTTCCTCGCCGTCACGCCGTACGCCAGCCGCTTCTCTTTCGAGACCTGGATCCTGCCGAAGGTTCACGGCAGTCATTTCGAGGATTCTCCCGAGAGCGCGGCGGGGCCGCTCGCGGCCATGCTCAAGGGGACGCTCTGCAAGCTCTCGGCCTCTCTCGGGGACCTGTCCTACAATCTGATACTGCACACGATGCCGGTACAGGACCCGGCGGCCGAGCATTACCACTGGCACATCGAGATCATGCCCAAGCTCAGCCACGTGGCCGGCTTCGAGTGGGGCACCGGTTTCTACATAAACACCGTTTCCCCGGAGGAAGCCGCCGTCATCCTGAACTCCGGGAAGAAGTTCAAGGTCTAGGTTCCTGTCCCACATAAGGCTTTCATGTCCAAGGAGAACACATGAAGATACTGATAGCTGCCAGCGAGGCTTTTCCCTTCTGCAAGACCGGCGGCTTGGCGGACGTGACCGGCGCGCTCGCGCAGGTGTTCTCGCGGATGCCCGACGCCGAGGTCGTGCTTTTCCTGCCGCGCTACCGCAACGTCGGCGGGGGGGCCTTCTCTCCCAAGGCCACCGGCGGCAGCTTCCTGATACCGGTAGGCAGCCGCGTCGAGACCGCCACGATGAGCCGCGTGCAGTGGGGCAAGGTCGCGGTCTATTTCCTGGAGAACCCGAAGTACTTCGACCGGCCCGGCCTGTACCGCACCGCCACCGGCGACTACGAGGATAACGACGAGCGCTTCATCTTCTTCTCCCGCGCGGTGCTCGAGGGCGCCAAGTTCATAGGCTTCAAGCCGGACGTGATACACTGCCACGACTGGCAGACAGGCCTGATCCCCGCCTACATGCGCACGCTCTACCGCATAGACTCCTTCTATTCGAAGACCGCCAGCGTCTTCACGATACACAACATCGCCTACCAGGGCATGTTCCCGAAGGAGACGCTGCTGAAGGCGGGCTTCTCCTGGATGGACTTCACCCCGGAGAAGCTCGAGTACTACGGCGGAGTGAACTTCATGAAGGCCGGGCTAGCCTACTCGGACCTGATAACCACGGTCAGCCCGACCTACGCCGGGGAGATCCAGTACCGCCCCGAGTTCGGGCACGGGATGGAGGGCCTGTTGAAGCACCGCACAGCGGACCTGTTCGGCATCCTGAACGGCATCGACGAGGAGATCTGGGACCCGGCCACCGACACCTTCCTGGACCGCGGCTACGAGCTTAAGAGCTTCGCCCGCGGCAAGGCCGCCGCGAAGAAGTCGTTGCAGAAGGAGCTGGGGCTCGAGGAGAACAAGGACCTGATACTGGCCGGCGTGGTCAGCAGGCTGGACAGGCAGAAAGGGCTGGACATACTTCTGCGCGCGGCGCCGGATTTCCTGGACAAGATGCAGTTCGTGGTGCTGGGGGCCGGCGACCCCGGGCTCTCCGACGCCTTTACCGCCCTCGCCGCGGAGCACCCGAAAAGGGTGGCCTTCAGGTCCGGGTTCGACGAGGAGTTCGCCCACCGCATCTACGGCGGCTCCGACATCTTCGTGATGCCGTCGCGCTTCGAGCCCTGCGGGCTCAGCCAGATGATAGCCATGCGCTACGGGGCCCTGCCCGTGGTCACGCGCACCGGCGGCCTGAAGGACACCGTGTTCTATAATGGCGAGCCCAAGGACTCCAACGGCTTCGCGATAGACGATCCGGACGAGAGCCAGCTCAGGTCCGTGCTCGGGCACATCGTTTCCCTGTACGCCTGGCGCGAGAACTGGAGCATGATGGTGCGCAACGCTATGCGCGGCGACTATTCCTGGGGCAAGTCGGCGGAGGCCTACGTCAAGCTGTTCGCGATAGCGGCCCAGCGCCGCCAGCTCTGACCGTTCTATGAATAGGCCCGTCATCTGGGCGCTGTTCTTCGGCTTCCTCGCGGCGGCCTGGCTGCTGCTCAGGACCCTGCTGGGCGTGGGGGAGGGTATAAGGGCTACCTACCGCCCCGGCAATATGACCTCCCTGAGCTCGGTGCGCAGCGCCCTCCAGGTATATTACGGCGACCACGAAGGCCGGTTCCCTACGGACGACCTTTCCTGCCTTATGCCGGACGATAAATACCTCGCGGAGATGCCCCAGCTCTGGCCCCCCAAGTCCACCCTGGGGGCACGGCATCAGCCGACCAGGGAAGTCTCCGTCTATCGGCGCGGGGAGCAGCTGCGGGATACCGGCAAATGGGCCTATTTCAACGATCCGGCCGATCCCCGCTGGGGAAATTTCGCTATAGACTGCACCCATCCCAAGCTGATCAAGGGCCGCGGCCTCTTCGCCCGGCCGGTTACCGGCGCTTCCTGGAGCACGTTCTAGCACCCGGGCCCAGGCCCTGCTGGGCCCTTGGACCCTCGCGCCGCTTCAGCGGTTGATGGATAATTTAATAGATGCGTGTAAACATCACGAGCTGCTTCATCGCCCTTCTTCTGGTCACGCCGGCGATGCCGTCGGCCGCGCAGGAGCTCCCCACTTTCACCGCCGGCGGTCCCGGCCAGGCCGTACCGGCCCTGCCGCCGCCGCCCTCGATCCCGCCGCCCCAGGCGGTGCCTGGTCCGGTCGCGCCACAGCCGGCGCACGGCCCGCTGTCGCAACAGACCGTGCCGGACCTCGCTTTCTCAGGCAGCACTGATATCGCCGCGGTGATCGAAGGGGCCATACGCTCCTCCAGCTCCACCGTGGAGGTGGCCATCTACGGTCTGACGCTGCCCGGGGTGGCCCAGGCCCTGGTGGACGCCAGGGACCGGGGCGTCAGGGTGCGCGTGATAATGAACGAATCCCACGTGTTCACCACCCGCCGCGACGACGGCATACAGCTCCTGATGGATAAGGGCGTGGACATGCGCACGCTGCGCGGCACCGGCCGCAACGGCATCATGCACAATAAGCTCGGCATCTATGACGGCCGGCTGGTCTCCGCCGGCTCGTTCAACTGGGCGGTCACCGCCAACGTGGCCAACAGCGAGAACGCGGTGTTCCTGCGCGACGCCCATACGGTGGACGGCTACCGGAAATATTTCGAGTGGATGTGGGGTTTCTCCAGGCGCGTGGCGGACGGACCTGCCGGCAGCGTCAAGGATTTCGGCCCTCCGCCAAAGGACCCCGCCCCGTCAGTCATCTTCGGAGGCCTGAAGCTGCCCTCCTGCTCCTTTTCTCCCGACGGCGAGACGAAAGCCGACGTGATCCGCGCCCTGGATTCCGCGAGGAACAGGGCGGATATCGCCGTCTTCAGCTTTTACGATGAGGATATCGCCAGGGCGGTCATGAACGCCGGCAAGCGCGGCGTGAAGGTGCGGGTGCTGGTGGACCGGGTGCAGGCCAGCCAGTCCGACGTGGGGGTCATGCTCGTGAAGGCGGGTATCCCTTTCCGCTGGAGCCTGGGCTTCTCCGGCAGGGGCGTCATGCACAACAAGTTCGCCGTCCTGGACCGGAAGCTGCTGATCACAGGGTCCTTCAACTGGTCCACGAACGCCCAGCAGAACAACTTCGAGAACGTGTTCTACACCACGGCTTCCTCCTACGCGGAGGCGTTCTCGGCGCAGTTCGAGGAGCTGTTCTCCGCCGCGGACGAGCCCACCCTCGACGACCTGCAGCGCGCCCGCGCCGAACAGAAGGCCTTCCTCCCCCGGCGCTGATCGCCGCGCCGCGGCGGCCAGGCGCAAGACGGGCGGGTTTGCCCCATCGAAAGGTTATGTTGTAAAATTACCCCGATGACGGAAGGACCCGGATATACGGCCGCGGCTTACCGCGGGCCCGTGGTCCGGAGCGCCGGCTGATTATGCTTTTCAACTCCCTGGCCTTCCTCGTCTTCTTCCCGGTCGTCAGTTCCCTTTATTTCCTCCTGCCTTACCGGTGGCGCTGGCTGCTGCTGCTGCTGGCCAGCTGCGTCTTCTATATGTGGCTAATCCCGGCCTATATCCTGGTGCTGGCGGTGACGATAGCCATAGACTACACGGCGGGCATCCTTATAGAGGATTCTTCCTCTCCTCGCGTCAAAAGGGCCAGCCTCATCGCCAGCGTCCTGTCGACGTGCCTGGTCCTGTTCATCTTCAAATATTTCAACTTCTTCAACGCCAACCTGCATAATCTGTCGGCCTTTCTGGGCTACAACTATCCGCTCTCGCTGCTGAAGCTGATACTGCCGGTCGGCCTTTCCTTCCACACGTTCCAGAGTCTCAGCTACGTGATAGAGGTCTATAACGGCCGTCAGAAGGCGGAGCGCAACTTCGGCATCTACTCGCTCTACGTCATGTTCTACCCGCAGCTGGTGGCCGGTCCCATAGAGCGTCCGCAGAACCTGCTGCACCAGTTCTACGAGAAACACGACTTCAACTACCAGGACGCCGTCGACGGTCTGAAACTGATGGCTTGGGGCATGTTCAAGAAAGTGGTGGTGGCCGACCGGCTGGCCGTAGTGGTGAACCATGTCTATGATGCCCCGACCGCGTACACCGGGGCCCCGCTGCTGCTGGCCACGATCTTCTTTTCCTACCAGATATACTGCGATTTTTCCGGCTATTCCGACATAGCCCGCGGCGCGGCCCGCTTCATGGGCTTCCGTCTGATGCGGAACTTCAATATCCCGTACTATTCCCGCTCGGTGGGGGAGTTCTGGAAGAGGTGGCATATCTCGCTGTCCACCTGGTTCAAGGATTACCTCTATATACCGCTGGGAGGCAGCCGCTGTACCGCCGCCCGTCAGAACTTCAACCTTTTCTTCACGTTCCTCGTCAGCGGCCTCTGGCACGGAGCTAATTGGACCTATGTGGTCTGGGGCGCGCTTAACGGCGCCTATCTGGTGGCCGAGAGGGCCCTCTCCGCGCTGGGGTCCCGGCTGACCGGCGGCAGGGCCCCCCGCCTGCCGGCCCCCTTAAGGGTGGCGGTCACCTTCTCGCTCATAACCTTCGCCTGGGTCTTCTTCCGGGCGAACACCATCTCGGACGCCTTCTACATAGTGGCGCATATGTTCGACGGGCTGGGAAGGCTGGACAGCCTGGCCGCGCTGCGCAGGAGCGTCGGAGGGCTGGGTCTGATGCCTTTCGAGTTCGGGGTTGCGCTTGGTTCGCTGGTGCTGCTGGAGGCGATGCAGCTGGTGCAGGCCCGGACGGACATGCGGCTGGCGTTGAGCGCCGCGCCGGTATCCGCCAGGTGGTTAATGTACGCGGGGTTGACGTACGTCATTATGGTGTTCGGGGCTTTCAGCAATAACTCGAAGTTCATCTATTTCCAGTTCTAAAAAGAGGCCCATGGTGTCTCCGGACGTGAAAAGATTCCTGAAGAAGCTGTCGCTGGCCCTGCTGGCCGCCGGGCTTTTTGCCGGCTTCTCCGTCGGCTTCCTGTTCTATTCCGGGGAGATGCTCCCGGTCGAAAAAGTGGTGGAGATGCGGGTGCGGTCTCCCGGCAGCGTTTCTATGTACGGCTGTCTTTACAGTTCGCCGAAACTCTATTACCAGTGGCAGGTGGTCCTTCGCACGGCTCCCGAGGTCCTCGCGTTCGGCACTTCCAGGAACCAGGAGATGCGTTCGGAGTTCTTCAGGGCGGGGGTGACCTTCTACAACGCGTCCAACCCGGCGTCCAAGCTGGAATCATACAAATACTTCGTCGATTCCATTCCGCCCGGCCGCGAGCCCAGTGTGCTGATCGTGGGGCTGGACCAGTTCTTCTTCAACCGCGCCTGGGAGTACTATTCGGCGCCTCTGCCCCCCGCTTCCGCTTTCTCGCCGGAACAGGATTACTCCGAGATACTGAAGCTGGGGATCCCGGGCGTGCACCGCGACCTGATCAGGGACGGCCTGCCGCATGGCCTCATTTCGCTGAGGCGGGACGGGCGGATAGGGCTGAGCGCGCTGCTGGACAACAACGGTCTCCGCGCCGACGGCAGCCTGTCGGTCAATACCGCCAGGATAAAGCCTTCGCGGCATAACGACGCCTTGCGTTTCGTGGAGTCCGGCAGGAGCGCGTTCGCCTACGGCTTCGAGGTGTACCCGGCCGCGCTGGAGCGGCTGGAGGAGTTCCTTTCCGCCTGCCGCGCGCGCGGCATCTACGTCGTGGCGTTCTTGCCGCCGTACGCGCATTGCGTGTACGAGGCCATGTCGGCGAAGGGGGATAAGTACGCCTACCTCGCCAGGCTGCGGGCGGTGCTGCCCGGCGTCTTCCGCCGGCACGGTTTCGGCTTCCATGATTTCACCGATCTGAAGGACGTGGGGGCCTCCGATCTGGAGACGATAGACGGGTACCACGGTTCCGAGAAGGCCTACCTGCGCCTATTTATCCGCATGGCCGGTACCGACCCTCGGCTGGGGCGGCTCACCGACGTACCTCTTCTGAAGGCCCGCCTGGCGGCCGCCGCCGATGACTTCACAGTTTTTGGGGACCGGTCCGCCGGACGTCACTTTCGCGGGGCTCAATAGTCCAGGCACGCGGAGGGTTCAGGCCTTCACGCCCTCGCCGCCCATGAACCTCTTCCTGAACCAGATCTCCAGGTCGTCGAACAGCGAGTAGGTCACCGGCGTCATCAGCAGCGTGATCAGCAGCGACAGCGTCTGGCCGCCTATGATGACCAGGGCCATAGCGCGCCGCGTGCCGGAGCCCGCGCCGGTGCCGATCGCCGTGGGTATCATGCCCGCGATCAGCGTCAGCGTGGTCATCAGGATCGGGCGCAGCCTGGTCTTGTTCGCCTCTATCATCGCCTGGTGGCGCGACAGGCCCTTCGCCCGCAGCGTGTTCGTGTAGTCCACCTGCAGGATGGAGTTCTTCTTCACTATGCCGAACAGCATGAAGATGCCCATGATGCTGAACAGCGTCAGGTTCTGGTGGAAGATGAACAGCGAGATGATCGCGAACGGTATCGTCAGCGGCAGCACGATCATGATCGAGACGGGGTAGACGAAGCTCTCGAACTGGCTGGCCAGCACGATGTAGATGAAGATGAACGCCATCAGGAAGGCCATCAGGAAGCCCTTGAGCATGTTGCCCAGCTCCTTGGCGCGCCCGGTGACCCCGCCCTTGTACTCCGGCGGGGCGTGCAGGTCCGCGAAGGCCTTGTCGGCCTCCGTTATCAGCTTGCCCAGCGGGATGCCGGAGGTGTTGGCCAGCACCTTGACATTGCGCTGCCTGTTGAAGCGCTCTATCTGCGTCGGGCCCACGCCCTCGGTCACGCGGGCTACGTTGTCCAGGCGCGTGACGCGGCCCGTCCCGGCCGGCACCATCAGGGCCTCGATGGCCTCCTTCCTGTCGCGGAAGGTCTCCTCGGCGCGCAGGCGGACCTGGAAGAGGTCGTCGCCGTCCTTGTACTTGGTGATGTCCTCCTCGCCTCCCACCATCGTGCGCAGCGAGGTCGCGATATCCTCCACCTTCACGCTCAGGTCGTGCGCGCGACGGCGGTCTATCTCGACGCGGTACTCGGGCTTGGCGTAGGAGAAGCTGGTGTCCACGTCCACCGCGCCCTTCACCTTGCGCAGCCGGTCGGCCACGGCCCGTGAATACTCGTCGAGCTTGGCCAGGTCGGGTCCCGAGATGTTGTACTGCAGCTCCGCCTCGCCCCCGCCGAAGCCTCCCACGGGGGAGACGGAGACGCGCAGGCCCTTATACTTGCTCATCATCTCGCGCGAGGCCAGCACGAGGTCGCCGATGGGGAGGTCGCGGTCCTTGATGTCCGCTGTCTCGACCAGCAGGTAACCCTCGTTCACGGCCGATGAACCGCTGTGGCCGCCGGTGCCGGTGCCTATGGAGGTCAGTATGTTCTTCACGTAAGGGAGCTGGCGCGTTTCCGTGGAGACCTGTTCGAAGATCTGCTTCATCACCGGCAGGCTCGTGCCCTCCGGGGCGGTCACTATTATCTGGTACTGCCCGGTGTCGTCCTGCGGCAGGAAGTCCTTGCCGAGGAACATGAACAGCGGCACCATCGAGAGCATGATCAGCACCGCGTAGACCACCATGCTCTTGCGGTGGGCCAGCGACCACTCCAGCATCCGGATGTAGTATCCGGAAAGGAAGTCGTTGATGCGGTCGGTAAACTGCTGCAGCCCGCTCTTGCCGCCGGGGCGGACCTTCAGGAAGATGGAGCAGAGCATCGGCGTCAGCGTCAGCGCGACGAACGTGCTGATGGCGACCGCGTAGGCTATCGTCAGGCCGTAGCTGCGGATGAAGCGGCCTATGATGCCGCCCATGTAGGCCAGCGGCACGAAGATCACCAGCAGCGCCAGCGACATCGCCAGCACGGCGAAGGCTATCTCGCGGGAGCCGTCCAGCGAGGCCTTCAGCGGGGCCATCTTGTGCTCCTCCATGTGCCGGTAGATGTTCTCCAGCATCACGATGGCGTCGTCGATGACTATGCCGACGGCTATCGTAAGGCCTAGCAGCGTCATGTTGTTCAGCGTGAAGCCTGACAGGTCCATGAAGATGAAAGTGCCTATCAGCGAGGTAGGGATGGCCAGCGAGGAGATGATCGTGGAGCGGAAGTCTCCCAGGAACAGCAGCACCATCAGCGCGGCGAACAGAGCGCCCAGCACCAGGTGTTCCTTGACCGTAGCCACCGAGGCCTCGATGAACACCGACTGGTCGCCGATGATCGTGGTCGTCACTCCGGGCGGCAGCGACTTCCGGATCTCGGCGAGGCGCTCCTTGATGTTCTTTACCACCGCGACGGTGTTGGTGCCGGACTGTTTCTTGACCACCAGCGTTACCGAGGGCCGGCCGTTGTAGAAGGAGGCCGTGGTCATGCGTTCGCCGGTGTCCTCGACGCGGCCGATGTCGGAGATCCGCACCGGGGCCCCGTTGATGGTGGTCACGACGATATTATTGAAATCCTGGACGCTGGCGATGCGGCCCATCGTGCGCAGCACGTACTCCTTGTCGCGCTGCTCCACCTTGCCGCCGGGGATCTCTATGTTCTGCTGTATTATCGCGTCCTTGACCTGCTTGATGGACAGGCTCATCGCGGAGAGCTTCAGCGGGTTTACCACTATGTGGATCTCGCGCTCGCGGCCGCCCACGATGTCAACCGCGCCCACGCCGTTGACGGTCTCTATGATCTCCTTGATCTTCTTCTTGGCCGTCTGCGTCAGGTCTATCAGGTCCATGTCCCCGTAGACCACGACGTTCAGCACCGGCGTCGCGCCTATGTCGAACTTGCCGATCACCGGCGGGTCGGTGCCCTGCGGCAGCTGGCGCTGCACCGAGTTGACCTTGTCTCGCACCTCCTGGGCGGCCACGTCGCCGTTCTTCTCCAGCGCGAACTTGATCATCACCATCGAGATGCCCTCGTAACTGGTGGACTGGATGTCCTCGATGCCGGAGACGGTGTTGACCGCCTCCTCGATGGGCTTGGTGATGGACGACTCCACCTCCTCAGGGCCGGCGCCGCGGAGCGTGGTCTGTATCATCACGAACGGGAAGTCGACGTTAGGGAACAGGTCCACTCCTAGCCTGAAGTAGGAGAACAGGCCGATCACCACTATCGTGGTGATCATCATAGTGGTGAAGATGGGTCGGTGGACGGAAATCTCGGTTATTTTCATAGGGGTTCCGGAGGCTTTCCGGCGGCCCTCAGTCCTGCACCTTTATCTTACTGCCGTTCTTGAGGCCGTAGAGGCCGAAAGTGATCACGTCCTCGCCGTCCTTGACGCCGCTTATCTGCGCGTAGTCGGCGGTCCTGATGCCCACGCGCACCGGCACGCGGGCCGCCGCTCCGCCGGCGGCCGGCACGAAGACGTAGTCGCGGCCGTCCTCGGTCACCACGGCGGCAGAAGGCACGGAGAGCGCCGCCCCCCGGGAGGCCACTATCAGGCGGGCCTCGGCGAACATGCCGGACTTCAGGCGGCCTTCGGCGTTGTCGACCAGCACCTCCACCACCGTGTTGCGGGAATGGGAGTCCACTACAGGGCTGACGCGGTAGACCGTGCCGGTGAAATAGCGGTCCGGGAACGCGTCGACCTTGATGCGGGCGGTCTGTCCCTGGAACACCTTGCCTATGTACTTCTCTGGCACGTCCACCGCCACGCGCACTTTGCTCTGGTCCACCACCATGGCTATCGGGGTCTGCGGGTTCACGCTGGCGCCGGTGTCCTGGTATACGCGGCCTATCACGCCGGTGAGGGTGGAGGGGACGGGTGCGGGCTCGTAGACCACGCCGACCTCGTCGCGCTCTATCAGCGCCACCGGCGCATCCTTCTTCACGGGGTCTCCCTCCTTCAGGAGATTGCGCAGCAGCTTTCCCGAGGTCCTCGGGAAGAGCGTGGCCTCGTCGAGGGCCTTCACCGAGCCTGTGAGCAGGATGTACTCCTCGAGGCTGCGCACCTGCGCCTTCTCGGTCTTCACCAGGAAGCGGTCCTTCTCCAGCCGGTCCAGGGCGTCGGCCTCCTTGTTCCTGCAGCCGGCCGCCAGCGCCGCGGCCGCGGCCAGTACGAGCAGTGCGATCTTCAGGTTCTTCATAGTCGTCCTCTATCCCTCGTCATTTCCCCAGGGCCCAGTCCAGCTCCGCGTCCGCGGAGCAGACGTCATGCATGGCCTGCGTGTAAAGCGTCTGGGCCTTGTTCAGGGCGAGCGTCGCGTCGCTGAGGTCCAGCTGGCCGGCAAGGCCGTTCTTGAAGCGCAGCTCGGTGGCGGCCAGCGCCTTGCGCGCCGTTTCGACGGCCGCCGCCTGGGAATCTTCCCTCCTGGAAGCCTCGGTAAGGTCGAGCCAGGCCTTTTTCACCGCTATCTTGAGGTCGCGCTCCGCGGCCTTGAGGTTCTCTCCGGCTATGTCCAGCGAGAGCGCGGCCTGCTTCACGCGGGATGAGACCGCCCCGCCGGAGAAGAGCGGCAGGCTGAGCCTCAGGCCTGCCGACAGGCTCCAGCTCCTGGAGTCGGGGCCGGGGAAGCCCGAGTTCCCCTGGGCCTGGAATTGCCTGGAAGCGAAGGCCGAGAGGTACGGGTAGTGCCCCGCCCTCTCCAGCGTGATGTTCTGTTCGGCCAGCTTCTTCTGCAGGGCGGCCAGCCGGTATTCCGGGCGCTCGGCCATGGCCTGGGCGTACAGCTCGTCCAGCGGGCCGCGCGGCGCGGCCTGGCAGGACATGGAGCCGGAGAGGGCGAGCTCCGCGTCCGGCTCCATCCCCAGGAGGTTCTTCAGCGCCAGCAGGCCCTCCTCATAATAGTTCAGGTTCTGCATCACTGCCGGTTCGTTATTTGAGACCTCCACTTCCTGGCGCAGCGCCGCGAGGTCGCTGGCCAGCCCCTGCTTGAACTGCGCGTTGATGGTCTCGAGGTGCTGGCGGGAGAGCTGCAGCGTCTCCTGCTGTATGTCGGCCATCGCCTTGGACAGCAGGACGGAATAATAGAGCTGAGTTACGGCCTTCTTGACGGAATTCTGCGATGCCCGCAGTTGTTCGGTGCTGGAGTCGGAGTAGATGCCGGCCATCCGTATGCCGGTGTTGACCTTGCCGCCGGCCCAGAGCACCTGGTTCAGGTCGAGCGAGGCGGCGTAGGAGTTGTCCGAGCCTATCGCGATCTTGTTGCCGCCGAAGAACATCGAGGGCTTCTCGATGTTCCTGGTGTACGAGGCACCGGCGCTGAGCTGCGGGTAGACGCCGCCCCAGTACTCGCGGATCTTCTCCTTATATATCAGTCGGCTGCGCTCGGCGTTGGAGACGGAGGCGTTGTTCTTCATCGCCAGCCTTACCGCGTCCTCCACTCCGAGAGAGGCTGGAGAGGCCGAAAGGAGCACGGGCAGCAGGAGCATGATGGCCGCCCCGGCCTTCATGTGCCGGGCGCCGGCGCAGATAAGGCGGGCCAATCGCCCGGGCAGATCCTTCTCCAGCGCCGACACGCCTTTCTCCCGCGCTTCCATAAGGAGGTAGCCGATGACCGCGCTTATCATGTGGAGTATATTGGCCGCTCCCTGTTTCGGGAGGTCCTCCTTCTCCAGGGCGGCGCGCAAAGCGGCCCTGTGGCGGGCCTTCATCTCCCGGGCCATGGAGGATAGTACCCCTTGCGAGGGGGAGGTCATGATCTTCAGGGCGCATTTGGGCATGTCGGGGTAGCGGCGCATGAACGCCATATGGTTGGAGAAGACCATCTCCAGCCTCTTCTCGAGAGTGAGGCCCGGCCTGGTTATCTCCTGCGTCATTTCCTGGAAATGTTTGGTGCCTTCCTCGAAGGTGGCCCTTATCAACTCTTCCTTGTTCTTGAAGTAGTAGTAGAGTACGGGCTTTGTTATCTTCAGCTTGGCGGAGATCTCCCTCATCGAGACGGCGTCGGGGCCTTTGTCGGCCATCAGGGCCACGGCGGCGTCCAGTATCCGTTTGCGGGTCTTGTCCCCTTTGCTGATCCTGTTCTCTTTTCGTCTTTCCATAAAACTTACCTACCGGTAAATAAATTATATCATCACGCCGTAGCCGATGTCAACTCGCCGCGGGTGGGCCAAAGGGCCCAAGAACGCCTAGGCCCTAATTTTCGCCGCCGCTGGGCCCTCCGTCCCTATTGCCGTTCGTCAAATCCGTGATAGAATCATATCTGCAAGACAGCAGCCCTTGTAATCCCCCGATAGTGGCGGGGGAGAATCCACCGGCGGGCCTACCCGCTGTAACCAGGGGAAACGGACAGCCGTTTCTCTTTTTTTATTTTACAGCGGACGGACCGAAACGATGAACAAACTGATGGTAGCAATCCTGATGGCGGCGGCCTTCCGTGGCGCCGCCATGGCCCAGGACGCGCTCTCGGCGGGGGATCCCCTGGCCGGTTCAGGGCCTTTCTCCCCGGACCTGCAGGACATCATGGAAACTTCGGACGGCTATCTGAGCCCGGAGAACACTATGAAGGTCAGGACCGATTTCGATGAGAAGCCCGGCATGAGGGACGCCGTGATCTCGGCCCCCGCCGCCCAGATCAAGGCTCCTCCCCCTCCAGTCGTCCGTCCCGAGGACCGTCCCGGCCTGCCTTCCCTGCCCACCGGCCATTACAAGGTCACTTTCGCCGGCGAGAGCGGTCCTATGGGCTCCTATGTCTGGCCTATGGACCGGGGCTCCGCCCGGTACGCCAGGGAGTACGTGCTTCTCGGCGTGGTCCTGGCCGGCAGCCAGTATGACGGCATCCTGCCGCGCCTCGAGGCGGCCGGCTTCCGGTTCGCTGGCGAGAAAACTTCCTATTCCGGCCGCGACAAGACCACCGTGCTGTTGGGCTGGGCGCCTTATTCGGCGCTGACCGGCGTATCCAGCGTTCCCGGAGTGCGGAACGTCACCGTGGAGAAGAAAAGTTCCGGGATCCCGATGAAGGCCAGGGTGCGCTTCACGCTTAAGGTACCGTTCCAGAACAGGCCCAGCGCCTTCGTCCCAAGGTTCATCAAGGAACTGGAGAACAGCGGCGGGTTCACGGCCGACAACTGGTTCCGTCTGCCGCAGAAGGCGGCCGGCTCCAAGTTCAGCGTTTTCGACGTTACCGGCACCATGGCCGTCGACATGATAGGCGACCTTTCCCGCTCGCCGTTCGTGGCTTCGGTGGAATTCAACGACGCGGCGCTCTGAGGTCCCTTGCGTGGGCGGCCCGCCGGGCCGCCTTTCGGCATAATCCCATAAAAGTTATAATGACCCTATGGCCGGCGCTTTTTTTCCGCGGCCACTGGCGGTCCTTTACATGAACGAACACAGACATTACCATTCCGCGCATCAGCAGCCCAAGCCGCGCAAAGGCTACAGGGTGGCCTTTCTGCTCGCCTTTTCGGCCGGTCTTCTGGCGCAGATGCTGATCTTCCTGCAGGCGCAGATGAAGGAGATAACCGCGCTGCTCCGCGAGGATTTCCGCATAATCGTGGTGAAGGACGACAAGGCCAAGGAGCCTCCGGAGGAGATAGCCGCCGCGATAGACGGCGTCAAGGGGACGGAGCAGGCCGTGTTCATAAGCCGCCAGGACCGCCTGGCCAGGCTGAAGACCGAGGAGCCTGAGCTTGTGGCCTCGGTCCTGCCGCCGGGCACCAATCCCATGCCAGACACCTGGGAGGTCGTGATAAAGGAGGAAGCTCTGGGGGACCTTAACGCCTGGACCGACGCGGTCTGGCGCATTCCCGGCGTCGCCGACGTGAAATATAAGCCGCTGGAGGCCTACGCGATAATGCATTCGGTCTTCTACGGCCACCTGATAACGCTCGGCCTGGCGCTCGCCTTCCTGGCCTTCATGGTCATGTCGGCGATGATACTGACCCACGGGCATACTCCGGCCGAGCTTGCGGCTTCCCTGTCCGCCGACAAGACCTGGTTCCTGGCCGGGGCGGGGGGCGGGGCGCTGTCCGCGCTGGCGTCGTACGCCGTGGTGTACCCCGTGAAGTACCTTAGCCCGGTCTGGGTGTGGCCCAACCCGCTCTGGCAGGCGGCCGTGGCCTTTTTTGGCGCGCTGCTGGGGTGGGTGCTCTGCCAGTGGAAGAAGGCGCACTACTGAATCCGAATGACGGGACCGGCGATGATCTCCTGCGGTAAGAACAGGCGCGCCCGCGCCGTGCTGCTGCTGCTCTTGATGCTGGCGGCCTGCGCGGCCTTCTGCCGTCCGGCCGACGCCCAGTCCGCGATAGAGAAGAAGCAGAAGAGCCTGGACGAGATAAACCGGCAGCTGGAGGAGAAGAAGCGGGAGATGGAACAGTTCCGCCAGGAGGAGGAACGCATTTCCGCGGAACTGTCCGGACTGAAGAAGGAGGAGAGCAGGGGTGCGGCCAGGCGGCGCGAGCTGGAAGAGCAACTGAGCAGCGCCAGGTCGCGCTCGGCAGACGCCAGGCTGAAGTACGACTCTCTCGAGAAGACCCGCAAGGACCTCGCCGGCGACATCCACGGCGAGCTGGTCATGTTCTCGCTGCAGAGGGACTTCTATTATCCCTATTACGGAATACGCGACATAACCAAGGACATGCTGATCCGTGCGGCCATGTTCAACAAGCGCGCGTTGCTCACGAAGATCAAGGGCGAGAGCGCCAGGATACACAAGGATATCGAGCTGTTCAGCCGCAGGGGCGCCGAGCTCCGGTCCCGCAACGAGGTACTGAGGAAGCAGAGCTCGGAACGAAGGACAGTGCTGAGGGCCAAACAGAGCGAGCTTGACAGGACCCGAGAGCAGCAGGCCCGCCTGGCCAGGGAGCTCCAGGAGCTGCAGAACGCCGCCCTGGGCCTGACCAAGCTGGTCAAGAAGCTGCAGAAGCAGGCCCCCTACCGCAGCAGGGATTTCGACCGCACCCTGCCGATAGAGCCGGGCTCGATGAGGTGGCCGGCCGATGGCAAGGTGATAAGCCGGTTCGGCAGGGAGGACATCCCGGCCCTTAAGACCTGGATAGTCCGGGAAGGCATACGAATAGCTACTGCCCGCCAGGCGCCGGTGCACCCGGCTCTGGAGGGGAAGATCATCTACGCCGGACCTTTTCGTACCTACGGCAACGTGGTCATCATCGACCATGAGAAGGGTTTCTTCACCGTCTACGGCCTGCTGGACACCATAGACGCGACGGCCGGCCAGCAGGTCTCCCCCGGCACTACCATAGGCCTGGCAGGAGAGGATACCCAGGCCGTTAGCTCCGGCAAGAGGGCTTCCGGCAGCGCCGTCTATTTCGAGATACGCAAGGGAGACCGGGCCTTGGACCCCCTTAAATGGCTGCCTTCTGACGGCAGATCTGACTGATACGCGGCGTCCGCCGCTTTATGGCCGCGGCGGGCAATAATGAGTATAATAATATAGTTATGGCTTCCGGCCGCCCGCGCGGCCGGCCTTTGGCGTTTTTACACAAGGAGCGCGCTCAATGAGGAACACAAAGAAACTCGTCCTGGTCACTTTTTCGGCCCTGCTGATCGGGGCGGCCTTCCCGTACGTGGATTTCGCGCTGGACAGGACCTATGAGCAGCTTAAGGTCATCGTGGACGTTATGGAGCTGATCAAGGACAGCTACGTGGAGCAGATAGACCCGCAGAAGTTGGTCTACGGCGCGGCCAAGGGCATGGTGGCCGAGCTGGACGATTTCTCCCAGTTCATGGAGCCCGACGTCTATGACAGGGTCAAGAGCGACACCGAGGGCGAGTTCGGCGGTATCGGCATACGCGTGGACGTCAAGGACGGCTGGCTCACCGTGGTGACCCCGCTGCCGGGCACGCCGGCCTGGAACGCCGGGATGATGCCGGGGGACAAGATCGTAAAGATAGAGGGCAAGAGCACCAGGGACATGGTGATAGACGAGGCCATCAAGCAGCTTCGCGGCAAACCCGGCACCAAGGTCAACATAACGACCGCCCGGGAGTCCGAGGACAAGAACGCCGAATGGGTGACGAAGGACATCTCCCTCACGCGCGAGCTTATCAAGACCGAGAACGTGAAGTGGCGGATGCTCGACGACAAGCTTGGCTACGTCAAAATCATAGAGTTCACCGGCCACGTGACCGAGAACGTGGAGAAGGCCCTGTCCGAGCTGAAGGGCAAGGGCATGGAGGGGCTGGTGATAGACCTGCGTTACAATCCGGGCGGCCTGCTGGCGGCGGCCGTGGACATCTCCAAGATGTTCATGAACGGCAACAAGATGATAGTCTACACGAAGGGCCGCAAGCCCGAGAACTACCAGGAGTTCAGGGCCAACGGCTCCGCCCCTTACGAAACGCTGCCGCTGGTCATCCTGCTCAACCGCTACTCCGCCAGCGCCAGCGAGATCGTCTCGGGCGCGATGCAGGACAACAAGCGCGCCGTGATAGTCGGCGAGCGCTCCTTCGGCAAGGCCAGCGTGCAGTCGATGATCCCGCTGTCCGATAAGTCGGCGCTCAGGCTGACGATAGCCAAGTACTACACGCCCAGCGGCAAGTCCATCCAGCATGACGCCAACAACGAGCACGGCGGCATCATCCCGGACATCCCGGTCAAGGTGCCGCTCGAGACCGAGAAGAAGCTGCTGCAGCAGGACGAGGAGCTTTATTACCCGGGCAAGAAGGAAGATGACAAGCCCGAGAAGAAGAAGGACGCTGTTCAGGACGAGGTCCTGAACAGGGCCGTCGAGCTGCTGAAAGCCCGCGAGGTGCTGGGGAACCTCAAGCCCGCGGCGAAATAATGAGGACCGGGGTCAGGTCTTGAATCTTGACATTTCGCGCGCGCCGGTATCCGCTACGGCCCGGCCGTTCAGGCATGTCAAGATCCAGGACCCGACCCCAGCTTGATGAAGATACTGGCCTTCGAGACCACCTGCGACGAGACCTCCGCCGCCGTCCTTAACGGCGGCCGGCTGCTCTCCAACGAGGTGTTCTCTCAGGTGCCCATGCACAGGAAGTACAGCGGCGTCGTGCCCGAGCTGGCCAGCCGCGCCCACCTGGAGAAGATCCCGTTCGTGCTCTCCGGGGCTTTGCGCGGTTCGGGGGACCCTGTGCCGCTGAAACGCGGCTCGTTCGACGCCGTCGCCTTCTCCAGGGGGCCGGGCCTGCCCGGTGCGCTGATGGTGGGGCGCGTGGCCGCGGAGGCCGCGGCCGAACTGGCTGGCTGTCGGCTCATCGGGGTAAACCACCTTGAGGGCCATCTGCTGGCCTGCGAGTTCAGCGGAGGCAGGGCTTCCGCCAGGCTGCGCTTCCCGCTGCTGGCGCTGCTGGTCTCCGGAGGGCATACCGAGCTCTGGCATGCCCGCGGCTATGGGGATTACCGGGTGCTGGGTCGCACGCGCGACGACGCGGCCGGAGAGGCTTTCGACAAGGTGGCCAAACTGCTGGGGCTTCCCTACCCCGGCGGGCCATCGGTGGAGAAGGACGCCGCGAAGGCGCGGGGGAAGTGCCCCGAGTTTCCGCGACCGCTGCTTAAGGGGACGACGGACTTCTCCTTCAGCGGTCTGAAGACCGCGGTCAGCTATTACCTGGCCGGCCGCTTGGGACAGGACTTTTACAAGCGCGGGCTGAGGCTGCCGCCGGCCGAACGGGCCCGGGTCTGCCGCGCCTTCCAGTCAGCCGTGGTCGAGACCCTGGTCAGGAAGACCGCCGAGGCCGCCGGTTCTCTGGGCTTGAAGCGTATTGCGGTGGGCGGCGGCGTCTCGGCCAACGCCGCGTTGCGCGAGGCCTTCTCTAGGCTGGAAGGATGCGAGGTGCGCTTTTCGGAGAAGGCCTACTGCTCTGACAACGCGGCCATGGTGGCTCTCTGCGCGCAGCGCCGCCTGGAGAAAGGCGGGTTCAGGAACAGTCTGAAGGTGGCACCTGAGCTGGCGGAGCCGGGCTGGCGCTGAAACAGAAACGTAATATGCGCTTGGTATAAATTAAATAATGCAGATCTGGCTGCTCTCGGACTACGACCACAGAAAGCACGTCGCTTTCAAGAACCTGCTCGGCCGCTTCTCCGCGGCCTTCCCCGACGCGCGGCCGGAGTTCACCGTCAAGAGCCGCAAGAACCTCTGGGAGAGCATGTTCGCCCACCTGCGCGACCCGAAGCGCAGTCCGATGGCTGACGTGGTGGAGATACCGCAGAACTGGACAGAGCTTTTCTCGCGCCTGGGGATGCTGTCGGAGATCTCCTCCGAAGTGAAGCCGCTGGAGGACCGCAGTTATCCGGATTTCATCCTGAAGGAGCTCTGCCGTCACGACGAGTCCCATGCCTATTCCGCCCCCTGGTGGCTGGAGGCGCCGGCGCTTTTCTACCGCCCGCAGGCGCTGAAAGGCGCGGTGGAGGACCCGGCCGCGGAGCTTGCCTCCTGGGAGGGCTTCAGGGCCGCGCTGGACAGGGTCCGCCCGCCGTCGAAGCGCTCGGATTTCCGCGCGCTTTCCGTTCCCGGTTCCTCGGGTTCGGTTTCCGTTTCCGACGTGCTGCCGCGCGTCTGGGGCCGGCGCGGCGGCCTGTTCTCCGACGATTTCAACCGGGCCACTTTCAACCGCGACGAGACCGCCGGCGGCATAGCGGATTGGCTGGAACTGGCCGTCAGCGGCAAAATAGAGCTGTTCAGCGACGACCGCTTCGAGAACGGCCCGAGGCCGGCCGAAGACTGCGCTTTCATGATCTCCGGCCGCAAGCTGTCGGGCGCCGTCCGTGCGGGCCTCAGGATGCTCCCCTATCCGGGGTGCCCTTCCGGCGGCGGCCTGATGCTGGTATACAACTTGGCGGTCTCCGCCTCGACCAGGGACCATTCGGCCGCCGCGCAGTTCGTCTCCTGGGCCATGGAGCCGCGCAATTCCGCCTATTTTTCCGAGAGCTTCGGGGTGTTCCCCTGCCAGCGGACGGCGCTGGAGGACAGGCTGCGCGAGGACAAGGGGGCCGACGTGTACCGCCTCCTCTTCTCCGCCCCGGAGCTGATGCCGAACATCATGGTCTACCCTACCGCGGAGCTGCTGCTGGAGCGGGTGCTCTGGAACCTATCGTTGAAGATAGCCAGGCGGGACTACGAACGCGAGGACCTGATGCGCGAGCTTATAATGGCCCAGGGAGAGGCGGATTACCTGCTTTCGCTTTACTGAGGCGGCGCCGGCGCCGCGGATCGAGAGATGATAAAGAAGCAGCAAAAGAACCACGAACGGCCCGGACACGCCGCCGTCCTGAACGGCGGACGCGACGCCTTCATGACCGCCTCCCTCGAGGCGGTTACGGAGCGTTTCCAGCTGGACGGCGCCTCGTTCTACGAGTACGACGAGAAGACGGGACTGCTCCGCCTGCGCCTGCGCCACGAGGCAGGGGTCTCGTTCGAGCACGAGGAGAACCTGCGCCCCGGCTCCGGCTCCGCCGCGGCCCGCGCTCTCGCGACGCTGCAGCCGGCCTCCTCCAGGAGCCCGGCTGGTTATTTCCTGTATTCGCCGTTCCGGTTCGATTACTGCGATCCAGGCGGCGGGCGCGGCATGGTGCCGTGCCTGGGTCTGGTGCGCATGGAGCGCTCCCTCCGCCGCCGCCGGTTCACCGCGGCCGAGTCCGTCAGGGCCGACGCGTACCTGCGTTCCTACATGCAGGATTATTATAAGTCCGAGTTCTTCGCCCTTCACCGCAAGTACGACAAGAACGTATCCGCCATAACGGAGCTGAGCGAGGTATTCGCCACCGCGCTGCGCGTCAGCGACAGCTTCCGGCATATCCTCGCCGGCATACAGAGCTACTTCGGTTTCGACAGGGTCAGGCTCTACCTGATAGACGAGCCCAACCGCAAGCTGAAGGGCGAACTGTCCGCCGACATCCGCGGCCAGATCAAGAGCATCTCGTACGAGGAGATCCCGCTGGAGCTGGGCGCGCACCGTTTCGCCGATATAGTGCTGGGCAAGAGTTCCGGCGCGTTCATGGAACGCTACAAGGACTGCGTGCTGTACATGCCGCTGGCCGTGCAGGGCGTCACGATAGGCCTGCTGATAGTCGACAACCTGCTCAGCCAGCAGCGCATAGAGCCCCAGGACCTGGCCATGCTGAAGTCCTTCGCCGGACAGATAGCCCTGGCCGTGGACAATTCCCGCCTGTTCGACAAGGTGGAGGAGTTATCGCTCTACGACGAGCTGACGAAGCTGCCGCTGCGCCGCTACTTCAACCAGCGCTTCCAGGAGGAGTTCTACCGCGCCGAGCGCTTCAAGCAGCCGCTGGCCCTCGTCTGGGCCGACATAGACTATTTCAAAGAGGTCAACGACACGTACGGACACCAGATAGGCGACAAGGTGTTGCGCGAGACCGGCAGGGTTATACTATCGAACCTGCGCAAGATCGACTTCCCGTGCCGCTACGGCGGCGACGAGATCATCATCCTGCTGCCGCAGGCTACCGGCGAGGAGGCCAGACGTCTGGCCCAGCGCCTCAGCCAGGAGCTGGGCGAACTGCGCATTCCGGTGCCGTTCTCCAAGGCCAAGGAGCTCCGCGTCACGCTCTCGATAGGCGTGTCCACGTTCCCGCAGGACGCCTCTTCGATGGAAGCCCTGCTGCAGAAGGCGGACGACGCCTTGTACTGGGTCAAGTCCCACGGCAGGGCCGGCATAGCCCTGTATTCCGACACGTCGGCGCAGGAAGCCAAGGCCGGGGCTCCCGGAGGCAATGAAAATGTCGACAAGTAACCTCTCCGCCGGCCGTGCCTTTTCCCGCTGCGCCGGACTGGCGCTGCTGCTGGCCGCTTCCCCGGCGCTGGCGGTCTTCGAGGACCTCCCGGCCGGCGCGAGGCAGCTCGCCTTCGGCGGCCGGTCCGCGGCGCTGGACGACGCTCTTTCCTTCTATGGCAACCCCGCGCTGGCCGGGCAGGCCCGCAAGTTCTCAACCGGGGCGCATTTCCTCTCCTCCGACAGGACCACTCAAAGCCAGGCAGACGTGGCCGCCTACGGTGCCTGGGCCACCGTGCCGCGCATGGCCTACGGTCGCATGGGCACGCTGTCCCTCGGCGGCCTCTATTCCGTCTACGGCGGCAGCCTGAAACAGAAGGAGCTTTCCTTCGGCTGGGGCACCTGGCAGCTGCTGCGGTCGGAATCGGGCGTGCTGGACCTCGGAGCCGCTTTCAAGATCCTGAACGCCTCTGTTCCCGGGGGCGATTCCGCCTCCGGCTTCGCCGCCGACATAGGGGCTGTGTTCCGGCCCGACGAGAGCCATGCGCTGGGCTTCTCCATATTCAACCTTAACAACCCCGCCTTCAACGTGGGCGTTCTCAAGGACCACGCGCCGCGCGTGATCCGCCTCGGCGTATCCGAGCGCCGGAGCGACTTTACGATGGCGCTCGATCTGGCCGTCCGCTCGGCTTCGCTGGGCGAGAGCGGCAACGTAAGCCTTAACCCGGGGGTGGAGCAGCTCTGGCGCACCGAAAGGGCCGGCCGCTTTTTCGGCCGGGCGGGGCTGAGCCTGGCCGAGAGGGCCACCGCGCTCAGCGCCGGGCTCGGCTGGAGGCGGTTGGCCACGGAGCTCTCGTACGCCGTGGCCGTTCCGCTTACAGGAGGGATCTCCGCGGCGCATTCGCTTACGCTGTCCCTGCGCTTCGGGGACCGCGACCTCGAGGATGAATACGAGACCATGATGAAGCGCGAGATCAAGTACCGCAAGGACCTCGTCGAGGCGCTGGACGAGTCCGCGCGGAGGGAGGCGGCGCTCAAGGACGAGCTCTCATCCATGAAGGCCGAGATAGATTCCCTGAACTCCAGGCTGAACGATACGCAGGCCCAGAAGGCCAGCGAGAAGAGCGAGAAGGAGAGGTTGGCGACGATAGTGCGCCGCCAGGCCGCGGCCGAGGCCGAGCTGAAGGCGATGGAGGAGAAGCGCCGCGCTGACAAGCTGGAGCAGCTTAGGCACGATTTCGGCTCCGACTGGCAGAGCTATCTGAAGCTGAAGGGGGGCGGAGCCCCCGCCGATGTCCTGAAAGGCTCGTTGCAGCGTATGGTAAGCCAGTACCAGGATTCTGGGATCGACATCAGCCAGGCCACGGTAGAGCTGCAGGGGCTACTTAACAGATAACTTATGAACGCATCGAGGACCATCTATAAGGCGATACTGCTCCTGGCTTCGGCCTGGCTGCTGCCGTCCGTTCTCTGCGCGCAACAGCTCTACGTCTCCAACATGCAGGTCAGGGCCAGGAACGCGGCCGTCTCCGACGGTTACTGTGACGACATCGATTTCAAGGTGACCGGCACCATAAGCGGTCCCATCAGCGGCACCCTTTCCAGCAGCACCGTGTCCGGCACGATGGTCTATTACACCGGCACGTCCACCCGCACCGCGGTGACCGCGAACTGCAACGCGATCACCCGCGTGGTCCCGGTGAATCTTTCCGGCACTTACTCCGGCACGCTGAGCGGCGCCGTGACGGGATACGATAACTGGGCCAACGGCACGGTCAGCGGCGTGCTCACTGCTCCGTCGGTATCCGGGACGGCCAGCCCGGGCAGCATTCCCTTCCGCGACAACGCCAGCGGCTTGTGCACCATGATGTCCCCCAGCCAGGCCGTTACCTGTACCCCCACGACCCTGACGATGACGACCACGGCGAACGGCACCGTCTCCGGCAACACGATAACCGCCGTTATCCCAGCCACCCCGGAGACCTCGCCTAACCTCACCTGCTCCGGCGGCACTACCAGCATGCAGGCAGGCCAGTACGCCTGGACCGGGAGCGGCTCCAAGAACGTCACCGGCAATATAGGCCCCGGCACGCTCACCGGGCCCGCCAACTACGACGACTACGACGTCAGTTTCATCTCCAGCATCAGCGGCAATACGGTGGAGCCGGCGGTCTGGTCGGCCAAGATAGAGATGGAGCATCCCCGGACCGCCTACCCCAGCGCCTGTCTCGGCCTGTGCGCCAGTCTGATCTGCGTCAGCGATGCAGGCTCTTTCGGCATAGACGAGCTGACGTTCGAGATCTTCAAGTTCAGCGCCGGCTCCAACCCGCTGGACCCGGCCTCCACCCCGCCGATACGCACCGTCTCGATGTACAATATCGGCACCTGCAATAGTTCTGGCAACGCCGAATACAGGATAGGGTCGTTCTGCACGGCCTGGGACGCCACCTATAACCTGAACGGGCTGTTCGGCAAGACGAACGGCCAGTTCGGCTTCAGGGCGAAGGTGCGGACGAACCAGGTCAGCGCGACCGCAGGCAACATCTCGATAGAACAGACGGCGGCCTACCCGGGCCAGGACCAGCTGCCGATAACGGTGGACGTGGTGAACGTGCACGCGGTGAAGTCGAGCCCTACGGTGGTGGGCAGGATAACCGGCGTGGCTGCGCAGCCGTACAACATCCTGTACCGGCTGTCGAAGGACGCGAGCGCGACGATAA
>DAIENX010000013.1:0-13051 GCA_027340875.1 Elusimicrobiota bacterium
CCACTACCAGTACCGCCGCGACGACGACGCCCTTCCTTCCGCCCTGGCCAAGACCAAGGGCATAGAGTCCTTCGCGATGCCCATCATCCTGGACGGCGGCAACCTGATGGTGGACAGCAAGGGCGACCTGTTCATGACCAAGCGCACCTACATCTGGAACTCCGGCAAGTCGGAGTCCGAGGTCAACTCCGCGCTGAAGTCCTATTTCGGCGTCAAGAACATCTACACGTTCGAGTACGCCGGCTATCCCGGCGAGCCCGCCGACGGAACCGGCCACATCGACATGTTCATGAAGCTGCTCAACGACCACATCGTGCTGATAGCCACGGCCGAGACCGAGCCCTTCAAGAGCAACGCCGAGAAGGCCATGGCCTTCTTCCAGGGCCGCAAGGCGCCGGACGGGCAGATGTACAAGATCGTCACGGTGAAGGGTTGGGAGGACAACGCCTGGTTCACCTATACGAACTCCCTCATAGTTAACAACGTGGCCATCATTCCCTCCTATTCCGGACATCCCGAGGGCGAAGCCGCCGCGAAGGCCGCCTATGAGTCGGCGGGCCTGACCGTGGCCCCGGTGAATTCCGACGACAGCATCATGGCCGGCGGCTCCATACACTGCACCACGCAGCTGATACCGGTGCTGCCCTCCAAGGCCGCGGTGGACATGACCGACGTGCCCGAGTTCGCGGATATTCAGGTTAAGAGCGAGATCCCGGGAACATACGGGGATAATGGTCCTGCTTTAAGAAGTCTGCTATCCGGCCCATGGGATACTTCAGCCGGTGTCGGCGGGTTTACGTCCCGGCATCAGACGCGCGCGAATCATTTCTTTGAAGCCGGTTTCGATAAAAATGGGGGGGGGCAACAGTAAGCCCTTCCCGGTCCCGCACCCTGTTCCTCCGTATCATCCGCCGACCCCGCCGGTTCCTGCGCCGCACCCGTCAAATCCGGATAATGGCGCGGTCGAGGAGTGTAAAAAAGGCTGCGATGGTCAGTATAGCGGCTGGGTCTCCAATTGTAATTCTAATTTCCCGGACGATGCGAAAAAAAGGAAATTATGCTATGAGGCGGCCGCGAGAGATTATGCCAGGTGTCTCCGCAACTGCGAAAACAGATGCAGATAAGGGGGGACCGGTGATGAAAAGAATTGAGTTCTTATATACAAAAGGCAATGTTAAGGAAAGCGGTTTCTTGACTATATCCGATCCTGTTTTCGATCCCGGTATGAAAAATTGGTTTTCAGAAGTATTTTGCTCGATAGATAACAGGAATCATAAATTGTTCGGAGTTGATAAAGAGCAGGCGGTCGAACTTGCAAAGGGGTTTGTGGTTTCAAGGTATGAAAATTTCGAACTAAGAAAAAAAGATGGAACCCCCTTTGTGATCTAGCGGACTGACCCTTGCCAGTTTTCCCTTCTTTTCCGGAGTGTTCCGCCGGCCGCGAGCCGGCGGTCTTTTTTGGGGCTGGCCGGGGGGGATTGCCGCGTCTTTTTGGTAAGATATTGTAGCCTGGAACGGGCGGCTATGCGCGTACTTGTAATAGAGGACGAGGAAAAACTTTCGGCCTTCATAACCAAGGGGCTTTCGCAGGAAGGCTTCTCGGTGGATTCCGCGGCCAGCGCGGCCGAGGCGGACCGCCAGCTGCTCAACGGCGTTTACGACCTGGTGATCATGGACGTCAACCTGCCCGACGGGGACGGCTTCGCGCTGCTCGAGTCCATGAGGCGCGAGGGCGATCGCACCCCTGTCATAATGCTCACCGCCCGCGGTTCCGTGGACGACAAGGTCCGCGGCCTGGAATCCGGCGCCAACGATTACCTCACCAAGCCTTTCGCCTTCCGCGAGCTGGTGGCCCGCGCCCGCGTACTGCTGCGCCCCGCCGAGAAGCCGGAGGACGTGCTGACGGCCGGCGACCTCAGCCTGGACGTGCGCTCCCGCCGCGTGACCCGCGCCGGCAGGAAGATAGAGCTAACCAACAAGGAGTTCGCGCTGCTTGAGATGCTTTTGCGGAACTCCGGCAGGCCGGTCAGCCGGGCCGTGCTGTGGGAGCACGCCTGGGAGGGCTCCTTCGAGGTGGATTCCAACGTGCTCGACGTGCACATGGGGCGGCTCAGGCGCAAGGTTGACGCCGGAGCGGACGAGAAGCTCGTAAGGACCGTTTACGGCGTGGGTTACCAGATAGACGCCCCGGAGCGCGGATGACCCTGCGCCGCCGGCTGTCACTGCTCTATATGGCGGCTACGGCCGTCCTCCTCCTGGCGTCGGCGCTGACGGCCGTGCTGTTCTTCCAGCGCGGACTGAGGACCATCGCCGACCGCAAGCTGCTGGCCGCCGCCGATGAGGCCGCGGGCCTCCTGGAGAGCCCGGGTTCCCTCGGTCCGGAAGCCGCCAGGAGCAGGCTGAGCCGCTTCGCCGAGGGGTTGGACGGTTTCTACGTCTTCCTGCACGGGGCGGACGGGGCGCAGCTCTACGCTTCCGACCCGCAGCTGGGCGCCGTCTGGCCGGCGTCTCAGGCCGCCTATCCCCAGGAAAAGGCGGTGTTCGCCTCCCGTACGCTGCCGTCGGGAGAACGGCTGCGCACCGTCAGCCTGGGGCTGCCGGCCCCGCGCGGCGCGTTGCTGCAGCTCGGGCTGCCGGTGCCTTCCCCGCTGGCGGCCCTTTCCGCCGACAGCTGGTACCTGCTCGCAGCGCTGTCCCTTTTGCTGCTGGCCGGCGCCGGCTGGGCGGGCTGGGCCATAGCCGGCCGCGCGCTGGCCCCTATAGACCGAATTGCCGAGGTGGCGCGCAAAGCCGGGGAGGGGGCGCTGAACGGCCGCATACCCCGCCATGCGGGCGAGGACGAGCTGGGCCGCCTGGTAGACGTGCTAAACGGCATGCTGGCCTCGATAGAGGCCTATTCGCTTAAGCTGAAGCAGTTCGCTTCCAACGTCACCCACCAGTTGAAGACGCCGCTTACCGTGATGCGCGGGCAGACCGAGGTGGCGCTGCTGGGCAAGCCAGGCCGGGAAGAGGCAGTGGCGGTGCTGGAGAGCAACCTGGCCGAGCTGGAGACGATGACGAGGGTGGTCGAGGACATACTGGAGTACTCCAGGCTCGACAGCCGGGAGTCCGGCGCCGCGAAGGCGGAGCGGTTGGACAAGCTTGTCTCCGCCGTCGCCAGGAAGGCGGCCGTCCTGGCCATGCCGAAGTCGCTGAAGATCGAGACCTCGCTGGCGGAGGCGACAGCCGCCGTCCAGGCCGGCAAACTGGAACAGGCCCTGCTGAACGTCATCGACAACGCAGTCAGGCATACTCCCGCGGGAGGCCGGATAATCCTTGCCGTCTCTCCGGAGGGAGGGGGAGCTGCCGTTACCGTAAGCGATACCGGCCCCGGCGTTCCGGAGGCGGATCTGCCACGGCTCTTCGAGCGCGGCTATTCCACCTCCGGTTCCGGACTGGGCCTGGGCCTGGCCAGGGCCATGCTGGAGAGCTTCGGCGGCAGGATAGAGGCTTCCTCGCCGCCGGGTTCAGGGCTCCGGGTCAGGATACTGCTGCCGGCCCCGCCTCAGAACCTTCCTTCCAGGCCCACCGAATAGACCCTGTCAGTGTAGGTCTTTAGCGACACGTTGGAGTGGTTGTCCAGGTAGGTGAACGAGCCTTCCGCGTACAGGCCCTTGGCCAGCGTGAACACCGGCTTTATCCTGAACGAGTACGTGGCGTCGCTGCGCCGCTTCAGGAAGCGGGAATCGACGTTGTCGTAATCCTTAGCCACCAGCGACGCCGACGAGACCAGCTTGAAGCGCGACGACCACCTGCTGATCAGGCCCAGCACGGCCGAGCGGGACTTATAGTCGTAGTCCGGGCCGGCCGCGGCGTTGGTCTTGGAGCGCAGGCTGAGGAAGGCGAGGTGATTTTTCTGGAAGCGCCTGCTGGCGGACAGGTAGAGAGCGCCGGTATCGGCGTCCTTCTTCGCGTTGGTCCTGACATTGTCGCGGCCGCGCTCGTAACCGCCCTTCAACCTGAGCCCGCCGGGGCCGCGCCAGATGAGCCCGCCGTTGACCGCGCCGTCCTCGGCTATGGTCCCGGTCTTGTCGCCTATCAGGTCCAGGCTCCAGCCGAGGTCCAGGCCCCAGCCCTTGCCGAGGTCCGGAGTAAGGCCGACGGCGAAGGAATGGCCGTGGTAGCTGAAGGTCTTATGCGTGCGGTAGGCGTAGTCGTCGTAGGAATAGGATAGCTCCAGGCCCGCCTTGGAGGCGAAGGCCGGGTCCGCCGTGAACCCCGCCGAGAGATGCCGTATGTTGTCCTTCACCTTCGCGTCGCTGTTCACCGGTGAGTTGACCAGCAGGTGCGAGATGTTGGCGTCCGAGACCGTTGAGAGCCCGCCCGTGGCCTCCCAGGTCTTCGGCTCCGGCTTGCGGCGGGGGGCGGCTGCCTCCCCTCCCTGGCGCGGATATTTCTCCGAACGCACGTCCTGGGCGGCCGCTCCCGCGGCCGACAGCAGGACTATCGCGACAAGCACTTGTAGCAGTTTCATAGGTTCTCCTTCGCCGGCTCGCCCTTTTTAGCCCTTTTCGGGCTCCGTGGCCGGCCTTACCCTGATGTCCAGGTCCCTGCGCGCCGAGTCCACCCTCTTTTTCACGAAGACTGGGTTAAGGCCCAGCTTCAGGCTGATGGCTCCCCAGCCGTAACCTTTCCGGTTCTCGGCCAGCAGGTCCTTCAGCTCCTGCCGGGACATTTCGGCTATAACGAAGATCTTCACGATCTCGCCGTAGCCGAACCCGGCGGCCCTGAGGTCCGCGATCTCCTCCCCTGAGCGGTTGAAGTAGAAGGAGACTGCTTTGGTCTTGGAAAGCCCGACTTCCGGGCCTTTCGGAGGAACGGCCAGGGCGTTCCCGAGGAACGCGAACGAAAAGGCCAGGGCCATCAATACGGATATGGTAGTGGTCTTTTTCATAGTCAGTCGTCCAGCCCCGGGTCTTCCTGCTCTATCACGTCCCCCTTGTCGTCCTCCCCGTGCGCTTCGTCGGCGCCGTCTTCCTTCTCCACCTGCTCGATCTCCTTCTCGTCCTGTTCGGCTTCCTTCTCCAGACCGGCCGGGACGCCCTCTTCTTTCTCCGGAGCCTCGATCTCCTTCTCCGTCTCCTTCCAGGCCGCGTCGGCCTCCGCCGCGTCCAGCTCCGCCAGCGACTCTTTCATCTCGCGCGACCCGAACTCGGCCATGGCCAGCAGACCCTTCAGCTCGGTCTCGTCGCCGTTCCGGCCGGGAGCGTCCTGCTCGGCCGCGTCCAGCTCCAGCGCGGCCGCGGCGGCGGAGTCCTCGTTCCCGGCGCCCGCGCCTTCGTTTTCGGGCGGGGTGACGGCGCGCACCGTGCCCGACAGGGACAGCGACGCCGCGATCACCGCCGCGGAGAGGAGCGCCGTGGCGCTCCACCGGGATGTCAATTTCGAGATGCTCATATTTACTGCCTCTAAGCGCTTTATCTGTTGTCTCATACCGAGATTATACTAAAGCGCCGGTCCGCATCGGCCGGCCCTGGCGCGTCAGGGCCGGCCGGGAAGCCGTCAGTCGCCCGACTCGGGCGGTTCGGCGGCCTCGTGGTCCTCCGCCTCTATCTGTTCGCCTTTGCTGTCGGCTTCCGATTCGAGATCGGAGTCGTTCTCCTTCTCGGCGCTCTCCAGCTCCTTCACGTCCGAGTCCTCGTCCTTCAGCTCTTTGCTGTCGCTCTCCTCGTCGAGGTCCTTCTCGTCCAGCTCGGAGCTCTCCTTGCTGTCGGAGGAGTCCTCGTCCAGTTCCTTCTGCTGCGCCTCATCGCTCTCCAGCTCTTTCTCGCCGGAACCGCCGGCGGACTTGACTTCCTCCTCGGCCGGCTCGGTCTCCTTCAGCTCGGTTTCGGGCGCTGAGGCCTTCTCCTTGATCTCGGCGGAGGAGCTTTCCTTCTGCTCCTTCTCCGAAGCGGAGACCGTCTTCTGCTTCTTCTGCACCACGGCGCTTTCATGCTCCTCCTGCGCCGCCTCGTCCGGGGCGGCCGCGGCCTGGCGCGCGTACGGCAGAAGCAGGGCCAGCCCCGACAGCAGTACCGCGCAGTTCCACAGGTTCTTCCTCACGTTGGTTTTCATAAGTTTCTCCTTTCTTTCTCTTTAACGCCCCGGCCGGCTTAAGCGGGCCGGCAGAGATCTTAGTATGTCCGGCTCCCGCCGCTCATACGGCGGCGAGGGTTTCCACGACCCGGAGAAGGTCCCCAAGGTCGAAAGGCTTGCCGTAGGCCCTGAGCAGTCCTTCCTTCTTTCCCAGCTCGGCCAGAGCGTCAGGCGGCATCGAGCCGGTGATCAGGATGCTGCGGCCGGAGCCCTGCTCCCTGAAGCGGCGTATCAGTTCCAGGCCGGTACCGTCCGGCAGCAGCAGATCGGAGATGAGCAGGTCGTAGACCCCTGAATCCATGAGCTTAGTGGCCTCGGCCACGTTCTCCGCCAGCGTCAGACTGTAGCGCCCCGCGGGAAAGAGCCGGCTATAGAACGTCCGCAACGCCTTTTCGTCCTCGACGGCCAGTATACGCAGTTCCATATTGCCTCCTTCTCCGCATATAGCCTAAGAGGCCGGCCTGAAGGGACGGTTAAGAAAAACTGACTTTTTCTTCAGGTCGAGGCCCCCGGCCAGGAGGCCGGGGGAGCGGTAATTAAAGAAGATGGAAAGCAGCAGACCACCCCGACACGCCCTTGTCGGGCAGGTGTGCTATGCTATCGGCATGGGGGAGAAGGAAAGAGGATGGCTCTCAATTCCCTTCGGGGGTAAGCGGCACGTTCAAAGACGAGCCGTCCATGGAGAACTCCATCGTGTCGTTGAGATCGGTGCGGAACACCCTGGCGCCTATGTCCTGCAGGCGGCCGAGAGCCTCCTGGGTGGGGTGGCCGTAGTTGTTGTCTGCGCCAACCTCAATGTAGGCGCGGGAGGGCTTCACGGCATCGAGGAAAGGCATGGTGGAGGAATACTTGCTGCCGTGGTGGCCGACCTTCAGCACGTCGGCCCTGAGCTCGGCGCCGTACTTGGCCGTTATGCCGGCCTCGGCGCTGCCCTGCACGTCTCCGGTAAAAAGGATGGAGGAGCCTTTGTAGCTCAGTTTGAACATGATGGAGCAGTTGTTGAGCACTTCGCCCTTGTTGGTGGCCAGGGGCTGCTGGCAGGCGTTGAAGACCTTTATGTCCACCCCGGGCTCGCTCCAGTCCATCTTCTGCCCGGCCTCGGGGTAGAAGAAGGCTACGCCCTTGTCATGCGCTGTCTGGCGGAGCTTCTCGTCGGCCTTGGTGCCGGTGTTGTCCACGCGGGTATCGTAGAAGTTCCTGACGGGGAGGTTGGAGAAGACGTACTGCAGGCCGTTATAATGGTCGCTGTGCGGATGCGTAAGCACCACGTCGTCTATCGCGGTGACGTGCTTGGCCGCCAGGAAGTGGGCCAGCGAGCTGGTGGGGTAATTGGAAGGGCCTCCGTCTATAAGGGCGTTGTGCCCGCCGGGGAGCTCTATATATATGGAATCACCCTGGCCCACGTTTATGAAGTAGACGTTGAGGCCGGGAGCCGCGGTGTAGAGGGTGGCGTTGGAGGGGACCGGGGCGAGGGGGACCTGGGTTTCCGGGGCGCCGAGCCTGAGCTGGTCTATGGCCCGCTCCGCATGCGCCTGGGCGGCAAAATGGAATACGGCTAGGAAGGAGAAAACGGCTGCGAACACGGCTTTAAGGACTGCGGGTGCTGGAGAGTTCTTTCTCACGGGGTGCATATCCACCTCCCACTTGCCTGCTGCCTGGTGGCGCATTAAAAGCGAACGCGCCGCGCTTTCGGCTCAGGCCGCCTTGAGCATGGCTCATCGCGGCGCGAGCAAGGCCTAGTGGTGAATCCGGCTTACGGTCCGGAGGTGGATGCTCCCCGGCCTATCCCGGGGATTACACAGAAGCCGTATATACTTTATAGGCCATATTGACTACGCTCAAGGGCCAAAGGGCCTATATGAGTCTGGGCCCTAAGTCCTATCCAGCGCTTATTCGCCGACGGGCGGTGTGTTGGGGTACGCAGAAAACGGTCCGGAACGGACCAATATGAGGAAATGGTAAAATATGGGTAAGATCATGTCCGAGAACGGGGAAATAGAATTTAATGAGCAGTTCTCCAGAGCCCTGCACCTGGCGCAGAGCGGCGGCCGCAATATCTTCATAACCGGCAAGGCCGGCACCGGCAAAAGTACCCTGCTGCGCTATTTCCGCGCCCATACCGCCAAGAAGATAGTGGTCCTGGCCCCTACCGGCGTTGCGGCCCTGAACGTGGCGGGGGAGACTATACACTCTTTTTTCCGCTTCAAGCCGGGCACTACTCCGGACAAGGTGAAGCGCGCGCGCAAAAAGGACGCGGAACTGTACAAGGCGCTGGAGGCCATAGTCATAGACGAGGCCTCGATGCTGCGGGCCGACCTGCTGGACTGTGTGGACGCCTTCATGCGCATCAACGGCCCTGCGCCCGGCACCCCCTTCGGAGGGGCCCAATTGATACTTTTCGGGGACCTTTACCAGCTGCCGCCGGTGGTGACTTCCGCGGAGCGGGAGCTGTTCTCCTCCCACTACGCTGGACCCTATTTCTTCAACGCCAGGGTCTTCAAGGAAACCGCCATCGAGTACATAGAGCTGGAGAAGATCTACCGCCAGAAGGACCAGGGCTTCATAGACATCCTCAACGCCATACGCAACAACCGCGTGAGTGCCGCGCAGCTGGCGCAGCTCAACCGGCGCGTCGGCGCGGACGTGGAATCCGGCAAGCGCGGCATCACGGTGCGGCTGATGACCACCAACGCGGACGCCGCGGAGATGAACAACGAGCGCCTGCGGGCCATAGACGGCCGGGCCCACGTCTACCGCGCGGAGATAGACGGCGAATTCTCCCGCGATTCCTTCCCGGCCGAAGAGGAGCTGCACCTGAAGGCCGGCGCGCAGGTGATGATGCTCAATAACGACCCCGACGGCCGCTGGGTGAACGGCACGATGGCCGTGGTGCACGACATCATGAAGGGCCCTCCCGGAGAGGAGGACGTGGTGCACGTGCGTCTGGCGGACGGCTCGCTGGAGCCGGTGGCGCCGAACGCCTGGGAGCTCTTCCATTACAGCTTCGACAAGGAAGCGAAGAAGATAATCGCCGAGACCGCGGGCACGTTCAGGCAGTACCCGCTCAGGCTGGCCTGGGGCATCACGATACACAAGAGCCAGGGCAAGACCTTCGACCGGGCCACGATAGACCTGGGGAAGCGGGCCTTCGCCGCCGGCCAGACCTACGTGGCGCTCTCGCGCTGCACCGGGCTGGAGGGGCTTTCGCTGGCCCGCCCGGTCCGCGCTTCCGACGTGATGACCGACTGGCGCATAGTCCGCTACGTGACCGGGCGCCAGTACGGCGCCAGCGAGGAGCTGCTGCCCCTGGCCGGCAAGGTGAAGCTGATAGAAGAGGCCATAAAGGCCGGAAGCCTGCTGGAGATGACCTACCTGAAGGCCTCGGACGAGAAGAGCCGGCGCGTCGTGCGGCCGCGCTCCGTGGGGGAATGCCGCTACAAGGACTTCACTTTCACCGGCCTGCAGGCCGACTGCCTTAAGCGCGGCGAGCGCCGTACCTTCAGGGTGGACAGGATCCTGGAGCTGAAGGCGGTGGAGGGACCTGCCGGTAAATCGTAGCTGGCTTCCTGGTTTGAAATCCCACAACTTGACCGGACGACCTCCGCGTGGAAGAAGGCCGTGTTGCCCGTATGGGGGCCGTCCCGGTTTCCGCCAGCCTCTTTGGCGGTATGGCCGCTGTTATTTTGCTCCGGCTTGAAGGCTTTTGCCGGTTCGCCGGACATGCTGGCGTCGGGTTTATTTGAGAATTAGGTGTTTTCCCGTGTTCGGGCGCAGAGTGCCTTGTATTTTTAAATATAACTAGATGTATCTTGCCGTTCCTGAATAATTAGACTATACTATAAGGCTACAACTCGGTTGACTTTGGTCAAACGGCTCATTATCACGGGAACAAAGTGAACATGCGGGGGCACGGGGTTTATCGCGTCTTTATCCGGCGGATGTCATGTCTGGCCGCGATCATCGTTTTCGCCGCGGCGGTCCCTCCGGCCTCGGCTCAGACCACGAATACGGCCGCGGCCATCGCCCCCATAAACCCGGAGTTCAGTCCCGCCAGGAGGCCAGGGCGCATGGCGGAGGTCACCTTGAGCGGGCACGCGCTTGGTTCCATTCCGGGGCCGTTCGATTCCTCGTACATGAAGGGCATGCACCCTTCGGACGTGATCATCAGCAGCGGCGGCATGCAGACAAGGGTGCCGTTCCACGCCATTACCGGGTATGCCGTTTCGTACGATCTGAGAACCCTTGGTAAGCTTACGCCAGTAAAGGATCAGAGCACTTGCGGAGCCTGCTGGACCTTCGCCGCTATGGCCACGCTCGAGTCCAGGCTGCTTACCGGGGAGACCTGGGATTTCTCTGAGAACAACCTCAAGAACGCGAACGGTTTTGACTGGACGCCGTGTGCCGGAGGCAACCGATACCTCGCCACGGCCTACTTTTCGCGCTGGAGCGGTCCCTGGACGGAAGCCGCAGACCCGTACAGCGTGACCGAAAATAAGCAGCTGGCGACCTATCCTTCCGTCAACGCGCAGAAACATGTCCAGGACGTGATATTCCTGCCTGACCGCGCCAGCTCTATCGATAATGACAACATAAAGTGGGCGCTTACCAATTACGGCGCGGTCCACACCGACATGCGCTGGGAGGACCCCTCCTACAATGCCACTTATAAGTCGTATATCTACACCGGCGCCGGGGTCGTAAACCACGGGGTCACGATAGTGGGTTGGGACGACAACTTCGACAAGAACAAGTTCGCCAGTGTGCCGGCCGGCAACGGCGCATTCATAATCCGGAATTCCTGGGGCGGCGTCTGGGGGGAGGGCGGGTACTTTTATATCTCCTATTACGACACCAAATTAACGAATAACACGGTATACGCCACTCCTGACTCCAACACCAACTACTACAGGATATATCAGTACGATCCATTCGGGCAGGTCTCCGCGACCGGTTACGGCTCCACCGTGGCCTGGTTCGCGAACGTCTTCACGGCGCAGGACGCCAATACGCAAGTGGACGCCGTAAGCTTTTACGCGCTGAGCGTAGGCGCCAGCTATGAGATATACGTCTATCGCGATATGCCAACGGCCGGCAATCCGCGCTCCGGCACGCTGGTGGACAGCCAGATCGGCTCGGTGAGCTATTCCGGGTATTACACCATACCGCTCACCACCAAGGTGCCCCTGACTAACGGCCAGGTGTTCACGGTCGTGGTCAAGATGACCACCCCGGGCTACAATTATCCTATCCCTATCGAATATCCGCTAGCGAATTTTTCCAGCGCGGCTACGGCCGCGGCCGGCCAGAGCTATGTCGGTCCGGACGGTGTCTCCTGGGGCGACGCCACCACGTCCGTCGGTGCCAACACCAACGTCTGCGTAAAGGCCTTCACCTCGGTGATGAACGACTCCACGCCGCCATCCAACATCGCCACGGTCAACGACGGCAGCGCCGCCGATATCACCTATACCACCAACAGCGGCCAGCTGCAGGCCAACTGGACCGCGTCGGCGGACGCGGAGAGCGGTATCCGCCGCTACTGGTACGCCATCGGGACGACCGCCGGCGGCACCGATGTGGTGGGCTGGACGGACAACAGCACTGTCACTTCCGTTACGAAGACCGGGCTTACGTTGACCAACGGTCAGGCTTATTATTTCACGGTCAAGGCGGAGAACTGGGTGGGTCTGCAGTCGGCGGCGACGAATTCCAACGGCCAGACGGTGGACACGACGGCGCCCGGAACGCCTGGGGCGGTGAACGACGGCTCAGGAGCGGATATAGCATATACCACGTCGGGCAGTCAGTTGCAGGCCAACTGGGGTGCGGCTTCGGACGCGCAGAGCGGCATCGCGCGGTACTGGTACGCCATCGGGACGACCGCCGGCGGCACCGACGTGGTGGGCTGGACCGACAACGGGGCCGCCCTGTCCGTTACGAAGACCGGGCTTACGCTGACCAACGGTCAGGCTTATTATTTCACGGTCAAGGCGGAGAACAACGCGGGTTTGCAGTCTGCGGCGGCCAATTCCAACGGCCAGACGGCGGACACCACGGCGCCGTCCGTTCCGGGCGCGGTGAGCGACGGCGCCGGCGCCGATATCGCGTACACGGCCTCCGCCACCCAGCTGCAGGCTAACTGGACGGCTGCCGCGGACGCGCAGAGCGGCATCGCGAAGTACTGGTATGCTATAGGAACCACCGTGGGCGGCACCGACGTGGTGGGCTGGACCGACAACGGGGCCGCCCTGTCCGTTACGAAGACCGGGCTTACGCTGACCAACGGTCAGGCATATTATTTCACGGTCAAGGCTGAGAACGGTTCCGGGCTGCAGTCCGGCGCCGTCAATTCGAACGGCCAGACGGTGGACACTACCGCGCCGGGCAACGTCTCCGTTGTCAACGACGGCACCGGCGCGGATATCGGCTATACCACGTCGGGCAGCCAGCTGGCGGCTAACTGGACCACCTCCTCTGACGCGCAGAGCGGCATCGCGAAGTACTGGTACGCCATCGGGACGACCGCCGGCGGCACCGATGTGGTGGGCTGGACCGACAACGGCGCGGTCCTTTCCGTTACGAAGACCGGGCTTACGCTGACGGACGGGCAGGTGTATTACTTCAGTGTCAAGGCGGAGAACGGGGCCGGGCTACAGTCCGGCGCCATCAACTCCAATGGTCAGATGGCGGATGCGTCGGCGCCGTCCGTTCCGGGCGCGGTGAGCGACGGCGCCGGCGCCGATATCGCGTACACGGCCTCCGCCACCCAACTGCAGGCTAACTGGACGGCTGCCGCGGACGCGCAGAGCGGCATCGCGAAGTACTGGTACGCCATCGGGACGACCGCCGGCGGCACCGATGTGGTGGGCTGGACCGACAACGGCGCGGTCCTTTCCGTTACGAAGACCGGGCTTACGCTGACCAACGGTCAGGC
>DAIENX010000015.1:0-47524 GCA_027340875.1 Elusimicrobiota bacterium
GACATGGGCCTGGCGGAGTTCGAGCGGATACGCCTGAACTCGGACAGGATAAAGCGGCATATCATAGCCAACTGCCGCCAGCATAAGCCGTATAAAGAGGTCTGGGCCGTGCTGCGGGACAAGGACCCGCGCGGCCTGATCAAGCTTTACCCGTAGCCGAAGCCGCCGGGGAAGCCCGGCGGTTCCGTTTTTTGGGATGCGAGCGGCGGTTCAGTCCAGCTTTATGCCCAGGCCGTCGAGCAGGGCCATGGCCTCTGGCAGGGAGAACCTGGCGCCTTTCACGGGACAGGTGCCCACGTTGATGGCGTAGTTCCGCGCCCCGGAGAGGTTCGCCTTCTGCAGCTTCGTGCCTCCGAAGAGGGCGCCGGAGAAGTCGGTCCCGGAGAGGTCCGCGCCGGAGAGGTCTGCGTCGCGCAGGTCGGTCTCTTTGGCCAGGCAGTCCTTCATGACAGCGCCGGCGAGGTTCAGGCCGATGAACACGCAGTCGCTCAGGACGCACGAGTAGAAGCGCGGCGGGCCGGAGAGGTTGAGCTTGGGCCAGGCGGCCTCGGTCCAGTTCAGGCCGGTCAGTTTGGAGTTCCTGAAATCCGGGCCCTCGAAGGAGGAGGCGTTCGGCTTCACCAGGCTCAGGTTGCAGCTTTCGAAGCGGCATCCGCGGAAGCGGCAGAAGCGCAGCTCGGCGCCGGTGAGGTCGCAGTTACGGAACACGCAGGAATGGAAATGCCTGGACTCCAGCCGTATCCCCTTCAGGTCGAGCCCGTCGAAGGTCCGCTCCGCGTATTCTTTCTCGTCGTCGTTGGGGAAGGCGCGCTTCTTCATGCGTTAATTCTAACATAGGCCGCGCCCGCGCATAAACAGCCGCCGGCACCGCAGTCAAGGTTCTCGTGCGGCCCGTTTGTGTAATTCCGCGGTGTTAATTGTTGTAGAATTCAGGCATAGGGCCGCGCCCGCGGCCAGACTTAAGGGGGGAATATGTCGAAACGAATGTTCGTGGCGGCCGCTTTTGCCGCGTCGGTTCTGATCGCCGCGCGCTGCGCGCGCGCGGAGGCTCCCGGCTGGGCCATGCAGCTGGCGGGGCCGGTGGAAGGCTCCGCCGTGATACACGGCGAAGCCGCTGAGTTCGGCCGCTACAAGTTCGCGGCCGGCCCGGAGGCCAAAGGCGCCATAGCCAAGGTCACGCCCGTGGAAGGCATGACGTCGTCGCAGCTCTACAAGGCCGAGGGCAAGACGCCTTTCGCCGTCTTTTCGGTGTACAAGAAGTTCTTCGCCGAGAACGGCTACGAGACGGTCTATTCCTGCGAGGCCAAGGCCTGCGGCCAGGGCTTCAAGGACGCCTGGTACGGGCTGAACCCGTTCGCCGAAGACTACGGCTGGAACAACTCGGCGCCCCTGACCAAAGGCGCGCCGGAGACCCAGTTCTACATCGCCGCGAAGAAGGCGAACCCGGCCGGGAACGTCTATGTCTCGGTCTACGTGAATTCCGGCTGGTGGAACTACCCGGTCTACAGGCTGGACGTCGCAAAAGAAGCGCCGCTCGGCGCCGGTATAGTTAAGGCGGAGAAGATAGCCGAGGCGATGAAGCGCGAGGGGCGCATAGCCTTCTACGGCATACTGTTCGACAGCGGCAGCAGCGCTATCAAGCCGGAGTCCGGCCCGGTGCTGGACCAGATAGCCGCGTTCCTGAAGGCCTCGCCCGGAGAGAAGTTCTACGTGGTGGGTCACACCGACGACGAGGGGGACCTGCAGGCCAACATGAAGCTGTCCGACGACAGGGCGCAGGCCGTGCTGAAGGACCTGCAGGGCCGCGGCGTGGCCGCCGCGGCGCTTTCCGCGCACGGCGCCGGCCCGCTTTCCCCGGTGGCGTCCAACGCCACGGAGGAGGGCCGCAAGCTGAACCGCCGCGTGGAGATAGTGCGGCGCCTGACCGCCGCCGCCAAGGCCGCCGCTTCCTCCTCCGCGGCGCAGGCCGCGCAGCAGCAGATGCAGGCTGCGCAGCAGCAGATGCAGGCCGCGCAGCAGCAGGTGCAGGCCGCCCAGCAGCAGGTGCAGGCAGCGCAGCAGCAAACGCAGGCCGCCCAGGCCAAGCCGGAACCGCCGAAGGAAGAGGCCTTGTTCCCGGTGCCCAACCTGGTGGGGAAGAACTATATAGAGGCGGCCGCCATTCTTGCCGTGCAGGGCTTCAAGGTGAAGCGCACCGGCAAGCTGCTGGGGCGCGTGAGCGCGCAGTCGCCTGCGGAGAACAGGATGGTCAAGAAAGGCGAGACGGTAACGCTGACCGTAGGCAAATAGCGGTACGCGCCGTTTCGTTAGGCCGCCGGGAGATCCCCGGCGGCCTTTTTTCTGGCGCCGCGGGGTTCTGGCGTTCCTTCCGGGAGAAGGGACCGGCCCGCCGCGTATGCTAGAATACGGGTATGGATAACGATAATGTGGCCAACGACGTTTTCAGCCGCACTGCGGCCGACGGCGAGGTGATGAGCGACGGCGCTTATAACCTGGCCATGGGGCTGGTGCTGTGCTGGGGCTTCCTGGTGAACTGGTGGATGGTCAGGAACATCCCGGCCTCGGTGATAACGGGCATAGACATAAGGCTTTTTCTGCTTGGTTATTTCGCCTCCTGCTTCGCCGGCGTCTACCTGTTCAACAGGTCCTCCAACCCGGGCGTGAGCTTCCTCGGTTACAATCTGGTGGTAATACCGTTCGGTTTCGTGATAAACGTGGTCGTGGCCCGCTACGACAGCGCGCTCGTGCTGGAGGCCATCAGGATCACCGGCACCGTTACGCTGGGCATGATGCTGCTGGGCTCGCTGTTCCCGGCCTTCTTCAGGCGCATACACACGGCGCTGACCGTCTCGCTGCTGCTGGTGATACTGGTGGAGCTGGCCGACATCTTTATCTTCCACAAGCAGCACGGGATAATAGACTGGATAGTCGTGGTCATCTTCTGCGGCTACGTGGGCTACGACTGGGGCCGCGCGAACAATATCCCGAAGACGCTCGATAACGCCGTGGACAGCGCCGCCGCGCTGTACATGGACATCATCAACCTGTTCCTGCGCATACTGCGCATACTGGGCCGTCGCCGGCGCTAGCCTGCGGACCGAGTCCAATTCAAACGTGTATTGGCGCGGGTGGCGGCGGATTTTCATGGGAAGAGTAAGAATTGCGGGAGGATAGCGGTCACGGATAAACCGCATAGCGGTTTTCCGCGACCCCGGCGGGGACCTGTCGCTTCGCTCCATCCGGCAATTCCGCTGCGTAAGGAATTGCCTCCGCCCTTGCGGCCAGGACGCGAGGCATAATTATGTCTCGCTCTAAAGCCTGGCCTCACCTTCCGAGCCAAAGCCGCGTCACCCGCGCACCTAAGTGCCGGAACCGCCGGGGCCCCGAAGCGGCAAAAATGGTATAGAATATCAATGCTATGACCGACACCGATAATAAAGAGAAGCCCGACATGCTCAAGAGGATGTCCAGCGTGGTGAGCCACGAGCTCCGCAACCCGCTGGCCATCATCTCCAACTCGCTCTATTTCATCAAGACGAAGCTGGGCGCCGGCGGCGCCGAGCTGGACCCTAAGATCTCCAAGCACATAGGGATAATCGAGGGCGAGGTGAAGCACTCTAACGACGTGATAGAGGAGATGCTGTCCTTCACGCGCGCCAGGGAGCTGCAGCTGGTCCCCGTGCGCATGAACGCCGGCATCGACGACCTGGCGGGCTCCTTCCCGCTGCCGCAGGGCGTTCAGCTGAAGCGGGAGCCGGACCCGGCCGACCCGCGCGTGAACGTGGATATCGAGACGATGCGCTACGCGATACGCTGCTTGCTGGCGAACGCGGTGCAGGCCATGCCCGAAGGCGGCACGGTGACCATAGCCGTCTCCTGCGACGACAAATTCGCGCATATGACCTTCTCCGACACCGGTCCCGGCTTCGCCGACGGCGGCTGCGAGAAGGCCTTCGAGCCTTTCTTCACCACGCGCCCGCGCGGCATAGGGCTGGGTCTGACCATAGTGCGCAAGTTCCTGGAGCTGCACGGCGGCTCCGCCAGGGCGGAGAACGCCGGCGACGGCGCCAGGGTCACGATCTCGCTGCCGCGGCTGAAATAGCCCGGCGCCTTTCCGATGAAGGACATCCAGGTCATTGGCTTCGACGCCGACGACACCCTCTGGGTCAACGAGCCGCATTACCAGGCTGTGGGCCGGGAATTCTGCGAGCTGATGACCCCGTGGCTGCCTCCCGACAGGTCCGCCGAGGAGCTGTACGGCACGGAAATGGCCAATATGAAGCTCTACGGCTACGGCGCGAAGAGCGTGATGCTCTCGCTGGTGGAGACCGCGCTGCGCATAGGCGGCGACAAAGTGCCCGCCGCCGTTCTGCGGCGGCTGCTGGAGTCGGGCCGCCGCCTGCTGGATTTCCCGATAGAGCTGCTGCCCGGAGTGACGGAAGTGCTGCGGGCGCTGAAGGGCCGCTACCGGCTGGTGCTCATAACCAAGGGCGACCTGCTGGACCAGGAGCGCAAGCTGGAGCGTTCCGGCCTGAAGGAATGCTTCCACCGCGTCCAGATACTCAGCGACAAGCGCGAGGAGGATTACCGCGACCTGCTGGCCGCTCTCGCGGTGGAGCCGCGGAACTTCCTTATGGTGGGCAACTCTATGAAGTCAGATATTCTGCCGGTGCTGGCGCTGGGCGGCAGCGGCGTCTACATCCCTTTCAGCGTCACGTGGAGGCATGAGCACGTGAAGGACGCCTCCCCGGACCCCGAACGTTTCCGCCAGCTTTCCGACATCTCCGGCCTGCCCGGCCTGCTGGGGCGCTAGCGTAGGCCCAAAGACCGGCGCCGGCTGGTACCAAAGCCTCATTACAGCGGGACGGCGGCGGCGTATACTATCTTCGATGAAGAACCGCCGCCTGTTCCATACCCTGACAGCTCTCCTTTCCGTGGCTCCGCTTTTCAGCGCGGCCGCCTACGCCGGCTCCGCTCTAGAGGAACTGCCCGGCTATTCCGCCGAGGACCTGCGCGGGGCTCTGGCCCCGGCTCCGCTGCTGCAGGAGACCTACCCCGACTACGTTCAGGACCGCAAGCCGGCCTCGTTGGTCTCCGGCTCCGGGGACGTACGCGTGATAGGCGGCGTGCGGTTCGAGCTGCAGGACAGGGATTCCCAGCTTTATGCCTGGCGCGAGGCCAGGATAGATATGAGCCAGCTGGACGAGGCCTATTGGGGTTACCGCTCCGGCGGCGTGGGGCACAGCTACCTGATGTTCACTTTCAAGGACGGCGCCGAGTCTGCCGGCAGGCCTATGTCCGGGCTGGTCATAGAGGCCCTGCCGTGGGAGAAGAAGGGCGAGCCGTACCTGCCTTTCACCGCCGGCATCCGGGACCATTACCCGCTGGTATGGAACGTTGTTTCCTGGGACAGCTTTCTGGAGACCTCCCGGCTTAACAAGTACACCGTGGACGTTTACCCCCTGAAGCTCAGCCGCGAGGAGAAGCTGCGCCTGCTGGACGAAGGCATAAAGGAAGCGACTCGCGACCATTCGGGAGAGAAATACCACACTTTCCTTAACTCCTGCAGCACCAACGCGCTCAAGGTCTTCACCTCCGGCACCGGCCATCATCTGTACGTGGCCAAGATGCTACCTTCAATACTGGTGAAGCATCTGAAACTGCGCGGTTTCCTGGGCCAGCGGCTGACCTACGCCCCTTCGGGTAAGGAGTAGGCCGTCCTGCAAAGAGAAAGGCCGCCTTCCGGCGGCCTTTATTATCGCCGATCATCCGCTGGGTCCGTTCTTCTGGCCGTCCTCTCCATACGGGCGTAGGCGCCGCGGTATTTGTTATCATTACGGAATATGGGCGGGAATACCGGTTCCACCGTTCTGGTGGTGGACGACGACAAGAACGTCTGCGACATGATCAGCGCCACTCTGGGCGCCAAAGGCTACGATACGGTGGTTGCCGGCAACGGTCGCGAGGCGCTGGACTACCTCAAGCGCTCTTCAAAGGTCCCCGGGCTGATACTGCTGGACCTGATGATGCCGGAGATGAACGGCTGGGAGTTCCGCAAGGTCCAGCAGCAGGACCCCGCCCTGGCCGGGATCCCCGTGGCCATCATTACCGGTATGCCCGACGTAGGCGGCAAGGCCTCGGCCGTGGGCGCCGTCGACGTGCTCATCAAGCCCTCCCGGGTGGAGGACATCGCCGCGCTGGCCTCCCGCTTCTGCAAATGAGATCCGCGGTTCTCCTCATAGCCGTGCTGGCAGCATTACCGGCGCGGGCCGCCGACTGGACCGTCAGCATGAAGGCCGTCAACGGCAGGCAGACCTATTCCGTTTCCCGGAAAAGCCCGCTGGGCAGGCAGGCCGCGTATAACGGCAAGGCCGCAGCGCGCGGCCTCGGGGCCTCCAGCGACGTTATCTTCAATACCTATCTGGACTCTCCCCGCGAAGGCGTCTTCCGCCTGGACTACCAGGCGGAGGTGAGCGGCAAGAACCGGGCGAGACCTCCTTTCCAGGCCGCGGGCAAGGTGCTGCTCAAGCCCGGCAAGCCCGTGCTGGCGGCCGAGGCCGGCGGCTGGAAGCTGATACTGGAGCTGGAGGGGGAATATGACGGGGAGCAGCCCGGGCTCCGCTCCGGGGTGCTGGATACCAGGCTGAAATGCGGGCGGGATTCCTACCCTGTAAGCTTCGCCTATCTGCCGAACGAGCAGTACAGCGCCGTCCTCTTCAGCGGTTCAGACGAAGAGCCGCGCAAGTTCATGATCGGCCTGCTGCCGGACGCTCCCGGAGCCGACGGCGAGTTCAAGCTGCAGTACACCCTGCTGCTCACGGAAGGCGGTAAGACGCTGTCCAATTCCAGCGGCAGCATGGTGCTGGAGCCGGGGGGCTCGAGGCCGACGGCCTCCGCCGGCAAAGGCTGCGTGTTCTCCGCGAAAGCCTCCCGCTGACGTTGCCGGAAGGCGCGGAACAAGGAGAGAAGTATGGGAAGGTTATTCTTTTCGGTCATGCTGATGGCTGCGCCGCTGAGCGCCGGAGCTGTTTCCCGCGACGTGACTTGGAGTATCGGGGCTACTACCGCCGCCGCCACGATAACCATGCCGGACGGCAAGGGGCCTTTCCCGGGCGTCGTCATGGTGCCCGGCAGCGGACCCACCGACCGCGACTGGTGCTCGACGCTGATACCGGGCAGGAACTGCAGCGGCGCCCTGCTCGCGGACGAGCTGGCCGGCGCTGGTTTCGCCGTCATCCGCTACGACAAGAGGTTCACCGGCCCATACGCCGCCGGCAATCTGCCGCTGCTGACCGGCAAGCTGAGCATGCTCAGCCATATGGAGGAGCTGGAGGGTGCCGCGGCCAGGCTGAAGGAGCAAACCGGCGTGGATCCTTCCCGCGTCTACGCCCTCACTAACAGCGAAGGCGCAATACACGCCATGAACTGCCAGCTCGCGGGGAAGCCGGCTTTCGCCGGGCTGGTGCTTACCGGGGCTCCCGGCCGCCGCCTGCGGGACGTGATCCGCTCTCAGATAGCCGCCCAGGTCGCCCAGCTTCCGGACGCCGGCGGCATCATGGCCCGCTTCGACAAGCTGATGGCGAAGTTCCAGGCAGGCCTGCCCTTCGCCCCGGACCCGGACCTTCCGGCAGGCATCAATAAGCTGGTGGCCGGCTTCTATACGCCGGCCAACCTGCCGTTCTCGCGGGAGTTCCTGGCCGCGGACCCGGCGGCCCTGGCTTCCAAGGTCCGCGTTCCCGTGCTAGTGCTCATCGGGAAGAAGGATATACAGACAGACCAGGAACTGGACGGCGGCCCGCTCGATGCCGCGCTTTCAAAGAATAAAGGCGCGAGCTTCGTTTACCCCGGGAACGCGAACCATGTACTGAAGTACGAGCCTAAGCCGAGGGAACAGCTGACGGCGCAGGACGCACTTTCGTACAACGCAGAAGGCAGGAAGCTGGACCCGGAGACCGTTAAGGTCATAACGGACTGGCTGAAGGCCAGGGCAACGGGTAAATAACCCGAAGAAGGCCGCCAACTGGCGGCCTTCTTCATTTTCCGAAGTAGGCCCGGTAGCGGGCCGGCAGGGTGTCGGGATCGGTGACCACCAAAGGGTCCTTGGTGCCGTCGAAAAGGATGAAGCCGTAGCGGCAGTCCGCGCGGGCTATCGTCACCGCGCTGCCGTCGTCCTTAACGAAGCGCAGGTCCGCCGCGGCGGTCTCTGCTACCCTGGCGCCGGCGCTCTTCAGGAAATCCACCGCCTTTTCCATCCCGGCGTCGGCTTCGTCCGGCGAGGCCGGCCCGCGCACCTGCACGCAGACAGGCCCGCGGTACTCGCGCGGCGCGGCGGGAGCGGCGGCCGGGTAGGCCCTGGCCTTGTAGGAATTCCCGGCGGCTGCGGAGGAGTACCCCGCGCCGGCCGATTTGTCCAGGTGTACACTTTCATTAAGTTCCGCTGTGGATATGGCTTCCTTTTCCGCGGCCGTCATGGCGGCGGCGTACTTTGGCCGGGACATGGCCCCGCGCACGGAGGCGGCGGCTGTTTCCCTTTTGGCTTTCGCCGGGGTCATGCCCGCCAGCGTTCCGCCCTGGCCGCCGCCGGAATCTTCGGCAGCGCTTTCCTCTGGCGCCGCGCCCGCTATTTTAAGGTCGTAGAGACCGTCGCTCTCGCGCGAGCCGAAGCCGGACGACGTCAGCATGGCGTTGTCGCGCACGCCGGTGATATTGACAATTATGGCCACCACGGCCGCGGCGGCCGACAGCGCCAGTGCCGGCTTCAGCCAGCCGAAAGAACGGCTCTCCTTCTCCAGCACCGCCCGCTTCAGCGCCGGCGGCACCGGCTCCATGGCATGCGCCTTCACAAGCCCCGAAACGGCCTTCAGTTGGCCGAGCTCGGCGCGGCAATCCGCGCAGCCGGCCAGGTGCGTCTCCAGCTCCAGCCTCTCCTTCGGCGTCAGCTCGCCGTCCAGGTAGGCGGAAAGGTTCTCCCTGCAAAGATTATGTTCCATTTTCCTTCACCAGCCTGAGCCTCAGCGCCTCGCGCGCCCTCGAGATCCCCGACTTAACCGTGCCGAGGGGCTTTTCCGTTATCTCGGCTATCTCCTGGTAGGAGAGCCCCTCTACTTCGCGCAGTATCAATATGGCCCTGTCCTCCGGGTCCAGCTGCGCCATGGCCTTTTCCAGCGCGGCCTTCTCGTCCTGCTGTTCCATCGCCGCGTCCACCGGCGGCTCCGGGGACTTCACCTGCAGCGGCGGGTCGTCTCCGTCCCCGCCCCAGTCCAGTGAGAGCGTCTTCCAGATGGAGCGCCGCTTCTCGCCGCGCACGCGGTTCTTCCAGACGTTCATCGTGATGCGGTACAGCCAGTTGCCGGCCGCGCCGTCCTCGCGCAGGCCCGCCAGCCCCTTCACCGCCTTGAGGAAGGCGTCCTGGGCTATGTCCTGGGCGTCGCTCGGGTTGCCCGAGAGGCGCAGCGCCAGGTTGTAGACCATCGGCGAGAACCGTTCAAAGAGCTCTTCAGCGTCCGTAGCCGCCTCCAATCGCCTCTTTGTAATGACACCGGCCGGTGGAAAAAGTTCCAGGGTAGCAGTTCATTCTTATTATTCCCCGGTGAAAGTTTAGCAAAACCGGGAACCGGCTGGAACTTAGCCGTGATAAATGGCATATCGGTGGCTGTGGTACTGTCATGCGCGGGCGCCGGCGGTTTTGGCGAGGAAGGCCCTCGCGCAGGGCGAGGCTTGCGTAGCGCGAGGGCCGAGCGGGAGCGCGGCCACGGTGTGGCCGATAGCGTGCCTGACTCGACAAAACTCCGGCAGGACCCGCGCCCCAGTGGGGGGATCTGCTCTGGGATTTTTAATTTGGAACTTTTTTCAGGAACCGGTGTCTATAGGGGGAAGGCGGTCAAGCAAGGAGGGTATATGAAGACCAAGACTATACTAAGGAAAGCGGCGGCGGCCCTGCTGCTGGCGCTGGCCCCCGCGGCCCAGGCTATGCAGGACCTGGGCGAGGGCTCTATGCAGGTGACTGGCGGGGAGCGCATACTCCCGCTCAAGCATACGGACGTCAAGGCGGAGATATCCGGCTTCGTGGCGGAGGTGCGGGTGACGCAGGTCTTCTCGAACCCCTCCGACCAGCCCATAGAGGCGGTCTACGTCTTTCCTCTGCCTGAGAACGCCGCGGTCAACGAGATGACGCTGACCGTGGGCGACCGCCGCATAAAGGGACAGATAAAGAAGAAGGCCGAGGCGCGCGAGGTCTACGAGCGGGCGAAGGCCCAGGGCAAGACCGCGGCCCTGCTGGACCAGGAGCGGCCCAATATCTTCACGCAGTCGGTGGCCAATCTGCCCCCCGGCAAGGAGATAAAGGTGGAGCTGCGCTACATACAGGACCTGGGCTATGACAGCGGCATCTACAGGTTCGTCTTCCCGATGACCGTGGGCCCCCGCTACATTCCCGGCAGCGCGACCGGCAAGAGCGGCACCGGCTGGTCCCCCGATACGGACCAGGTTCCCGACGCCTCGCGCATCACGCCGCCGGTAGTCAGGCCCGGCCAGCGCTCCGGGCGCGACATCTCGGTGGAGGTGAAGCTGAACGCGGGCCTCGCCGTGAAGAAACTGCGCAGCAGCTCGCATGAGACGGAGATCAAGGACCTGGGCGGAAATTCGTACCTGGTCTCGCTGGACGAGGAGGACCGCATCCCCAACAAGGACTTCATCCTCACCTACGAGCCCGCGGTCAACATGGTGGGCGCCTCGGTGCTGGCGCACAAGGACGGGAAGGAGGGCTACCTGACGCTGATGGTGCAGCCGGACGCGAAGTTCCCGATGTCGCAGGTGACCCCGAAAGAGCTGGTGTTCGCTATCGACGTGTCCGGCTCGATGATGGGCAAGCCGGTGGAGCAGGCCAAAGCGGCCGCGCTCAAATGCCTGGAAGGGATGAACCCCGGCGATACCTTCCAGATACTCAGCTTCGCCTCCGGCAATATACTGCACTTCGAGAGGCCTCTTAAGAACACGCCCGAGAACGTGCTGCTGGGACGCCGCGTGATAGAGGGCCTTTCCGGCGGCGGCGGCACCGAGATGCTGGACGCTCTGCGCAAAGTGCTGGAGTTCCCCAAGGACCCGGAGCGCCTGCGCATAGTGATGTTCATGACGGACGGCTATATCGGCAACGACGACCAAATACTCGGCTTCGTCAGGGACCACCTGAACAACAGCCGCATCTTCCCTCTCGGGGTGGGTTCCTCGGTGAACCGCCACCTGATGGAAGAGCTGGCGGTACTGGGCAGGGGCACGGTGCAGTATGTCAGGCAGAACGAGAGCCAGGCCAGCCTGGAGAAGATAATCAACAGGTTCTACGACCGCATCTCGAAGCCCCTGCTGACCGACCTGTCGGTGGACTGGAACGGCCTGGAGGTGACGGACGCGGAGGCATCGGTGATGCCGGACCTGTTCGCGGGCCAGCCGGTGTTCATACACGCGAAGTACGCCAAGGCGGGCTCCGCGACGGTGGCCCTGAAGGGCAAGCTGCGCGGCAACCCGTGGAAGATGAGCGTGAGGGTGGACCTGCCGGAGAAGGAGACCGGCAATGCCGCGATGGCGCCGCTGTGGGCCCGGGCGCGCATATCCGCCCTGAGCCGGCAGCTCTACGGCCGCGACGGCGACGACGCGAAGGAAAAGATAACGATGCTGGGCCTGGAGTATTCGCTGGTGACGGATTATACCTCCTTCGTGGCGGTGGACGAGAGCACTACTACCGGCAACGGCAAGCCGCTGCTGGTGCCCGTCGAGAGCGAGCTGCCGGAAGGCACGCAATACGAGGGATACTTCGGCAACGCGGCTCCCAGGACGGCAATGGGCGGCGTGGTGGCGGCGATGCGCGGCATGCTCAGCTTCGACAAGGCCTCATACATGACGTCCAGCGGCTTCGCCAGCATGGCGGGGGAGGCCTATTTGCCCGTGCCCGAGGAAAAAAAAGAGGCGGCGGCGAAACGTAAGCAGGCTATCGGCCATGCCGGCGGCAAGTCTGCTGAAAGTACAGCTGCCAGGCTGGCCCTGGAACTGATGACCACTCCTTCCAGAGCGCTGGCAAGGAAGCTGGTCTCGCTGCAGGCCGGAGACGGTACCTTCCTTGGGGACGACAACAAGACCGTGCCGCTGCACGAGCAGGCGCTGGCCGTGCTGGCGCTGGCGAAAGCCCGCGGCCTTTACGGCGAGGAGATGGAGGGGGCGCTGCAGTCCGCCTGGGGCGTGCTGAGAGACTCTTCCCCGGCCGGCATCGGGGCGGAAAAGGCCTTGAGGGACGCTCTGAAGGGCGGGCCGTACTTCAACAGGTCCGCGGTTAAAACGGAGCTTTCGGCTCTGGCGGGGGAGCTGGCGAAGCTGAAATAGTTCGGGCTCAAGAAGGGAGGCCGCCTTCGGGCGGCCTCTTTCTTTTGGGCCGAAAAACAGTTCCGGCTTGGGACTTTGGACCCCTGTGCCGTTGTGTCCGAAGAAATAGAATATAAGCGTGAAGATATCGCTCCGCCGCTTTACCTGGCTGCTGCTCGGCCTTTCTCTTTTTCCGTATCACGCGTCCGCTTCCGGCTTCGCCCTGGAAGGGTTGAGCGCCGCTTCCCTGCCGGCGTCGGAATTGCGTGTCCCTGCGCCCGCGCCCGCCGCGGCGGCCGCGCCGCTGCGCGCCTACGATTTCCGCGCTCTCTACGGCAAGCTGGGCTACCCGTCCCCGGACTACTTCGGCTCCAGCGCCGAGGCGGTGGAGGACATAGAGACCTACACCAGCAAGGACGATTCCTTCTACGGCGAGATCAACGGCTACCTGCGCTACTATCCCGGAGAGTACGAGTGGTACGGCACCGGCCCGGAGGAGGCGAAGAAGATAGTGGCGCGCATCGATACCGTGTTCGCCAGGGTGCCTGACCTGCCGCGCGACGCGGTGCTGTTCCGCGGCCTGCGTCTGGGCTGGCACGGCAATAAGCCCCTCGCCGAAGGCGAGGAGTACGTCGACAAAGGCTATGTCTCAACCTCTTTCAGCCTCAAGGTGGCCGAGCACTTCGCTCTGGAGATGGGCGATGAAGAGGACGCCGGAGCGCGCAAAGCCGTACTGGCGATCTATTCGGCCCGCGCGGAGAAGGGCATACTGGTGGACCAGGGCGAGGACGAAGCCATACTGCCGCACGGGCGGCGCTTCCGCGTGATGGCCTCCCGTCCCGGCCCCGGCTACGACCTTTACCTGGTGCAGCTCTGCCCGGCCGCCTGCCTTAAGGCGGCAAGCCCCGAGGCAGCGGCCTTCTGGGAAAGCTTCCGTCCCTGACGCCGGCTTTTTCCTTCCGGCCGCAAAATGTTAGATTAAGACCATGTCCACCGGCGATGAGAAGAAGCCGGGCGAGGTCAGCGGCGCGCGGCGCCTGTTCGACCTTGTCCTGCTCGTCACGGTCCTGAGCACGACCATCTGGTTGCTGCTGACCCGCGGGCCGCAACTGCTTTCCGCGGCCAGACTGGTGAGGTCCGGCATGTTACCGTGCAGCTCCCCGATCACCTATTCCATAGGCAGCATAGACCAGCGTTTCGGACTGGACCCCCGGGAGCTCGGGTCCGCCCTGGCCGAGGCGGCCGGCGTCTGGAACAAGGCCGCCGGGCGGGAGGTTTTCAAAGGCCTGCCTTCCGGAGGCGGTCTGGCCGTGAACATGGTCTATGACCGCAGGCAGGAGGCCCTGGACAAGCTGAGGGGCATGGGCCTCAAGACCGACCGCAGCCTGGCCGCCTACAAGTCGCTCAAGGACGCCTATGACTCGCTCTCGGCCGGCCTGGATTCGCGCCAGGCCGCGCTGGAAGCGAGGCTGGACGAGTACCGCCGCGGCGAGGCCTCCTACAACGATACCGTGGCGGGTTATAACCGCCGCGGCTTCGCCAGCCCGCAGCAGAAGCGCAGCCTGGACTCGGCCAGGGCGTCGCTGGAGAGCGATTTCTCCATGATAAAGCTGGAGGAGGGTGCGGTGAACTCCGTGATAGACACGCTCAACGCGATGGCCACCACGCTGAACCAGCTGATAGTCGAGCTGAACCTGGACGTGGAGCAGTATAACCGCGAGGGCTCGGCCATGGGCGTTTACGAGGAGGGGCACTACAGGGTGGATAAGGCCCTGCCAGCGATAGATATCTACAAATATTCGGACCATGACCAGCTGGTGCGTCTTCTGGCGCACGAGATGGGGCACGCTCTGGGGCTGGAGCACGTGCCCGGCAGGGAATCCCTGATGTCCCCTGTGAACTCGGGGACCGGCCTGCTCCTCCGCCCCGAGGACATGGCCGAGCTGCATCGGGCCTGCACGTCCCCGCTGTTCCGCCCCAAGCGCCAGGCCTCTCCGCCGCAGGCCCCGTCGCGGCCGGCGCCTGCCGCCGGAACGGAGCGCCAGGCATGAGCGCCGGCGCTCACTCCCGCTTCGTCCGCGGGATAATACTCTACAAGGCCGTAAAGGGCTTTTCGGAGCTCCTCTTCGCGGGCATGCTCGGCTATCTGTTCTGGTACGGCGCGGGCCCGTGGCTGGCCGGCACGTTGAAAGCCCTGCGCGACCACCTCGTCGGGGCCGGCAGCCTGCGGCTGGCCGACCTGCTCCTGGCTGACGGCCTGCACCGGCACGCCAGCATGCTCTTCTGGGCCCTGCTGGCGGACGGCTCGTTCAACCTAGCCGAGGGCTGGTGCCTGCTGCGCCGCTATTCCTGGGGGGAATGGTTCGTGGCCCTCTCGTCGGGCATTTTCCTGCCGTTCGAGGTGCTCGCGCTGCTGAAGGGCGTGTACGCAGGGCGCGTCATAGTGACGCTGCTGAATCTGGCCATAATAGCCGGGCTGGTCTGGCGTATCCGCGCCAGGTCTAGGGCATGACGATCAGCTCCACCGTGAAGGTGGTGCCCTGCGCCCCGGTAGTGAAGGAGACCTTCCCCTTCAGATACTTCTCGGTCAGCAGCCTTATGCTGTAGGTCCCCAGGCCGCGGCCGGCGCCCTTGGTGGAGAAGGACTTCTGGAACACCTGATAGCGCGTGTCGTCGGGCATGCGCCCGGGGTTGTGCACCGAGAACAGCACGCCCGCGCCGGTCCGTCGGCAGGCCAGCGTTATGATCGCGCCCGGTTTCTCCGCCTCGAGCGCGTTCTTAAGCATGTTGACCAGCACCCGCAGCAGCAGCGTCTTGTCCGTGGAGAAGCTTACGTCCTCGCTGGCCGGGTCCACCGCCACCTTCTTCCTGCGCTGTGCCTCGTGCCCGGCGAACAGCATGGCCACGCCCCCCAGGAACTCGCGCGAGGAGATTACGGAGTTGTGCGGCGCCAGCGTGCCTTTCTCCGCGGCCAGCAGGTCCTTCTGCGACAGTATCTGCTCTATCAGCTTGTCCGAGGCGTCTGAGGCGGAATGCATGTATCTGTCCGTCCTGGCGGGGTCTACCGGGTCTATAAGGTTTATCAGTCCCTTCACGGCTCCGGCGGTGTTCAGGATGTCGTGGAAGAAGACGCGCTCCAGCGCCTCGTGGAGCTTCTCGGCGCTGATGTCGGCCAGCGACATCAGCAGCAGTCTCTCGCGCTTGAATTCGAAAGGCTTGACGCAGACGCGCAGGTTCAGGTCCTCCCCGGCCTTTCGCGACATTATCCGGCATTCCATGACCGAGGTCCCGTCATCCAGGGCTTTGGCGATGGCCTGGCCGGCCCCGCAGCGCAGGCAGGCCTCGGTGGTGCCGCAGCCGTTAGGCGGCTCGGCCGCGTGAGTGCAGTCGGCGAGCCCGCCTGGCCGCTGGCCGAACAGCCTGGTTATGTCGTTCACGGCCAGGAAGTCGCGGAAAGACTTATTGGCGTAGATGGTCTGCCTCTGCCGGTTCAGTATCAGTACGAAATCCACTATACCGTCCAGCACGTCCGGCAGCGGCGAGTTCCCGATAAGCTCCTGCTGGCGCCTGACCGCGGCCGCCGTGGCCCGTTCCGCAGGCAGAAAGTAAGTGAACGCCGGTGTATTGTTCCCCATTGTGCCCCCCTATCCATTACCGGAAAGGAGGCGGCGGCGTAAGCCGCGCCAGCCCCCCGGATAACCCTTCGCTCATTATATTAATCCGCGCCGCGCGCCCGCAACCGCGCCGTACCGCGGTGCGGCGGCGGTTTATCCTGACGACCGCGTTAAAAGGTAGAATCTAGACGTGGAGCTGTCAGGCGACCAGAAGGAAGCGCTGGCCGGGCTGCTGGAGTGGTACAGGGCCCCGGCGCGCTCCCGCTTTATCACGCTGGGCGGCTACGCCGGGACCGGCAAGACCACGCTGATAGCCGTGCTCAGGAACGAACTGGCCAAGCTCAACAAGGCAGCGCGGGTCTCGTTCTGCAGCTATACCGGCAAGGCCGCGCAGAACCTTAAGAACAAGCTGAAGGAGAGCGGCGCGCTTTTCGTCCGGGATTCCGTCAGCACCATACACGGCCTGATCTACACCCCGCGCGAGAACGAGGAAGGCCGGATAACGGGCTGGGACCGCAAGGAGGAGCTGGAGCGGGACCTCGTCATAGTGGACGAAGCCTCGATGGTGGACGGGCTCATCTGGCAGGACCTGCTTTCCTATAACATCCCTATAATAGCTGTCGGCGACCACGGCCAGCTGCCGCCGATAGCCGGCGTCTTCAACCTGATGCAGCGGCCGCAGCTGCTGCTTACCGAGATACACCGGCAGGCGGCGGGCAACCCGATCATCGAGGTGTCGCGGCACGCGCGCACCACCGGCCTGGTGCCGCCGGAGCGCTACGGCCCGGGCGTGGTGAAGTACCTGAAGGAGGACTGCGACGCTCAGGAGCGTTCAGGGGAGCTGCTCGAGTCCTGGAGCCCGGAGACCCTGATCCTCTGCGGCTACAACACCACCCGCAACAGGATAAACCAGTTCATCCGCGCCAACCGCGGCTTCGAGACGCCGGAGCCATCCTCCGGAGACCGCGTCATCTGCCTGCGCAACAACCATAAGAAGGCCGTCTACAACGGCATGCTGGGCACTATAACCCATATAGCGAAGTACCGCTCGGACTGGTACCAGGCCGAGATACAGCTCGACGACCGCGAGAAGCCGTACGAGGGGCTTATCTACGGGCCGCAGTTCGGGGCGAAGACCGGCGTCAATTTCACGAAGGACAGGCAGCTAGCGATGACGGGGGACCTGTTCGACTTCGGCTACGCGCTGACGGTGCACAAGGCGCAGGGCGGCCAGGCCCGGCGCGTGGTGATGTTCGAGGAGCGCTTCCCGAAGATGGACGACGATATGTGGCGCCGCTGGCTCTATACCGGCGTCACGCGCGCGGAAGAGGAACTGTATCTGTTCGGTTGATGATGCCGGAGGACTTCATGAGGACGCTTATCATCTTTTCTCTGTGCGGCTGGCTGGCCGGGGCGGCTCCGGCGGCTGAAACCAAGCAGGCGGAACCCGGCGTCGGACAAAAGGCCCCGGAATTCAGGGCGGTCACGCTCGACGGCCGGAAGATCGACCTGGCGCAGCTCAAGGGCAAGGTGCTGCTTATAAATTTCTTCGCCACCTGGTGCCCGCCCTGCATGGCCGAGATGCCGCGTCTGGAGGAAGAGATCTGGCAGCGCTACAAGGCCGATAAGCGCTTCGTGCTGCTGGCGGTGGGCCGGGAGCACGGCGCGGCCGAGCTGAAGAAGTTCCTGGGCGAAAAGCGCTTCACGCTGCCTCTGGTCCCGGACCCGAAGCGCGGGATCTACTCCAAGTTCGCCGCGTCCGGTATACCGCGCAACTACCTGATAGACGGCAGCGGCCGCATAGTGTTCAAGTCCATGGGCTACGAAAAGAGCGATTTCGACTCCCTTAAGGCGGCAATAAAGAAGGCCCTGAAAGCGCCGAAGGCACATGTGGGGAATTGAGATAATCCGCTTCGATCCGCTGACCGCGGGCGAGGACCTGTGGAAGGCCCATTACGACCACCTGGACGCGATACATTCCGAGGCGGACCCGGACGAGCCGCTGCTGCCGCGCGAAAAAAGGCGCCGGCAGCTGGTCATGTCGATGGACATCCCCTACAACAGAAGGTACTTCTGCCTGGCGATGAGCGGCGCGGAAGCGGCAGGGTATGCCATGAGGGCGGCCGAGACCCCGGCCTCGCCCAGTTACGCCACGAACAAGGCCAAGGCCAATATCCGGCTTTCGGTGCTGCCCGGCTACAGGCGCCGCGGCATAGGACTCTCCCTGCTGCGGCATCTCGCCGCTGAAACGGCTTCCAGCGAGCCGGAGGTCAGGGAATTTATGACGCCGGTCATTATCGAAGCCGGCGACAGGTTCCTGTCGGCGCTGGGCGGCAATGTGGCGCTGGAGCAGTCCGAGAGCAGACTGTACCTGAAGGACGTGGACTGGGATATGGTGGAAGCCTGGGCCGCTGAAGGGACGCGCCGCAACCCGGACACCAGGATGATCGATACGGCCTCCATCCCGGAGGACGACCTGAAGGCGTACAGCGAACTCTACAGCGAGGTCATAAACCAGCAGCCGCTGGGAGGCCTGCGCATAAGGATGGAGATATCCCCGGAGCAGATACGCCTGCACGAGAAAAAGAACCGTGAGGCGGGCGCCGAGGAGATCACGATATACGCAAAGGAGGCCGACGGCGGCCTCAGCGGGCTAACCGAGACCTCCTACCAGCCGGAGGCCGGCCACCGCGTGCACCAGATGCTGACCGGTGTGAGGGAAAGCTGCCGCGGCAGGGGGCTGGGAAGAATGCTGAAAGCTCTGATGCTGCTGGAGATACGCCGCCGTTACCCCGGGGTGAAGTATATCAGCACCGCCAATTCCGACGCCAACGTCCCTATGCTGGCGATAAACCGCAAGCTCGGGTTCCGCAGGCACCTGCCTTTCCGCATCTATTCGCTGCCGCTGGCCTGCGTAACCGAAGCCTGAGTCCCGGCCTTGACAAAACTACTAATTAGTACTATACTATAAGTATGGAACGCAGGCACGTATACTCGCCCGCGGAAGAGCTGGACCTGAAGATGGTCATAGCCCTGCTCCGCACCGTGAAGGCCCTTGAGGCCGGTCTGGCGCCCTGCTTCGGGGGCTGGGGCGTGACGCCGGCCCAGTTCGGGGTGCTGGAGTTCCTCTATCACAAGGGGCCGGCGCGTATAAGCGCGATAATCGAGAGGACGCTGTCCTCCGGCGGCAACATGACCGTAGTAGTGCGCAACCTGGAGAGGTCCGGGCTGGTGCGCCGCCGCCGCGACGACAAGGACGGCCGCGCGGCGCTGGTGGAGCTTACCCCACGGGGGGAGAGATTGATGTCCTCCCTGTTCCCTGAGCACCTGGAGGTGCTGCGGAAGTTCTTTGCCCCGCTTGGGGAGGGTGAGAAGCACGGCGTCATAGCCGCCCTGAAGGCGCTGGGAGGCAGGTGATACCTTTTTTTGGGCTAATAATACTAATTAGTATTAAAAACCTAAAAGTCTATAGGCGGAAGTGGTGACAAAGACGCGCAGTATATGTAGAATGGCAGTAGGGTAAGGAGGGTATATGAAAAAGTATATATTTGCCGCGCTGGTACTGCCGGCGCTGCTGTCCTACGCTTCGGCGGAGACGTACAAGATAGACCCCGCCCACAGCGCCGTCACGTTCAAGGTGGCGCATATGGGCATAAGCAAGGTGGAGGGCCGGTTCGACAAGTTCACCGGCGGCATGGACTACGTGCCGGGCAAGCCGGCCCTGTGGAAGGCCGAGGCCTCCATAGAGACCGCCAGTATAAACACGAACGAGCCCGACCGCGACAAGCACCTGCGCAGCCCCGACTTCTTCGACGTGGAGAAGTTCCCGGCGATGACGTTCAAGAGCGCCGGGTTCACCGGGGTGAAGGGGATGAAGGGCAAGATGCGCGGCGAGCTGACGCTGCGCGGCATCACGAAGAAGCTGGTGCTGGACGTCGAGGCCAGCGGCCCGGTCAAGGACCCGTGGGGGAACATGCGGATGGCCGCCACGGCCACGACCAGCGTGAACCGCAAGGACTTCGGCATGGTCTGGAACAAAGTGCTGGACTCCGGAGGTTTCCTGGTCGGCGACAAGGTGAACATAAACCTGGAGCTGGAGTTCGTGCAGGAGAAGCCGGCCGCTAAATAGCGGCTCCGCCCGCCCCGGAAAAATGTAGAATCTCTGCATGGTCCACCGGGAGCGGGCATGAAGGTCAGGACGCTGGCCAGGGCGTCGGCCTACGCGCTGCTGCTTGCAGCGGCGGCGCTCGCCGTCCTCTATTACACCCTGCCGGTCAACCGCGTCAACATGCGCTCGCGCCTGGTGATGCTGGGCGACTTCAACGGCGACAACAAATGGGACGCCGCCGACGCGGAACTGCTGCGCGCCATAGAGAACGACCCTTTCTCGGCGTCCGCCGAGGCGGCCTACAAGGCGGATGTCAACCACAACGGCCTGCTGGACGAGGAGGACCTCTCCTTCCTGGTCGGCCTTTACGCCTCCGGCGACCCGTACAAGGCCCGGGAGACGGCCCTGGCGGCCGGCAGGGCCTTCCCTTATCCGCGGGAATTCTTCCGTTACGTCCCCGTCACGGAGTACCTGCAGCGCCCCGTGCTGGCGCTGAAGCATCCGGCCGAAGCCGCTTCTCCGCTGCGCTTCCTCGAAGAGGCACGCTCGAAGGCCTCCTCCTCCGGATACGACGCTCAGCTGCTGCGCGAGGTCTACAGCGAGGGGATACGCTTCTCCCTGGCCTATGCCCGCCGCCTGCCCGGCCTGCTGCCGAAGGAGAAGGATTACGCGGAACTGAAGCTCAAGCGCTGCGCCTCGCTGTGGAAGGAGGGGCGGCATTACGAGCTGCTGCTCGAGCTGATGGGCCTTACCGAGGACGCCGAGACGCTCACGGTGAAGGGTCAGCCGGAGTTCGTCGCGCAGAGCCTCTACTTCCGGGACCACCTCAGGCAGCTGCTGGAGTCGAAGCTTTTCAGGGACTACCAGGCGGGCAAGGCCCCGGCGTCGGAAGTCTTCAAGGTGATGGAGAAGCACCTGCGCGAGGACATGAAGATGGAGATGGACCTCGAGCGCCTGGCCTCGCCGCGCAACTTCCTGGAGCTGAAGAACTACGCGGACCGCGCGAAATGGCAGTACTACAAGACCACTTCCACCAGGGCCGATTTCCGCCGGCTGCTGCTGTTCGCGCAGTACGACAGGCGTTACCTGCGCGCGGCCGCCCGCACCACGCGCAAGCTGGCGGACGCCCCGCTCGAGAACCACAACCTGCCGATGGTGCTGCTGTTCCGCGAGGCGCTGGCTATCAGTGGTGGCGACAAGCTGGCCGCAGTAGGCCTGCTGGACGAGGCCGTACGGGTGCCCTTCGCGTGGGTGAAGACCATTCCGCGTAATAAGCTGCCGGCCTCCGTGGCGCTGGAGAACTTCCTGCTGCCCGGCAACAAGGAGGACGGCTCCGACAAGAGCAGGCACTGGAACGTCTTCGGCGGCATCAGCCTGTACAAATCCCCCGAGGAGTCGCTGAAGCTCGCGCTGGCGCGCGAGGTCAAGGATTTCCGCGAGGACCCGTCCCCTGCCGCGATGAGCGAGTTCATCCGCGACACGATGGCGAACCTCAACGGCATATACTACGTGGTGAGCATAGATCCGGACCTGCTGAAGAAGTGAGGCCGGGGGCTGCTCCAGAAAGGAGAAATACATGAACAGGAAACTTACCGCGGCCGTGGCCGCCGCTCTGCTGGTGGTAGGCGGGGCGTATTACCTGTGGGCGCAGATCGGAGGCATGAACGGGCCCAGGCAGGGCCAGCGCCAGATGGGCGGAATGCAGCGGCCCATGGGCCAGATGAACCGGGGCATGATGCCGGGAGGAATGGGCGGCTGCGCTATGGTGCAGCATGGAGGCTTTATTTACGCGCTGTCCGGCGGCACGCTTTTCAAGGTCAACCCCGACACTATGGCCGTCATGAAGGAACTTTCGCTCAGGCCCAAGGCCCCCGCGGCCGGGGCCCCGGCCGGCGGCATGCCGGAGGGCGGGCAGGAGGAGGGCTTCGGGGATGAGGAATAAGGCCGCCTATTTCCTGGCCGCGCTGGCCGGGGCGTCGCTCTTCTGCGGCGCGTGCATAGCCAAGTCCGAGCCGGCTCCGGCCGGCAAGGCCTCCGTCCAGGCCGCCGAGAAGAAGCCCGGGCAGGCCGCGCCCGGTATGGACATGCCTCCGGGGATGTCCACGGCCGCCGCGGCCGGACGCGGGATGCCCGTGTCCACGATGACCGCGCCAGGCGATCCTTCACAGCGCAAGATGACCCCGGCTGAACTGGACGCGGCGCTGGTAAAAATGGCGACCGCCGGGAACGTCAACGGCGTGCAGACCATGCTGCGCCTCGGCGCCCATGCCAACGCCGCGGACCGCCGCGGCCTGCCGGCGCTTTTCATAGCGGCCAGAAAGGGCAAGCCACCTATGGTGACCTACCTGATAAAGGCGGGAGCTAAAGTGAACGACGCCATCGCGGCGCTGCCGGGCAAGGGCGGCCACCCGGACGGTACGCCGCTCGGCTACGCTGCCAGGACCGGGAACATAGAGATCATGCAGATCCTGCGCGACGCGGGTGCCGACATGAACCTCGCCGGCCCCGGCGGCAACACCCCGCTCATCATGGCCGCCGAGACCGGTCAGGCCGGCGCGGTGTACTGGCTGAAGATGAACGGTTCCTATGCCGGAATGGGAAAGGCCATGGAGATAGCGGCCAAGCTGTCCAAGACCGACGCGAAGTTCAAGAACACCCTGGATATGCTCGACCGCCTCCCGGGACAGTAGGGCGTACGGCGCAGCGCGCGCTTAGGCCCTTCCGGCCCTTTTGGGCCGGGAGGGCCTATTTTTTGATGGGTCCAAAAACATCGCTGAAATGGGGCTTTATGCCGTAGAGGAAAGCCTTCTATACGCGTATGCTATATATGTAGTCCGAGGGTATACGGAGGTCAGGTAAATGAAAAAGATAGCCGGAGTGTTGAGCGTAATCCTTTCTTTAGGCCTCGGCGCCGCCGGCGCCCAGCAGCACAACAATATCATTCCCACCCAGGCGGCAGGAGCCATCAGCTCTCTTATCAACGTGGTCAACGGTGGCTACAGCAACGGCTGGTACAACGGCCACGACGGCTATCCCGGCCACGGCGATTATCCCGGCCATGGCGGTCACCCCGGCTACCCTGGTTATCCAGGCAACCCCGGCTGGACCCCGCCTCCGGTAGTTCCGCAGCCTCATCCCCAGCCCTGGAATCCCGGCCCCGGTTACGGCTATGGCCAGACCCAGAAAATGACCAGCATCGGCGCCTATAATACCCCGTCCGAGGCCAACGCGGCCAAGGACGAGGCCGTGAAAGTGCTGCGTGATATGCGCCTGATGGTCCTGGAAGCCCGCGTAGAGTACAACTCCGGTTACCGTTTCGTGATAACCTACAACGCCCGCGGCCCGGTGCAGGTGGAGCAGTACCGCGGCGGTTCATATAACACTCCTTCCGAGGCCCGCGAGGCCGCCGCCAAGTCCGCCACCGCGCTTAAGGTCCGCGGGAACGTCATCGTGGAGACCCCGGTATTCTACAGCAGCGGCTATACCTATATAGTCGGTTACGTGGGCATCTACCCCGGAGTAGACGAGGACAGCAAGGTGCAGACCCTGCCCAGCGCCAGCAGCTACAACACCCCTTCCGAGGCGAAAACCGCCAAGGACGAGGCCGTCCGGCAGCTCGGCGCGGTCGGCATAACCGTCCTCGAAGACCGCGTCTTCTATAATTCCGGCTATCGCTTCGAGATAAAGTACATGATGCGCGAGCCCCTGGTGGTCCAGCAGTACAAGGGCGGCGCTTACAACACGCCGTCGGCGGCCAGCGACGCGGCCGCGCAGACCGCCGCCAGCCTGAAGGCGCGCGGCAACGTGGTCCTGGAGACTCCGGTGTTCTATAACAGCGGCTATACTTACATAGTCTCCTACCTCGGCCGGCCCGACGGCTACCCCGGTTATCCTGGCTACCCCGGTTATCCCAGCTATCCCGGTCCCGTCGGCCAGCAGCTGCAGACTATGAACAGTATCGGCGCCTACAACAGCCCGTCCGAGGCCAACGCAGCCCGCGACGCGGCCGTGAGCGCGCTGGGCGAGTTACGCGTGACCGTTCTCGAGGCGCGCGTGGAGTACAACTCCGGCTATCGCTTCGTGATAACCTACAACGCCCGCAGGCCGCTGGACCTGCAGCGCTACGACGCCGGCACGTACTATACGCCGTCGGCCGCACGCGACGCCGCGGCCCAGACCGCCCAGGCCATGCGCGACCAGGGCTACGTGGTGCTGGAGACGCCGGTGTACTACAACAGCGGCTATACCTACTCGGTCTCCTACGCCGCCCGCAGGTGGTAAGAGCGTAGATCAGGCAAGCGGCGGGCGCGGAGAGATCCGCGCCCGCTGTTTTTTTGTCCCGGCGGTATTTGTTAGGATAGTAGACGGAATGGAAAAGAACATACAGATCTACAGCGACGGCGCCTGTTCGGGCAATCCCGGTCCAGGCGGCTGGGCGGCAGTCATCATCTTCCCGGAAGGCCGCTTGCTGGAGCTGGGCGGCGGCGAGCGCTCCACCACCAACAACCGCATGGAGATGGCCGCGGCCATAGCCGCTCTCTCCCGCGTGGCCGACAGGCCTGAGCCGGTGAAGCTTTATACGGATTCAGGTCTGCTGATCAACGGCATCAAAGGCTGGATACACGGCTGGAAGAAGAAGGGCTGGCTGACGGCCTCCGGCGAGCCGGTGGCCAACCGCGATCTCTGGGAAAGACTGGACGCGCTGGCGCAGGACCGCAAAGGGCGGCTGGCCTGGGGCCATGTCAAAGGCCACGCCGGCCACGAGATAAACGAGCGCTGCGACGCGATAGCGGTGGCTTTTTCCAAGGGCCAGCATCCAAAGCTCCACGACGGCAGCGCCGTCGGCTGCGGCTACTCGCTGCTCGAGCCCGGAGAGGAGCACCTGCACAAGCCGGCCCCCAAGGCCGGTCCCCGCGCTCAGAAGCCGAAAGGCCAGGCCGTCTACCTGAGCCTGGTCGGCGGCAGGCTGGAGCGGCACGCCACCTGGGACCAGTGCAAGGTCCGCGTGCACGGGGTGGCCGGGGCGAAGTTCAAGAAGGTGCATTCCGCCGAAGAGGAGCGAGAGGCGCTCAAGCAGTGGGGCGCGGCCTGAACCGCGCTTTCCCTATGAGCCATTTCATCTTCGCCGTCGTCCTTTTATTGTCCGGGCCGGCCCGCGCCGGCCACGTGGACGCCTCCCTGCTGTCCTCGCTGGACACGGTGCGTCCAGGCGAGAGCTTCAAGGCGGCGCTCAGGCTGAGGCTGCGGGACGGCTGGCACGTCTACTGGAAGAACCCGGGGGACGCGGGTCTCGCTCCCTCGATAGCCTGGAGCCTGCCGGCCGGCTGGAGCGCCTCGGAGCCGGAGTGGCCGGCCCCGCTGCGCCTGGAAGAGCCGCCGGTCACCAACTTCGGCTATTCCTCCGACGTGGTGCTGCCGCTGACCATGACCGCGCCGTCCGGTTCCTCGCCGGGCACGCGGGCGGCGTTGCGCGCGAAGGTCGAGTGGCTGGAATGCAGGGAGACCTGCGTGCCGGGCTCGGCCGACCTCGTGCTGCGGGTGGGCGTGGGCAGCGAGGGCCGTGACCGCGACGGGGACAAGGCTCTGATAGAAGCCGCGGCAGCGCTGGTGCCGCGGCGGGACGACGAGGCGGTCGACGGCGCCGGGCGCGACGGGGACAGGGTGGTACTGCGGCTCGCCGGCCGCCATCCGCTGGCGCAGTTCTTCCCGTCCGAGCCCGACGTTTTCGACAATGCCCGCTCGCCGGTGAGCGTAAGCCCTGTCGGCACTGAGATCTCGCTCAAGCCGGCGCGGCCAGACGGCGTCCCTGCCGCGGTGGAGGGCGTGCTGGTGCGGCCCGGCCTGCCTCCGGTCCTGATCTCCGTTCCGGTCAAGTCCGGCGCCGGCGCGCTGCGCTTCCTGCTGCTGGCTTTCGGCGGCGGCCTGCTGCTGAACCTGATGCCCTGCGTCTTGCCGGTGCTGACCTTCAAGGCGTTGGGCCTGCTGAACAACAGGGAGAAAAGCCATTCTGCTGCCAGACTGGAGGCGCTGTTCTATACGGCCGGAGTAGTGCTCAGCTGCACGGCGCTGGGGCTGGCGTTGATAGGCGCCCGCGCCGCCGGCGGTACGCTTGGCTGGGGCACACAGTTCCAGTCTCCGTGGCTGGTGGGCGCCCTGGCGCTGCTTTTCGCTTTCGCGGGGCTGTGCCTGCTCGGCGTTTTCGAGTTCGGGGCACGGTGGATGGGCGTCGGTTCCTCGCTTTCGGCGCGCCAGGGCCTGACCGGCTCCTTCTTCTCCGGCGTGTTCGCGATGGTGGCGGGCGCGCCCTGCACCGCCCCTTTCATGGGCGCCACCATAGGCTGGGCCGTCACGCGGCCGGCCCCCGAGGTGCTGGCCGTCTGCGGCGCGCTGGGCCTGGGCACCGCCGCGCCTTACGCGCTGTTCTCCTCCTGGCCTTCCCTGGTCAGGGCCCTGCCAAAGCCGGGTGACTGGATGGTGACGCTCAAGAAGGCGCTGGCCCTACCCATGTTCGGCACTGCCCTGTGGCTGGCGTGGGTGCTCTGGCGGCTGCTGGCCGCGGCCCCGATACCGCAGGACCCGCTCTGGAAGACCTGGACCCCCGCGGCCGTTGAGCAGGCCCGGAACGCCGGGCACACGGTATTCGTGGATTTCACCGCGGCTTGGTGCCTGTCCTGCCAGGTGAACGAGCGCACCGCGCTGGCCTCGCCGGAAGTGAAGGCCGCGCTGGCCGCGCCCGGCGTGGACGCCTTCCGCGCGGACTGGACCAGCCGCGACGGGGCCATACAGGACGAATTGACGAAGTACGGCCGCAACGGGGTGCCGCTGTACGTGGTGCACCCGCGGGGCGGTCCGGCGGTGCTGTTGCCGGAGCTGCTGACGCCCGGGCTGGTGATGGAGGCCCTGGGCGCGGTTAAAGACGCTAAAGGAGAAAGAAAAGAATGACTAAAGCCTTTAAGACAGCCGGCCTGCTGGCCGCTTCGGTGATCTGCTTCGGCGCGGTTTCTTTCGCGAAGCCCGCGCCGGACTTCAGCGTGGCGAAGGTGCTGAACGCGCCTGTAAAGAGCGTAAAGAGCCTTAAGGACCTGAAGGGCAAGGTGGTGTTCCTTGAGTACTGGGCCACCTGGTGCGGCCCCTGCGTGGCCAGCATCCCTCACATGAACAGGCTGGAAGAGGCGCTGAAGGGCGAGCCTGTGGTCTTCCTGTCCGTCACCGACGAGCCGGAGGAGAAGATAGCCGGATTCCTGAAGACCCACGAGATGAAGGCCTGGGTAGGACTGGACGAGAAGCACTCCTCGTTCAAGGCTTACAGGATAAGCGGCCGGCCCGACGGCTACCTGATAGGCAAGGACGGCGAGTTGCTGGCCAGGATCTTCCCGGTGAACCTGCAGGAGAGCACGGTGCGCGACGCGATAGCCGGCAAGATGAAGCCGCAGCCGGTGGAATGGCCTGAGTCGAAGAAGGCCGCTTCCCCCAGGGCCGGCGGCAAGCCGCTGTTCGAGATCGTTATATCCTCTTCTCAGGGAAAGCCGATGATGTCGGGCGGCTATACGAAGCTCGAATCGCAGGCGATGTCCTTTGCACAGAACATCTCACAGGTCTGGGAAGTTGAGCGGGACCAGGTACTGCTGGATACGGAGCCAGTGAACTCTTTCAATCTGCTGCTGCAGACGCCTCCGGGAGGCATGGAGCAGGGGCTCGAGGCCCTTAAGGCGGCCATACAGTCCGCCTTCGGCGTTAAGGTGGTACAGGAGAAAAGGGAGACCGACGTCTACGCGCTGCGTCTCTCGACGGAACCCGGCGCTCCGCGCCCGAACCCCGGCGCAAGCGAGGTTCACCTGGGCCTGGTGTCCTACGGCGGCGGTTCGCTGGTGGGCACTGCCGAGATGCCTGAGATAGCCAAGGGCGTCTGGGCCAGCCTGGACAGGCCGGTGGTGGACGAGACCGGTCTTAAGGGCGTCTATGAGTTCGAGCTGAACTGGGAGTACGGGGACCCTGAGTCGGCGCGCAAGGCGTTGGCCGCCAAGGGCCTGCTGCTGGAGCCCTCGCGCGCCGTTATAGACTTCGTGCGCGTGACGCCGGCAGGGAAGTAGGTGTAATTCCGCGGTGCGACACGCCGTTGTCGGGCGTCGCTGCTACTATATAGCGGATGAGCATAGAGATCATAGACCCGAAAGCCTCCCTGGCCGAGAAGGCCGGGGAGCTGCTGCTTTCCGCCAGGGAGCCGGAGAAATGCGTCGTCGTCTTCCCCGGCAAGCGGCCGGCCCATTTCCTGCGGAAGCACCTCGCGGAAAAGAAGGGCGGGGCGCTGAAATCGCCCGTCATCACGTCCATGGACGGCTTCGTGGAACTGGCGGCGGAGGAGCTGGGGATAAAGGGAACGGCCGTATCCGCGCTGGACCTCGCCGAGGTCCTTTACGGGCGGCTTAAGAAAGAGCTTTGCGGTGTTATCTCGCGCCAGCCGGAAGACCTCACGCTGGACGCCTTCCTGCCTTGGGCGCTCAAGCTGATAGGCGACTTCGAAGAGCTGAAGGTGGAACTCAAGACCGAGAAAGACCTCGCCGCCTACGACGCCATCCTCCCCGAGGACCTGCGTACTTCTTCCTACATAAAGAAGCTCGAGAGCTTCAGCCGTCTCTATGGCGGCCTCTACAGGGAGCTCGCGAAGGGAGGCCTGCTGACGCGGTCCATGAAATACGCGGCCGTCTCCGGGAAAATAGCGGATCTCGACGCGGATAAATACGAGACGATAATTTTCGCCGGCTTCTTCGCGCTGACGGCCTCCGAGAAGAAGATCATCGCCCAGTTGGCCGGGCGCGGGGCGCGGCTGCTGCTGGAGCCGGGACCGGGGCTGGCCGAGCAGTTCGGCTTCCTCGGCGGCGGCGTGCAGGCGCTGGCGGCAGGGCGCGAGGCCAGGCCGGAAAAGCTGCGCTTCTACAAGGCGCCGGACACGCACGGCGAGGTGTTCAGCCTGGCGCGGGCGCTCGAGGACCCGGGTCCCGGAGACGTGATAGTGCTGCCGGAGCCGCAGGCGCTGTTCCCGCTGCTCGAGAACGCGCTGCCGGGCGTCGAGGACTACAACGTCTCGATGGGTTATCCGCTCGCGGCCACGCCCGTCTATGCCCTGCTGGACGCGTTGGGAGATCTGCTGGACAAGAAGAACGAGGCCGGCTATTTCACGCCGAACTACCTCAAGTTCGTCTTCCACCCTTACGTCAAGAACGTCTATTTCAAAGGTTCCGCAGAGCCGGGCCGCGTGATCTTCCAGACGCTGGAGGAGCGCTTATCCGACAGGGCGAACAAGTATATCGCGCTGGCCGAGATAGAGGGGGACGAGGGGCTGCAGGGCGAGGCCGCGGCCAAGCTCAAGGACTACGGCGGCAAGATGTGGCCGGCCGACGTGAAGGCCCATGTGGAGGCCGTGCACCGGGCGCTGATAAGGCCTTTCGAGCAGATAAGGGACATCGCTGATTTCGCGGGCAAGCTGCTGGACCTCATTTCTTATATTTCGGAGAACAGCACCGCGCCGCTGCACCCGTACTGGGCGCCCTTCGTGGAGAAGGCGATAGAGCAGATAATAGAGCTGAAGAACTGCCGGCTGGCGGGCGAGCGTTTCGACGGGGCTTCCGGTTACTTCAAGTTCTTCAAGGTCTTTATGCAGGGCGCTGGCTATCCTTTTCCGGGCACGCCTCTCAAGGGGCTGCAGGTGCTGGGCCTGCTGGAGACGCGCGGGCTCAAGTTCGGGCGCGTCTATTTCCTGGACGCCAACGCCGACGTGCTGCCCGCAGCGTGCAAGGAGGACACTATACTGCCGCACTCCGTGCGCGAGGGGCTGGGCCTGTCCACCTACAAGACCCGCGAGCGGCTCTCCCGCTATTATTTCAACACGCTGCTGGCCGGCGCGAGAGAAGCGCATATCTTCTACAAGGACTCGGCCGACAAGGAGCGCAGCCCTTTCGTTGAGCGGCTCGCCTGGGAGCTGGAGCGCGGCGGCAAGGCACCGGACGCGGAAGAGGTGCATTTGCGGGTGAACTTTTCGCAGGGCGAACCTTTGGGCGCGGCCAAGACGCCGGAGCTCATCGCCGCCCTTGGAGCCCGCGAGTTCTCGCCTTCGGCTATCGATACGTATCTCGCCTGCGGGCTGCGCTTCTACTACCGTTACGGCCTCGGCCTCGCCGAGAAGGACGAGGTTTCGGACGATATAGAGCAGAGGGATATCGGCGTCATCGTGCATGAGGTACTGGAGGATTTCTTTAGAGACAAGGCCGGGAAACCGCTCAACATCTTGGAGAAGGACTACGGTGAGATAGCGGCGGCCGCGGCGCGGGTATTCGAAGAGAAGCTCAAAGGCCATCAGGCCGGCGTGGAGTACCTGATAAAGCGCCAGGTGGAGAAGCGGCTCAAGGATATACTGGACTATCACCGGGACAATTTAACCGGGATAGAAATACTTGCCTGCGAGACTAAGCTAAAAGCTTCGATAAAGACTAAGGCGGGCGAGGTGAAGCTGCGCGGCTTCGCCGACAGGGTGGACAGGCGCGGCGGCGTGACGCATATAGTGGACTATAAGACCGGTGCGGGCGCGGCGGTGCCGAACTGGACCCGGTTCGACCTGGGGATACGCGAGGACTGGGCTAGAACTTTGAAGTCCGTCCAGCTGCCGTTCTATCTCTTGGCCTATATGGGGGAGCATGGGCTGGATGCCGGCACGATGGACGCTTCGCTGCTGCTGCTCGGGGCGGAGAATATCGCCGAAGAGACGCTTTATAAGGCGCGCTACAAGAAGGTGCCGGACAAGAAAGCCATATTCGGGACCTATGAAGAGGCGATAAGGACGCTGCTCGAGGAGATACTGGACCCGGCGGCGGAGTTCGGGCCGGCAGCCGACGAGGCCGAATGCTCCGGCTGCGCGTTCAGGACGATGTGCGGACGCCAGTGGGTGGAGTAGCGGCCGCGGGGGCAAGCGCGGTCAGAACGCGCGGTCCTCTTAATGTATAATCTAAACGGACTATGGGCCGTACCACACTGCTTATCGTTGACGACGACCCGGCGTGGCTTAAGATGATGGCCGGGTTCTTTGCCGCTGAGGGCTTTGACGTCAGGACCGCCGGTTCCTGCGCCGAGGCCGTAGCCGCCGCGGGCGCTTCCCGACCGGACTGCCTGCTGCTGGATTACCACATGAATGACGGCGACGGCGGTATGGTCTGTTCCTCGCTCCGTTCCGACGCCGCTCTCAGGAATACTCCGATCATAATGGTCAGCGCCGACCCGGCCCAGGAGATACCGGCCTACGCCGAATACCAGGCGGACGGCTTCATACTCAAGGGCTCGCCGCTGGCCAAGATACGCGCCGTTGTGGACAGCGTTCTCAGGCGGGTGGCGTGGGAGCGAGGCATCATAGAGAAGGGCGACCTCCGCCTGGAGAAAGAGACCCTGGGCGTCTTCCGTAATTCCAAGCCGGCCGTCACCCTGTCCAAGAACCAGTTCCAGCTCTTGTCGCTGCTGGTCGAGAGAAGTCCGGCTTTTGTGCCCGAGGCCGAGATAGCCTGCCTGATACTTGGCGTGGCGCAGGATGAGAGATCCGACGCGGTGCGCGCTCTGGTGCACAGGCTCAGGCAGAAACTGGGGCTGCAGCTGGGCCGGCGCATAAAGTGCAAGCGCAACCTGGGCTGGATCTACGTACAGCCCGCCTGAGCCGTCTTCACGCCGTTTTCTGGTCCCTTGCCCCCAAAAATTAGACAGTCATTTCTCATTGGGGAAACCACCTCGAACGTGACGCAAGCGTATTTGACAATACGCGGATCATGCATTACACTATTTCCGCGCTATTATATTCGCGAAAGCGTGCCGGGGCGGCCAATTTATTGAGGATAATTTGGCTTTATACGGGTATTTTTTTGAAAGTGCTCTGTTATAGTCGAAGTATCCCCATAAACCAAGGGGAAATCTCCGGGGCGGAGAGATACATGCTGGGGTTCCTGCATGGCGGCGTGGAAAGAACTGGTAGGCGCATTATAATGGGCCTGGCCTGCGCCGGCTTTTCTTGTCTATATGCTGGGGACCTCTCCGCAGCCGATCAAATTACCGGCTCCCTGGTCACGGCCAGGTATTCCCATACGGCGACATTATTGCCTGACGGAAAGGTCTTGGTGACTGGAGGGCAGGGCTCCAGTTATCTGGCTTCTGCGGAGATATATGATCCCGGGACAGGCGTATTCTCAAGTACGGGGGCCATGTCAGTTCCGAGGTATATGCACGCCGCCACGCTGCTGCGGAACGGGAAAGTGCTTGTTTCCGGAGGCTATACCGACCCTCCGGTCTACTATCCTTCCGGAGCGGAACTTTTCGATCCTCAGACCGGAAGTTTTTCCGGCGCCGGAACGATGGTCAACCCCAGAGAGGATCATACGGCGACGCTTCTGAACGACGGCCGCGTCCTTATCGCCGGCGGTTTCAATTTCGGGGATGTCCCCGGTGCGGAGATCTATGACCCGGCATTGAGTTCTTTTACTGCGACCGGCGCCATGGTCTCGCCCAGGCGGTTCCATAAGGCTACGCTGCTCGCCAACGGCAAGGTCCTTATAACCGGCGGGTACAACTCCTCCGGCACGCTTTCTACGGCCGAGTTGTACGACCCCGCATCCGGCACGTTCTCGGCAACCGGCTCAATGAGCGTGCCTCGCTACTATCATACATCCACCCTGCTGCCCAACGGGAAAGTGCTTATAACCGGCGGTCTGGAGTACTCTCCGCCTTATTCATCGGCCGAACTTTATGACCCTGAGACAGGGACGTTCTCTCCCGCGGGAGGAATGACCGCAGCAAGGGAACTGCACACCGCTACCTTGCTCCCGGACGGCAGAGTTTATATAGCCGCCGGCCGCAATGGCTCTTATCTGGATACTGCCGAGATATACGATCCTGGCAGCGGCATATTCGCGTCCACCAATTCCCTTGCGGGCGGTCTCCGCGCTGTGCATACCGCCACGCAGCTGCAGGACGGCCGGATACTCTTCTCCGGGGGGATGTATAACGGCTCGGCTATCGCAACAGCGTCGTTGTACACGCCTCCGCTTCATCCGGCTCCCGGAACATTGACATCCCTCGCCGCCGCGCCAGCCGGTTACGTGGGCGCGCTTACGCTGAGTTGGATCGCTCCAGGCAACGACGGGACCGTCGGTACGCTGGGTTCCGGCAGTGAGTTCTATGTCCAGTATTCCACTTCTTACGGCGTTTCCTGGAGTACGGCTTCTGCGCAGGTCGTAGTGTCCACCAGCGGCGTGCCTGCCGGAGGCCTTGTCAGCTCTAGAATAGGGGGACTGGACCCGGGAGCTACCTATTACCTGGCGGTATGGCATCAGGACGAGAGCGGAAACCTGAGCGGCGTCTCGAATATCGCCGCCTCGGTAGCCAAGCCGTTCCCGGCCGTCACTGTAACCCGCACGCTTAACCCTGACGGTACCTGGCGCGTGAACTTCCCTACCGGCTACTCCGGCTACACTTTTAACGGCCTGGCATTGGACGCCACCGGTCATATGTATCTGACCGGGAACGTTTCGAACGGGCAGAACGTGGATGAATTCGTCCATAAATACGATCAGTCCGGCAACCTGCTGTTGGCCAAGTATTACAACGGCGCCGACAACTGCGGCGAATCGGCCGTGACGGACGTGGCGGTGGACCGGGTCAGCGGGGCGGTCTATCTGGTCGGATCAGAGTGCATGACCGCCCCGTCGAGCGTGGACCTGCTGTTGAAGTACGGGGCGGACGGGCGGATGGAGTGGAAGCGCACGCAAAAAGGGACTTCCGCTACGGAAGGTCAGGGGCTCTACGCGGTGACCGTAGACGACCAGGGCAACGTATACGTCGGAGGCAGCGTCAGCAGCGGAGGCGACAGGAATTCCTGGGTGGCGAAGTACGGTCCCTCCGGCAACATGCTGTGGGCCTCCACGCACACTTTCTCTCTCAACTACGACTGGGTGAATTCGCTGACGCTCAGCGGGGGCTATGTCTACGCTGCGGGCAGCGCGGATATGTCCTCTCTGGGGCAGGGCCAGAACGGCACGGTCTGGAAGCTGGATGCCGCTACGGGAACCGAACAATGGGTCAAGGTCTACAACGGCGCCGCCAACCGCAACGAGGACGCGCTGGCCATAGCGGCCGACACTTCCGGTTATCTCTATATAGCGGGCGACGAGCAGCTGGCTTCCGGAGACGTCGCGTTGCTGAGTCAGAAGCGTGACCCGGCCGGCAATACGGTCTGGAGCAGTACTGATAATTATATTTCCGGCGGGACCGACATCTACCGTTCCCTGCAGATCGGCCTGGACGGCAACATCTACGAAGGCGGCACGGCAGGTGACCCTGTCAACGGCCAGGACATTCTTTTGACCAGGCGCGGCCTGGACGGCAGCCTGCTTGGCGCCTACTCGGCCGATATCGCCGGAGGGAACGAAGAGGTGGACGAGGCCGTGCCTTTCGGGAGCATGCTGCTGCTTGCCGGCTACACTACTATTGGCGGCCAGAAGCAGAATTTCCTGCAGCAGTTGAAAATGTCCGACCTTATACTGCCGGACACGTCCGCGCCCTCGGTGGCCGTGCTAACCCCGGCAGACGGCGCGTATGTGAACTCACTGACGTCGATAACGGGCACGGCGGCGGACAATGTGGCGGTGGCGTCGGTGACTGTGTCCATACGGCGGCTTTCCGACGGCAATTACTGGGGCGGCGCTGCCTGGGCGGCCTCCCAGGCCTGGCTGAACGCTACATTGTTTCCTTCATCGTGGACTTATTCGAATATGCCCATCTGGGCGGACGGTTCCACCTATACCGTGACGGCTCGCGCCATGGATACCGCCGGCAACTGGTCTTCGGCCTATTCCACAAGCACTTTTGTGTTCTCGCTGGCTTTCTCCCCTACGGTTTCAATGTCGGTCGGCCGTTCCGGATTCGGGGGGGTATTGCTGCAGAACGGCAAGGTACTGGTAGCTGGCGGCGCCAATACCGGCGGCAATCTTTCTTCCGCCGAGCTGTACGACCCAGTACTAGCCACTTTCACCGTTACCGGTTCCATGTCGGTCGTAAGATTCTTCCAGCGTATGACATTGCTGCCCAATGGCAAGGTCCTGGTGAGCGGCGGCACCTCCGCGAATAACCAGTCCTACGCCTCCGCCGAGCTATATGACCCGGTTAGCGGCACGTTCTCGCTGACGGGGTCCATGTCCACAAGCAGGCTGTACCATACTGCCACGCTCCTCCCGAACGGGAAGGTACTGGTAGCCGGCGGCGCCGTAAGCGGAGGGATCACTGTAACATCTTCCGCCGACCTGTACGATCCCGCCACCGGGACGTTCACGCCTACCGGTTCCATGAGCGTCCCCAGGAACGCACATACGGCAACGCTGCTGCGCAACGGGAAGGTATTGATAGCGGGAGGACAATCCGGCTGGGGCGGTGGGACCCGGTATGCATCCGCCGAGCTGTACGACCCTGCCTCCGGCACGTTCTCTCCGGCCGGGAATATGGGCGCGGCCCGCGTGGTGCACACCGCCACGCTGTTCGCTGACGGCAGGGTGCTGGTTGCCGGCGGATATGGAGTTGCGACCAGCTCGTCGGCCGAGATCTACGATCCGGACACCGGCCAGTTCACCCCGACGGGTTCCATGGGCGTAACCAGGATGTATTTCGATGCGGTATTGCTTGGCGACAGCAAGGTTCTCGTGGCCGGTGGTAGTTCGGGGTCTGCCCCCCTAGCGTCCGCCGAACTCTACGACCCGGCTGCCGGCACATTCTCGCCCACGGGTCCGATGAGCTATCCCAGGCAATATTGTAATTTGATCAGTTTGGCGGACGGGCGGGTGCTCGCCGCCGGAGGGGACGGCGGCGGCGTAGCGCTGTCGCAGGCGGACCTGTACGGGCATGCGCCGGCCGACTCCGTTCCTCCCACCCTGGCCGTGCTCAGTCCCGCCGATGGAACATATGTGAATTCGCTGGCGGCGATAGCCGGCACGGCGGCGGACGACAGCGCTATGGCCGCGGTGGCGGTTTCCATGCTCGACGGCGGGACCGGGAAATACTGGAACGGCTCTTCGTGGGCTGCCGGCCGGTCCTGGCTTAACGCGAATGTGTACCAGTCCTCCTGGACCTATTCCTTGCTGCCTGCGCTGGCGGACGGCTCCACCTACACGGTGACGGCGCGGGCCATGGACACCGCCGGCAACTGGTCTTCGGCCTATTCCACCAGCACTTTCGTTTACGATATTTCGTCCCCTGCGGCAACAATTCTCACGCCGGCCAATGGCGCCAGGATAACTTCTCTTGCCTCTGTTTCTGGTTCAGCTGCGGATATTTCCCCCTTGGATTTCCCGCGGCTGCGTATATATGACGTAGCGCTCAATAGATACTGGAAGGGGGGCACCGGGACCTGCGGCATTACGGTGCTGCCGGGCTGGGTAAATACTGATTGTCCCGGTTTCCCGGAGATATGGAACGTGGCGGCAGGCTCGACTTCTGTCGGCGGCGCTCTTTCCTGGGGTTTCGACTCATCTCAGGTTTCCTGGCCTAACAGGGATAACGAACTCCGTATAGAAGTGAAGAATACCGACCAGGCCGGCAATTACGGCGTAGCCGTTGCGACCTTCAGCTTTGATAATATCCCTCCGAACTCGCGCGTCACCTACCCGGCGGATGGGGGGTCGTATACTTCAATTACGGGGATATCAGGCACCTCTATAGATCTGACCTCGGCCATAACTGATGTGCGCATACGTATGTGGTATCTGTCCGGGGTGACCACATATTACTGGCAGCCGACAGTTCCCCACTGGGTATCAGCCGATACCGGATGGTGGTCAGTGGCCGGTGCCGCCGGCCCGAAGATTACGGTTAACCTGTGGACATATTCGAATTCCGATTTCACTAGTACGGGTACCGCCAACTATGCCTGGCAGGAAGGAACGCATGACGGTCAGCAGGGAAAGACCTTCTATGTGGTCACGCGCGCCGTGGATGCAGCCACCAACCAGGAAATCGGCTATAGTACCCGAAGTTTCGTTTATGGCACTGCGCCGGACGTGCAGCCGCCGGTTGCCGGCATAGTTTCACCTCCGAACGGAGAAATACTTAATTCCATTTCACAGATATATGGCACCGCGGCGGACAATGTGGCGGTGGCGTCGGTGACTGTGTCCATCCAGCGGCTTTCCGACGGCAATTACTGGGGCGGTGCTGCCTGGGCGGCTTCCCAGGCCTGGCTGAACGCTACATTGTTGCCTTCATCGTGGACTTATTCGAATATGCCCATCTGGGCGGACGGTTCCACCTATACCGTGACGGCGCGGGCCATGGACACCGCCGGCAACTGGTCTTCCGCCTATTCCACCGGCACTTTCGTTGTCTCGCTGGCTTTTTCGCCTACAGTTTCGATGTCGGTCGGCCGGTCCGCGTTCGGCGGGGTACTGCTGCAGAACGGCAAGGTGCTGATAGCGGGCGGCGCTAATACCGGCGGCAATCTTTCTTCAGCAGAACTGTATGATCCGGTCCTGTCCACTTTTACCGCTACCGGGTCCATGTCGGTCATAAGATTCTTCCAGTGTATGACATTGCTGCCCAATGGCAAGGTCCTGGTGAGCGGCGGCACCTCCGCGAATAACCAGGCCTACGCCTCCGCCGAGCTGTACGATCCGGCTACAGGAACGTTCTCTCCCACCGGCTCCATGTCCACGAGCAGGCGGCATCATACCGCCACGCTCCTTCCGAACGGGAAAGTGCTGGTAACCGGCGGCGGCGTAAACGGAGGATTCGTGGTAACCGCCTCCGCGGATCTGTACGATCCCGCCACCGGGATGTTCACCCCTACCGGTTCCATGAGCGTCCCGCGTACCGCGCACACCGCCACTCTGCTGCGTAACGGGAAAGTACTGATAACCGGGGGCCAATCCGCCTGGGGCGGCGGTGTTTTCCACGCTTCCGCCGAATTGTACGACCCGGCATCCGGGACGTTCTCGCCCACCGGTCAGATGAACTCCCCTCACGTGGTGCATACAGCGACGCTGCTAGCCGACGGCAGGGTTCTGGTCGCGGGAGGGTATGACGTAAACATCACTTCTGCCGCAGAAGTCTACGATCCGGACACCGGTCAGTTCTCTCCTACCGGCTCAATGCGGGAGGCCAGAGGATATTTCGACTCGGTATTGCTCGGGGACGGCAAGGTCCTCGTGGCCGGAGGTACTGCAGGATCCGACTATAAGGCGTCAGCGGAGTTGTACGATCCGGCCGCCGGCACGTTCTCGCCCACGGGTCCGATGAGTTATCCGAGGGTATATTCTTCCCTTATCAGGCTTTCCAACGGGCGGGTGCTCGCCGCCGGAGGGGACGGCGGCGGCGTAGCGCTGTCGCAGGCGGACCTGTACGGGCATGCGCCGGCCGACGCGGTGCCCCCTACCCTGGCCGTGTTAAGCCCCGCTGACGGGTCTTACGTGAATTCGCTGGCGTCTATAACCGGCACGGCGGCGGACGACACTGCGGTGGCCGCGGTGGCGGTTTCCATGCAGGACGGCGGCACCGGGAAATACTGGAACGGCTCTTCGTGGGCTTCGGGGCGGTCCTGGCTTAACGCGAATGTGTACCAGTCCTCCTGGACCTATTCCTTGCTGCCGGCGCTGGCGGACGGTTCCACTTATATCGTGACGGCGCGGGCCATGGACACCGCCGGCAACTGGTCTTCCGCCTATTCCACCGGCACTTTTGTCTATGACGCTACGCCGCCGCTGTCGGCTGTCACGGTGCCTTCTGGCGGGGTGATAAATTCCCTCTCCGGCATCAGCGGCACCGCGGCCGACTCTGCTTCCGGAGTGGCGCAGGTCTGGGTCAAAGTGCGGCGCGGTTCCGACGGCTACTTCTGGAACGGGGCGGCCTCCCAATGGACCTCCACGGCGGCCTGGAATTTCGCCGCGGGGACTTCCGCGTGGACCTATGCCGGGCTGACGTCCTCCCATCTTAGCCCCGGCGGCACCTATTACGCCGTCTCTCGCGCGGCAGATATTGCCGGCAACGTACAGTCCTCCGAGGCGCTGACAAGCACGTTCACCTATGTGATACCGTTGTTGAGCTCCGCGCCGTTCAGCGGCGTGGGCTCCAGCTCTATGACGGTGAACTGTGGGAGCAGTTTCATCTCCGGGACCGTCTATTATCTGCGCCTCTCCACCGCGCCTGATGCCGCCCTCTCCGTCTTTGCCGCCACCGATACTACCTCGTCGCACGATTTTTCCGGCCTTACGCCGAATACCAGCTATTACGGCTATGTCTCGACGGAGCCGGGCGCCGGCTATATGCTTTCCGACGTGAGGGCCACGCTGGCCGCGCCGCCGTCCTCCCCGGTATTCACTGGGGTCTATTATTCCAGCTTCGTGTTCACCTGGAGCGAGGGCGACAACCCGGCGCTCAGGACCCGCTATGAGTACAGTATCTCGGGATCGACGTCCTTCGCCTCTTCTTTCTCAGGTTCCGGCCTGGTCGGTACGGTGACTATAACCGGCCGGCCCGAGGGCAGCACCTGGTACGCCCGTGTAAGGGCGATAAACATCAACGGTATTCCCACGCCGTACGTCTATGCCGGCCCGATAACGACGCTTGTACATCCGGCGTCCGGCCTCGTGGCCGGGCTGGACGGCGCGGCGGTGGGGACCAGTTCGGTGGCCTGGCACTGGGGAGCGGGCAGCGTGACGCAGGCCGACGGTTACGGCGTGTTCGCCGCCAGCGGCGGCGCGCTGGGCTCCGTGGCCTTCAGCACGGCCGGCGCGTCATTCGTGCAGGACGGCCTGCCGCCTAATATGCCTGCCTCGGTGCGGGTCGGCGCGTACACGGACGGAGGGTATGGCGACCTGGCGCAGTCTGCCACCTATTTTACGCTGGCAGCCGAGCCTTCCGGTCTCGTGGCGGGGACGGTATTCGCCACCAGCGCCACGTTCTTCTGGGGCCTCAACGGCAACCCTGCCGGCACTTCGGCCCGCGTGCAGCTGGTAGGCGGCGCTACCTCGGCCACGGCGGACACTTCCTATACTGCTACCGGCCTGCTGGGCTGCACCAGCTATTACTTCCGTGTCTGGAACGTGAACGGGGACGGCATCCCCACTCAGTACGGACAGCTGGGGCCCCTGCTCACCGGCAGTCCTGTCCCGCTGCCGCCCGGTAACCTGTACGCCCAGCCTCTGCCGGTAAGCCGCGTCTACCTCTCCTGGGAGCCGGCGCCTTTTGAGGGCATAACAGGTTATAACCTGTATTATGATGACGGCACGGGGACCATAGATTACGATACCTCTCTCGCCTCGCTGACCGCGGCGCAGACCTCCTACACCACCGGCGTTCTGACTTCGAGCGCGGCCTATAAGTTCGGCCTGAGGGCCGTGCACCGCTGCGGAACGGAGGAGAAGAACACCTCGGTCACGGCCATGTCGCCTTCGGTCTACAGCATCACCGGGGTGAAGGCCGCCATCAAGGTGCCGCAGACCGGCAAGCGCGTCAACGGCAACAGCGTCACGGTGATGGCTGAGCTGACGGCCGGGACCGTGGCGGAGACGAAGCACGTGCGTTTCCAGTACAAGGCGTCCACCTCTTCGTCCTGGCTGGACATAGCCCCGAGCGATCCCGCCAACCACCCCAACCCCGACGTTACGGCGCCCTACTTCGTGCACTGGAACGTCACCTCGCTGGCGCCGGGCGCCTATGACCTGAGAGCGGTGGCCACCGATAACGGGAATTCGGCCGATGCCTCGCCTTCGGCTATAACGATAGCGGTGGATGCCGTGGAGCCGGACATAGTGGAGAGCGCCTCCGGCGGCAAGGTTACCAAGCAGCAGGTGGTGAACAACCTGGTCCCCAACACGCTGCAGGCCGCCGATTCCGGCTCGGCGCAGGTCACCAAGGTGGTCATCCCGGCCGGCGCGCTGGACTACAGTACGTCTACCGTCTCCGTCACCAACGACCCGCCGCTGGCCCCGCCCGACCCCGACGACGCGGAGCCCGCCGGCGTGATCACCGAGGTCACGCTGACCAACCAGAGCGCGCTGGCCGGCGGCCAGACCGCGGAGGTCACTCTGGCCTTCCCCGACGCCGACAACGACGGAATAGTGGACGGCACTACGCTGCACGCCAGCAAACTGGAGATGTACTCGGCCCACAGCGCCGCCGGCCCGTGGCAGCGGGACCTTTCCTCGGTAGTGGACCTGGCGGCCAAGAAGGTCACCGGCCACACCACCCATTTCAGCTTCTTCGCTTTGTTCGCGCCGCTGGCGGCCAACCTCAGTTCCGCCCGGGCCTACCCGGTGCCGTGGAAACCGGGTTCCGGCGGCAGGTTCGACTCGCCGGCCGGAGTGGACGGCATCGTGTTCGACAACCTGACCGACAAGGCCGAGATAAGGATATTCACGGTAACCGGCCAGCTGGTGCGCAAGCTGAGCGTCACCGCGGCCGACCTCGGCTATAAGGTGTGGAACGGCAATAACGCCGCCGGGCTGAAGGCGGGCAGCGGCGTGTACATAGTGCATATCAAGTCGGGCTCCAAAGAGAAAATTATCAAGATAGCGGTGGAGAGATGAAAAAGACGGCGCTCACGGTCATTGCCCTCGCGGCGTGCTTAACGGCTCGCCCGGGGCTTTGCGCCGACAAGACGGGCACCGGCACGGCCGGCTTCCTGAAGCTGCCCGTTGACGCGCGCAGCGCCGCCTTGGGTGGGGGCTCTGCCGCGCCCGCGCCCGGCGGCCTGTCGCTGTTCCGCAACCCGGCGTCCCTGGCGGTCAACGCCTCGCCCGCCTTCGCCTTCGGCCACGCCATGCTGGTGGAGGACCTTTCGTACGACGTGCTGGGCGCGGCCGTGCCGCTGGGCGGCGGCGTGCTGGGAGCCGGCGCGCAGTACCTGCGCTACGGCAGCATGGATTCGCTGGACAATACCGGCGCGCCCGCCGGCAGCCTGTCGCCGCGCGACAGCGCCGCGGCCCTGGGGTATGGACTTGAACTCGGCGAGGATATCTTCGCTGGAGCGGCGGTAAGGCAGATCAGCTCCAGGATCTCCGGCTCCGCCTCTACGCTGTCGCTGGACCTGGGCCTGGCCATGAACGGCGACGAGGTGAACGTGGGCGTGGCCGCGCAGAACATGGGCAAGGGGCTCAAGTTCAACAAGGAGGAGTCCCCGCTGCCGGTGAACGTGAAGCTGGGCGCGGTCATCCACTACAGCGAGCGCTGGCAATGGCTGCTGGACTTCAATTTCCCCAAGGACGCCAGGACCTGGGTTGGCGCCGGGGCCGAATACGCCATAGCCAGGGGCGCCGGTTGGGCGCTGTTCGGCCGCGCCGGATACAGCACTGAGGCTCTGGACACCAAGGAGCTCAACGGCCTTACCGCGGGTTTCGGCCTTTCGCGCGGGAATATCTCCATCGATTACGCCTTCCGGACCATGGGCATGCTGGGCAGCACCCATCACCTGGGCCTGAACTACGGCCTCGGCAAGGCGGAATGACGCCGCGCAGGGCATGCCGGTCTCATCTGCTCGCGTCTAAGCGGCGTTCTGCTTATTGATGTCTCCGATTATAAGTTCCTCATTTACAACGCGAAGCCGCCGGGGACCCCGGCGGCCCGGTTTTTTCCAGCTGTATCTCCGCTCCGCCGGGGATTTAAACTATAATACCCGGAGGACCGCTTTTCCCGGCAACTGTCGGGGAAGGATCCCCGTATACTGAATGATGGGCGGAGATGAAAAGGAGCTGGTGAGCCGCTGGCTGGGCGGCGACGCCGAGGCGTTCGGCGCCCTGGTGGAGCTTTACCAGGACCGGATATACAGCTTCGCTCTGCGGCTGCTGAAGGACCAGTCAGCCGCGGAGGAGGCCGCGCAGGAGGCCTTCGTCAAAGCCTTCCGGGCCTCCTCCACCTATAACCCCGCCTACCCCTTCTCCTCCTGGCTGTTCCGTATAGCCCATAACGCCTGCATGGACGCCCTGCGCGCCGGCGGCCGCAATGTTTCCATAGACACCGAGGATTTCCCGGAGATCCCGGACGGGGCCCAGCGCCCGGCCGAGGCCGTGGAGGAGTCGCTGGACGAAGAGCGCATAGAAGCCCTTCTGGCCTCGCTGCCGCCCATCTACAGCGAGGCCCTGCTTCTGCAGTACAAGGAGAACATGGGCCCGGCGGAGATAGCCCGAGTGCTGGGCGTGCCGGAAGGCACCGTGAAGGCCCGGCTTTTCAGGGGCCGGGAGCTTATAAAGGCGAAATTGGCGCCCTCCGACGCAACCGCCGGGTGCCCGAAGCCGTAGTACAGGAGAGGACATATGAACGCCGACAGGAACGACGAGCTGATAGCCAGAGCCATAGCGGGCCTTCCTTACAGAAAGGCCCCGGGCGGTTTCAGGGCCCGCGTGATGGCCCGGATCGCCGCGGAGCCGGCCCCGGTCTTCGACTGGCAGGCCGCCGTCCTTAAGGGCATGGGGATACTGGTGGCCGGCTGGACGGCCCTGCTGGGCGCGCTTTCCGCCGGCTTCATCTACAGAGGAATTTCAGGCTGGGGCGAGCTGCTGGCCCGGCCCGGCGGGTTCGGTCAGGCGCTGGACCTGGCCAAGGCCGGCGGCGCTCATCTGCTGGGCAAGCTGCCCGGGGCCGTATCGCTGGCCTCCGACCTTGGCAGGGTAGCGGTTTACGCCATGCCGCCCTGGTACGAGATAGCGGCCGCGGCGCTGGTCTGCGCCGCGGTGATAAAAGCGGTGCCGGGCGTGCGCCCCGCCGCCGGCAGGATCTGACGGGTAACTGAGGAAAGGGGAGAAATATCATGAACATTAAAAAACTGCTGCTGCCGGCCGCGGGGATACTGCTTCTGTCGCAGGCCCTGTACGCCGCGAGGCCGATGGTGCGCCACGAGGACATAGTCGTCCCCAAGGGAGAGACCTTCCAGGGCGACGTGGCCACCGACAAGTCGCTGACCGTGGACGGCAAGCTGGACGGCGACGCCACCGCGGTAGGCGGGGCCTCGGTCACCATCAACGGCGAGCTGACCGGCGACCTGGTCTCGATGGGCGGCGTGGTGAGCATACCGGGCCTGGTGGGCGGCGATGTATCCAGCATCGGCGGTCCGGTACGCATAAGCGGCCGCGTGGCAGGCAACGTCTCCGCCGTGGGCGGCGGCGTGGCCCTGATAGGCGCGGGAGAGGTCGACGGCGATATCTCGGCCCTCGGCGGCGGCGTGCAGAAGAGCGACAGCGCCCGCCACAAGGGCTCTATCAACAGCTACAGCGCCGACGCGCTGCGGGACACGCTCACTCAGACCATGCGGACCGTCCGTTACTCCGTGCGCTACGGCGGCGGGGATATGGAGAGGGACCATCACAGCCCCTGGCTGGTAGGCGGCCTCGTCGGCGCCGGGCTGGTCGTATTCTTCTCCATGCTCGCCACCGGCATAGTACTGCTGATGCTGCCGGCCATCTTCTTCCCCAGGAACGTCGAGAACTCGGCCGCGGCCATCACCGGCGACATGTGGCGCGCCTGCGGCATAGGCGCGCTGACCGTGGTGGGCTTCTTCCCCGGCATGGTCATGATGGCGGTCTCCATACTCGGCCTGCCGCTTATCCCGTTCGTGCTGATGCTGGCCGCCGCGGCCGCCGTGCTGGGCCTGTCCGCCTTCAGCGTGCTGCTGCAGGACCGCTTCTTCACCGGCATCAAGAAGGCCGGGCCCGTAAGCCTGACCGGCAAGGTGGCCGCCGGCTACGCCATAATGGCGGGCCTGCTGTTCTTCGGCAAGCTGATACCCCTGATAGGCGGCCTGCTGTCGCTCATCGGCCTGATGCTGCTGGCCTTCGGCACCATGGTCGGCCTGGGCTCCGCCTGGATGACGCGCATGGGCAACAGGCTGCATGAACAGGTCCAGCCCAGGCATTCTGCTGCCCCGCCGGTCCAGTCCTCCGCGCCGGCCCCGCAGGATACCCCGCAGCCCCCGCCCGCGCAGTAAAGAACTGCGGCTTGCGGTAACGGCCCTCCGGCAGCGGGGGGCCGTTCTTTTTGCCCGGTAAAATGATAGTATCTGGCTATATCCGCGGCCGGGCCGCGTGCCACGGGGAGGCTTATGAAAATTCTGCTCATTTCTTCCAGTCCGCACGAGAAGCGGAGCGTCACCTATTCCCTGGCGGCGAAGATCGCCGAGGGGGCGAAGGCCGCCGGCGCCGAGGTGGAGACCGTGCACCTGGCCGGCAAGAAGCTGCAGTTCTGCCACGCCTGCGAGGCCTGCCACCGCGCGCATATGACCTGCCACCTGAAGGACGACGCGCACCATATAATCCTCAAGATGCTCAACGCGGACGGCCTCATCCTCGCGGCCCCGAACTACCTGAACCAGGTGCCCGCCCAGCTCAAGACCCTGATGGACCGCACCTCGAACCTGATACACTGCCAGCGCCTGCTCGGCAAATACGCGGCCGGAGCGGTCACCTCCGGCAGCGGCAATAACGAACCGGTGGCCTCCTATCTGGGGGACTATGCCAGGCTCTGCGGCGCGCAGTACACCGGAACCGCTGCCAGCGGTCCGGTGCCGGTAAAAAAGGATCTGGATGCCGCTTTTGCGCTTGGCGGCAGGCTGGCGTCCGACATCAAGGAAGGGGCCGTGTACGCCCAGCAGGCCAGGGAGATAGAGCAGCGCCGGGCTTATTTCGCCGAGATAGTAAAACGCCGGAAGTCCGACTGGGACGGAGAATTCCATTATTACTCCGAGAAGGGCTGGCTATAAGCCGGTAATTTTTAGATAATGTTGATGAAAGTCAAGAAAACGGAGGGAGCATGCGGATAAAACTTTACCTTTTCTTCATTCTTGCCGCGGCCGCGCTCTGCGCCCGCGCCGAGGCGCGCGACGCGGATTTTGACGGCGGAGCGGTAAAGGATTTCGTGGACTATACGCTGGACGCGTCCTACGACGTGGACGGCCAGGCCGCGCCGGTAAGCCCGGACGGCAGCGTGATATACGCCAAGGGTTTCATTAAAAAGGACCTCCCAAGCGCCGCCTGGAAGTCGTTCAAGGACGCCAAGGTGCAGATACCGGACAAGCTGGACCTGCGCCCCGGCCTGACTCAGGTGGAGAACCAGGGTTTCTGCGGCAGCTGCTGGGCCTTCAGCCTGACCGCCACCCACCGCGACGGCCACGCGCTCGGCGACGGGGACCCGGGCCGCCTCTCCCAGGAATGGCTGGTGGAGCATTCCACCTACGCCCTCGGCTGCAAGGGCGGCTATTTCGATTCGGCCAACGACTTCATCGCCCCGAGGGGCCAGCCCCTCTACAGCGCCTGTCCCTATAAGCAAGGCCACGGCAAATGCGCCGCGGACCTGCCGGCCGCGGCCCGCATAAAGGCCTGGTACATGCTGGGCGAAAAGGGCCAGCCGCCGACCGTGCGCGACATAGAGGCCTACATGAAGCTTTCCGGCAAGCCCATCTCCATAGCCGTGGCCGCCGCCCAGGGCGGGTGGCAGAGCTACCGCGGCGGTATCTATTCAAAGTGCAGGTACGGCGAGCTGGACCACATGATCAATATCGTCGGCTGGGACAACGAGGGCGCGCAGTTCGACGAGAGCGGCAACCTGCCCCCGGGCAAGGGCGTCTGGATACTGCGCAACAGCTGGGGCGCCTCCTGGGGCGAGAAAGGCTATATGCGCAGCAAGATGACCGATCCGGCCGGCAAGCGCTGCAACGCGGTGGCCGAGGAAGCCGCCTTCTTCGAGTTCTGAAATGCTGCCGGGATAGGTCCAAAGGCCTATCCCGGGCTTTCCCTTTAGGCCCCTGTACGCCTTTTCCGCTTTCGGTATAATTTATTAATAGTTGTCGGGCAGTAGCAGAACTGGAAAACCATAAGGCAGGTCAAATGAAGAAACTCACCTGGTTAGCCGCCCTCGCGTTCATTACTACGTTCTCCTCCGGGGCCTTCGCACTGGACCTCGGCAAGCCTCTCCCCAACTGGATAGACCATTCCCGCGAAAAGGCCGACGGCCGCGCCCCCGTTATGGCGCAGACCAAGGCCGCGCCGCCGGTGGGCTTCCGCATCCCGGCCGAATACGAGCCCGCGGCCGCCGTGGTGGTCGGCTGGGCCGGCTACACCGATATGCTCTCCGGCATAGCCCGCGCCGTCACCGGCCCCGGCCGCGCCCAGCTCTGGGCAGTGGCGGGTCCCTCCTCCATCTCCGGCGTCCCGGCCTCCAAGTACAGCAAGGTGCCGCTCCGTATCAATACCGTCTGGATGCGCGACTACGGTCCGTTCGGCATCAGCGAGGACGGCACCCCCGGCATAGTGGACACGATCTACCGCCACTACCAGTACCGCCGCGACGACGACGCCCTTCCTTCCGCCCTGGCCAAGACCAAGGGCATAGAGTCCTTCGCGATGCCCATCATCCTGGACGGCGGCAACCTGATGGTGGACAGCAAGGGCGACCTGTTCATGACCAA
>DAIENX010000028.1:0-10966 GCA_027340875.1 Elusimicrobiota bacterium
GGGACTGGGAATAGTTGTTCCCGGACTTCATCATCTGCTCCATCATCTTCTTGTACTGCTCCTCGGTCTGGGTCGCGTCCTGCGCGGCGGCGGGCAGCGAAAGGAGCAGGCAGACGGCTGAAATCTTAAGGGATAACATCGTCATGGCCTCCGGTCACTTCTCTATCTTGCGGAACTGGCGGCGGCCAACCTGCAGGACGCAGTCCCTGGGCTCGAAGGTCAGGTCGTCGGCGACCTTCTCGCCGTCTATCCTGACGGCGCCCTGCGATATCAGCCGCCTGGCCTCGTTCATGCCCTTGGCGAGCCCTGCGGCTACCATCAGGTAGGAGAGCTTGCCCGGCTTCTCCGCGCGGAAGACCTCCATGTCCTCCGGCAGCTCCTTGCGGGAGAAGACCTGCTCGAAGTGGGCGCGGGCGGCCTGGGCCTGTTCCGCTCCGTGGTAGCGCGCGGTGATGAGCCCGGCCAGCTTCTTCTTGGCCTCCATCGGGTGCCCGGCCTTCACGGCGGGCAGGTCCTCGGAGGTCAGCAGCTCGTAGTAGGAGTACATCAGCGCGTCGGAAAGGGACATCAGCTTGCCGAACATGTCGTTGGGAACGTCGTTCAGCGCGACGTAGTTGCCGTAGGACTTGGACATCTTCTTCTCGCCGTCGGTCCCGACGAGCAGAGGCATCGTCATCACGACCTGCGCCTCCTGGGCGTTTATCTTCTGGAGGTCGCGTCCTACGAGCAGATTGAAGATCTGGTCCTGCCCGCCCAGCTCGATATCCGCCTTCACGGCCACCGAGTCGTAGCCCTGCAGCAGAGGGTAAAGGATCTCGAGCAGGCTGATAGGGCTGCCCGCCTTCATGCGCGCGCGGAAGTCCTCGCGCTCGAGCAGGCGGGAGATAGTGATGTTCTTGGCGCAGTTTATGAAGTCGGAAACTCCGGAGGCCGGACTCGCGAAGAAGGGCTTCAGCCATTCCGTGTTGAAGCGGATCTCCGTCCTGTCCGGGTCCAGGACCTTGAAGGCCTGCTCCGTGTAGGTCCTGGCGTTGGCGGCGACGGTGTCGTGGTCGAGGACCGGGCGGGTGGAGTCCTTGCCGGACGGGTCGCCGACCTGGGCGGTGAAATCGCCTATTCTGAGCACCGCGGTGTGCCCCAGCTCCTGGAACCTGCGCAGCTTGTCCAGCACCACGCTGTGGCCCAGATGGAGGTCCCTGCTGGTGGGGTCCACGCCGAGCTTCACGCGCAGCTTCTTGCCGGAGGAGAGCTTCTTGGCCAGCTCCTCCCTGCTTACGACGTCGACCGCGCCGCGTGTAATGTCCTTCAGGAGCTCATCGGTATTCATATCCGTAATTGTATTATTTTTATTCGGGCGCCGCCATTCGGGCTCACTGGAAGCCGTACGGGTCGGCCTCTATGAAATATTTGACGCCGGGGCGCCTGGGGAGGTCCATAGCCTTCTTCAGGCAGGCGGCCGCCGTGCGCTCAGAGCCGGCCTTGATCAGGTAGTATTCGCTGTGGAACTTACGCCTTTCCTGACCCTGCGGTACCACCGGACCGAGTATCTCGCCCTGCTCGCCGCCGGAGCCGACGAAGGAGAGCGCCTTCAGCAGGTCCGCGGCGGCGGCGTCCACGGCGCCCCTGTCGAACGAGGCGAGCCGCGCTTTCACTATATGGGAGAAGGGGGGATAGAAGAAGTCGCGACGCGCGGCCAGCTCGCCGTCCGCGAAGGAGGGATAGTCCATCTCCGTGAGCCGCGAGAATACGTTATGGCCGGTCTCGCGCGTCTGTATCAGCAGCTCTCCCCGGGTGCCGAGCAGTCTCCAGGCGGCGAAGAAGGCGCGATAAGCCTTTTCCGAGGCCCTGAAATCCGCGCTGGAGAGGTCCGAGTCGGCGTCTATGAAAGCGGCCAGCGCCAGCCGGGGGGCCCCCAGGTCGCGGAGGGCTATGCGGGTCCCGACCAGCACGTCGGCTTCCCCGCGGGCGAAGGAATCCAGCTCCGAGCTCATGGCCTTCAGGGATCCCCGCAGCACGTCGCCGTCGAAGCGGGCTATCTTCGCGCCGGGCAGCAGCCTGGCTATAGCCTCCTGCGCCTTCTGCGTGCCGGCGCCGTAGTCCCTGAAGACCTTCCCGCCGCAGGACGGGCAGACTTCGGGCCAGGGCTCCTTCTTCCCGCAACGGCGGCAGAGCAGGGACCGGTCCGCGCCGGCCGACTTCAGTACGGTGAGGCCCGGACCGCAGGTCCGGCAGCGCGGCATCCAGCCGCAGTTGGCGCAGAACAGCCTGGAAGCGTAGCCCTTCCGGGCGGCTATGACCAGCGCCTGGCCGCCGGCCTTCACGGTGCGCAGTATGCCGTCAGAGAGCGGGCGGGCCAGCACGTCCCCCGGATACTGGGCGAGGTCCAGCACGCGCACGTCGGGGCCGGGACCCGCCAGCCTCGCCCTTGGCACGGCGTCGAAGCGCTCCAGCTCCCCGCCTGCGGCGGCGCCCCAGGTCTCCATGGAAGGGCAGGGGCTGGCCAGGACTACGGAGGCGCCGATGGCCGCCGTACGCCGGAGCAGGACCTCCCTCGCGTGATAGAAAGGCTCCGCCTCCTCCTGCCTGTACACTTCCTCGTGCTCGCTGTCCAGCACGGCCAGGCGCAGGGCGCGGAACGGAAGGAAGACGCCTGTCCGCGTGGCTATTATAACCTTGAAGCGCCCGGACGCCGCCCCGGCCCAGGCCTCGGCGCGCCGCTTAGGCGTCAGGCGAGCGTGCCAGGCCGCGACGCGGCCCGGGAAGAGCGGCTCCAGCGCGTCCTGCAGCTGCGGGATGAAGCTTAGGTCGGGGACTACGAGCAGCCCCTGCGGTTCCTCTCCGTCCAGGGCAGCCCCGAAGAGCTCCGCGTACACCGGCTCCGGACGCTCGAAAGGGGAAAGCCGCAGCAGACAGGCGCGCCGGCCGCCTGCGGAAAGGGCCGCGCGCAGCTTTTCCAGCTCCGGCAGGCCGGGCACGGATGTTATCGGAAGCCTCTCAGCCTCCTCCGGAGTTCGTGTATGAACGGCCTGCTCCTGCGGGGCATGGGCATAGAACGCGCCCAGGCAGAGGCCGTGCGGAGAGCCCCAGCGCGCGGACATCCAGGCGGCCAGCTCCACCGCCCCTTCCGGGAACAGCGGCTCCTCGTCGAGCAGACTGGCGACGGATTTAAGTTCTTTGAGGCCGGTAAGATCGGCGTCCTTCTCCGGCAGGACGCGCAGTATCATTCCGGCGGCGGACTGGCGCTTGCCCAGCGGGGCGAGGACGCGCAGTCCCGGCGCGGCCTTCAGTTCCAGCTCGTCGGGCAGCAGGTAGTAGAACGTGCGGCGCAGCGGTATCGGGAAGGAGATTTCTGCCAACATGGGGTCAGGTCTTGGATCTTGACCGCGATTACGACAGTTCAGAACAGGCCGCGGATCGCTGCCGAGGTCAAGATTCAAGACCTGACCCCGCTACTGGGATGCTACTTAACGGTTTCCAGGAACGACTTCACCATCTTCATGTCCTCCCAGGTATCCCTCTTGAGATTGGGATTGCGCAGCAGCGCGGCCGGGTGATACGTGGGCATCAGCCTGATGGGTTCTTCGGAGGAGGGACCGGCCTGGTAGCTGGTCCATTTGCCCCTCATCAGGGAGATCCCCTTATCGGTGGAAAGAAGGACCTTGGTGGGAACGGAACCGAGCGTGACTATGCAAGCCGGCCTGATGAAGCGCAGCTGGGCGTCCAGATAGGGCCGGCAGGCGGCTACCTCGTCGGGCGTCGGCGGGCGGTCGTTGCCGCGGGACTCCGGATCGGCCGGGTTCTTCATCGGGTGGCACTTGACGATGTTGGCGATGTAGACGTCCTGGCGTTTCAGCCCGAGCACGGTCTCCATGATCTTGTCGAGGAGCTGGCCGGAACGTCCGACGAAGGGCTCGCCCTGGTGGTCTTCCTGGAAGCCCGGGCCCTCGCCGACGAAGACTATCCGGGCCTTGTAGGTGCCCACGCCGAACACTGCATTGAGCCTGGAGGCGCCGAGGCCGCACTTGCGGCAGGTCCTGACCTGTTCGGCGAGGGCCAGCATGTCGCCGGAAACGGCGGGGAGGGAAGGTTGGGGCCGGGGGGGCACGGAGACCTCCGCGGCGGGACGGGAACGCCCGGCCTCGACGAGAGTGTCGTCCAGGGCCTTTATGTAGGCGGCCAGGTCCCTGGCCGCGCCGGCGAGCTCGTCCCGCATCGCGCAGCGCCTTAGGCGGGCTTCTCTTCCTTGACGTCCTTGCGCAGGCGCTTGGCGTCGTCGGGGCGCTTGGCCGCCAGCTTCTCCTCTATCTCCATGTCCTTCTTGACGGCGGCGTCGATCTCATCGGGAGTGATCTTCCCGCCGACGATGTCGAGCATCGCGCGGTCGATAAGGTCCGCCATCGTCATCCCGCGGGAATCCTCCTGGCGGCGCAGATGGCGCGCCCACTGCATAGCCCGCACGATGTCGTTGTACTTGGACGGGCCGTAGTCGGAAATGAGCTGCTCGAGATCGGCCTCGTTCTCCTTGGTCTTGGCGTGGGTAGTCATTTGAACCTCCGTATCTTACAGATCCTTGAATTGCTAAAGCTGGGCGGCGAACCGGCGCACGAAATCCTCTCTGCGGGCCGTTCTGGCGGCCTCCGCGGCCGCTATTCCCGCCACGGTCGCCACCGCGCCGGACAGGACGTCGTTGACGACCAGGTAATCGAACCTGTGGGCTTCGCCCAGCTCGGCGCGGGCCGTGCGCATGCGCACCTTGAGCCCATCGCCGGACTCGCCCCGGCCGCGCAGGCGCTTCAGCAGCGTCTTCATGTCCGGCGGGAGCAGGAAGACCGTGACGGCGTCCGGGAAGAGGCGCCTGACCGCGCGGGCGCCCTTGACGTCTATGGTCATCACCGGTATCCGGCCCTTCGCGAGCACGTCGCGCACGGATCTTACCGGGGTGCCGTAATAGTTGCCGTGGACCTTGGCCCACTCCAGCAGCTTACCGTCCCTCTTGAGCCTCAGGAACTGCGGTTCGGTCACGAAATAGTAGTCCCTGCCGTGGACCTCTCCCGGCCTTCGGGGCCTGGTGGTGCAGGTCACGCTGAACGCGAACTTGCGGTCCAGCTCCAGCAGGGCCGAGCGCACCGCGGTCTTTCCTCCCCCGGAAGGGGAGGAAAGGACCAGCGGGAAGCAGTTCTGGGCGGTCCGCTTCACTTCTTGTTCTTTCTCGGCGCGCGCAGCTGCGACTGGGCGGCCGAGAGTATGGCTATCGGCACGCGGAACGGGGAACAGGACACGTAGTTCAAGCCCACCTTGTGGCAGAACTCCACCGAGGCCGGCTCGCCTCCCTGCTCGCCGCAGATGCCGATCTTGAGGTCCTTGCGGGTCTTGCGGCCGCGCTCGACCGTGATCTTGATCAGCTCGCCGACGCCGGTCTGGTCGATGCTCTGGAACGGGTCCACCGGCAGCAGCTTCTTCTCGGCGTACTCCTTAAGGAAGTAGCCCGAGTCGTCGCGGGAATAGCCGAACGTCATCTGCGTCAGGTCGTTCGTGCCGAACGAGAAGAACTGCATGGTCTCGGCGAGCTTCCCGGCGATCAGGCAGGCGCGGGGGATCTCGATCATCGTGCCGACCATGTACTGGAACTTAACTCCGCGGGCCTTGGAGACCTCGGAGTAGACGCGGTGGATGATCTCGGACTGGTCCTTCACCTCCGTGTCGAGGGACACGACGGGGATCATGATGTCCGGATAGACCTTGACGCCTTCCTTGTACAGCTCGGCGGCGGCCTCGAATATCGCGCGGGACTGCATCTCGGTGATCTCCGGGTAGGTCACGCCGAGTCGCACGCCGCGGTGGCCCATCATCGGGTTGCTCTCGCGCAGCGCGGTGGCGCGGGCCTCGAGGTCCTCCATCGAGATGTTCAGGGCCTTGCCGAGCTCGGCGAGCTTGTCCTGCTGGTGCGGGACGAACTCGTGCAGCGGCGGGTCCATCAGGCGGATGGTCACGTGCAGGCCTTCCATGACCTTCAGCGTGGCCTTGATGTCGTTCTTCATGAAGGGGAAGAGGTCGTTGAGCGCGGCCTTGCGCTCCTCGAGCGTCTTCGACATGATCATCTTGCGCAGCTGGAACAGCGCCGCGTCCGAACCCTTGCCGTAGAACATATGCTCGATGCGGAACAGGCCTATGCCTTCGGCGCCGAACTTGCGGGCCACGGTGGAATCGGCCGGGGTATCGGCGTTGGTCCAAACCTTGAGCGCGCGGACGCCGTTGCAGATCTTCAGGAACTCGCCCAGCATGCCGAGCGACTCGCTGGCGTCTATCATCTCCATCTTGCCCTTGTAGATGAGGCCCTTGGAGCCGTTCAGGGAGATCCAGTCGCCCTCCTTGATCGTCTCGCCGCCGAGCGAGAACTCCCTGGCGCCGTGAGCGATCTCGACCGCCGCGCAGCCGACGACGCAGCACTTGCCCCAGCCGCGGGCGACGAGCGCCGCGTGGGAGGTCATGCCGCCGCGGGCGGTCAGGATGGCCTCGGCGGCCCTCATGCCTTCGACGTCCTCGGGGTTGGTCTCCTCGCGCACAAGGATGACCTTCTTGCCGTCCTTATGCCACTTGACGGCGGCCGCGGCGGTGAACACCACCTGGCCGACGGCGCCGCCGGGGCCGGCGGGCAGACCCTTGCCGAGCGGCTTGTTCTTGGCCTCGGCCTTGGGGTCGATGATGGGGTGCAGCAGCTCGTCGAGCTGGGACGGGGTGACGCGCATCACGGCCTCGTCCCTCGTGATCAGGCGCTCCTTGGCCATATCGATGGCCATGCGCACGGCCGCCGGGCCGTTGCGCTTGCCGACGCGGCACTGCAGCATATAGAGCTTGCCGTTCTCTACGGTGAACTCGATGTCGAGCATGTCGCGGTAGTGCTTCTCGAGCTTGCAGCGTATCGCGTAGAGCTCCTTGTAGCAGGCGGGAGAGAGCTGCTCCATCGACTTCAGGTCGCGGCTCTGGTCGGTCCGGCTGGGCTCGTTGATCGGGTGCGGGGTGCGGATGCCGGCCACGACGTCCTCGCCCTGCGCGTTCTCGAGGAACTCGCCGTAGAAGTGGTTGTCCCCGTTGCCGGGATTGCGGGTGAAGGCCACGCCGGTGGACGAGCTTTCTCCCATGTTGCCGAACACCATGCTCTGCACGTTGACGGCGGTGCCCCACTCCGCGGGGATCTTCTCGATCTCGCGGTACTTAACGGCCTTGTTGCCCATCCAGGAGGCGAACACGGCGCCGATGGAGCCCCACAGCTGGTCCATGTGGTTGTCGGGGAACTCGGTGCCCAGCACTTCCTTGATCTTGGCCTTGAAGAGGACGGCCAGCTCCTTGAGGTCCTCGGCGGAGAGCTCGGTGTCGGCCTTGACGCCGCGCTTCTTCTTCATGTCCTCCATGATGTGCTCGAGCTGCTTGCGGATGCCTTTGTTGTCCTCGACCTCGACGCCGGCGGCCTTTTCCATGACGACGTCGGAGTACATCATGATCAGGCGGCGGTAGGAGTCGTAGACGAAGCGCGGGTTATTGGTGCGCTTGATCATGCCGGGTATCGTGGACTCGGTCAGGCCGCAGTTCAGGATGGTCTCCATCATGCCCGGCATGGACTTGCGGGCGCCGGAGCGCACGGAGACGAGCAGCGGGTTCTCCGGGTCGCCGAACTTCTTGCCGGTCAGCTCCTCGACGCGGCGCAAGTTCTTCTCCACGTCCTGGGTGAGGCCCTTGGGATAGGAACGCTTGTTGGCCCAGTAATAGGTGCAGATCTCGGTGGTTATCGTGAAGCCGGGGGGAACCGGCAGGCGCAGGGCCGGGTGGCCGGCCATCTCGGCGAGGTTGGCGCCCTTGCCTCCCAGCAGGTTCTTCATGGACTCCTTGCCGTCGGCCTTGCCGCCGCCGAAGAAGTAGATCATCTTTTTGGAAATTTTAACGGAATTGGTGGACTTCGCTTTGGATTTAACGGCGGTCTTGGGCATATTCTTGGCTCCTGATTGGTCTTCGCTTTTCTGCCCGCGGGTGCGGGGGGTACAAAGCCCCTTTGCGGGGCTTTATTCGATAATACTAAATAGGGGGGCGGGGGGGCAATGGGCCCGGGGATGTTCGATGAGCCGGTTATTTCACGAATTTACGCTCGAGGTACTCTATCCCCATAGGTATCAGGAAGAAGAGGAGCACCAGGACGCAAAAGGAGAAGGCGACGCCGCCCAGGCGGCGCAGGAACGGGTCCAGGCCGGTAGACTGGAACACCAGGGCCGCCAGGATGATGCCTATGAAGCGGTTCCGCTTCTTTACGTCAGAGAGCTTCACTTCCTTATACCCTCCAGGTCGAGCATGAAGGCGTACTCCAGCGCGTCCAGGCGGAGGGACTCGAAGCGGCCGGATTTGCCTCCGTGCCCGGTGTCCATATCGGTCTTCAGCAGCAGCAGGTTATGGTCGGTCTTCAGCGCTCGCAGCTTGGCGGCCCACTTGGCCGGCTCCCAGTACTGCACCTGGGAGTCGTTCAGGCCCGTGGTTATCAGCATGTTCGGATAGGCCTGCCGGCTCACGTTGTCGTAGGGGGAATAGGAGAGGATATAGTCGTAGTACTCCTTAATGTTGGGGTTGCCCCACTCGTCGTACTCCCCGGTGGTAAGAGGTATGTCCGGGTCCAGCATCGTGGTCACCACGTCCACGAAAGGCACGTCCGCTATTATCCCCCGGTAGAGCTGAGGGGCCATGTTGGCCACGGCCCCCATCAGCAGCCCGCCCGCGGAACCGCCCTGCGCGTAGACGTGAGCCGGTGAGGTGTAGCCGTCGTCGATCAGGTGCTTGGTGGCGTCGATGAAGTCGTAGAAGGTGTTCTTCTTCTTAAGCTGGCGCCCCTCCTCGTACCAGCGCCGCCCCATCTCCGAGCCGCCCCGGATGTGCGGGATAGCGCAGATGAAGCCTCGGTCCAGCAGGGAGAGGCGTATCGTGCTGAAATAAGGGTCGGTGCTGTAGCCGTAAGAGCCGTAGGAATAGATATAGACCGGGTTCCTGCCGCTCTTCAGGTCTATGCCCTTGCGGTAGACCAGCGACATGGGCACCTTCTCCCCGTCCCTGGCCGTCACCCAGACGCGCTCCTCCGCGTAGTCCTCCGGCTTGAAGCCGCCCAGGACCTCCTGCCGCTTCATCAGCTTCTTCGCCCCGGTGTTCAGGTCCACGTCATATACGGATTCGGGGGTAGTGAGCGACTCGTAGGTCAGGCGCAGCGTATCGGTACGGTACTCGAAGTTGTCCCCGAGCTCGGCCATGTAGGCCGGCTCGTCGAAATCTATCCAGGAGTCCTTGCCGGTGGCGCGGTTGATGATCCGGAAACGCCCCAGGGCGTTGGACCGCTCCTTCAGCACCAGCCAGTGCTCGAAGACGTCGATATACTCTATCAGCGTATCCTCCCGCCCGGGGACCAGTTCCGTCCATGACTCCATGGCCGTGGAGGAGGAAGGGCAGACCGAGACCTTGAAATTCCTGGCGCCGGAGTTGCTTAGCACGTAGAACCTGTCGCCGCCGTCCTGCACGTCGTACTCCAGTTTCGGCTGCCGCTGCTGGAACAACCGCGGCGGCTCCGCCGGGGCGTCGGCGTCGACCAGGCGGTACTCCGTGGAAAGGGTGGAGCCTGAGCGCAGGAAGATGTATTTGTCCGTGTTGGACTTGGAGACCTCGACCTCGAAGGTCTCGTCGGGCTCGTAATAGACCTCGCGGTCAGGTCCGCCGCCCAGCTCGTGGGCGTAGACCCGCTCCCAGCGCAGCGTCTCCGTGTCCTGCCTGACGTAGAAGAGCGTGCGGTTGTCGTTGGCCCAGGTCATGTTGCCCGCCGTGCGCTCTATCTTCTCCTCCAGGGTCTTGCCTGTCTCCAGGTCCTTGAAATACACGTCGAAGAAGCGCCGGCCGCCGGTATCCATGGCGTAGGCTATCATCCTGTGGTCGGGGCGGATGGAGGGGAAGCGGACCTGGCAGAAGGCCTTCCCTTTCGCCAGCTCGTTCACGTCGAGTATTATCTCCTCGGGGCCGTCGGGCGAACCCTTCCTCCGGGCGTATACCGGATACTCCGCCCCGGTCCTGTAGGTCTTGTAATAGTAATACCCGCCGTATTTGAACGGGACCGTGGAGTCGTCCTGCTTTATGCGCGCCTTCATCTCCGCGAAGAGGGACTCCTGGAACTTCGCGGAGTGCTTCATCGCCGCGTCGGCATAGGCGTTCTCCGCGCGGAGATATTCCATGACCTCCGGCTTGCCGCGCTCCTTGAGCCAGTAATAGTCGTCGATACGCGCCTCGCCGTGCTTCTCCAGCCGGTGCGGCAGCTTTTTGGCGGCCGGCGGCTCGCCGGCCAGCGAAACGGAATTAGCGGCCATGAAGGCCGCCAGCAGCAGGGATGTTCTCATACTCAGCCTTGCAGGGCACGCAGGAAGGCTAGATGCCCATCCGGGCCAGTATCATGCAGATCTCGTTGACTACCGAGACCAGCTGAGGATGGGAAACCTCGAAGCCCTTTACCGCGTAGGAGATGCCGGAGATGGAGAGGTTGCGCAGCTGCATGCTGGCGTTCTCCCTCGTGACCTCGTGCGCGGCCGCCTCCGTGAAATAGCCGATGCTCTTGACCTCGTCCAGGCGCGATTCCGGAAGCTCGGCCAGCTCCGTCTTGAGCTTCCCGAGCAGCGCGACAAGCTCGTCCTTCTCCTCCGATTTGCCGGCCTGTATCTTGGCGATGGCGGACTCTATCTTCGCGAGGGTATTTTTTATCACGTTGCCTCCGTTCCCGAGGAACTCAAAAACTATCAAATAGTCCCCGGCGTGTCAATTCCCCGTTTTAAATCACTTAAAATGTTACCGAAGCGGACATCGTTGAATCAATTAAGATGTTACCGAAGGGGGCCTTCCCCCTCGGGAGGCATCCATGATGAGCCCTCAGGCGAAGTGGGAATACATGAAGACGATCTACGAG
>DAIENX010000031.1:0-28430 GCA_027340875.1 Elusimicrobiota bacterium
CTTCGGCAACTACCTGCCGCGCGGCGACGCGCAGGGCTACATCAACGTGGCGCTGACAGCCGTAATGCTGGCGCTGGCCTGCGTGATAACGCTGGCCTCGGCCGGTTCCTGGCTGAAACTGCTGCGGGGCGGCCGGGCGCCTGAGCTGCGGCCGGTCCAGGAAGAGGCGTAAAAGGGGCGGACCACCTGGTCCGCCCGCTGCACGGGTCCCAACTGTACTTTACTTCCCACGCCCGGGGAGGGACCCTTTCCCCTAATATACTTTAGCTCCCAAAAAAGATTTTTTCAAGGGCCCTTCGGCCCAGACTTTAAAGGCTAGCCCCGGGGCGGGACTTCCAAATTAAGTAGAATAACCTGCGATGACTGACGGGAAGAACGGCCTTCCGGAGGACTTCGACCTGCTGACGGAATTCAATTCCGGCGACGGGGGGGCCTTTACCCGCATAGTAGAGAAACATTCCGGCAGGCTGATCAACTTTCTGTTCCGCTACACCCTGGACCGGGGGGAAGCGGAGGATCTCGCCCAGGAGGCGTTCCTGCGCCTGTACAAAGCCGCCCCCGGACTCACGCCCGGGGCGAAGCTTTCTACCATCCTTTTCAAATTCGCCTACAACCTGGCGGTGGACCAGGCACGCAGGAACACGAACAGGTCATCCCTGGCCGGGGCCTCCAGCCTGGACTCTCCCGAGGCTGCCGGCGCCGCGGATCCGGCACCCGGCCCTGACGCCGCGTACGAGGCGGCCAGGCGAAGCGAGGAGATAGCCGGCGCCCTGGCCGGTCTCCCGGATACGCAACGCGGCGCCCTGCTCCTCAAGGTCTTCGAGGACCGCTCCTACGCGGAGATAGCCGAGATCATGGCCCTCTCCGTGCCAGCCGTTGAATCCCTGCTGTTCCGCGCGCGCCAGACCCTGGCGAAAAAGCTGAAATAGGACCGCAAGTTTTTCCCGGTACCTGCGTTAAAGGTATAAGAGGATGAACTATGCCCGCCAAAGACTGTGAGAATATCAGCCGCAGACTTTCCGCCTATATGGACGGCGAGCTGCCGGAGCGCGAGCGTGAGGCCGCAGAGTCCCATCTGGCTTCCTGCGCCGCCTGCTCGGAGGAGCTCGCCTCCCTGCGCGCCGCCTCGGCCGCCGTTTCGGCCCTGCCGCGCGTGGAGCCGCCGCCTTTCTTCGCCGCCAGAACGGCCGCTGCAGCGAAAGCCCTGAACGGCGCGGGGCCGCTGCGCGCCTTCCTGCGCTTCCCCCTGCCGGCAGCGGCGGTACTGACAGCGTTCATCATTTTCAACATCTTCGCTTTCGCCCGCGACATCGACGCGATGGAGAACGGACAGCGACGGGAACTCACGCACAAGGTAGTCTCACAGCTCGTAAGACCTTCCACGCTTATAAACCCGGTGGCGGTAGCCCGCCTCTGTTCGGAATGCACGGACTTCATGTGCCAATGCATGCACGAGGCTGGCAAGCAGAGCATCTGTCCCTGCAAGAACTGCCGGATGCACCGCGAGAACCCGGACCGGGCCGGTGAGGTTCCCGCTCACGCTCTGGAGGAAGATCATGTCAACTAAACTGGCCGCCGCAGCCATGGCCCTGGGCGTGCTCTCGTTCGTGCATCTTTTCGGAGTGGAGAAAGCCGTCCTGGCGGTAACGCTGGGCGTCGCGGCGCTCAAGGACCCCGCGCTCACTGCCGGCGGCAGGAGGATGGCGCTCGCCGCCGTCGCCGCGGGACTGATCTATCTGCTGGTCCTCTCGGCCGTGTTCACGTCGCATATGCCGCTCATGAACGACCTGGCCGCGAAGCTGGCCCGCTGAAACCCATGAATCTCCTGCTCGCTATCCTGTTCCTGCTGGCCGCCCCCGCCGCTGCAGGGGACGCCCCGCGGCTGGAGCTGGAGCCGTACCTGCGGGAGGTCCGGGCCGCGAATCCGGAAATATCCGCTTCCGGGGCCGTGGCGGCGGCCTATGAGGAGAAGGTCCGGCAGGCCGCCCTACCGATGGATCCGGTCATAGAGTTCGGGCGCATGTACGCTGACGGAGCTTTAGGGTCGGGAGCCGCGGAACGCAGCATCGGTGTAAAACAGGAGTTCCGCAACCCGTACAAATACCTGCTGCGCAAGCAGGCGGCAAGAGAGGAGAGCGCCGGTTACGCGGCCTTGCGCCTGGACAAGGAGAACGGCGTGCTGGCCGAGGCCCGGAAGGCTTTCTACGACTATTCGCTGCTGTGGAACACCGAGCGCATCTACGCCGAGAACCTGGAGCTGCTCAAGCGCTATTCCACCATCGCCGAGACACGCTACTCCGTGGGACAGGGCTCCCAGAGCGACGCCCTGAAGGCGCAGGTGGAGCTCTCCAAGGCGCTCAATATGCTGATAACGGCGAGCCAGGAGAAGGAGACGGCTGCAGCCAGGCTGAACTCCCTGCGTAACAAGCCGACGGATACGCCGTTAGGCGAGCCTGCAGTTCCGGAGGTAAGGCCTTCCACCGCGGATTACAAGGCACTCGAAGCGGCCGCGCTGGCGCACAATCCGTGGCTGGCCGCGCTGGCGGCCAGGACCAGGGCAGCCGGGAAGAAAGCCTCCCTGGCCAGGTCGGAATACCTCCCGGACTTCATGCTGGGCTGGAAGAGGCGCTCCTCGGACAACCCGGCCATGGACGGCACCTACGACGTCTCGCTGGGCCTGACCGTGCCGCTCTGGTTCAGCAGGACTTCGGCCGGAAGCCGCGAGGGACGCGCCGAGCGGGACATGGCCGCCGCGGAATACGAGGCCGGCCGCAACGCGCTGCTGCTCGACCTGAAGGAAGCTTGCGTGAAGCTGGATTATTACGCCCGTCTGGCGGAGCTGTATTCGGGTACGGTGCTGCCGCAGGCGGAGGAGTCGCTGAAGGCCTCCGAGGCCGGCTATCAGGCGGGGAAGACGGATTTCCTGGACCTGGTGGATTCCAGCCGCACGCTGCTGGAGACCCGGCGGGAACTTTACGAGTACAACGCGGGCTACGCCGGCTGGCAGGCCCGCGTCAAGGCCCTGACTGGAGAAGGCTTATGAACAGGAACCTCATCATCGGCGTTCTGGCGGCGGGCGTCCTCCTCGGCGGCGCCGCGGCCTACGTCCATTTCCGCGGCGGGCACGGGGCGCACGCGAAAGCGGAGGTCTATTACTGCCCTATGCATCCGGACTACACCTCGGACAAGCCCGGCGACTGCCCCATCTGCGGCATGCACCTGGTCAAGCGGGAGTCCGCGTCCGCTGAAAAGGCGCCGGCGGAGCGCAAGGTGAAGTTCTACCGCAACCCGATGGACCCGTCGGTCACCTCGCAAGTGCCGATGAAGGACCCTATGGGTATGGACTATGTCCCGGTCTACGAGGACGAGCCGGCCGGCCCTTCGGTGCCGGGCCACGGCACGGTCAACATCACGCCGGAGAAGCAACAGCTCATCGGCCTGAAGACCGGCAAGGCGGCCTACCGCGTCCTGGTCCGGAAGCTCAGCGCCTCCGGACAGGTAGCCTACGATCCAGAGCTTTACCGCGCCATACGCGAATACCGGGAAGCGGAGGCCGCCTACGCCAAGATAAAGGACAGTTCCTGGCCGGAAGCCGCCCAGCGAGCCCGCTCCCTCGCCGATTCCTCCAGGCTCAAGCTGCTGCAGCTGGGCTTCGCCGAGGACCAGCTCTCCGCCGCGGAAAAGGACCCGGCACGCTATGAGAACCTGCTGCTGCCGGCGGACAAGGCCTGGGTATACGCCCAGGTCTACGAATACGAGTCGGCGGCCGTCAAGCCGGGCCAGAGCGCGGTCATAACGTCGCGCGCCTATCCCGGGAAGGAGTTCCGCGGCGTGGTGCGCTCGCTCGACCCCATCTTCTCGGACGCCACGCGCACGCTGCGCGCCAGGATAGAGGTGGAGAACCAGGACCGGGAGCTGCGCCCGGAGATGTACGTGGAGGCGCGGATAACGGCCGACCTCGGCACCGCGCTCACCGTTCCCGCCCAGGCCGTGCTTAACACCGGCGAGAAGGAGCTGGTGTTCGTAATGAAGGGCGAGGGGGCCTTCGAGCCGCGCGAGGTGCGCACCGGCCGCCGCAACGACGACTACGCCGAAGTGCTCGGCGGCCTCAAGGCCGGCGAGGCCGTGGTCACCTCGGCGAACTTCATCGTGGATTCGGAATCGCGCATGAAGGCAGCCCTGGGGAACTAACCTTCGTCCGTCCCGTATCTGGAGCTATGACCATCAAGACGGCCTTATGATAAGGAAACTGATAGCCTTCTCCGCCGAGAACCGCGCGCTGGTGCTGATACTGGCGCTGGCGGCCTCCGCCGGCGCCTGGCTCTGCGCGAAGAACATAAACCTCGACGCGATACCGGACCTCTCCGACACCCAGGTCATAGTCTATTCCAAGTGGGACCGCTCCCCGGACATCGTGGAGGACCAGGTCACCTACCCCATAATCACCTCGCTGCTGGGCCTGCCGAAGGTGAAGACTATACGCGGTTTCTCGGACTTCGGCTTCTCGTACGTCTACGTGATATTCGAGGACGGCACCGACATCTACTGGGCGCGGTCGCGCGTGCTGGAATACCTGAGCAAGGTGCAGTCGCAGCTTCCGGACGGCGTGAAGACCGAGCTGGGTCCTGACGCCACCGGCGTCGGCTGGGTGTACCAGTACGCCCTCGTGGACAGGACGGGCCGGCATGACCTGTCGCAGCTGCGCTCCTACCAGGACTGGAACCTCCGCTACCAGCTGCAGTCTGTGCCCGGAGTGGCCGAAGTGGCGGCCGTAGGCGGCTTCCAGAAGCAGTACCAGGTGAACCTTAACCCCGACGCGCTGGCGGCCTACGGCATACCGATAGACAAGGTGCTGGCCGCAGTGCGCGACGGGAACGAAGAGGTCGGCGCCAGGCTGATAGAGTATTCAGGCGCCGAGTACATGATACGCGGCAAGGGCTATGCCAGGTCCGTGGAGGACATAGGCAATATCGTGGTGGCCCGCGGCCCCGGCGGCACCCCGGTGCTGCTGAAGAGCCTGGGCGCCGTCACTACCGGCCCGGAGATGCGCCGCGGGGTCGCCGACCTGGACGGGGAGGGGGACGCGGTAGGCGGCATAGTGGTGATGCGCCACGGCGAGAACGCGCTGAAGGTCATAGAGCGGGTGAAGCAGCGCATCGAGGAACTGAAGCCTTCTCTCCCCGAAGGCATGGAGATCCTCACGACTTACGACCGCTCGGACCTGATAAAGCGGGCCATCGCCACGCTCAAGCGCCAGCTCACCGAGGAAATGCTCATCGTCAGCCTCGTGATCCTCTTCTTCCTCTGGCATATACCTTCGGCCGTTATTCCGATAGTGACCATCCCGATATCCGTGCTGCTGGCTTTCATCCCGATGTACCTCGCCGGCATCAGTTCCAACATCATGTCGCTCTCCGGCATAGCCATCTCCATCGGCGTGCTGGTGGACGGCGCGATAGTGGAGGTGGAGAACGCCTACAAGAAACTCGAGCACTGGGAGGCCGGAGGCAGGAAAGGCGACTTCCACGCGGTGCGCCTGGAGGCCCTGCAGGAAGTGGGTCCGTCGGTGTTCTTCTCGCTGCTGGTGATAGCGGCAGCTTTCATGCCCATCTTCACGCTGGTGGACCAGGAAGGCCGCCTGTTCAAGCCGCTGGCCTACACGAAGAACCTCACCATGCTGGTGGCGGCCATACTGGCGGTCACTCTGGACCCGGCGCTGCGCATGATGTTCACCCGGATGGACCATGTCCATTTCCGGCCGGCCTGGCTGGCGAGGATCGTCAATGCCGTCACCGTCGGCCGCTATTACCCCGAGGAGAAGCACCCTGTCTCCCGCCGCCTGTTCCGCCTTTACGAGCCGGTATGCCGCTGGACGCTGGAGCATCCGAAGAAGGTCGTCGGCGCGGCCCTGTTCCTGGTCCTGACCGCCGTGCCGGTCTATCTGAAAACGGGCTCGGAATTCATGCCGCCCCTGAACGAAGGAACCATCCTTTACATGCCCACCACGCTGCCGGGCATCTCGGTGACCGAGGCCCAGCGTCTCCTGCAGACGCAGGACAGGATACTCAGGTCCATACCGGAAGTGGAGCGGGTCTTCGGCAAGGCCGGCCGCGCCGATACCTCCACAGACCCGGCCCCGTTCTCGATGATGGAAACGGTGGCGGTGCTCAAGCCGCAGGACCAGTGGCGCAGGAAGGAGCGCTGGTACTCGTCGTGGGCCCCGGAGTTCCTGCAGGCCCCGCTGCGCCATATCTGGCACGACCGCCTGAGCTGGGACGACCTGATCTCGGACATCGACTCTAAGATGCAGTTCCCCGGAGTGTCCAACGCCTGGACCATGCCGATAAAGGCCCGCATCGACATGCTCACGACAGGGGTACGGACTCCGGTAGGCATCAAGATCTTCGGCAGCGACCTCAAGAAGATAGAGGAGACCGGGGTAGAGATAGAGAAGCTGGTACGGGAGGTGAAGGGGACCCGCAGCGTCTACGCCGAGCGCACCGCCGGCGGCTATTTCCTGGATTTCGAGCTCAAGCGCGCCGAGCTGGCCCGCTACGGTCTGACCGTAAAAGAAGCGCAGATGGCGCTGATGGCGGCCATAGGCGGCCAGAACCTGACCACCACGGTGGAGGGGCGCGAGAGGTACTCGGTGAACGTGCGCTATGCCCGCGACTTCCGCGACGACGTGGACAAGCTGAAACGCGTGCTCGTGGCCGCCCCCGGAGGGGTCAACGTGCCTCTGGGCCAGATAGCCGACGTGGTGTTCCGCCAGGGCCCGGCGATGATCCGCGACGAGAACGGCCTGCTGTCCGGCTACGTCTACGTGGACATAGAAGGCGTGGACGTGGGCACCTACGTGAACGACGCAAAGAAGCTGGTCGCGGAGAAGCTGAAGCTGCCGGCCGGATACAGCCTGCAGTGGAGCGGCCAGTACGAGAACATGCTGCGCGTGCGGGAGCGCCTGAAGTTCGTCCTGCCGCTGACGCTGTTCCTGATCTTCCTGCTGATCTATATGAACACCAGATCCGCGGCGAAGACCTTGATAGTCCTTTTGGCCGTGCCCTTCTCGCTGATAGGCGCCGTCTGGCTTGTCTACCTCCTGGGCTACAATATCTCTATCGCCGTCTGGGTGGGCATGATAGCGCTGATGGGCCTGGACGCGGAGACCGGTGTGTTCATGCTGCTGTACCTCGACCTCGCATACGACGAGGCGAAAAAGGGCGGCCGCATGAACAGCGTGAAGGACCTGGAGGAAGCCGTGGTCCACGGCGCCGTGAAACGCGTGAGGCCCAAGCTGATGACCGTGACAGCGGCCTTCATGGGCCTGCTCCCGATCATGTGGGCGCTGGGCACCGGGTCCGACGTGATGAAGCGCATAGCGGCGCCGATGATAGGCGGCCTGTTCACGAGTTTCGCGCTGGAGCTGCTGGTCTACCCGGTGATCTACATGGGGTGGAAGCGCCGCGGGGAGATGCGGAACGCGGGGAACGTGCGGAATTAAGGAGACAAGATGGCGACCAACAAGAACGTCCTGGAACTGATAGGCAACACGCCGCTGCTCAAGGTGAGCAGGCTGGACACCGGCCCCTGCGAGCTGTACCTGAAGCTCGAATGCCAGAACCCCGGCGGCTCCATCAAGGACCGCATCGGTCTTTCGATGATAGCGGCCGCGGAGAAGGAAGGGAAGATAAAACCCGGGGGCACGCTGGTGGAGGCCACCGCGGGCAACACCGGCCTGGGACTGGCCCTGGTGGCGGCCAGCAAGGGTTACAAGCTCGTGCTGGTCATCCCGGACAAGATGAGCCAGGAGAAGATCTCGCATCTGCGCGCGATGGGCGCAAAGGTCGTGATGACCCGCTCCGACGTTGAAAAAGGCCATCCGGAGTACTATCAGGAGGTGGCCGAGCGCATCGCCAGGGAAACGCCCGGCGCTTTCTACATCAACCAGTTCGCCAACCCCGCCAACCCGGCGGCGCACGAGGAACATACCGGGCCCGAGATCTGGGAGCAGATGGGGCATAAGGTCGACGCGCTGGTCTGCGGCGTAGGCTCAGGAGGCACGCTGACGGGTCTTTCCCGGTATTTCGCGAAGGTCTCTCCTGCCACAGAGCTGGTGCTTGCGGACCCGGCAGGCTCGGTGCTCGCCGGCTACCTCAGGGACAAGACGGTGGGGAAGGCCGGCTCCTGGTTCGTGGAAGGCATCGGCGAGGACTTCATCCCGTCTATCGCGGACCTCTCGCGCGTTTCCAAGGCCTACACCGTTACCGACGCGGAGAGCTTCGCCGCGGCACGCGAGCTGCTCAGGAAGGAAGGTGTCCTGGGCGGCTCCTCCACCGGCACTCTGCTGGCGGCGGCGCTGCGCTACTGCCGCGAGAGCAGGACGCCCGGGAGAGTGGTCTCGCTGGTGCCCGACACCGGCGGCAAATATCTCTCCAAGATGTACAACGACTTCTGGATGGCCGACCAGGGCTTCCTGGAGCGACGGGGAACGGGGGACCTGCGCGACCTCGTGGGCCGCCAGTACAGCGCCGGCGCGGTCTGCTCGGTGAAGCCGGACGACACGCTGATGACCGCATTCAACCGCATGCGCCTCTACGAGTACGAGCAGCTCCCGGTGATGGAGGGGAGCAAAGTCGTCGGCATCCTCGACGAGTCCGACATCCTTCTGGCCGTGAACGGAGACCCCTCCAAGTACAACTCGAAGGTAAGCGGGCACATGACGCAGAAGCTGGTGACGGTCCGCCCGGAGACGACGATCACCGAGATGGCGGCCCTGCTGGGCAGGGGCCTCGTGGGGATACTGCAGTGCGACGGCAAGTTCCATGGTCTTATAACCCGCGTGGACCTGCTCAACCATATGCGCCGCAGGCTGCTGGCGCCCAAGGAGACGGCGAGATGAAATTCGAGACAGCGCTCATACACGCGGGGCAGGAACCCGACGCGCAGACAGGCTCGGTCAACGTGCCGGTATACCAGACCTCGACCTACAAGCAGGACGGGATCGGCCGGGACCGCGGCTGGGAATATTCCCGGACCGGCAACCCGACGAGAAAGGCCCTGGAGGAATGCATCGCCGCGCTCGAGCACGTGAAGTTCGGTCTCGCCTTCGCCTCCGGCCTCGCGGCCGAGACCGCCGTGCTGGGCGGGCTGCTGAAGGCCGGCGACCACGTCGTGGCCGGCGACGATCTCTACGGCGGCACCTACCGGCTTTTCGAGAAGGTCTTCCGCAAATGGGGCCTGGAGATATCGTACGCGGATTCCAGGGACCCCGTCTCGTTCCGGAAGGCCATGCGCCGGAATACGCGTCTTATCTGGGCCGAGACCCCCACCAACCCGCTGCTGAACATCACCGACATAGCCGCCGTCGCGGAGATAGCGCACAAAGGCAAGGCGCTGCTCGCGGTGGACAATACTTTCGCCACGCCCTTCTTCCAGCGGCCCGCGGAGCTCGGCGCGGACATCGTCGTGCACAGCTCCACCAAGTACCTGGGCGGCCACAGCGACGTGATAGGAGGCCTGCTGGCCATAAGGGACAGGGAAGTCTTCGAAACCGCGAAGTTCTACCAGAACGCCGCCGGCGGCGTTCCCGGCCCCTGGGACGCCTGGCTGACCCTGCGCGGCATCAAGACGCTGGCCGTCCGCATGAAGGCCCACGAGAGCAACGCCTTCGCGCTGGCCGGCTTTCTCCGCGGCCACCCGAAAGTCTCGAAGGTCTACTACCCAGGCCTGGAGGAACATCCTGGCTACACGCTGGCTTCGGAACAGATGGACGGCTTCGGCGGCATGGTAAGCTTCGAGCTGAAGGGCGGCAGGGCCGCGGCCGACCGCTTTTTCAGGAAGCTCAAGGTGTTTTCCCTGGCCGAGAGCCTCGGGGGCGTGGAGTCCCTGGCCTGCTACCCGGCGGCGATGACGCACGCCTCCATACCGGAAAAGGTGCGGGTCAGCCGCGGCATCACCGCCGGCCTGGTCCGCCTGTCCGCCGGCATAGAGAACTCTGAAGACCTGCTGCACGACGTGTAGGAGGCGCTGGACTGACATGACGCTGACGAAAGAGGAACTGGTCCGCTATTCGCGGCAGCTGGTGGTCCCGGAGGTCGGTCCGGAAGGCCAGCTCAGACTCAAATCCGCCAAGGTCGCGGTCGTCGGCGCCGGAGGGCTGGGCAGCATGGTGCTGGCCTGCCTGGCAGGAGCCGGAGTAGGAGAACTGGGGATACTCGACTTCGGACCCGTCGAGCTGTCGAACCTCCACCGTCAGTTCACCTACGGCATTCGCGACGTGGGCGGGCTGAAGACGGAGCTCGCCGCCGCGCGCCTGCGGGAGATAAATCCAGGCGTCGGAGTAAAGGTCCGGGAAGCGCTGCTCACCGGGAAGAACGCTGCCGCGCTTCTCGCGGGCTACGACTTTATAGCCGACTGCACCGATAACTACCCGACGCGGTCCGCGATAAACCGCGCCTGCCTGGAGCTGGGCAAGACCTATGTACACGGCGCCGTCTACCGGATGGAAGGCCAGCTTACGGTCTTCGAGCCGGGGCGGGGGCCCTGCCTCGGCTGTCTGAGCCCGGGACAGGGCGAAGCGGACGCGCAGGCCTGCGCGGAGGCCGGCGTTCTCGGACCGGCCGCCGCGGCCATCGGGGCCATGCAGGCGTTGGAGATCATCAAGCTGATCCTCGGCATGGAGACGCTGAAGGGACGCTTCGCGATGCTGGACTTCCGCCTCTCCCGCTTCAACGTGGCAGAGCTGCCCCGCTGGGAGGACTGTCCGGTCTGCGGAAAAAAAGCCTCCTCCGGCGCGGGCCCGGGCCCGGCCGCGCCCCCGCCGCGCCTCATCACGCCCGAGGAACTGCGCCGCAGGCTTTCCTCCGGCGAGCCTCCGCGGCTCCTGGACCTGCGCTTCGACTGGGAACACGGCCTGGCCCATATCCCCGGAGACGAGCTCGCGGATTACGGAGAGCTGCTGAGGACCGGCGGTGCCGGCCTGTTCCCTGAAAAGGAACTGGTCCTTTACTGCAAGGGTCAGAGCAAGTCCACGGCCGCCTGGCGGGCGCTCAAGGCTAAAGGTTTCGAAAAGGTCTTCGTGCTCGAAGGCGGCATCGACGCCTGGGCGGCGAGGATAGACAGGAAGATGGTAAGGTACTGACGGGAGGGAATAGCCATGAAGATGATAACAATGACGATAGCGCTGATGCTGCCGCTGCTGGCGGCCACGGCCGCGACGGCCGGCGAAAAGAGCGGGGAGGCGCACTCCGGAGCCGCTCATGCCATGCATATGAAGGACGGAAAGATGATGGCGGCCAGAGTGAAGATGCGCAAGGTCGGGAAGGACGAGATAGGAAAGCAGGCCGTCTGCCCGGTCACCGGTGAGAAGCTCACGGTGGAAGCGAAGACCGTATCGGCTTCGTACAAAGGACATATCTACTACTTCTGCTGCCCCGGCTGCGACAAGACGTTCGCCAAGGACCCGGAGAAATATGCCGTCAAGGAGAGCTCCTCCGCCAGGTACGTATGCCCCATGGGGGACTACGAGGGCGACAAGCCCGGCAAATGCCCGAAATGCGGCATGAACCTGGTGGAGAAGAACGCGGAGAAGAAACGGGAGCAGGCGCACAAGAGATACGTCTGCCCCATGGGGGACTACGAAGGCGACAAGCCCGGCAAATGTCCGAAATGCGGCATGAACCTGGTGGAGAAGAAGTAAAGGCTCACGGCCGGGCTCCCGAAAGGCGGGCCGTCCCTGCATCAGGGCGGCCCGCTTCGTCTGCCGGCGGCGGGGACAGCCCGGCCGATAAAATTTATATAATTACTGAGGCAAGAGGCCGCCTCGAATGACGGCGTCGGCTTGAATGCATGTTTTTTAAGGAGAGTCCAATGAACAAGATCCTCATGTCCGCTGCTGTTATCCTGGCCCTGGGGGCCTCCGCGGCCTACTCAGGCGACTGCCCGATGAACGGCAAGGCCGCCCAGCAGAAGCCCGCCGCGGCAAAGCACAAATGCGACGACTGCGACATGCACAAGAAAGCCGGCGCCAAGAAATGCGCCGGCATGACCTGCCCGGAGAAGCTAGACGGGGCCAAGACCTCCGCGAAGAACATCGAGAACGGCGTGGAGATCACCGTGACCTCCTCCAGCCCCGAAGTAGCCGAGCACATCCAGGAACTCGCCCTCGTCCACTACAACCCCAAGGCCGAGAAGTGCCAGGACTGTCCCACCGCCGTCCCGGGCGCCAAGACCGACGTGCAGAACACCTCGGACGGCATAAAAGTGACCGTTACCGGCAAGGACCCCGTCACCGTGCGCAAGATCCAGGAAGCCTCGGCCAAGGAGCACCCGACCGCCGAAGCCTTGAAGCCCGCGAAAGCGGCCAAGAAAGTGGCGATGGTCCACAGGTACGTCTGCCCGATGGGCGACTACGAGGGCGACAAGCCAGGCAAATGCCCCAAGTGCGGCATGCAGCTGAAGGAGAAGAACTGACATGGTAACCACCGGGATACTCAAACAGATATCTTTCTTCAGCGGCCTCGGCTCGGCGGACCTCAACAAGGTGCTCTCCATAGCCGGGGTCAAGAAGTACACGGCGGGCCAGATGGTCTTCGCCAAGCAGGACCTGGGCAATAATTTCTTCATCGTGAAGTCCGGCCGCATCAAGATCTTCACCACCGTAGGCGGCAAGCGCAAGATCTTCGCTTTCCTGAAGAAGGGGGAGTTCTTCGGCGAGATGTCCCTTCTTGGCGGCCGGGTGCGCTCGGCCTCGGCGCAGGCCGTGGCCGACAGCGAGCTCTTCGTCATCTCCAAGAAGAACTTCAGGCGCCTGGTCTGCGAGAACCCCGAGTTCTCGCTCAAACTGCTGCAGACGCTCGCCGAGAGGCTTTCCAAGGCCAACCGGGACGTGGAGTCAATGCTGTTCCACAACATCCTCGGCCGCCTGGCGGAGGCCATCCTGGACCTCTCGCGCGACACGCGCACGAAACCGGTCAAGATGGCCATAGATCAGAACGAGCTGGCGCAGTACCTGGGCACCACGCGCGTGCCGGTCTGCCGCGCCATCAACACCCTCAAGCGCAGCGGCGTCATAGACTACCGCCGCGGCGAGCTGGTGGTCCTGAACCAGGCCCGCCTCAAATCGATGGCAGGGGAGTCCTGATGGCCGTCCACTCCCTGCGGGGCTTCCGCGACCTGCTGCCGCCCGACTCCACGCTCTTCACCACGATAGAGGCGGCGGCCCGAGAGGTCTTCGCGCTCTACGGCTACAGGGAACTGCGCGTCCCGACCATAGAGTCCAAGGAGCTTTTCGTCAAATCCACGGGGGAGACCACCGACATAGTCGAGAAGGAGATGTACGCCTTCACCGACGGAGGCGGGCGCGAGGTCGCCGTGAGACCGGAAGGCACCCCCGGGGTCGTGCGCGCCTACATCGAGCAGAACCTGTCCCAGAGCGGCCGCAACGCGAAGTTCTATTACATCGGAAACATGTTCCGCGCCGAACGGCCGCAGGCCGGGCGCTTCAGGGAGTTCGAGCAGGTAGGGGCGGAGTACATCGGCAACGCCTCGCCCTTCGCCGACGCCGAGACCATCGTCATGCTGCTGAAGTTCCTGGAGAAGGCCGGCCTGCCCGGCTGCTCCGTGGACCTGAATTCCCTCGGCTGCGCGGAATGCCGCAAGAACTACCGGCAGACCCTGCTGGCCTACCTGCGCGGCTGCTCGGAGAAACTGTGCGAGCCGTGCCGCGGCCGCATAGAGCGCAACCCTCTCCGGGCCCTCGACTGCAAGATAGACGGCCCCTGGCTGGCCGAGACCGCGCCCAAGCTCACGCTCTGCCCGGACTGCGCCGCCCATTTCACGCGCGTCCAGGATCTGCTGAAGCTCTCCGGAGTAAAGTTCAGCGTCAACCCGGGCCTCGTGCGCGGCCTGGATTATTACACCCGCACTGTTTTCGAGGTCCGCAGCTCCGCGCTGGGCAGCCAGGACGCCGTCTGCGGCGGGGGCCGCTACGACGACCTCGTGAAGTCCATGGGCGGCCCGGCCGCGCCGGCCATAGGCTGGGCGCTCGGAGTGGACCGGCTGGCCATGCTGCTGAAGGACAAGCACGCGCTGGACGATTCGCCAAAAGCCTTCGTGATCGCCGCGGCCAAGGAGGCGGGGGATAAGGCCTTCGGGCTCCTTTCGGCCCTGCGCGCCGCCGGGCTGACCGCCGACTTCTCCAATTTCGAGCTTAGCCTCAAGTCGCAGATGCGCTCCGCCGACAAGAGCGGCGCCTCCTTCGCCCTGCTGCTCGGCGAGGACGAGCTCAAGGCCGGGACGGTGACATTAAAACCCCTTAAAGAGAAAGGCGAGCAGGCCACCATCCCGTTCGCGGAAGCGCCTGACCGTGTTCGCAAGTCGCTGTATCGCGTTATACGCGATTGATCACTTTTGGCGGCCGGGGCCTAGCCTCGAGCGCCCTTTGCGGAAGGGGGGTCCCCGCCATAATTTCCGAAAGGCGGGGGGAAACCGACGCAAGGGTTTCCATCTTCCAGGGCGGGCGAGGCTAGGCCCCGGTCGACCCGAAACGGAACTGGAACCGCGCAACGGTTCCCTTGCAGTATGGCGGGAGCGCGGAATCGCGGGCCGGATGGCCATACCAACGCTATAGCAGAACAAATCTTTGGAAGCCGATACAATGATACAGACCATGACCAACAACCCTTCAAAAGCCACCGCCCTCCGCACCCACACCTGCGGGGAGCTCAACGCCTCCAACGCCGGACAGACCGTCACGCTCTGCGGCTGGAACGACTCCAAGCGCAACCACGGAGGAGTCCTCTTCATCAACCTGCGCGACCTCTACGGCGTCACGCAGGTAGTCGTCGCCCCGGACAATCCCGTCTTCAAGACCGCGGAGGAAGCCAAGAGCGAGTACGCGCTGCGCGTCACCGGCAAGGTGCGGCTCCGCCCCGGCGCCAACGCCAACAAGAGCATGCCTACCGGCGAGGTAGAGCTGGAAGCCTCGGCGATAGAGGTCCTCAACGTCTCACAGCCGCTGCCTTTCGACCTCGGCGAGCACGCGGGCGTCTCCGAGGAGACCCGCCTCAAGTACCGTTTCCTCGACCTGCGCAGACCGAAGATGGCCAAGAACCTCGTGCTTCGCAGCCGCCTCTCGCAGATCATCCGCGACTACCTCTACGGCCTGGACTTCAACGAGATAGAGACCCCGATGCTCACCCGCTCCACCCCGGAGGGCGCGCGGGACTTCGTGGTCCCGTCCCGCAACAGCCCCGGCGAGTTCTACGCTCTGCCGCAGTCGCCTCAGCAGTTCAAGCAGGTGCTGATGATGAGCGGCATGGACCGCTACTTCCAGCTCGCCCGCAATTTCCGCGACGAGGAGCTCCGCGCCGACCGCCAGCCCGAGCACACGCAGGTAGACCTGGAGATGTCCTTCGTGGACGAACAGGACGTGGCCAAAGTGGTAGAGGGCATGATGAAGGCCGTTTTCACCGGCCTGGGCGAGGAGATAGCCGCGCCGTTCCCGGAGATGGAGTTCTCCGACGTGATGCTCAGGTACGGCTCCGACAAGCCCGACCTGCGCTACGCGCTGGAGATCAAGGACTGCTCCGACGTCTTCAAGACCTCGGCCTTCAAGGTGTTCTCGGACGCGCTGGCCGAGGGGGGCGTCGTACGCGCGATAAAGGGCGAAGGCGGGGCCGCCTTCAGCCGCGGCGACATGGACAAGCTCACCGAGCTCGTGAAGAAGCTGGGAGCCAAGGGCCTCGTCTGGCTGCGCTTCAAGGACGGCAAGTGGGAATCCCCTACGCTCAAGTTCATTTCCGACTCCGAGCAGGCGTCGCTGAAAGAACGCATGGAAGCAAAGGACGGGGACGCCGTCTTCATCGCCGCCGACAAGGCCGCGGTGGCCGCGCCCTGCCTAGGCGCGCTGCGCAACGAACTGATAGCCCGCCTCGAGCCCGCCAAGCTCAAGAAATGGGCCTTCCTCTGGGTCCGCCACTTCCCGCTGCTCGAGAAGGACGCCGAGTCCGGCAACTGGACCTTCACGCACAACCCCTTCACCGCGCCGCTGCCCGAAGAGGCGCATAAGCTGGATACCGACCCCGGCAACGTCCGCTCCTGCCAGTACGACCTGGTGCTCAACGGCGTGGAACTGGGCTCCGGCTCCGTCCGCAACCACAGCCGAGCCATGCAGGAGAAGATCTTCGGCCTGATGGGCTACGACAAGGAAGCCGTGCAGCGCCGCTTCGGCATGATAGTCAACGCGCTCGACTACGGCGCACCGCCTCACGGCGGCATCGGCATCGGCTACGACCGACTGGTAGGCATCATCTGCGGCACGGACTCCATCCGCGACGTGATAGCCTTCCCCAAGACCACCAGCGGCTCCTGCCCGATGAGCGAGGCCCCTTCCCCGATAGACGAGAAGCAGCTCAAGGAACTGCATCTTAAAATAGCGGAATAATGCCGACGCTGCCGGACTGGATACTCAGGGAAGCGCGCAGGAACAAGGCCGGCCTGCGCGGCTCCTCGGCCGCCGGCACGGCCGCGCGCCTTTCCCAACTCTCCCTGCACACCGTCTGCGACGAGGCCCGCTGCCCGAACAAGGGCAAGTGCTTCTCCGACGGGGAGGCCACGTTCCTGATACTAGGCGACATCTGCACGCGCGGCTGCGCCTTCTGCGCCGTCAAGAAGGACAGGCCCCTGCCGCCGGACCCCGGCGAGCCCCGCCGCGCGGCCGAGCTCTGCCGCGAGTGGGAACTCAAATACGTCGTCTTCACCTCGCCGACCAGGGACGACATGCCGGACGGCGGCGCCGCGCATTTCGCCGAGACGAACCGTCTGATAAAGGAGCTCTCCCCGGGCATACGAACCGAGCCCCTCATACCCGATCTCCAGGGGAACTTGAAGGCGCTCGAGACCGTTCTGGCCTCGGAGCCGGACGTGCTGGGGCACAACCTGGAGATGGTCTCCGGCCTCTACGCCGGGGCCAGGGCCGGCGCCGACTATTCCCGCTCGCTGGCCGTTATCTCCAATTCCAAGCGCCTCAGGCCCGATATCCTGACCAAGTCCGGCATCATGCTCGGCCTCGGCGAGAGCGCTGAGGAGCTGCAGCGCGCCATTGGCGACCTGGCCGGGGCCGGCTGCGACCTGCTGACGCTGGGCCAATATCTCGCGCCGTCAAAAAACCACAGGCCGGTAGCGAGGTATTACACGGAGGAGGAGTTCGCCTTCTGGGCGGACAAGGCCAGGGCCGCCGGCTTCAAAGCCGTCATGTCCGGCCCGCTGGTGCGCAGCTCCTACCGCGCGAGCTCGCTCTACGAGGAGGCCCATGCGGGGCATTGAGATGGACAGGGCCGCCGTGTCCTGGTTCACCAGGGCCTGGGACGATTACGTCTCCCGCTTGCCGCTGGTGCTAGCCGTAGCGCTCACGCAGGCCGCGCTTTCCGCCGGCACCTTCCTGATAATAAGCCGCACGCACACCATGCTGACCGCGCTTCCCTACATGGCGCTGGTCATCACTCCGGTAACTGTCGGAGCGAACCTCGTCTACATAAAGATAGCCCGGGGGGCCGGCGGCGGCTACGGCGACCTCTTCAGCGCGTTCCCGGTCTATCACCGGGCCATCGCGGTCAGCTTCCTGCTGGGGCTGGCGACCACCGGCGGCGCGCTGCTGCTGGTGCTGCCAGGCGTGATCGTCTATCTCACGTACATGTTCTCGGAATACGCCGTGGTCGACCTGCGCACCGGCATCAAGGACTCCTTCGCCATGAGCGCGGCGGCTACCGACGGCTGGAAAGTCCGCCTGTTCCCTCTGCTGATGGTCACCGCCGCCATAAACTTCATAGTCCCGGACATCTACGTCGTGAAGGGCTTCCGTCACTCCCAGACCTCGCTGGACCTCAGGCCCTGGACGGTGGCCGCCTCCGTCCTTAAGGACCTGGTGTTCCTGCCGTGGCTGAGCATGACGGGCGCCAGGGCCTACGCCTTCCTCATCCCCGCCGCGCTGAGGACGGCGCGGGCAGGGGGAGAATGAGCGTCCGGGCCGTATTCTATTACAGCCGGGAGAACCGCAGCAGCATCAATGCCCTCGCTGCGGCGCTGGAGCGCCACAGGAGCGCCGGAGTAACGGCCCTGTTCCCGGCCACGCCGCGCGGTATGGCCGCCGCCCTGCGCAAGACCGCGGCCGAAGGCCTGCGGGCGGCCGCATGCTTCTCTTTCTTTTCCTGCCAGCGCGATTCCACCGCGGAGATAGTCGGAAAACTGCGGAGGGAAGCTCCTGACGCTATCTTCATAGCCGGGGGCCCGCATACCAGCGCCCTGCCCGAGGACGCGCTCTCCATAGGCTTCGATTATGCCGTTGCCGGAGAGGGGGAGAACGTCCTGCCGCCGCTGCTGGCCGCCATCGGGGCCGGCAACAGGCCGGCCGGCCGCGTCATAAAAGGCACCCGGGCCGACCTCTCGGCCTTCCCGGCGCTCTCGCCGGGCTACGGGCTGTTCGGCCCTATCGAGATCACCCGCGGCTGCCCTTACGCCTGCACCTACTGCCAGACCTCCTTCCTTTTCGGGGCCAGGCCGCGCCACCGGCCGCTGGAGCAGATACTGGCGATGATGAGCCTCATGTTCTCACGCGGCCTGCACGACATCCGGTTCATAACTCCGGACGCCTTCGCCTACGGTTCTTCCGACGGCCGCAGGCTGGACCTGCCCGCCCTTACCGAGTTCATGCGCCGCGCAGGGGAACTGGCGGACAGGAGAGGGGGCAGGATCTTCGTGGGCTCGTTCCCGTCAGAAGTGCGCCCCGACCACGTCACCCCGGAAACACTGGGGCTGGTGAAGAAGTACGCCGCCAACCGCCGCCTTATAATCGGCGCGCAGACGGCCAGCCCGCGAGCGCTCGGCGCGGTAAGGCGCGGCCACGGCCCGGAGGAGATATACTCCGCGGCCAGGCTCTGCAAGGAATTCCACATAACCCCGTACCTGGATTTCATCTTCGGCCTGCCGGGCGAGACGGCTGAGGACGAGGACGCCTCGATGGAGATGATCTCGCGCCTTTCGGCGCTCGGCGCGATGATACATACCCATGCCTTCATGCCGCTGCCCGGAACCCCGCTGGCCGGGGCCACCGGGGCCAGGATAAGCCCGAGGATACGCCGCTTCCTGCAGGGGATGGAATCCAGGGGCAAGGCCTTCGGCAAGTGGCGAGCCCAGCTCCTGGCGCCGCGGCACTGGAAGGTTGACTAAGATCATAGGCCTTATGTCCTAGGCCGGACACGGACCTTCAGCCCTTTTTCGCGCCGGACTTAAAATATAAAATTAGGATAACATAGCAGCGCAGGAGGCATTTAATGAAGAAATTAGCGATAGCTGCGGCGGCCATTTTCAGCGCCGGCGCCCTCTACGCGACGGAGCTCAACGGTATCTCCGCCGCCGACATCAAGGTCCCCGCTTCCGCGGTCCCGGCCCCGGTGCTCAGCCTGGAGAACGGCGAGAAATGCGGCCATTACTCCGGCGAGATAACCACCAACATGCATCTTTACGCGCAGGCCTCCAAGAGCCAGCTCTTAACCTACGCCAAGACCGAGGCCGAGTTCAAGGAGTTCGTCTCCTTCTGGACCCCCATCATCGGCAAGTTCGGGATGAAGGTCCTCTCCACCGAGTACAAGAACGAGTTCGGCGTCCTGAAGTACGAATCCGCCGACGGCCGCGTGATCCGGATGTTCAACGGCGACGGCATGAACTACGACGCCCTCAGCCAGGAGGCCATGAAGAAGGAGCAGCACATGCTGCTCGAGGCCCTCGAGCAGAAGGAGATGACCCCGGTGGCCGCGTTCATGATCAAGAACGACGTCTTCCGCCCCACTTTCAACGTCTACTACCTGACGCAGCCCGATGCGAACGAGGACCACGAGGTCCAGCTGCGCCAGCTCAAGAACGGCGACGACATCGACTTCGACCTGCTGACCGGCAAGGTCGCGCTGGTGGAGAAGGACGCCTCCTTCTCGATGGTCTATATCGGCAAGCTGCTAGGCTTCAAGTCGAAGATAGCGGCCGACGAGGCCGGCATAGCCCAGAAGCTCGCCGACTACAAGAAGTTCCTGGCCGACAACAAGAAGGAGTTCATCGCCTCCAGGACCTACAAGCTGGACGAGCCCTTCACCGTGGGGGACCAGACGTACAACTACGTGGCGAACATCTACTTCTTCCAGTAAACTCACCCAGCAGCATCAAAAAACCGCCGGCAAAACCGGCGGTTTTTTCGTATGTACTCAACAGGCTATTGACCGTACCGGAGATATATATTAACCTTGAGGTGGGGAAGGAAGTTCTCATCGTAACGTTTCGGTGACCGCGCAGGCCGCGGTCTTCTGATTTTGAAAAACCGGGGGGGATATGCCGGGGGTCACCCGAGCCATAAAGGTGCTGCTTGTCGAGGATAATCCTCACGACGCCAAGGTCGTGGAGAACCTCCTCAACTCGGCGGTGCCGCCCCAGTTCGAGCTGTCCGAAGCCGGCTCCCTGGAGCAGGCGTGCGCCAGGGACGAAGCGGAAAGGGCGGACGTCATACTGCTCGACCTGAACCTGCCCGACTCTTTCGGCGCCAAGACGCTGATCTCCGCCCGGGAGATGTTCCAGGGGCGCCCCATCATAGTGATGACCGGACGCTACGAGAAGATGCTGGGCGTACAGCTGGTGAAGAAAGGGGCCCAGGACTATATAGTCAAGGGAGCGCTGACGGCTCCCAGCCTCTCCTACTCGATACGCTTCGCGATAGAGCGGGCCCGCAACGAGGCGCGGATAACGCAGGTCGAGACCAGCCTGCGCGCGCTGCTGGAGAAGCTTCCGGATGGCATAATCGTCGTCCGGGGAGGCGGGGTAGTCGCCTTCGCCAACCTGAGCGCCCAACGCCTGACCGGAAGGGAACTCGACAATATCCTTTCCTCTCCGTACGCGCTGCCGCCGGCAACGGACGGTCCGGTCGAACTGGACCTGCTGCGGCAGGACGGCAGAAAAGTCCCTTTGCAGATACGCGAAGCCGAGATAGACTGGGCCGGCGAGCGCAGCCGCCTGGTGATACTGCACGACTTGACCGCCAGGCGCGAGCTGGAGTACAACAGGGGGGAGTTCATCTCCCGCGTTTCGCATGAGCTGCGTTCTCCGCTGACCATAGTGCGGGAGTCCATGGACCTGATCTACGACGGCAGCACCGGGCCCGTATCACAGCAGCAGAAGGAACTGCTCCGGATGGGTCTCGACAACGTGACCAGGCTGAACGGCCTTATCGACTCGCTGCTGGACATCACCAAAATGGAGGCCGGCGTGATGCCTATGGACGTGGCGGAGACCGACCTGCGCGCCCTGCTGGCCTCCACGGCCGAAGACTACGTCCGGCTGGCAGCGGAAAGGAGCGTCAAGCTGGACAGGCTGCTCCCGGCCGGACCGATGACGGCCTACTGCGACGCCAACAAGCTGCGGCAGGTCCTGGACAATCTGGTCTCCAACGCCATCAAGTTCACGCCCGAAGCCGGGAAGATCACGCTTTCGCTGTCACCCATGGAAGGGCAGGCGCTCTTCTGCGTGGAGAACACGGGCCCCGGCATACAGCCGGAGGACCTGCCGAAGCTGTTCGGTAAGTTCACGCAGCTGAACAACACCGGCGCGGCCGGAATAAAGGGGACCGGGCTGGGGCTGGCCATAAGCCGCGGCATAATGGAGATGCACGGAGGGAGCATCTGGGCCGAGAGCGAGCCCGGAGGCTGGTGCAAGTTCTTCGCCTTGCTGCCGCTCCGCTCCTTCTCGGATTCGGCCCGCCTGCTGGTCAGGCGGGAACTGGCCGCGGCCTCGCCAAAGAAACGTTTCTGCGCGCTGGCCCTGGCGCTCCCAGAGAACGTGCGGATATCGGCGGAGAGCTCCCACGAGAAGAGCGGCGGCGTGTGCGCCTCGATAAAGAACTCGCTTCGGAGTTCGCACGCCCGAGTGACCGGCGGAGAGTGGGACCTGCTGGTCTTCCTGCCGGACTGCGGCACAAAGGAGTCGGCCAAGGCCATGGCCTTCGTGCAGGGAGCGCTGGAGAAGGCAGGGGGCATAAGCCCCCAGGAAGCGTCCTCAAGAATAATCACCCTGCTGTACCCGGACGATTTCACGGACGAGGACGGTTTCATCGCGGCGCTGCGCGCCGCGAGGGAGAGGATATATGCCTAGGATACTGCTGATAGAGGACGAGCCGCAGCACGCCGCGCTGGTCAAGATGCGCCTCGAGGCCAACGGCATGCAGGTCTCCTGCTCCCGTACCGCCGCCGCGGGAGTGGCCTCGGCCCAGAAGGACCGTCCGGACCTCGTCCTGCTGGACCTGCTCCTGCCGGACATGCGTCCGGAAGAGGCCGTAAAAGCTATAACCAGGGCAGCTGACAGCCCTATACTGGCGTTTACCGCGCTGGACCTTGCCGAGATCCACCGCAGGCGGCTGGACACCCAGGTCGCCGGGATAGTGACAAAGCCGTATGACCCGGCCGTGCTGGTGAGCGAGATACTTCGGCTGACCAGGAAGTGATCAGAGCCCCAGCTCGCCGGAGATGCCGCGCATAGCGGCCAGCGCCAGCTCCACGAACTCCTCGAGCCTGAGCCCCAGACGCTCGCATTCCATGATTATGGACCTGTCCACCGAGGCGGCGAAGCGCTTGTCCTTCATGCGCTTGACCACCGAGGAGGCCTTCACGCCGGCAAGCTTCCGGTCCGGGTAGACCAGCGCCGTGGCCGTTATCAGGCCGGTGACGGTCTCAGCGGCCGCCAGAGCGTTATGGAACTGTTCGGAACGCTTCCTGCCGCCGTGGGCCGCCTCGTTGTGCAGCTTGACCGCCTCTATCAGATGCTCAGGCAGGCCGCTCTCGCGCAGTATCCTTTCCGCCTCGTGGGTGTGCCGCGAGATGTCCCCGGCGGTCAGCTCCACGTCCACATCGTGGAGCAGGCCGGCCAGGCCCCAGAGCTCCTGGTCCCGGCCCAGGCGCGCGGCCAGTGCCCGCATCACGGCCTCGGAAGCCAGGCAGTGCTTGATCATGTTCTCGTTGCTCACATGCCGGCGCAGGAGCGCCAGCGCGCTGTCTCTTTGCATATTCCCTCCGGTGCGACCAGTAGATTATAGAATATCGGTCCGCGCCGTGAAATTTTATAGAATACTCCCGGAGGCGGAATGCTGAAATACTACGCCAAAATATTCGTCGTCACCGGGATAGTTTTCTTCCTGGGGATATTTTTCCCGGCCCTGAACATCATGCCGGCAAGACGCGCCCTGGCGGAAGCCATAGCCAACGCGATCGTATTCGCCACGGCGCTGTCGCTGATAATGGGAACGCTGCACGTGGTCAAGGCGAGGAAAGCCGCGGCCGGAGAGACCGGCAGGGACATTTACTCCGTCAGGCAGTCGCGCAGCTTCGAAAGCCCGCTTGGCAGAGACCGCCTTTTCGCGGCCGCCTCCAGCTTCCTAAAGGGGCCGCTACGCTGCGTGATAACCGAGAGCGACCCGGCCGCCGGCAGGCTGGCCGCGCACACGCCCATAGACCTGGCCACGTTCGGCAGCAGCGTCGGCGTGCGCCTTGAGGGGACGCCTGAAGGTCCGACGCTGGTCACCGTCGTCTCAAAGCCGCTGCTGTTCTTCATGCTCGCCGATTACGGCGAGAACCTCCGCATCTCCAGGGCCGTGGAACAGCAGCTGCGCGGCCTCGGCGCGGCCTCCGGACAGGGATAAAAGCGAAAGGCCGGGGACAGCCCCGGCCTTCACTGCCGCTTTCCGCCGGTTCAGAACTCGGCGTAGCCGGGAACTCGCGGGAAGGCGGTCACGTCGCGGATGTTGGAGATGCCGGTTATCAGCATCATCATGCGCTCGAAGCCCATCCCGAAGCCGGAATGCGGCACGGATCCGAAGCGCCTAAGGTCCAGGAACCACTGATAGTCGTCCACCTTCATCCTCAGCTCGCGCATACGGGCCTCGAGGACGTCCAGTCTGTTCTCGCGCTCGCTGGCGCCGATGATCTCGCCGATACGCGGCACCAGCACGTCCATACCGCGGACGGTCCTGCCGTCGTCGTCCAGCTTCATATAGAAGGCGGCCACCTCTTTCGGCTTGTTGTGCATCATCACCGGTTTCTTGAAATAGTTCTCGACCAGGAAGCGCTCGTGCTCGCTGGCCAGGTCGACGCCCCATTTCACCTTGAGCTCGAAACGGCCGTTCTCCGGCTCCAGTATCTTCACCGCGTCCGAGTAATGCAGGCGCTCGAACCTGTTGCCGGTGATGTTCTTCAGGTTGTCCATCAGCGCCGGCTCCACGAACTTCGCGAACAGCTCCAGGTCGGAAGGACATTTCTCTATAACGGCCCTGGTTATGGACTGCACGAAGTCCTCGGCCAGGTCCATATCGTCCTCAAGCTCGTAGAAGGCCATCTCCGGCTCTATCTGCCAGAACTCGGCGCAATGGCGGTAGGTATTGGAATTTTCGGCTCGGAACGACGGACCGAACGTGTAGATCTTGCCCAGCGCCAGGGCCAGGGCCTCGCCCTCCATCTGGCCGGAAACGCTCAGGCCGACCTTCTTGCCGAAGAGGTCCTTGGAAAAATCTATCTCCCCTGCCTCGGTCTTAGGGACGTCCTTGAGCCGGGTGAGGTCGAACGCGGTGGCCGTGAACATCTGGCCGGCCCCCTCGCAATCAGACGCGGTGAAGAGGGGGGTGTGAACGTAAGTGAAGCCGTTGCTCCGGAAGTAGTCGTGCACGGCATGCGCGAGTTCGGCGCGGACGCGCAGCATGGCCGCGTACTTGTTGGTGCGCGGACGGAGATGCGCCACGGTGCGCAGGAACTCGTCGGAGGTCTTCTTCTTCTGTATCGGGTATTTCTCCGGGTCGCAGGGGCCGTAGATCTTGACAGCTTTTGCCCTGAGCTCCACCTTCTGGCCGGAGCCGGGAGAGGCCACCAGGTCGCCTTTTATCTCCACCGCGGTCCCGGTGGTAAGCTGCGGAAGCACCGCCGAGAAATCCCCGTTCTCCGGAGAGAGCACCACCTGCAGGCTCTCGCGGCAAGAGCCGTCGTTGAGCTCGGCGAAGGAATGGGTCTTGGAGTCGCGGCGGGTCTTTATCCAGCCGCGGGCGGCCGCGCCGGCGCGCGGTTCTCCCTGCAGAAGCTCTTTTATAGTCGGTGATGCCATGTCCGCTCCAGTAAGGGGTTATTTCCTGCCCTTCTTCTTCTCCTCCGGGACCTGCGAAACGGCTACCAGCTCCAGCTCGCAGGTCTTATCCTCTCCGTTGTACTCCTCGAGTATATAGCCGACGCCCGGGGCGTAGTAGCGCACCGATTTGCCGGCGTCCCCGCCGCCGAGCATCGTGACCACCTTCATGCACTTGGCGAACTTGCCGGCCTTGATGGAGACCTTGTCGGAGAGGGAGATTATCTCGCTGGAGTCCGGATATTCGTCCCACTTGGCGCCCTCTTTCTGCGGCAGGGGGAACTCGCGGCGGCCGCCGATTATGACGCCGTCGGCGGTGGTCAGCCACTTCGCGTCGCGAGTTATCAGGTACTGGGTGGTATGGGAATCGCGCAGCTCGAAGATCATCCTGGCCTCGGCCACTGTCTTGGCGGCCTTCTTCTTGACGGACAGGATGTCGATGAAGACGCGGGCGGTGCCGTCGAACTCGGTGCTGGTGAACTTGTACTCGAAACGCGTCTTCTCTTTCAGCGGGAAATATTCTGCCATAGGTTCTCCTTACATCGGCCTCTTCTAAATTTTACAATTTATTCGAGAAGATATGCGGGAAAAGCGGGCACGCGGGACATGATCATGTCCCGCTTCACGTCCACCGGAAAAAAATTCAGCCCCCTTATCGGGGGCTGAATTTGGTGGACGTGAGGGGGATCGAACCCCTGACGCCACGGATAAACCGCATAGCGGTTTTCCGCGGCCCCGGCTCGGCGGTTGCGCTACGCAGGCAACCGCCTCCGCCCTTGCGGGCCGGACGCGGAGCATAATTCTGCTCCGCTCTTCGCCGGCCCTCACCTCGTTGCGACCGCCGGAAGCTTAGCGCCTCGTTCCCAACGAAACTCAGGACATCCATCCCGGGGACCAAATTGAAAAAGCCCCGCTAAGGGGCTTTTTCAATTTGGTGGACGTGAGGGGGATCGAACCCCTGACCTCCTCGTTGCGAACGAGGCGCTCTCCCAGCTGAGCTACACGCCCTAGATCGGTTACTTGTTCTCTCTCGCCGCTCTCTCCACTCGCTTCTTGGCCTTGAGGTGCTCCTTGAAGCTGGAGTTGAAGATATGCTTCCCGCGTCCGTCGGCCACGAAGTACAGCGCGTCCAGGTTGGCGGGGGACATCACGGCCGCCACCGACTTGTACCCCGGGCTGCATATGGGGCCAGGCGGCAGGCCGCCCACCACGTAGGTATTGTACGGGGACTTGTACTTAAGGTCCTTGTAGGTCAGGGCCTTTTTCCAGTAGCCCAGCGCGTACTGGGTAGTGGGGTCCGCTTCCAGCGGCATCTTCTTCCGGTACCTGTTGATGTATACGGCCGCTATCAGCGGCCGCTCGCTGTCGTCAACGGCCTCCCTCTCGACTATAGAGGCGATGATCAGGGCCTTTCTGGCGTCCAGCTGGTCCGGAAATACTTTAGAGAACAACGGCGACATCTGCCGGTCGAATTCAGATTTTAGCAAATTAATGACTTCCTGTGGGGGGGTATTTTTGCGCAGACGGTAGGTGGAGGGGAAAAGGTAGCCCTCCATCTTCTGCGCGCGGGCGAGCTCCAGGAACTTGTCCGCCGGCGTTATGCCGTTAGCCTCCAGGCGCTCGGCTACCTGCTCCATCCGCCAGCCTTCCGGGATCACCACTCTGACGTCGCTGACGTAGGTGTTGTGCGTGATCACCCAGAGCGCCTCCTCGGCGGACATCATCGTCCTCAGGGAGTATTCGCCCGGCATCATCTTCTTGCCGGTGCCGGTAAGCTTCACCAGGGCCTTGAACCAGGTGGCGCTGAGGATGACGCCCTCCTGCCTGAGCTGGGACGCCACGGCGCCGGCACCGGCGCCCTCGGGTATCACCACCTGTACCGGGCGCCCCGGCCAGAAGAAATAGAGCGAGAGGGCCAGCAGCAGCGGCGAGAGGATAAGCAAGGCGGTCTTCAGCTTCTTCATAGCAGGTTCACCGATGTCATCCTCGTGTAGACAGGCCCCTCGGGGGTCAGCTCGCTGCGCGTAAGCTCGACAGAGGCGACGCGGCTGCGGCCGCGGCGCGAGGGAGAGTACCCGGTCACGCGCCTGGAGAAGCCCTCTGGAAGCGGCCCTTTAACCCGGCCCACGGTTATGTGCGGTTCGAAACGGTTCTCGAACATGATGCCGGAGGCCGCCAGGAACTCCGCCAGCCTGGCGGCCAGCGCCCTGAGCTCCAGCGCCCCCTGATCGACTCCGACCCAGATCACGGAAGGGCGCCGGGCGGAGGGGAACATACCTATCGCCCCGGTCGTGATGTCGAAAGCGCGCTGGCCTTCCGCGGCGGACTTTACAGCCTCAGCGGCCGCCGCGGCGGCCTTCTCCCCGAGGTCGCCGAGGAAGGCGTAGGTCAGGTGAAAGTTCTCCGGCGCTACCCACTTCACCGCGCCCTGGCCGGAGTTGGCGCGGGCGTAGTCCGCGGCCGCCGCCAGGCCTTCGGTGAAGTCGCGGTCGAAAGTGGTGGAGACGAAAAGGCGCAAGCGGCGCTCCTAGCGCGTGCCGCTCTTCGAGCGGCCCTTCACGCGTTTCTTAACGGCCTTCCGCGCCTTGGAGGCGGGCTTCCTGTTGAGCTGGCGGCGTATCACTTCGCGCTTGAGGGCGCGTTCGCGGAGGACGGCCCTTTTCTGCGGCGAGAGCGGCTTCCAGCCCTTAAGCGCCGAGAGACGCTTGCGCACCTGCCCTAGCGTACCGCGGTGCCTGCCCATGCGGAAGATCTTCTCCGGGTGGAAGCGCTTGCGGGACGGGTCCACTACCAGTTCGGTGTTCTTCTCCAGCGTGAACTGCTGCGGGTCCTTGCCGGGCTCTCCGGTAACGCTGACCTCTACCCGGCCCTCGTCGTATACGGCTGCCGCCGCCTCGCCGGAAAGCTGCGAGTACTCCACCGCGAACTCGGTACCGCGCACTGCGCAGACAGCCGACGGCGTGCGCACGGCGAACTTGAACTTCTCGTTCAGGAAGTGCTTTATCTTCGCCACCAGCGAGCCGGCTTTCAGGGAAAGCGACGCGTCCTGCTGCTCGAGCGAGGAGACCGTAAGCTCGGTATTGCGGTCAAGGAAGATGACGCCCTTGTCGTCCAGGTAGACCTCTGCCTGGCCGTCCGATGCCGTCTTGATCTCGTCGTCAGGGTCCAGAGGCGTCTCAACGTCAGCCTTCGACCATTCCTCCGCTCCTGAGGGATTTATCATCACGGAGCCGGACACGGGC
>DAIENX010000034.1:0-30865 GCA_027340875.1 Elusimicrobiota bacterium
CGATGCAGTTCATCAAGGCCCCGATCTCGACGATCTGCATGGGCATGGCGATGAGCTTCGGCGCCGTGCTGCTCGCCGCCGGCTCCAAGGGCAAGCGCTACGCTCTGCCGAACTCCCGCCTCATGATCCACCAGCCGCTGATCTGGGGCGGCGGGATCTCCGGCCAGGCCACCGACATAGAGATCGAGAGCCGCGAGATGCAGGAGAACAAGAAGCGGCTGATAGACATAATGGCCAAGCACACCGGACAGAAGGCCGAGAAAGTGCGCGCCGACATGGAGCGCAACTTCTACCTCTCCGCGGCCGAAGCGGCGGAATACGGCATAATCGACTCGGTGCTCGAGCACCGCAAGCAGTAATACTCGCTTCCGCGCCCGCCCGCACCTCCCGGGGCGGGGGCGCGGCCGTTTTTCGGGGGCAGGGTTCCCAGGTGCACGATAATGCAAGAAAAAGGAAATAACGAGCAGACCTTCCCGGCGGCGCTGCCCGCCATAGCCATCAGGGACGTCGTGATGTTCCCCTATATGGCCCTCCCCCTCTCCGTGGACCGGCCCAAATCGGTGGCCGCCATCGAGGCCGCGCTGGCCGCGGGCAAGCACATCCTGGCCCTCGCTCAGAACAAGCCTTCCGTCAACGACCCCGCTCCCGAGGACCTTTACCAGTACGGCGTGGTCAGCGTGATCTCGCAGTCCCTGAAGATGCCAGACGGCACGATGCGCGTTTTCCTGGAGGGCCGCAGGCGGGCCCGCGTTCCGAAGATCACCCTCGATCCCTCCGGCGCTTACCTGCAGGCCGAGGTCGAATATCCCGAGGAGGAGCGGACCAGGACCCCCGAGGTGATCGCGCTGATGCGCCACGCCGTGGAGGTCTTCGAGGCCTACGTCAAGCTCGGCACCCGGATCACGCTCGATTCTGCCTCCATGCTGCAGCAGATCGAGGACCCCGCCCGCCTGGCCGATACCATAGCCGCCAACTCGATGTTCAGCCTGCCGGACAAGCAGGAGGTGCTGGAGACCGAGAGCCCCGCCGAGCGCCTCGAGAAGCTGATCAAGTTCCTGGCCAAGGAAGTGGAGATCCTCGACATCGAGCAGAAGATCCACACCCGCGTCAAGACGCAGATAGAGAAATCGCAGAAGGAATACTATCTCAACGAGCAGATGAAGGCGATCCAGAAGGAGCTGCACCAGAAGGACGACTTCTCCAAGGAGATAGACGAGCTAAAGAAGCGCATCAAGGCCGCCAAGATGTCCAAGGAGGCCGAGGCCGCCGCGGAGAAGGAGCTGGCGCGCCTGTCCAAGATGATGCCGTTCTCGCCGGAGTCCACCGTAAGCCGCACTTATCTGGACTGGCTGGTCTCCCTGCCCTGGAACGCCGAGACCAAGGACGAGATCGACCTCGGGAAGGCGAAGACGATACTCGACGAGGACCATTTCGGCCTGAAGAAGCCGAAGGAGCGCGTGCTCGAGTACCTCGCGGTCTGCAAGCTGACCGAGAAGCTAAAGGGGCCCATCCTCTGCTTCGTGGGCCCCCCCGGAGTGGGCAAGACCTCCATAGCCAGGTCCATAGCGCGCTCGATGGGCCGCAAGTTCGTGCGGATGTCGCTCGGCGGCGTCCGCGACGAGGCGGAGATCCGCGGCCACCGCCGCACCTACGTCGCCTCGATGCCGGGACGCCTTATGCAGAGCATGAAGAAGGCGGGCTCCCGCAACCCGGTCTTCCTGATGGACGAGATAGACAAGATGGGCTCCGACTGGCGCGGCGACCCGGCGGCGGCGCTGCTGGAGGTGCTCGACCCCGAACAGAACTCCGAGTTCAACGACCATTTCCTGGACGTGCCGTTCGACATCTCCAAGGTGATGTTCATAGCCACCGCCAACACGCTGTGGGGCATCCCGGTCAGCCTGCGGGACCGCATGGAGATCATCGACTTCAGCGGCTACACCCACGACGAGAAGATCGAGATAACGAAGAAGTTTCTGATCCCCCGCCAGCTCAAGGAGCACGGCCTCAAGGAAGGCTCGCTGAAGATAGACGACAAGGGCATCGACGCCGTCATCAGGGGCTATACCCGCGAGGCGGGCGTGCGCAACCTGAACCGTGAATTCGCTTCCATGTGCCGCAGGGCGGCCAGGAAGATAGTGGAGGAGAAGGTCTCCTCGGTCAAGGTGACCCCTGACAACGTCGGCGACTTCCTGGGAGTCCCCAAGTTCCTGGCCACGCCGGCCTCGTACAACGCCGTCGGGATAGCCACCGGGCTGGCCTGGACGGAGAACGGCGGCGAGGTTCTGGCCGTAGAGGCGCTGGCGGTGCCCGGCAAGGGCGCCCTCACGCTCACCGGCAAGCTCGGCGACGTGATGAAGGAATCCGCCCAGGCCGCCTTCACTTACGTGCGCTCGCGCGAGCTGGCACCGGCTTCCTACATCAATTCCCATAACTTCCACGTGCATATCCCGGAGGGCGCGATCCCGAAGGACGGCCCGTCGGCCGGCGTGACGATGGCCACCGCGCTGGCCAGCCTCTTCACCGGTCGGCCGGTGCGCAAGAACCTCTCCATGACCGGGGAGATAACGCTTACGGGCAGGGTCCTCCCGATAGGGGGCCTCAAGGAGAAGGTCATCGCCTCTTTCCGCGACGGCATAGACACCGTCCTGTTCCCGAAGGTCAACATCAAGGAGCTCGAGGACATCCCGGAGGAGATCCGCTCCCGCATGCGCCTCAAGCCGGTGGAGAGAATGGAAGAGGTGCTCGACATGGCGCTCGAGCCCGCTCCCGCGGCCCGGCGCCGCGGGAAGATCAAGAGCCGCGGCTGACCCCGGCCGGGGGCGGACCGGTATTGTGAGGAGAGCTATGAGGAAGCTTATTTTCCGACTCGTCGCGCTCGCGCTGGCGGCTTCCGCCGCGTCCCACCCCGCCCCAGCCGCCGCCTACGAGGACCGCCTTACCACCGAGGAGATCGAGGGCACCCTCGAGGACACCAAGCTCAACGAGGTGTTCTCCCAGTACCTGGCCACCATACAGATGTACGACCCGGAGCGGGCCACCACGCTGGGCCTGCACGGCGCCGACTCCTCTCTCACCTCGCGCACGACGGAGCGCGCCGTTCGCCAGCTGGAGGCCTTCCGCCAGCTCCGCGCCAAGCTGGGCGAGATCCGCAAGGACACGATGGCGCCCCGCCTGCGCGTGGACTACGAGGTCCTCGACCACATGCTGGAGGTGGACATCTACGAGCTGGCCAACCTTAACAGGCTGGCCAACCGCCCGCAGTACTACCTGGAGCCTCTCTTCATCGTCTACCAGATGATGACGAAGGACTACGATAACTACAACACCCGGGCCGCCAACGCGCTGGCCCGTCTCAACGCCCTCCCCGACGCGCTGCTGCAGGCCGAGCGCAACCTGTCGAAGCCGCCGGCCATCTGGACGCGGCAGGCCATCTCGCAGGCCGAGGATGCCCTGGACAATATCTCCGATTTCGTCCCGATCTTCCGCGGCTACACCCGTTACGACCCCACTCTGAAGACGCAGTTCGACGAGACGATGGACAAGGTGAAGCTGGCCCTCTCCCGCTACGCCCAGTTCCTCCGCAAGGACGTGCTGCCCAATTCCACGTCAGATTTCCGCTCCGGAGACTACACGTACGGTTTCTACCTGGAGCGCCTGCACGGGCTGGACATGACGCCGGCGGGGGCCCTGCGCTACACCAAGAAAGCCTTCAAGAGCTCGATGTCCGACCTGAAGAAGGAGGCCTCCACGGTGGACGCGATGGAGGCCAAGGCCGAAGGCTGGCAGGGCGTTATGCGCAAGCTGCCCAAGGAGCACCCCGAGTCCGGCGACGTCTTGAAGGTCTTCCAGGACGAGGTCGACCGCGCCTATCAGCACTTCGACCAGCACAAGGTGGTGGAGTTCCCCCGCCAGCGCCTGCTGATAAAGCGGATGCCAGGCTTCATGTCCGCGGTGCTGCCCTACGTCTACTATGCCCCGCCGTTCTCGCTCGACGACAACAGGGTTTCTGAGCTCTTCGTGCTCCTCCCGGCGGACTCGCTGCCGGCCCCGGTCAAGGAAAAGGTGCTCGCAGCCGGCTTCAACTACTCCCAGATGGAACTGCTGACCGCCTACTCGGTCATGCCGGGCCTTCATCTGATGAGCTTCGAGGCCGCCTCCAATCCCTCGCGGATACGCCGTATTTCCCGCCAGCCGGTGACCTCCAACGGCTGGGCCTGCTACTCGGAGCTCCTCTCCGAGGAGATGGGCTACTATTCCTCGTACTGGTCGCGCTTCCTGCGCTGCTACGTCAGGGCGCTCAGGGCCGCGCGCGCCTACGCGGACGCCGCGCTGCATACCAGGAAATGGACGCCGGAAGAGGCCGCCGCGTTCTTCCAGGAGAATCTGGGCATGAGCAAGCCGCAGGCCGAGGGCGAGGTCCTGAAGATATCGCTGAACCCTACCGAGGGCTTCAGCTATATCTACGGCCTCGACCGGATACTCGAGATGCGGCGCTATTACGAGAGGACCGAGGCCAAGTACTTCGACCTCCGCAACTTCCATACAGCTTTCCTTAAGATGGGCGAGATCCCGATAGACCGCATAGCCGATGAGATGCGCAGGATAAAGAGAGAGGAGGCCAAGCACATAAAATGAGCGCCCCGGCAGTCTCCTTTTCCGGAGTAGGGAAGACCTATAAGCGCCCCGGTCTCTTATCCTCCCGCTATACGGTGGGCGTAGCCGGCCTCTCGTTCGAGCTGCGCCGCGGGGAAGTGACCGGCCTGCTCGGCCTCAACGGCGCAGGCAAGACCACTATCATGAAGCTGATAACTGGGCTCCTCTTCCCTACCGAGGGGAAGGTCAGGGTCTTCGGCCATCCCCCCTCCGAGGGCGCGGCGAAGGCGAAGGTCGGCTATCTCCCCGAACTGCCCTATTTCCCGCCTCAGGTCCGACCGGCCGAGGCGCTGGCCTACTACGGGAGTCTCTCCGGGCTTTCCGGCTCTGCCCTGGCCGCGGCCGTGGAGTCCGCGGTGCGCCGCACCGGTCTGGAGCCGCATGCGGCCAAGAAGATCTCGGAGTTCTCCAAAGGCATGCTGCAGCGCCTGGGGCTTGCGCAGGCGCTGCTGCACGCACCGGACCTGCTGGTCCTGGACGAGCCGGTCAGCGGCCTGGACCCGCTGGCCATCCACGATATCCGCGGCCTGCTTTCAGGCCTCAACTCCGAGGGCCGGGCGATCTTCCTCTCCTCGCACAGCATCTCCGAGGTGGAGAAGCTCTGCTCCAGGGTGCTGATAATGGTGCGGGGCTCGCTGGCGAGGACTGTGGAGCGGGCCGAGTGGGAATCCTCCCCGCGGGGCCTGGAAGGGATCTTCGTGGAGGCGGTGAGATGAGGAACGGTCCGCGCGTCATCCTTCACGTGGCCCTGGCGGCGGTGCGCGAGAACGTCAGGAACCGCTTCTTCACCCTTTTCGCGGTCTTCGCCTTCGCCGCTGTCTACGCTTCAGTACTGGCGGGCGTGATGGCCGTAGACCAGGAAGGCCGGGTCCTCACGGACTTCGGCCTCACGCTGATAGAGTTCACCGTTCTGGCCTACGCCCTGTTCAACGCCTCCTCCGTCCTGCTGCGCGAGGCCGAGACTAAGACCATATACCTCGTCTTCTCCCGCCCGGTCCCGCGCTGGGCTTACCTCGCCGGCAAGCTGGCCGGCTCGCTGGCCACTTCCGCCGTGATGCTGGCTCTTATGGGGGCGCTGCACCTGCTGCTGCTCCGGCTGCGGGGCTTCCCTCCCCCGGCCTACTACGCGTGGGCGCTCTGCGGCTCCCTGCTCAAGCTGTCGGTCATAACCTCGCTGGCCCTTTTCATCTCCCTGTTCTCCACCTCGGCGGTTTCCACCCTGGTCATCTCCGGCATAGTATGGACCGCCGGCCATTTCTCGGCCGAGACCGGCTTCCTGGCCGCGCATTCCTCCGGCGCGAAGGCGGCCGTTCTCAAGGGCGTCCTGCTGCTGATCCCGAATTTCCAGCTCTTCAACGTCAGGGACCTCGCCTCGGCCCTGCCCGCGGCGGCTTTCGCGGCGGCGGCTCTGTGGACCGCCGGCGCGTGTCTCGCCGCTTCCTGGCTGCTGTCGGGGAAGGAGTTCTGATGAGGCTCCTGCTGGCCTTCGCCGCGCTGCTCTCGTGGACCGCCGGCGGGCTGTTCTCCTCTGTCTCCTATCGTTCCCAGTTCCCGCCTCCTCCGGAGATACATGTCCCCGCCGACGGGGCCTCCGGAGACATGCTCGCGCTGGCTTTCGGCGCGCGGCGGCTTTTCGCCGACGTCTGGTTCATACGGTTGATGCAATACTACGGCACTCCGGAGCTTGAGGAGGGCGAGCAGGCCGGCGAGTACGACTGGCTCGTACCCGGTCCGAAGAGCGAAGCGGAGCATGAGCGCCACGAGGCCGCGATGAACGGCGAAGGCAGATATCCGGAGTTCCTTCCCCGTTCCCTGCACATACTCCAGATAGACCCTTTCTTCACCGCGGCCGGCCTTTATTCCGCCACCGCGCTGGCGTTCAATATGAACCGCCCTTCCGAGGCGGAGGAACGGCTGCGCTACGGCCTGAGGTATTCTCCCAGGGAGTGGAAGTACCTCAAGGTCCTGGCGGCGGTCGGTTACAGCAGGTCCAGCGACCCCGCCGCCGTCGCGGCCTCTATCGCGCCGCTGCTGAAGGACCCCGATTGCCCGGTGATGCTCAAGCAGTTGGCCGCGTTCCTTAACAAGCGCTCGGGGAACGTCGCGGCCGCCGCGGCCATCTACGCCGATATAGCGGCCACCTCACGCGACCCCTCCTACGTGAGGAACGCCGAGCGCGAGCTGCGCCTGCTCGCCGCGGGGAGGCCCGGCAGATGAACGTCCTCAACGTCTGCGACAGCGCTGACTGGGATATAGCCGCCTACCAGGCGCTGCAGCTGGCCGAGCGGTTCGCCAATACGGGCCACCAGGCGGCGGTGCTCTGTCCTAAGAACTCCAGGCTGGCCGCCGAGTGCGCGAAGCTCAAGGTCCGCGTCCTTCCTCTCACCGTCACGGCCCGCTTCGGCCTGTTCGATCCGGCGGGCTGGGACATAGTCCATTTCTACAACCCCTCCGACATGCCGCAGCGGTTCATGAAGAAGGTCGCTTCGAAGGCTAGGATCTTCGTGAGCCAGTACAAGCTGGGCAGCGCCAAGGCTTTCCTGAAGCTGGCCGAGGCGGCCCCCTACGTCAGCATGTACCTGGGGGCCTGCAACTCGGTGCAGGAGGACTTCGTCGCCTCCGGCATAGACCCGGCGCGTACCTTCATGCTCCCCCCTTGTCTGCGCATCGGGCGCTGGGAAAGCGCGATGCTGATCAAGCCGGCCATGTTCCAGAAGAAGCCTTACCGCGTGGGCACGGTCAGCATGGACACGACCTTCCGCGACCAGGAGCTCTTCCTGATGACGGCCAAGGAAGTCCTGGAGACCATGCCGGACACCGCCTTCATGCTCGTAGGACTGAAGCACGAGCGCATCCGCGCCTACGCCCGCACGCTGGGCATCAGCCACAAGGTGGACATCCTCAGCGACCGCAACGACATGCCGGAGGTGATGGCGATGATGCACATCTACGCCAAGACCTCCGTGCGCGACGGTCTGTCGATGTCGCTGATAGAGGCGCAGGCCTCGGGGGTGGCGTGCGTGCTGCCCCGCCTGCGGGGGATAAGCGACTTCACCGTGAACGGTAAGAACGGGATCATCGTGGAGCCGGGGGACCCGCTGGCCTGCGCCAGGGCGGTGATCAGGCTGCTCGGAGAACCGCAGACCTGCCACGCGCTGAGCAAGATGGCGTTCGATTACGTGAACGACAACATGTCCCTTCCGGTGGTAGGCAATATCCTGGCCCGCCTTTACGAGGACTCCCTAGCCGGCGGCTAGCGGGCCGCTGATGCTAGAACTCGCTCCAGAAACGTCCTTTTTCGTCCCTGTGCGCGCAGTCGATGTAGAGCAGTCCGTAGTCGGGGCTGGCCGGATCGTTCACATAGGCCCAGGCCCCGGTGTCACGTATCGTCATGGACGCGGTGTCCCGCACGGACGAGCGGGCGGGATGCCAGCGCAGCTTGAGGCGGGGCACCTCTTCAAGGCTGCCCGCGCTCAGCGTCTCCGCGAAGGAGCGCGGCAGGCGCTTATGCTCCTGCCGGAACAGCTCCGCCGACAGGCGTATCCCCGCCAGCTTGCGCAAAACCTCCGCCGCCCCCATCCCGGAATAGACATAGCGCCCCGCTGCCAGGACGGCGGCGGCTGAAATTAGGCCTATCAGGGTCTTGCGTTTCATCAATATTTCCTTTTTGCTTTTATTGTAGAATAACCGGAGGCTGAACGCGAAATCCAGCCGTTACAGGCGGGCTGAAAATGAAAATACTCTGCCTCAATTCCGGAAGCTCCTCGGTCAAGTACTCCCTGTTCGACTGGGAGCAGAAGACCGCTCTTGCGTCCGGCGTTGTCGAGCGCATCGGCATCGGCGGCTCCACGATAACGCAGGAGGCCCCAGGCCGCGCCAAGGTCGCCAGCAAGCAGGACTGCGCCACCCATAAAGAGGCCATCAAGCTGGTCATAGACACCCTGACGGACGGCAAGAAGGGCGTTATCGACGGCCTCGCCGGCATCACCGCCGTCGGCCACCGTGTGGTCCACGGCGGTGAGAAGTTCGTGAAGTCCGTCATAGTGGACGACAAGACGCTGGACGTCTTCCGCGACCTCTCCTCGCTGGCCCCGCTGCACAATCCCCCCAACATCCACGGTATAGAGGCCGCGCGCCTGCTGATGCCGGATATCCCGCATATGGCGATCATGGACACGTCCTGGCACCAGACGATGCCGGCGTCATCGTTCACGTACGCGCTGCCCCGCAAATGGTACGAGAAGTACGGTATCCGCCGCTACGGCTTCCATGGCACCTCCTTTCTCTACGTCGCCAAACGGGCCGCGGTCCTGCTGAAGAAGGACCCTTTCAAGATCAACGCGGTCATCTGCCATATCGGCAACGGAGCCTCCGCTAACGCCGTGAAGGCCGGGCTCTCCTACGACACCAGCATGGGGTTCACTCCGCTGGAGGGCCTGGTGATGGGTACCCGCGCCGGCGACCACGATCCGGCCATCCCGCTCTACGTGATGGCGCGCGAGAATCTACGGGCGGCCGAGATGGACGCCATGCTCAACAAGAAGTCCGGGATATTGGGCATCACCGAGAAGTTCATGGACCGTCGCGACGTCGAGACCGCTGCCGAGCAGGGCGACGAGTCCGCGAAGCTGGCCATCCAGGTGGAGTGTTACCGCCTGAAGAAGTACATCGGCGCCTATGCGGCGGCGGTGGGCGGCCTGGACGCGATCGTCTTCACCGCCGGGGTGGGCGAGATGGGCCCGCTGACCCGCGCCGGCGCGGTGGAGGGCCTCGATTTCATGGGCGTCAAGTACGACCCCGCGCGCAACTCCCTCTCCCGCACCCGCAATGCGGAGACCGAGATCTCGGCCAAGGGCTCGCCCGTCAAGGTTTTCGTGATACCTACCGATGAGGAGCGCGTTTTCGTGGAGGACGTGGCCGGCCTGATGGCCGGCACCTACGACGTTCACACCAAGTTCGACTATACCTTTCAGCACGCCGATTACCGCAACCGCCTGCGCGACGAAGCTTTCGCCGCGCAGTGCGTCAAGAAGCCGGAGCTCCTCTCCGTAGCCGTGAATCCCCCAGAGGCCGTGGCCAGCTGAGCATGCGCCGCAGACTGCTCAGCACGCTCGGCCTGCTGGCCGCCCTCTGCGCGGGCGGGGTAGCCGGCTATTCCCTGATAGAGGGCTGGAACTTCCTCGACAGCCTTTACATGACGGTCATCACCCTCGCCACGATAGGCTACGGCGAGGTTCACCCGCTCAGCACCGCCGGCAGGATCTTCACTATGGTCCTGATACTGGGCGGCATAGGCGTGATGACCTATATCTTTACCAGCATAGCGGAACTTTTGATGGCCGGCGGACTGAAGGACGCCTTCCGGAGGATGAAAATGCAGGACAAGATTGAGAAGATGAGCGGACATTTCATAGTCTGCGGGGCTTCCAGGCCCGGTCTCAGTATCTGCGAGGAGCTGCAGAAGACGCACCGCGATTTCGTCCTGGTAGTGCTCTCTCCCGAGGAGGTCACCAGGTTCATGGCCGCCGGCTGGTGCGCTATTTCCGGGGACGCGTCCTCTACCTCCACGCTGACCGCGGCGGGCATCTCCCGGGCCGTGGGTGTGTTTTGCGCGCTGCCCGGCGACAAGGACAACGCTTTCGTGGCCATCACCGCGCGCGGACTTAACCCCGGCATGAAGATCATCGCCGTGCAGCACGACCACGACCCGGAGATGCAGGACAAGCTTCGGCGCGCGGGCGCGGACATCGTGGTCAACCCCTCGCATATAGGCGGGCTCCGTATGGCCTCGGAGATGGTGCGCCCGGCCACGGTGCAGTTCCTGGATTCCATGATGCGCGGCCAGGGCTCGGGCGCCAGGTTCGAGGATATCCCGGCCGGAGAGCGCGCCGAGGGCCGCGAGCTCGGAGAGTTCAAGGGAGCCGCCAGGCAGGGCGCGCTGGTAGTGGCCATGCGTAAGGCGGGGCAGGGCCAGTATGAGCTGAACCCCGTCCCGGGGACGAAGCTGCACAAGGGCGACGTGCTGGTGGCCCTGGGCACCCCGGAGGAGCTGACCGTCCTGAAGACCGCCCTTTCCTGAAAAGCGCGTTCGCCCGGTTCCCGTATTGCCAACCCGGGCCTTATATAGTTTAATTACAAGACCGCATGAAGCTTCATAAGCTTATCTTCCTGGGCGTACCCGCCATACTTCTCTGGGTGGCAGGCATCTTCGTCCTGGGGATCTTCCTGATAAAATGGTTCTGGATGTGGACCGTCCCCGGCCTTTTCCCCGGCGCCGTCGCCTCCGGGATCGTGGCCGAGAAGATATCCTGGTGGACGGCCCTGAAGCTTTCCGTGCTGGTGGCTTTGCTCGCGGCGATAACTAACATCTCGAAGAGCTGAGAGGGGTCTGGGTGAGGAAAAAAATTCTCCTTCCGGTGCTGATGGCGGCCCTCTCCGCCTGCGCCCGCCCCGCCTCCGACGATTCCAGGACCATAGTGGTCTGGGAGCAGGAGGATGCCCAGGTAGCCCCCTATATCGATTCCGTCTTCGACGCCTTCAAGAAGCTGCCCGACAACGAGGGCGTCGAGATAACCCGCACCCATTATCAGACCGAAGACCTGCGCCAGCAGTTCCAGGCCGCCTCGCTGGCCGGCGTCCCTCCCGACCTGCTGCTGGGCCCCTCCGACACCGCCGGCCTCTACGCCGTCTCAGGCTTCATCGTCCCGCTGGAAGGGATGTTCGACTTCTCCAAGTTCAACGACCCGGTGGTGCAGGCTATCTCGCTCGACGGGCATATCTGGGGCGTTCCTGTCTCCAACGGCAACCACCTGCTGCTGTTCTTCAACAAGAAGTTCGTGAAGGAGTCTCCCCGCGATACGGCCGAGCTGTTCTCCTTCTGCGCCGGCGACGCGAAGCGCCTGAAGCTCGATCGCTGCATAGCTTTCGACATGGGGGAGCCCTTCTGGTTGATGCCGTGGCTTGGCGCGTTCGGCGGCTGGCCGATGGAGGGCAAGAAGCCCGCGCTGGACACCCAGCCGATGCGCGACACGCTGAATTTCTATCTCGACCTGAAATACAACAAGCAGTACGTGCCGATGGAGTGCGACTATAACTGCATGGACTCCCTGTTCAAGGAGAACAAGACGGCGTTCATCATCAACGGCGACTGGGCCATCTCCGGCTACCAGAAGCATTTCGGCAAGGATTTCGGTCTCGGCGTCATCCCTAAGCTCACGCAGACCGGCCGCTGGCCCACGCCGATGGTCAGCGGCAAATACTTCACGGTCAGCGCCGGCCTCAAGCCGGAGAAGCTGGCCCTGGTAAAGCGTCTGCTCGAGTTCTACACCTCTTATGACAACCAGGTGAAGCAGTACCAGGTGCTGACCCGCCTGCCGGCGCTGAAGGCCGCCGGGAAGGCGGGTGAGATAACCTCCGACCCGGTCTCGCGAGTCTCCATGGAACAGATACTGAAAGGCCGCCCCATGCCGATGGCCACTGAGATGCGCGCCGTCTGGGATTCCGCCCGCAACTACATGGGCCTGGCGACCACGAAGAAGATGGACGTGGACACGGCCGTCCGGCGCATGCAGGAGAACGCGGACAAGAAAATAGCGGAGATGAACCGCTGATATGGACATCCTCAGGTCGATATTCGAGGTCTCCGGCTTCATACTCCTGATAGCCGCCGGCGTGGCCGCCATGACCGGCTACCTCTATTCCCACTTCAAGTACTACGACCGCGCCTGGTACTGGCCCCTGGCGGTCGTGGCATACCCGCTCCTGGCGCTGCTGGGCCTCAAGGCCGCGGGTCTCTACTCCGACGGCGCGTTCGCCTGGCTGCTGGGCGCTTCCGCCCTGATCGCCGTATTTTTCCGCTATATAGTCAAGGGCCGCAACAGCCTGCCGTACCTCCTCCTGGCCCCGGCTTTCGTCGGCCTCGCCCTCCTGCTGGTCTACCCGTTCGTCTTTGAGGTCTATCTCTCCTTCCATGACCTTAAGCTGACCACGATAATGATGTGGAAGAACACGGGGAGTATCCCGTTCGTCTGGTTCCGCCAGTACGTCAACGTTTTCACGACTTCCCCCCTTTCCGAGGTCTCGTTCTGGGCGCTGCTGGGCAGGACGCTCCTCTGGACTTTCTCCAACGTGTTCTTCCACGTGGCCGGCGGCTTCGGACTGGCCCTGCTGCTCAACAACAGCATCCGCTTCAAGGGCGCCTACCGCACGCTGCTGGTGGTCCCGTGGGCGATGCCGCAGGTGGTGGCCGTGCTGGCGATGCGCGGCGAGTTCCACGCCACGAACGGCTTCGTCAATATCGTCCTGTCCAAGCTGGCCGCCGCCTTCCCCTTCCTGGCCCATCTCGGCCTGGGGCCGGTGCAGTGGCTCTCCGACTATCCCCTGCTTACCTGCACGCTGATAAACATCTGGCTCGGCATCCCCTTCATGATGGTTGTTATCCTCGGCGGCCTGCAGTCCATCTCCAAGTCCTATTACGACGCGGCCGACATCGACGGGGCCTCTTATTTCCAGAAGCTGCGCTACATCACGCTGCCGCTGATCAAGCCGGTGCTGATGCCGGCCGTGACCCTGGGTACCGTGTGGACCTTCAACAACATCAACGTGATCTACCTGGTCACCGGGCAGGCCGGCGGCACCGAGCAGGCGGACATCCTGGTGTCCGCGCTGTACAAGGCGGCCTTCACGTACAACCGCTACAGCTACTCGGCGGCCTTCGCGATAGTGGTGTTCGCGCTGCTGTTCTTCATCTCGGTATTCTATCTGCACGGCTTCGACGCCGCCAAGGAAGAGCGATGACCGGTAATTCCGAGGAACTGAGAAAGGCGCGGGAGCGCCGAAAGCGGCTGAAGTACCTGCTGATCCACATCGTAGTGATAGCGGCGTCCGCCGCATGCATCTATCCTCTGCTGCGAATCTTCTCCGTCTCGCTGCGCCCGGGAGACAAGCTGTTCTCCACCGACCTGTCGATAATCCCCGACGGAGCCTCTTTCAAGGCTTACGCCAGCCTGCTGAAGGATACGATGTTCCTGCGCTGGCTCTGGAACTCCCTTCTGATCACGCTGGCTACGTCCTTCATAGGCGTCTCGCTGGCCTCCACGGCGGCCTACGCGTTCTCCCGCTTCCGCTTCCCCGGCAAGAAGGCCGGCCTCATCCTGCTGCTTTCCAGCCAGATGATCCCCGCAGGCATGCTCATTCTCCCGCTGTTCCTGATGATCATGAAACTGCGCCTGATGAACACCTACCTCGGCATGATCATCGCCTACTCCGTGTCCTCCCTGCCGTTCAGCATCTGGATACTAAAAGGCTATTACGACACGATACCGCGCTCTCTCGAGGAGGCCGCGCTGGTGGACGGCACCAGCCAGGTCGGCGCGTTCTGGCGCATCATCCTGCCGCTGTCCACCCCGGCGCTCAGCATCGCCTTCCTGTTCAATTTCACCACTGCCTGGAACGAGTACCTGGTCGCGCGCGTGGTGCTGTTCAGCGCGAAGCAGTACACGTGGACGCTCGGCCTCTTCGAACTGCAGGGCCAGTACATCACGCAGTGGGGCATGTTCGCGGCCGGCTCCATGCTGGTGACCATACCCGTGCTCTGCGTCTTCCTCTACTCCTCCAAGTGGCTTATCTCCGGCCTCACTCTCGGCAGCGTGAAAGGATAAACTATGGCCTCCGTACAGTTCAAAGGGATAGTAAAGAAATTCAAGGACAATCTCGTCCTGAACGGCGTCGACGTGGACATCAAGGACCACGAGTTCGTAGTGATCGTGGGACCCTCGGGCTGCGGCAAGACCACGCTGCTGCGCATGCTGGCCGGCCTCGAGGAGGTCACCGACGGGGAGATCACGATAGACGGCCTGCGTGTCAACGAGCTGCACCCCTCCAAGCGCCAGATAGCGATGGTCTTCCAGGACTACGCCCTCTACCCCCACATGACGGTGGCGGAGAACATGAGCTTCGCCCTGCGCCTCAGCAACGCCCCCAGGAAAGAGATCTCCTCGCGCGTGGACGAGGCGGCTGGCATCCTGCAGCTCAGGAGCCTGCTGCTCCGCATGCCCAAGCAGCTCTCCGGCGGCCAGCGCCAGCGCGTGGCCATCGGGCGCGCTATAGTCCGCAAGCCCAAGGTCTTCCTCTTCGACGAGCCGCTCTCCAACCTGGACGCCAAGCTGCGCGAGGAGATGCGCGTGGAGATAGCCAAGCTCTACCAGCGCCTGAACGCCACCATAATCTACGTTACGCACGACCAGGTGGAGGCCATGACGCTGGCCGGCCGCATCGTGATCATGAACCAGGGGATAATCCAGCAGGTCGGCTCCCCTATAGAGGTGTACCGGAAGCCCGCCAACCTGTTCGTGGCCGGCTTCATAGGCAGCCCGACGATGAACTTCGTGCACGGCAAGCTGGCCGTGGAGAACGACAGGGTCTATTTCTCCAACGCCGACATCCGCATCTCTATCGCGGCCTTCCTGCTGCACGACCCGAAGAAATACGCCGGCCGCGAGGTGGTCCTGGGCGTACGCCCGGACGACGTGCTGGTGGGCCGCGAGGGCGCGGAGTGCTCGGAGAAGATGGAGGGCGTGCTCGAGGTCTCGGAACTGCTGGGCCACCGCGAGAACCTCTATCTCAACGTAGGCGGCACTCGCCTGCTGGCCACCGTGGAGGCCTTCTTCGACCGCAGTCCTGGCAGCGCGGTGCAGCTCTGTTTCAATTACCGCAACATGCACCTGTTCGACAAGGCCTCCGGCCGCCGTATAAGCGAATAGCCGGTTCCGGGGATTGGTCCCTCTACCTCCAAGTTTAATATAATAAAAGGGTAAGATTTTGCAGCGACTATACGGAGGTATAAAATGAAAGCTACCATAGATACTGACGCCTGCATCGGCTGCGGCCTCTGCGCCAACGACTGCCCGGACGTTTTCGAGATGAACGCCGATAAGGCCATCGTGAAGGGCGACGTCCCCGCCGGCAAGGAAGACGCCTGCAAGACCGCCGCCACCAACTGCCCCGTGCAGTGCATAAAGGTGAACTGAGCCTTACAAAAAGGCCTTTAACGGAACAGCCCGCGTAAGCGGGCTGTTTTATCTTGTCCTTCCCGGGTATATAATTGCGCGGGTGGCGGCGGATTCGGGGCCGGAGGGCCGTCGCGCAGGCCCGAGCTCGCATAGCGCGAGGGCCGGGTGGAGCGAAGCGACACCGCAGTGCGGGAGCGCGGCCACGGTGTGGCCGATAGCGTGCCCTACGGCCCGAACCGCCGACAGGACCCGCGCGCAGTAAATAGTCCCGGCTGGACTTATCTTACGCCGTCTTCGCGCCGTCCTTGAGCTTCAGGAACGGTATCAGCAGCATGCCGGGTATCGTGGCTATGCAGACTATTATGAAGAACTCCGGGTAGCCCACCCGCTGCTGCAGGAAGCCGCTGACGAAGCCGGGCAGCATCATGCCGAAGGCCATGATGCCGGTGGAGATGGCGAAATGCGCCGTCTTGAACTTCTCCCCGGTCAGCGTTATCATGTAGAACATGAAGGCCGTGGTCCCCAGGCCGTAGCCGAACTGCTCTATCGCGACCAGGCCGTACACGAACTTGACCGGTAGCGAAGTGTGCATGGACATGTAGACATAGACCAGGTCCGGCGCGTTGAGCATGAAGGCCAGCGGCCAGATGGTGCGTTTCAGACCGTACCTGGAGATTATCCACCCGCCGAGCAGGCCGCCCACTATCAGCGAGATCAGCCCGACCGTGCCGTAGATCATTCCCACGTCTGAAGTGGCCAGGGCGAGGCCGCCCGCCTCCGCCTTGTCCAGAAGGAAAGGCGCCGTCATCTTTCCCAGCATGGCCTCGCCGAACCTGTAGGTGAGGATGAACGTCAGGCCTATCCAGACGTTCTCCAGCTTGAAGTAGGCCCGAAAGACCTCCCCGAACTCGGCCAGCTGGCTGGCCTTGGAATGGTCCGGGTGGTCGGCCGCCGGGGCAGGCAGGAAGAGCCAGTGGTAGAGGAACAGGGCTCCCATGATGGCGGCCGCGGCCAGCAGGACCAACACCCAGCTCATCGTTACGCCCGTCCTGGCCTCCAGCGAGCCGGCCAGTACGACCAGACCCCCCGTGCAGGTCAGCATGGCCATGCGGTAGAAGAAGGCCCGGATGCCCACGAAGAAAGCCTGGTCGTGGTCGTTCATCGCTATCATGTAGAAGCCGTCCACGGCGATGTCGTGCGTGGCCGAGAAGACGGCTATCACCATGAAGCAAGCGGTGGCCAGGTAGAGGAAGCTGGGGGACTTTAGCGAGAGCGCGGCGGCCACCAGGCCTGCGGCCATCAGGGCCTGCGTCCAGATCGTCCAGGCGCGCTTGGTGAAATACATGTCTATCAGCGGCCCCCAGAACATCTTAATGGCCCACGGCAGGTAGAGTAGGCTGGTCCAGGCGGCTATCTCCTGGTTCGGGACCTCCATCTTCTTGAAGATGATGACGGCCAGCACGTTGACTATCATGTACGGCAGACCTTCGGCGAAATAAGTGCTGGGGACGAAGCTCCAGGGGTTGCGGCTTTCTGCTCTCGCTATCATGCATTCTCCGTTGTCGCGCAGGATATAGCAATGATAGTAAATTCAAGCGCCGCGGTGACACCGGTCAAACAGGAGCGGCGTCCATTTTGATAGAATCGTCTTATGGAGCTCCTCTCCCCGCTTTTCTCCCCCGGCTCCGCCGCCTGGACCGTCTTCCTGATCATGCTGGTATCGGCCGCGGGGCTGGCCCTGGGCAATATCCGGGTGCTCGGCGTGAACCTCGGCATAGCCGGAGTCCTGTTCTCCGGCATACTGGCAGGCCACTTCGGGCTGGCCGCCGACGGCCATACGCTGGAGTTCCTGCGCGAGTTCGGCCTGATACTGTTCGTCTATTCCATAGGCACCCAGGTGGGGCCAGGCTTCTTCTCCCTTTTCCGCAAGCAGGGCATCCGCCTCAACCTGATAGCCGGCGGCGTTGTCCTGGGCGGGGCCGCCGCGGCGCTCCTCGGCGCCAAGTTGGTCGGGCTGGACCTGCCTACCGCGGTAGGGATGTATTCCGGCGCCGTAACCAATACCCCCTCCCTGGCGGCCGCGCAGCAGGCGCTTTCCGCGGTGCGCCCCGAGGCCGCCAACGCCGCCTCCGTGGCCTACGCGCTGGCCTACCCGGGCGCGATCATCGGTATCATCCTGACGATGGTCCTGATACGCAGGCTCTTCCGCAGTCAGGCCGACCGGGACATGCTGGAGGCGGGGCCCGACAAGCCGGCCTCCTCGCTGCAGGCCGCCAGCATCACGGTGGAGAACCGGAACCTGGACGGTCTCAGGATAATGGATATCCCGGCCCTCGACGAGTTGGGCATAGTGGTCTCCCGCGTGCTGCATGAGGGCGCTCTGTCGGTGGCCCATGACGACACCGTCCTGCGCGCCGGCGACACTCTGCTGGCCGTCGGACAGCCGGAAAGTGTCCGGAAGTTCACGTTGGTGGTGGGCTCCCTCAGTACTACCGACCTCAAGAAGATGCCCAGCCGCATCATCCATTCGCGCGTCATAGTCACCAAGAAGGACGTGATAGGCAAGACCCTCGGTGAGCTCGCGCTGGAGTCGCGCTACGACGTGGCCGTTACGCGGGCCGCCAGGGCCGACGTGGAGTTCCTGGTATCGGGTTCCTACGAGCTGCAGTTCGCGGATAACCTGGTGATAGTCGGCGAGGAGGCCGCGGTGGCCAAGGCGGCTTCGGCCCTGGGCAATTCCCCGAAGGACCTCAACCACCCCCAGCTGATACCCGCCTTCATCGGCATAGCCGCGGGTGTGCTGCTGGGTTCCATCCCTATAGCCATCCCCGGCCTCTCCACCCCGGTGAAGCTGGGCCTTGCCGGCGGCCCGCTCATCATGGGCATACTCCTGAGCTATATACAGAGCATAGGCCCGCTGAGCTGGTACCTGCCGCCTGCCGGCAACCTGATGCTGCGGGAGCTAGGCATAGTCCTGTTCCTGGCCTGCGTCGGCCTTAAGGCCGGCGGCCGCTTCTTCGAGACCCTGGTCAGCGGGTCCGGAGCGACCATCGTTCTGCTCTCGTTCCTGGTCACCGTCCTGCCCATCCTGATCGCCGGCACCTTCGCCAAGGCGAGGCTGAAACTCAATTACATGTCGTTGTGCGGGGCCCTGGCCGGGTCCATGACGGACCCCCCGGCGCTCGCTTTCGCCAACTCGCTGGCCCCGTCTAACCTCTCGGCGATGTCCTACGCCACCGTCTATCCGCTGGTCATGATCATGCGAGTCATCTCGGCGCAGGTCATGGTCATACTCTTCTTCAGATGACCTATATAATCGGCAACCTCGCCCTTATTCTGGCGGCCGGCTGGCTGTTCCGGCGTTTCGGCATAGTCGGGGAAGGGGCCGAGAAGTCCTTCAACCAGTACCTTTACTACCTGGCGCTGCCGGCGCTGATAATCGTGAAGATCGCCGATACGCCGCTGGGCGGGCTCAGCTGGAAGTTCCTGCTGGCCAATACCCTGCCGCTGGGCGCGGTCATGGCTTCGGCCTGGGGGCTCTGGAAAGCCGGGAAGATAGACTGGCGGCTGGGGCGTCTGCTGATCATAGTTTCGGCCATGGGGAACACCGTCTATATGGGCTTCCCGGTGGCGGCCATGCGCATGGGCGAGCAGGCCATAGGCTACGCCGCTATAGCTACTTCCATTCAGAACATCTTCATCTTCACTTTCGGTTTCGCGATGATGGCCCTGGTTTGCGAGCGGGACTGCCCCCCGTCCCGCTTCATGCGCCTGATCGGACGCAACGTAGTGCTGTGGTCCTCGGTGGCGGGCCTGCTGCTCTCCGCGGCCGGCCTGCATCTGCCCGAGCTGCTGCACAAGGTCCTGACGGACCTGGGAAAGACCACCCTTCCCCTCTCGGTGTTCACTATAGGGGTAAGCCTGTACGGCAAGAAGGTGGCGCACAACCTGCCTCGCATCGCGCTGGTCAGCGGCCTGAAGCTGCTGGCCCTTCCGCTCTTCTACCTGCTGACCGCGGCCGTGACAGGCTTCTCCGGCTTCGTCCCGAAAGTGACCTTCATCGAGATGGTGATGCCCGTGGCGGTGCTCAACTACGTCATAGCCCTCGAGTTCGACTTCGACGCCGACCTGGTCAGCCAGAGCATACTTTTCTCCACCCTGGTGTTCTTCCCGCTGCTCTATCTCTACGACTGGGCCATGCTCAGGTTCCTCTAGCGGCTGCCATGCCAGACGTGAAAAGAGCCGCTTCCGCGGCTCTTTTCTGTTCTACCCGGGTAGTCCCTCAGTCTTTGTCTCCCAGCTCCTCGCGCAGCTTCTGGCGCTCGTATATCAGCTTGTACTGGCCTCCCCGGGCCATAAGCTCGTCGTGGGTGCCCTGCTCGGCAAGCCTGCCGTCCTCCAGCACCAGTATCAGGTCGGAGGTCTCTATCGTCCTGGCCCTGTGGGTCACGGCCAGGCAGAGCGCGTCCGGGTGCTCCTTGCGGAAGGCCTTCCAGAACAGATGCTCGGTCTGGGCGTCCATCGCGCTGGTGGCGTCGTCGAGGAGCAGGACGTCGGGGCCGGTCAGCAGGGCGCGGGCTATAGCCACGCGCTGCTTCTGCCCGCCGGAGAGGGCGAAGCCCCTGGTGCCTACCACGGTATCGAGCCCCTTTGGGAACTTGTGCAGCTCCTGCCTCAGCTGGGAGGTCTCCAGCGCCTTTTCCAGCATGGACTCGGTGACGCCGAATTTGCGGTCCATCAGGATGTTGTCGCGCAGGGTGCCGGTGAAGATGGCCGCCTCCTGGGCGGTATAGCCCACCCTCTCCCGGAAGAGGGGCAGGTTCCAGGCGCGGATGTCGGTCCCGTTTACAAGCATCTCCCCGGCGTCGTGCTCGGAAAGCCGCAGGGCCAGCGAGAGCAGCGTGGATTTGCCCGAGCCTATTTTGCCTACGACGGCCACCCGCTGGCCGCGCGCCGCCTTGAAAGTGATATCCCGTACCAGCATGGCCTGCCCGTCGGGACTCTTCAGGCCGGCCCTGCGGAACTCGAGCGAGGTTATGTGGTCCGGCGTGGTCATGTCCCCCAGGTCGTGTTTGAGCGAAGAGCGGGAGGCCAGCAGGTCGTTGACGCGGCGGATGGAGACCCCGGCCCTGTTGCCGGCCACCACGAACTGGCTGATGTCCATCAGCGGCATGACGACCATGTTGGCGTAGAACTGGAACGCTATCAGCTCGCCTAGCGTCGCCTTCCCGTGTATGACCAGCAGGCCGCCGACGGCGTAGAGCAGGGCTATCGAGAGGAACCCCGCTTCGTGCCAGAAATAGGAGAACAGCACCTGTAGTCTGGCGGTGCTGACCTCGGCCTCCCGTTGCGCCGCGGTGCGGCCCTTGAAGAAGCCGAGCTGGGAGGACTCCTTCGCGTTGGCCTTGATGACGCGGATGCCGGTGAAGCAGGTTTCGAGGAAGTCGAAAAGTTCGGTTATGGATTCCTGCAGATCCTTGTACTTCCCGCTGAGCAGGCGGCCCGTCTTCAGGGACAGGAAGAGCACCAGCGGCAGCGGCGCCAGTACGCAGAGCGCGAAGACGGGATTCAGGTAGAGCATCATCCCGACTATCGCGACGAGCGTGAAGCAGGCCTGCACGAAGCGGAAGACCCCCGAGCAGGAGAACCAGGAGATCTTCTCGGAGATGTCGTCGGAGAGGCGCGCGACCAGGTCGCCGGTGGTGAAGCGGTGGAAGAAGTTGCGGTCCATGTGAACGACGTGGTTGAACACGTCGCGGCGTATCTCCCACTCCAGGCGGGCGTTCATCCAGGCGCGGTTGCGCTGGGCCACCAGGTTGGTGACGAAGAGACCGAAACCGACCCCGAGTATCAGCATGACATTGTGGCGCAGGTATTCCGGGGTCAGGTTGGCGCTCAGGCCGTTGACGATGTTCTTGATCAGCATCGGGTTGTAGGCCTGCAGCGCCGCGCTCGCCATACCGAAGACCACGATGACCGTCATCCGCGCCGCGTGCCGGCGCCAGTAGGGGAGCAGCCATTTAAGGGTGAATATCATTCTCCCTCCCCGTACTGCAGGCGGTAGTACTTGGAGTAGAGGCCTCCCGCGGCAAGCAGCTCGTCGTGCGTCCCCAGCTCCTTCACCTCGCCGCCGGATATCATCATGATGCGGTCCGCGCTCCTGATGGTCGACAGGCGGTGAGCGATTATGATCACGGTCTTGTGCTTCAGCAGGTTCTTGATGGCCGAAGTGATCAGGCGTTCGGTATGCGGGTCCATGTTGGAGGTGGCTTCGTCGAGCACCAGCACCTCCTGGTCCAGGACCATAGCGCGGGTCAGGGAGATGACCTGCTTCTCTCCGATGGAGAGGTTGGCGCCTTTTTCCTTGACCTTCTTGTCCAGCGGGTGCTTCTTGAAGAAGGGATCCAGCCCCATCACCCGTATGGCGTCGTGGACGCGGCTGTCTGGGATGGAGGCGTCCATCAGCTTCAGGTTGTCCATCACGGTGCCGGGGAACAGGTAGATGTCCTGCTGGACGAGGCCTATCGCCGAGCGCAGGGAGCCCAGGCTCAGCTTCCGGATGTCGGTCCCGTCTATCTCTATGTGGCCTTTCTGGAAGTCGTAGAAACGGAACAGCAGGCTGGTCACGGTGGTCTTCCCGCCGCCCGTCTCGCCCAGGATCGCGAGGCTCTGCCCCCGCGGCAGGGAGAAGGAGACGTTCTTCAGCACCCAGGCGGAGTCCTCCTTGTAGCGCATCCAGACGCCGCGGAAATCTATGGAGTCTCGGACCGTGGTCAGGAAATGGGGATCTTTCGGCTCCGTAAGGGCCGGCTTGAGGGCCAGTATCTTCGAGATGCGGTGCCCGGCGGAGAAGGAGCGCTGTATCACGCTCAGGTGCTCGGAGAAGCGGAAGATGGGCTCGAACAGGTAGCCCAGGTACATGACGAACATCACTATCACGCCCACGGTGAGCTTTCCCGACATCACCATCTTGCCGCCGATGCCGAAGACGGCGGCTGTGGTCGCCGGATGCAGGAAGACTATCGAGAGGAAGAAGACCACGTTGAGCAGTTCCACACGCATCTCGGCCGTGAACTTGCGGCGGTTCAGGTCCTCCATCTTCGCCGAAGTGTCCTCCTCGCGGCTGAAGGCCTGCAGCACGCCGATGCCGTTGAGCTGCTCGGTGAGGAAGCCCGGCACCTCGGCCGCGAGCTTCCGGACCTTGACGTACATCGGGGACGTCACCTTTACGAAGATCCAGCCCAGGACGGCGAGGACAGGGAACATGGGGACCAGCATCAGCGTCAGCTTCAGGTTGTAATAGGCCATCACGAAGAACGCGATGGCGAACATCAGCGCGTCGTTCACGATGGAGATCACGGTGTTAGTGAAAAGGGCGTAGAGAGTGCTGGTGTCGGACTGTACCCTCGCCGTCATGCGGCCCACCGGCATCGAGGAGTAGAACTCCAGGTCCAGGGACAGCATGTGACCAAGCAGCCGCTCCTTGAGGTCCACTATGAGGTCCTGCCCGGCCCTGGCCAGCTGCACCACCTGCAGGTAGTTGAAATAGAGGAAAACGACCGTGGTGGCCAGGTACGCGCCGGTGGCCACCAGGAGGGCGGCCGTGTCCCGGGCCGGCAGGGCCGTGTCGATAACGTACTTGGCTATGATGGGGACCAGCAGGCTGACCAGAGTGGACACCAGCGTGTAGACGAAGGCGACGGCGAACGGCCCCTTCCGCGAGCGGATGAGCCCGGACAGGAGACGGAAAGTCTCCTTATAGTTGATGGTTTCCTTCGGGTCCTGCCCGTCGTCGTGGTTGTCGTGGTGCATCGTTGGCTCCGCGTAAAAAAGGGCCCGGCGAACGTCCCGGGCCCTTTTCCTCGGTTCCGGGTCTCAGTTGACCTTGAACTCCGCCCCGCGCTTCAGGGCCTGCACGTTCAGCGCTATCACGTCCGGCTTCAGCTTTTTGTAGACCACCGGGAGCGCCTTGGCGATAGCGTCCACGCTGATGGCGCCGGTAGCCGAAGCGAAAGCGCCCATGGCCACCATGTTCATGACCTTGGCGTTGCCTAGCTCGCCAGCTATCTGGTTGCAGGGGACGTTCAGCACCTTTATGTCGGTGCGGGTCGGCTTAGAGTTCACCAGCGAGGTGTTGATTATCAACAGCCCGCCGGGCTTTATCATCGGCTCGAACTTGGCCAGCGACGGCTCGTTGAGCACTATGGCCGTGTCCGGAGTCGAGACTATCGGGGTGGAGACTTCGTCCGAGGAGACCACCACCGAGCAGTTGGCCGTGCCGCCGCGCATCTCGGCGCCGTAGGCCGGGAAGAAGCTGACCTCCTTCCCCTCCATCATGCCGGCCTGGGCCAGCAGTACGCCGGCGGAGATGACCCCCTGGCCGCCGAAACCGGATATCCTTATTCCCTGGTACATGTCAGCCTCCTTATTTCTTCTCCGCGCAGGCGTCCTTGTAGACGCCCAGCGGGAACACCGGCAGCATGCCTTCCGCCACGTACTTGGTGGCCTCGGAAGGGTTGTCGAGGCGGGTGCCCCAGTTGGTCGGGCACATGCTCAGGACCTCCACCATGGAGAAGCCCTTGCCGTCCAGCTGGTACTGGAAGGCCTTCTTAATGGCGTTCTTGGTCTTTATCACGCCCGGCACGGTGTGGACGGTGGTGCGCTCCAGGTAGGAGGCCCCGTCTATCGTGGCCAGCATCTCGCACATCTTGATCGGGTAGCCCGACTGCTTGGCGGTGCGGCCCTCGACGCAGGTGGTCGCCTTCTGGCCGATCAGCGTGGTCGGGGCCATCTGGCCTCCGGTCATGCCGTAGATCGCGTTGTTCACGAAGATCACCGTTATGTTCTCGGAGCGGATGGCCGCGTGGACTATCTCGGCCATGCCGATGGAGGCCAGGTCGCCGTCGCCCTGGTAGGAGAACACCACCGTGTCGGGCTTGGCGCGCTTGATGCCGGTGGCCTCTGCGGGGCCGCGGCCGTGGGGGCCCTGGATCATGTCGCAGTTGAAGTACGTGTCCGCGAACACGGCGCAGCCCACCGGGGCTATGCCTATAGTGCGGCCGCGTATGCCGAGGTCGTCCATCGCCTCGGCGATGACCCGGTGTATCGTGCCGTGGCCGCAGCCAGGGCAGTAGTGCATCTTGACGTCCAGCAGCGATTCGGGCTTCTTATTGTGCAGCAGCATATTCCTTAACCCCCTTCTTGGCGATGTTCTCCAGGGTCTTGAGCACTTCCTCGGCCGTGATGACGGAAGCACCGGGCTTGGCGTGAAGGTAGACGCTCGCCTTGCCGTTTATCGAGAGCTGTACGTCCTCGACCATCTGCCCCAGGCTCATCTCGACCGCTACGAACTTCTTGACGCGGTCGGCGAGCTGGGCCAGGCGGGCCTTCGGGTAGGGCCACAGGGTTATCGGGCGGAAGAGGCCGACCTTCAGGCCCTTCTCGCGGGCCATCTTCATCGCGGCCATCGAGACGCGGGCGGAGGTGCCGTAGGCCACGATGACGATCTCGGCGTCGTCGATCATGCGCTCCTCGTACATCGACTCTTCCTTCTCTATCTGCTTGTAGCGTTCCACGCGGGCCATGACCATCTTCTCCAGCATGCCCTCGCGCAGGTCGTAGGACTTCACGATCCGCTTCTCGCGGCCGTTGTTGACGCCTATCGCCCAGGTCGGCTCCGTGAATGCCTTGGGGTCGAGCTCCGGGTTCTTGAACTCCACGGGCTCCATCATCTGCCCGATCAGGCCGTCGGTCAGGACCATCGACGGGATGCGGTACTTGTAGGAGACCTCGAAGCACTTGTGCGGGAAGTTCGCCATCTCGTTGACGCCGTTGGGCGCCATCACGAAGGTGCGGTAATCGCCGTGGCCGCCGCCGCGGGTGGCCTGCCAGTAGTCGCCCTGCGCCCCGGCTATGTTGCCGAGGCCGGGGCCGCCGCGCATCACGTTGCCGATGAAGACCGGGAGGTCGGCGCCGGCGCAGTAGGAGATGCCCTCCTGCTTGAGGCTGATGCCGGGGCTGGAGGAGGAGGTCATGCAGCGCACGCCGGTGGCGGCGGCGCCGTAGATCATGTTGATCGCGGAGACCTCGGACTCGGCCTGGACGAACGCTCCGCCCACCTGCGGCAGGCGCCAGGACATATATTCCGGTATCTCGTTCTGCGGGGTTATCGGGTAACCGGCGAAGAAGCGGCAGCCGGCGCGCACGGCGCCTTCGCTGAGAGCCTCGTTGCCTTTCATCAGTTTCTTTTCAGCCATGGTGTCGCTCCTTATTTATAGACCATGATGGCAAGGTCGGGGCAGATGCGGGCGCAGCTCTGGCACGCTATGCAGCAGCCTTCCTTGGAATCCTTGGCCGGGTAGTAGCCGGTCTTGGAGAACTTGTCGGATCTTTCTATGCACTTCTTGGGACAGACCTGGATACAAAGGTAGCAGCCTTTGCACCTGTCGACTATCACTTCCATCTTGGGCATATAACCTCCGGTACTGGTGTCGGCGCGGCGGGCGGGGCCGTAAACGTTCGCGCTGGCTGCAGGCACCCTGGGGTGCGGAGCGCGATGAGTCAGCCTGGCTTCCGGAAGTCGCGCGGTATAATAAAAGTATATCAAAATTGGCCGGGCATTAATACCCCGCCAGGGCTGGTGGGATGACGGGAAAATGACGACGGCGGGAGCGGTTCAGCCCGCGCGCGAGGCGAGGGCCTCGGCGTAGAGGCGCTTGAGCGCGGCGCCCATGCTCTCCACGCCGAAACGCGGCAGGCCGTCAGGTCCCGCGGAAAGAGCCCAGTCCCTGGCCGCCAGGCCCATGCGGGCGCGGAGGGCGCGGTCCATCAGCAGTTTCTCTATGGCCGCCGCCAGCGCCTTCGGGGCGGCCGGCGGCACGGAGAAGCCCGTCTCCCCCTCTTTTATGGTCGACGGCAGGCCGCATACCGAAGTCACTACGGCGGGAACCCCCAGCGCCTGGGCTTCCAGCGGGGCTCGCCCCATGGCCTCGTTGAGCGACGGCTGCACGTAGACGTCCAGCGCCGCCGCCAGCTCGGCCGCGTCCTGGCGGAATCCGGTGAACAGGACGTCGGAGGCGACGCCCTCCGCCGCCGCCAGGCCCCTCAGTTCCTCTTCCAGCGGGCCCCCCCCTATTACTACGAACTTGAGCTTCAGGGCCGGCCTGTTCCGGCGTATCGCCGCGGCCGCGCGGATGAAATGCTCGACGCCCTTTACCGGCTCCAGCCTGGCGATGGTCCCGACCGCCAGTTCGTCCGGGGCGACCCCGATGTCGCGCTTGGCGGCCGGGAAGGCCGGCGTTTCGAAGTGGACTCCGCTGTGGATGACCCGCCACTGCGCCGGCGTGCCGATGCCCGCGTCCAGGGATTCTTCCCTCTCTCCGGGGGTCAGCGCCACAAGATAGTCGGTGAAGCGGGCCAGCAGCCTCTCCGCCAGGCGGAAGACCGCGGTCTTGAACGGCCCGTAATAGCCGTAGAGCAGGTGGCCGTGGGGCGTATGTATGACAACCGGCCTCCTCCGCCATCCGGAGAGGAAGGCCGCTATGCGCCCGAGGGCTCCGGCCTTCGAGGTATGGGTGTGGACGATGTCGGGCGACAGGCGCTTCAGCTCCCGGCGCAGCTCCAGCAGGGCCGAAAGATCGTTCCAGGGCGAGATCTCGCGTTTCAGGGCCGGCACCTCGATGTAGCTGACCTCTTTAGGGAGCCGGCCCGCCAGAGCGGCGGAGTCCTTGTGCGGCCCGGAGATCAGCACCACGTCGCTGTCCGCCGCCTGCGAGGCGCAGGAATCCACGGTGTTGGTGCTGGAGCCGCCCGGCTCCAGCCTGGTGATAACGTGCACTATCAGCGGCCTCTCAGGCATGCGCGCGCTCCACCGCCCCGGCCTGGGCGGCGCTCAGGCAGGCGCAGAAGACGAAGATGATGCCGGAGATGTAGATCCAGAGCATAAGGGCCATCAGGCCCCCGAAAGCCCCGTATATCGCGTTGAGCGAGGCGAAATGCCGGAGATAGAAGACGAAGACGCTCTGGGCGGCGTAGAGGAGCAGCGTCGCCAGGAAAGCGGCGAGCCGCACTTCCGCGTAGCTGGTCCTGCGGTGCGGGGCCAGGCGGTAGAAGAAGGCCAGGCACAGGTAGACGGCCGCCCAGGGCAGGGCGAAAAGGGCCAGGCGGTGCGCCGCCGGAACGATGACGGTGGAATGGAGGAGACCGGCCGCCAGCTTGGCCGCCATCGGTATTCCTATGCCGGCCAGCACGGCGAAGGCCGTTACGGCCAGCACGGCGAGGCTTTTCAGCGGGAGCTTCCACCAGTTGGTCCCCTGCGTGCCCCAGGCCCGGTTCGCGGCCTGTATCAGCGTCGTGAAGACCTGGGAGGCCGTCCACACCAGCATCAGGAGGGCCACCGCGCTAGCCTGCCCCCTGGCCTGCGCCAGGCGGCTCAGGGTCTGGAATACCACCCTGTTGGTCCCGGCCCCGTACGGGACGAAGTTCTCTATGAAGTCCAGGACGAGGTAGGAGGCTTCCCCGGGCGACAGGAAGTAGGACGCGGCGCTGACCGTCAGCAGGATGCCGGGGAAGAGCGAGAAGAAGGCGCTGTACGCGAAAGCGGCCGCGCGCTGGAGCCCGTCGATATGCAGGAACCTCCGCCAGGCGGCGTCTAGCACCGCCCAGGCGTGGTGGACCCCCCTCCTCGTTTCCCTTCGCATCGCGCTAGACCGACCTGGAGGCCGCCTCCAGCGACTCGGCTATCATGTCGGCCGCGTTGGAGAGGTCCTTGGCGGAGTGGCGGTAGCAGACGTAGCCGTGATGGTAGGGCTGCAGGAAGACCCTGCGGCGAATCAGCTCGGTATAGAAGGCCGTGCGCAGCTTCTTGTAGCGGCCCGTGTCGTCCTTGTCGAAGGTTATGTACGGCATCCACGGCTCGCCGCTGAAGGTGACGGGCAGGCCGCTGTCCTTCACGATCTTCTTCACCTTGCGGCAGAAGGCGCCGCCTCTCTTGGCTATTACGTCCAGTATGCCGTCGCGCTCGAGGACCTCTATGGTCTTGAGCGAGGCGGCCATCGCGAGGGTGTTGTTGAAGTAGGTGGAGCTGACGAAGGCCTTGCTGACCAGGACGTCCATGATGTCCTTGCGGCCGGCCACCATGCTTATCTCGTAGCCGTTGGCCATGGCCTTGCCGAAGACGCTCATGTGCGGCGTGACGCCGAAGAACTGCTGCGCGCCGCCCAGGGCCATGCGGAAGCCGGTGCGGATCTCGTCGAAGCAGAGCACGGTCCCGTGCTGCTCGGCGAGCTTTTTGCAGCCCTCGAGGAAGCCGGGCTTAGGCCTCTCCACCTCGTGGGCGTTCGGGTGGCCGAGCGGGGTCATGATGATCAGCGCGACGTCCCCGGCGTGCTGCTTCAGCAGGTCCTCGAGGCCCTGCAGGTCGTTGTAGTGGAACTCCAGGACGTCCTCGTAGAGCTTGGGCAGGACGCCGCCCTTCTGCTCGACGCACCAGTCGTGCCAGCCGTGGTAGCCGCAGCGGATGATCTTGGCCTTGCCGGTGAACGTGCGGGCGATGCGGCCGGCCAGCGTGGTGGCGTCGGAGCCGGTCTTGCAGAAGACGACCTTCTCGGCGGAGGGCACGAGGGAGATGGCCTTCTTCGCCAGCTTGTTCTGTATCTCCTGCACGATGGACATGCAGAAGCCCTTGTTCTTTATCTGGTCGATGACGGCGCGGTCTATCTCCTTCTCGCGGTGGCCGATGATAATGGGGCCGTAGGCGCAGAGCATGTCCAGGTACTCGTTGCTGTCGACGTCGGTGACCTTGCCGCCCTTGGCGCTCTCGAAGAAGATGGGGTATTCGCCGGGGACGAAGTTGTACGGGCGCCTGATGCCCATCATGCCGCCGGGTATCAGCTCCTGCGCCTCCTTGTACAGCCTTTCGGAATTATCGAGTTTCAGATGTTCGGACATTATGTGCTCCTTGGTCTGCGCTAAAACCTGGCAATCGTTCAGCCAGTCGTATACGGTCTTCGGGCACGCGGTCTCGCACACCGTGCTCGCCGCTCGTCACTCAGTCGTCGCGCTTACGCAAGCTCCTCCCTCCGCGACGGCCCTCAGCCCGTATACGCCTGTCTTCACTTGCGATACCGTGCCCGAGGGAACAATCCCCCGGCGGTCCGGGCTACTTCCCGCTCGTCATCCTCTCGTAAAGCTTCTTCACCACGAACGTGGCCACGTGCTCCGCGTAAGTGCCGGCCCCGAAGCCCGCGTCGTAGCCCAGCTCCTTGGCCAGCTTGTTGTTGACGCGCGGGCCGCCCATGATGAGGAGGGTCTTGCCGCGCATCTTCTCGGCCTCGGCCAGCTCCACCAGCTCGGTCAGGTTCTTTATGTGCACGTCCTTCTGCGTCACTATCTGCGAGACCAGCACCGCGTCGGCCTTGAGCTCTTTCGCCTTGTCGAGGATCTTCTCGTTCGGTACCTGGGAGCCCATGTTGAGGGCCTCTATCATCGGGTAGCGCTCCAGCCCGAAGTGGTGGTTGTAGCCCTTCATGTTCATGATCGCGTCGATCCCGACGGTGTGCGCGTCGGTGCCGGTGCAGGCGCCCACGATCACCAGCTTGCGCTTGAAATGGTCCTTGATGAAGGCGTTGACCTCGTCCATCGACATGTACTTGTCAACGGCCTCGGCGTACTCCACCTTGTCGTAGTCCAGCGTCACTTCGGTCTTGCCGTAGGCCACGAAGAACGTGAACTCGTCCGAGAGGGCCTCGGCGTGGACGATGTCGGCCTTCTTGAAGCCGAGCTTCTGCACGTAGAGCTTGGCGGCCTCCTTGGCCCTGCCGCAGTTCTTGACCGGCAGCGTGAAGGAGAGCTGGACCGCCCCGTCGTTGGATGTGTCGCCGTAGGGTTTGATGAACATAGCGGTCTCCTTATTTCCCGACCTTCAGCTTCTTCTTCAGGTACGACTCCACCGGGTTGTAATAGCCGGGGGCCTTTTCGTAGACCCCGTCGAAGCCCTTGCCGCCGTCGCGGGGGCGCTTTATCTCGGCGAACATGCCGGCCTTGATGGCCTCCATCAGGCCGCGCTCCTTCACCTCGGACAGCATCGTTATCGTCTCGTCCAGGACCTGTTTCGCCCGGCGCGCCATTATCCCGTCCTTCCTGAACTCCACCGCGCCCATGAAGTCCGCCATCGTGTTGTGCACGTACAGCGCGTTCGCTAT
>DAIENX010000049.1:0-9287 GCA_027340875.1 Elusimicrobiota bacterium
TGCTGGAGAAGTCCGGCACCTGGTACATCTACAAGAGCGACCGCATCGGCCAGGGCCGCGATAACGCCAAGGACTACCTCAGGCTGCACCAGGACGTTTCCAAGGAGATAGAGACGGAGCTGCGCGCCCGGTTCATGCCCAAGCCGGCTCCGAAGCCCGCGGCCGCAGCCGCGCCCGCGCAGGAAGAGAAACCCGCGGAGAAGGCCGATAAGCGCGAGAAAGTAGCCCGCAAGTAATGCGGCCGCTGGCGGAGGATTTCTCGCGCCATCTCGGCATGGAGCGGGGCCTGGCTAAGAACACCTGCCTCGCCTATGCCGGGGACGCGGAGGCCTTCCTGGCCTATTGCGAGGCCAGGAAGACCGACCCCGCTAGAGCCGAGGCCACGTTCCTGGAGGCCTACCTCTGGAGCCTCAAGAAGGACCGCGGCCTCGGGCCGGCCTCCATCTTCCGCAAGACAGAGGCGCTGCGCGCCTTCTACCGCTACCTGCGGCTGGAGGGGAAGGCGCAGAAGGATCCCACCGCCAACTTCAAGGCCCCCAGGCTGCCGCGCAAGGTTCCCCGCTTCCTGGACCGCCGCGACATGGAGAAGCTGCTGGTCTACCCGGCCGGCGAAGCCTTCGCCAAGGTGCGCGCGGCCGCCGCCATAGAGCTGCTATATGCCAGCGGCATGAGGGTCTCGGAGCTGCTGGCGCTCAGGCTGGAGTCGGTCAACTTCCAGCAGGGCTGGCTGCGGGTGTTCGGCAAGGGCTCCAAGGAACGCATGGTGCCGGTGAATTCCGCCGCGCTGGGGCGGCTCCGGGAGTACCTGTCCGCCCGCCAGCTGAAGTTCGGCGGCCAACCCGCCGCGGACGAGCTGTTCGTCAACCGCTCCGGCAAAAAGCTCAGCCGGGTGCAGATGTGGAAGGACATAGTCTCTTTCGGCCGGGAGGCGGGGGTGGACATAAAGCCGCACCCGCACCTGTTCCGCCACACCTTCGCCAGCCACCTGGTGCAGGGCGGGGCCGACCTGCGCAGCGTGCAGGAGATGCTCGGGCACGCCAGCCTCAACACCACCCAGATCTACGCCCACGTGGACAAGGGCGACATCAAGCGCGCGCACGAGAAGTACCACCCGGACAAGTGAGGGCCTTTCCCGTCCGCTGGTAATTGCCGGGCGGTAATTGCTATAAAGATATCTTTGGAGCCCGCCTCCGCGGGCAGTTTTTTGTTTTTTGGGGAGGGGCTTCCAGGCAGGCGGCCGGACATGAGCGGCCGACTCAGGTTTAGACGATGATAGAAGACCAGAACGACATATTGGACTCGCGCATCAAGCTGCACGACAAGCACCGCTTCGAGATCAAGCTGGACATAGACCTGGACGCGGCGGCCAGGAGCTCCTACGAGGTGGAGACCTACCTTTTCATCCCGCGCTCGCTGAACGTCGGCCCGCACAACTACAGCAAGGACAGCTTCTACAACTCCAGCCAGCGCTACATACGCTGGCGCACGCCGAAGATCAGCATAGGCAAGCTGTGCGACCCGTCGCTGTCCACCTCGCCGCTCAACCGCGTGCGGGCCGACCTGGCCAGGGTGCTCTCCGGCTCCACCGACCAGGCGCTGGCCAGCTCCATCTGCGACGAGATCCGCCTGCTCGGCTGCATAATCCGCGGCGAGATACGCGACTACGTCAAGGTGTTCATAGAGGGGCTGGCCACCTACAGCTCGGCCGTGCCCGCCGCGCAGCGCAAGCTGTTCGTCGGCGAGGGGCTCGAGAACTTCCTGGGCGACCTCAAGGCCCTCGAGACCGCCCTTTCCTCGCTGAAGGCCGAGATCTCCGACCCGGCGGTGCCGCTGAGGGTGCGCGAGACCATGGCCTTCTTCGACGAGTACGTCAGTCTGATACTGGAGGAGTACCTGACCTCTCTTATCGAGGCGCTGCGCTCCACTCCGGAGGCCCGCGGCCGCTTCGGCGACATAGAGAGGGGCGTGCTGGCCATCGTCACGGCGCAGAGCCGCTACCGCCAGGCTATGAAATACCCTTCGGTGTTCGTGCCGGGCTCGTCCAACGAGGTCATAATCTACCGCCGCGGCGTGCTGAAGAAGTTCATGTCCGGCGTGCTCTACCTGAAGGCCGAGTTCTCCGAGTGGGAGGCGCTGACCCAGGTCTTCTTCGGCCTGGCCGCCGGCGCGGCCATGCTGTTCGCGGTGGTCGTCACCATCTACTTCCAGGTCCGCTATACCATCAGGAGCATCCCCTTCGTGGCCGCGGCGGTCATCAGCTACATGTTCAAGGACCGCATCAAGGACTGGCTGAAACTGCTGTTCTCCAAGAGCCTGACGCGCTGGATCTCCGACCGCAAGATCGACATCCTGGATTCCTCGTTCGGCGGCGCCCGGATCGGCGTGCTGAAGGAGGCCGTGACCTTCATCCCGGTGCGGGACGTGCCGCCGGACATCACCCGCCTGCGCCGGGTGGACAACATCACCTCGGTGGACGAGGAAGGCAAGCCCGAGCGCGTGCTGAAGTACAAGAAGGAGATAGTCCTCTACCCCAAGATCATCATGGAGATGCACGAGCGCCGCCGGGACCTCAACGACATCATGCGCTTCAACATCCGGGACATCATCTCCCAGGCCGACGACGCCGAGGTCGACTATCCTTACGTCGACCTCGCCTCCGGGGACGTCCGCTCCGCCGCCTGCTCGCGCGTCTACCATCTCAACATGGTGCTCAAGTACACCTACTACACCAGGTCCGACCAGGTCGCCATCAACTACGAGCGCATCCGCATCGTGGTCAACAAGGACGGCATAGTCAGGCTCGAGGAGGTCCGCGCGGCCTGAGGCCCCTCCGGCCCGCGCGGCGTATGGAGATCAACGCGATCGGCATACTCGGTTCCAACAGCACCGGTGCCGGCGCCGCCGAGCTGTTCGTCAGGAACGGCTTCCAGGTGCGGCTTTACGACGATTTCAAGGACAGCCTCGCCGTGGCGCTCGCCAAGATCTCCTGGTCGCTCGCGCAGGCGGGCCGGGAGGAGCTCTTCGGCAACATAGAGGGCATCCAGGAACTTTCGAAGTTCTCGGGGGCCGACATCGTCATAGAGGCCGCGTCCAAACCGGAGGAGGAGCGGCGCTTCGTCTTCAACAAACTCGCTAAGCACCTGGACCAGAGCTGCCTGGTGGCCGCGCGCTGCGCGGTCCGCCCGCTGGCCTCGGCTATAGAGAATACCGAACTGCCGCAAGGCCGCGTGCTGGGCCTGCATTTCGTCAAGCCGGTCCGGACCTGCCAGCTCGCCGAGCTCGTCCGCACGGACAAGACCGGCGACGGCCACATGGAGGCCGCCGCCGCGATGCTGCGCAGGATCGGGAAGACCCCGGTAATGGTCAAGGACAACCCGGGGCAGATAGTGGAGCGGCTGGCCCGCCCGTTCACGCTGGCCGCGCTGCGCCTGCTGGAGTCCGGCAAGGGCTATCCCCACGAGATAGACGCGGCGTTCAGGGAGGTCTCTGGCGCCGCCGCCGGGCCGTTCGAGGCCATGGATTTCGCCGGCCTGGACTCCGATCATTCCGCCTCCGAGTATGTTTACGAGGCGCTCGGCAGGCCGGAGCGCCTGAAGCCGTCGCCGGTGCAGCAGCGGCTGGTGCAGTACGGCCAGCTGGGCAGGAAGTCGACCATCGGGTTCTACATATACGAGGAAGGCCGCATAGTGGGTGAGAACCCGATACTGCCCAACCTGGTGAAGTATCTGGGGCTGAAGAAGACCGCCAAAGAGGAGATCTTCGGCGAGCTGATGCGCCCGGTGGTGGAGGAGGCTAAGCTGCTGGCCTCCGAGATCATGGCCTCGGAATACGATATAGAGACGGCCGCCAAACTGGCCTTCGGCTGGCCCAGGGGTCCTTTCGCCTACAGCCGGGAGATGGGCCCCATTATGCGGAAGAAGAAGGTCTCCGAGTTCGACAACCTGGACACCTTCTGAGCCTGCGGACGGAAAAAGAGGGAGCCGCGGCAGTGCCGCTGCTCCCTCTTCCGCGCCCGGAGCTCTCTCAGGTCCCGGTCAGGGTTTTAACGGCCTCGACCACTTCGTCCAGCCTGGTGGTCTTGCTCATTATGACGGTCTGCGGTCCCTCGTGGATCCGGTGCTTTATCTCCGCGACCGGCAGCGTGGAGTAGATTAAGGAAGGGTACCTGGAACGAGCCGGCCATCATCATGCCCTGCATAGCGTCCAGCGCCGCGGAGAGCGCGAAGCCCTCCTTCTCCAGGGCCTGCTTCAGTATGGCATGGACGGTCCTGTCGTCGTCGATGACCAGGACCTTCTTTTGCGCGCCCACGGCGAGATAATACTAAATCTGGCCCGTTTCCTGAACCATCGCCGTCACCTGCCGGACAGGTAGCCCATCAGGCGGTAGATCAGCTTGGCGGCCGCGAGCTCGGTGATGTGGGAGCCCTTCACCGGGGCGGTCTCCACCACGTCCACGCCCACGATCTTCTTCTTTCGGCAGACCTCCCGGAACAGGTCCAGCGCGTCGTACCAGGAGAAGCCGCCCGGCTGCGGAGTGCCCGTGCCGGGCATCACGGACGGGTCGAACCCGTCCACGTCTACGGTCAGGTACACGGTATCCGTCAGCTCCCGCAGCACCTCGCGGCGCAGCTTCGGCAGGTCCAGGCTTTCGTGCATCAGGTGCGTGCGGACGTTGCCGGCGTTATGGAACTGCCGTTCGTCGTGGCCTACGCTGCGGATGCCGACCTGGACCACCCTGTTCGTAAGCGAGGCCGGGTGCAGGGCGCAGGCATGGCTGCGCCTGCTGCCGCGGTAGGAGACGCGCAGGTCGGCGTGGGCGTCGAAATGAAGGATGGACAGGTCCTTGTGCCTGCGGATGAAGGGCGGCAGCAGGGCCTGGGTGACGCTGTGTTCCCCGCCTATGAAGAAAGGCAGCGCCCCGGTGGAGGAGAGGAGCCCTTCCACCGTCCGCTCCAGGGAGGGGAAGAACTTCCGCTCCGGCATGTCGCAGTCTACCGGAGCCAGGGTGAGAATGCCGTTCTTCCAGGTCTCAGTTCTCAGTTCCTCGTCCCAGAGCTCAAGCTGCGGAGAAGCCGAGAGCACGGCGGCGGGACCTTTGGCCGTGCCCTTGCCGTAGGAGACGGTCCTTTCGTAAGGGACCGGCAGCACTACGAAGGCGGCGTTCTTCAGCGTGGCGCCTTCGTTGAGCAGGAACTGGCGCTTATTGGGTTTGAATTTCATGATGTGTGCGGGGAGTAAAAAATCCGGGCCTTCCCGGCCCGGATCTTCCGGCCCGGGGCCGGGCGTTCAGAACAGGAAGACGGCCGCGGCCACCGTGGTAGTCCAGACGCCTTCCGTTCCTATAGCCGACTGGGTTATGTTGGCGGCGCGCACTATCTTGCCGCTGAGCTTCCAGATCTCCTCTTTCTGGTCCCAGGAGGTGTCGCTGCCGAACTCCACCCCCTGGATGGTCGCGAGCATCATCGCGGCGAGGTCCTCGGCGTAGTCGCCGGTCTTCTCGTCCGTCTCGCCGAAGGTATGGTGCTCCGAGATGTACCCGTAGTGGGAGCGGTCCTTGGGGATCGCTAGCCCCACCGAGGAGGCTATCAGCCGGTGGTTCTCGCTGATCGTGTTGCGGCTAAGCACGCAGTGCAGGATCTGCCCGTCCCTAAGCTTCTCCAGCCCGCGCTGCCTGGGGATGACCTTGCAGTGCGGCGGGAAGATGCTGGAGACGTGCACAAGATTGTACTTCGCTATCTTGGCGTCCCGGAGGGCCTCCTCGAAGCTCGCCAGTTTTTCCTTGTGGCGGCCCAGGCCCTTCGTCAGGAATATCTCTTTGGGGACGAGGTGTAATGACATTGGATAATTATAATAAATTGGCGGAAAAAAACAACGCGGGCCGGGGGGCTCGCGTCGTTTATCCGTCTGCCGTCCCGCGCTTACAGGTTCACGTGCACCACCTTGGCCGGCGGGAAGCCGTTGAACCAGGTGGAGGAGGCGTGGCTGTAGGCGCCCATGTTCGGGGCGTACAGCAGCTCGCCCAGCTTCAGGTCGGTCGGCAGCGGCATCGCGCTCGAGATCACGTCCAGCGCGTCGCAGGTCGGGCCGAACACGCTGCAGTTCTCCGGGTACCTGCCGGAGCGGAACGGGTACATCTTCACGTGCTGGTGGTCGAAGATGATGCCCGAGTAGGTGTGGTAAGCCCCGTCGTTCACGTAGTAGCAGGTCTTGCCGTCGCGCACCGTCTTGCCGTTGATCCTCACCACCGAGTAGCCGGCGGTCGCTATCATGAAGCGGCCGGGCTCGGCCAGGATCTCCATCTTCGGGTCCGGGAACAGGCGGTTCAGCTCGGCGTTGATCTTGCCGGCGAGCTCCTCGAAGGGCTTCACCGAGGCGTCGTAGGGAGCGGGGAAGCCGCCGCCTATGTCCAGCAGGTTCATCTTGTCGTAGCCGCGGCTCTTCGCTTCGGCGAAGATGTCCGCCGCTATGTTGATGGCCTGCACGAAGTTCTCGAAGTTTGTGGTCTGGCTGCCGACGTGGAAGCTGAGGCCCTCAACGGTCAGGCCTTCCTTCACGGCGGCGAGTATCAGGTCCACCGCCTCTCCGGGGGCGGCGCCGAACTTGGAGGAGAGCTCCACCACCGCGCCGGTGTTGGGCACGCGGATGCGCAGGCACAGGCCGGCTTTCGGCGAGTAGCGCTTCATCTTCTTCACTTCCTCCAGGTTGTCGTACGTGACCAGAGGACGGTACTTGTTCAGCTGGACCAGCGTTTCCGGCGGCTTGATCGGGTTGGCGTAGATGATCTTGTCCCAGATCCAGTCCTGGCGCTTGCGCGCTTCCATGCTCTTGATGTTCGAGTAGACTATCTTGAACTCGGGCATCGAGGCCACGTCGAAGCTGGCGCCGCACCTGTAGAGAGTGCGCACTATCTCCGGCAGCGGCTCGGCCTTCACCGCATAGTAGGCCTGCACGCGCGGCAGGTGCTTCTTGAACTTCGCGTAGTTCTTCCTGATCTCGTCGTGGTCGACGATGAACAGCGGCGTGCCGTGCTTCTTCGCCAGGTCCTGCATCTGTTTCTTCGTTATCATACTTTTTTGTCTTGTGTTCCTCCGGATTTCACCGATTCTGGATTTAACTAAAGTCTCAGGCCGTCCGATGCGCTTACCGCCGGATACGGCGCGGGCAAGGCCTAGTCCCCGTCCGTCAGCAGGAAGTTCTTGAACTGCCACATGTGCTTCGTGTCCAGGCAGGGGGCGTTGTAGCCGCGGAAGTTGTTGGTGTAGTGCTTCAGCGGCGTCCAGTCCGAGGCGGCGGAATGCAGCTTGCCGAGCCACGGCTTGGCTATCTCCAGTATGTACTCGTGCGGCAGGTCCTCCGGCACGCAGACTCCCTCCTCGGGGTTGTCCATCATCCACATCGCGGCCGAGATCACGCCTATGGCCACCTGCACGGTGGTCGCGTTCTGGTGCGGCACCAGCTTGCGGCTCTCGTGGATGTCGAGGATCGTGCCGGTCCACCACGAGTTGTACTGGTGGCCCATCAGCAGCGCGCCCAGGATGTCGTAGCCTCCGATGATCTCGTCGCCGAGGATGCGGACCTTCGGCTGCAGCTTGTAGTCGTAACCGCGCAGCTCGTTCAGGGAGGCTATCGCGGAGTCGGACGGGCAGTACGCGTAGTGCACGGTGGGGCGGTAGACGGCCTTGCCGTCCTTCCAGACGGTCAGCCGGTCGGACAGCGTGAAAGCCTCGCCGTGGCGGACCACCATGCCGTGGATGCAGTGGCCGGGCACCCAGGTGGAGACCCAGGTGTTCATCCCCATGCGGGCCAGGCAGATCTGGTTCTTCGGTCCGCTCCTGTGTTCCACGGCCAGCGGGGGAAGTTCCCTCTCGTGCGTGCCCCAGCCCATCTCGGCCGGCGCCACGCCCTCCTCGCGGAAGCCCTCGACGCTCCAGGTGTTGACGAACTCGTTGACTTCCTTCGGCTTGTTGGTTATCTGCGTGTCGCGCTCGCTGACGTGGATCACCTTCACGCCGAGCTCCATCGAGAGCCGGTTGAAAACCTGGTCCTTGACCAGCTGGCGCAGCTTTTCGGCCTTCGCCCCGCGGACCTTCTTGTCGGCCAGCAGGCTCTCGGCGATGTCGATAAGGCCCTTCTTCGCGAAATGGGAGATCAGGCCGGGGTTGGCGCCGTGCTCGATGACGGCCGTCGGACCGACGCTCTTCCAGCCGGCTATCATCCGGCGCATCGCCATGTGGCGGACGTAGAGCGTGCGCTCCGTCGGGTGCTTCTTGGTGGCGTCCTTGTAGGGGTCCCAGAGCTCGGTGGAGGTGTTGATGTAGCGTACGCCGCGGTCGTGGCACCACTGCAGGATCTCGCAGGCGTCAATGTTCCACGCGAGGTCGATAAGCATGTCGCCGGGCTTCAGATACTTGCCGAGCAGCGCGCCCATGTTCTTCTTCGTTATCTGGTCGCGCACGAACTTCACGCCCTTCGCCGTCCACGGCTTCAGCGCCTTGCGCTTGTCCTCGAAATCCATCACGGTGACGTTCTTCGCCGGCACCTTGACCAGCTTCAGCAGTATCGGCAGCGCGCACTGCGCCACGGAGCCGTAGCCCACGAAGAGTATCTTGTTGTAGAATTTTTTCATGTCCGTAACACCGCCTTTGTTTTGATCCGCGCCAGACCGGCCGCGCCGGCCCGCAGAGGCCGCGCTAAATTATAATAAAAAAGAAAATATAAAAGAAAAGCGCGGCGTCGGGCGCCGCGCTCCGTGCCGGGGTGTGGGGGTTATTTCCTGCCGTTGCCCAGCTCTTTCAGCTTGTCCTGGTAATCCTTCTCCAGGCGCTCCCTGGCCTCGCGGAAGCGCTTGGCCAGTTCGGCCTCGCGGGCCGCGTAGCTCTCCTGCAGCGCTGCCTCCCGCTTCTGCAGGTCGGCCACGAGGCGCTGCTCCTGCTCGAGCACGCCTTTGAGCTTGGCGCGCTCCGCTTCCAGTTGCGCGGCGCGCATGCGGTGGCCGTCCTCCAGGTCCTTCTTGCGGGCGTCGTGGTCGGCGCGGAGCTTGGTCTCCAGCTCCTCCAGCCGGGTGTTGTAAGAGGCTATGGTCTCCCTGAGCTGCAGGTTCTTCTGCTCCAGCTCGTCCTTCAGGCGGCCTACGTCCTCGGCCAGTTCCCTGTCGGTGTCTATGCGGGAGGCTTTATCGGAGAGCATCGCCTGGTAGTTGTTCTCGAGCTGGGCCTGCCTGGCCTCGAGGGCCTTTTCCTTCAGCCTGAAGGCCTCGTCGAGGGCGGCCGCCAGGTCCTTCTCGCGCC
>DAIENX010000062.1:0-24553 GCA_027340875.1 Elusimicrobiota bacterium
CATAGACACCGTAAAGCAGGCCGAGCTCTTCGCCGCCATCCGCGAGCATTACGACATACCCCGCAAGGATAACGTCTCCCTTAAGGATTACCCGACGATACGCCACTGCATCAGGTTCGTCATTGAGTCCAAGGCCGGAACCGCCACGGCTACCGCGGCCCATGCCCCGGCACAGACAGCAGCGATGTCCGTTGTCCAGGCTGTCCCGGCACCCGTTGCAGCGCCCGCAGCCGGCGGGGTCGCCGAGGACGCCGTGCGCGAGACAATACTGAACATGATCGCTGAGAAGACCGGCTATCCCAAGGACATGCTCGAGCTCGACCTCGACATGGAGGCCGACCTCGGCATAGACACCGTAAAGCAGGCCGAGCTCTTCGCCGCCATCCGCGAGCATTACGACATACCCCGCAAGGATAACGTCTCCCTTAAGGATTACCCGACGATACGCCACTGCATCAAGTTCGTCCTTGAGTCCAAAGGAGGCGCCGTTGCTGCCCCGCAGAAAGTGGCCGCGGAGGCCGCTACCGCACCGGTGCAGGCCTCGCCCGCTCCGAAAGCGGCTCCGCAGCCAGCTCCGGCGCAGAAAGTGGCCGCAGCGGCCACCCCCGCCGCGGCCCCGGCCGCCGGCGGAGTTTCCGAGGACGCGGTGCGCGAGAACATCCTGAACATGATAGCCGATAAGACCGGCTATCCCAAGGACATGCTCGAGCTCGACCTCGACATGGAGGCCGACCTCGGCATAGACACCGTAAAGCAGGCCGAGCTCTTCGCGGCGATGCGCGAGCACTACTCGATAGCCCGCCGCGACGACCTCTCGCTTAAGGACTACCCGACGATACGGCACTGCATAAAGTTCGTGCTCGACGCCAAGAGCGGAGCCGCGCCGGCCCAGACAGCCGCGGCCGCAGTCCCCGCTCCGGCCAAGCGCCGGCAGAAGCCAGAGCAGCCGGAGCTGCTGGACCTCACCGCGGAGGAAGAACCCCCGGTCGCCGCCGAGCCTAAGCCGGCAAAGCAGGAATACCCCAAGCGTCATATACGGCATGTGCCCGTCATAGTCCCGGCGCCGGTGGAACAGGAAGTCATAAAGAAGCTGGCACCCAAGAGACCGGTGGCGATCTTCTCGGAGGACCTTGACCTGGCCAAGGCCTTCCGCGCCGAGCTCAATAAGCACCGCGCGGATTCCTATATCTTCACCCCGGCCAAGACCAAGCTGAAGGACTCCATAACGGTGGACTTCAAGGACATACCGGCCATGGAAAAGGCGCTGCAGGACTTCTCCGCCGAGCATCCCGACACGCAGGGCGTGGTCTACCTGACCGGCTGCATGGTCAAGTCCCTTTCCAAGGATACCGACGCCTTCGGAGACCTGAAGCGCTACGCGCTGCCGCTGTTCCTGGCGACCAAGTACCTGTCCGCCGGGCTCAACAAGGCCGACGCCGGGCACACCACGTTCATGGCGGTGGTCACCACCCTGGACGGCGGCTTCGGCTACCGCACCAAGGACGCCTACGACCCGATCTACGGCGCCATCCACGGCCCCACGCTGTGCATCCGCAAGGAGTTGGAGAACAGCGCCGTGAAGATGCTGGACTTCGAGCCCAGCTCCTCCAACCAGCTCATAGTGCAGAAGACCTTCTACGAGATACTATACTCGGACAAGCGGCTGGCGATAGGCTACGCCGATGGCAAGCGCTGGACGCTGGTGGGCAAGCCGCAGGCGCTGGACATGTCCAAGCCCACGACCCAACTGGAAGGAAAGAACGTCCTCGTGACCGGCGCGGGCCGCGGCCTGGGAGCCATGTTCTCCAGGATGCTGGCGGAGCAGCATAAGGCCAACATCCTGATCATAGACCTGATGGAGATAGGCGACAAGGCCAAGCGCCTGACCAAGATGAGCGAGTCCGAGCTGAAGGCCTGGAAAATGGGCGAACTCTGGAACGAGCTGAAGAACGGCCCGGAGAAGGCCACCCCCGCGCTGCTCGAAAAGGAATATACGCGCCTCAAGGACGCAGCCGACATGCACAGGAACATGGAGGCGATACGCGCCCTCGGCGTGAACGTGACCTATTACCGCTGCAACCTGACCGACCAGACCGCCTTCGACAGGACGATGGAGAGCATCAAGTCCGACTTCGGGCAGATAGACGGCGTGGTCCATTTCGCCGGCCTCGAGCGCTCCAAGCTCGTGGTGGACAAGGCGGTGGAGGAGTTCAACCTGATCTTCAACGTGAAGGCGGACTCCGCCATCAGGCTCTGGAAGTCCGGCATCGTCAAGGAGAAGGGCTTCTGGGCCATGGCCTCGTCGATAGCCGGTAAGTTCGGGAACCTGGGCCAGAGCGACTACGCGGCCGCCAACGACTACGTGGCCAAGTTCTGCGTCAGCCAGCAGAACCGCGGCGTGCGCGCCGTCAGCATAGACATGACCGGCTACGCGCAGATAGGCATGGGCGCCCGCCCCGGCGTCGAGGCGTTCCTGAAGTCTCAGGAGATGGAGTTCCTGTACCCCGAGGAGGGCATGCAGGCCTTCGTGGACGAGATAGCCTACGGCAAGGTGCCGGAGATCATACTTTCCGGCAGCCTGGGCAAGCTCGACTGGGACAAGCAGCTGCAGTACGAGCCCAACTTCTCCCCGTCGGCCTCCACCGGCTTCCACTTCGTGCCGAAGCTGGTCGACCTGCTGAAGGGGGAGATGCTGGCAGGGGTGAAGGACTTCACGCTGGCCGCGGACCCGTACCTGGCCGACCACTCCATAAACGGCACCCCGTACGTGCCGGGCGTGATGGGTCTCGAGACCTTCGCCGAGGCCGCGGCCCTGGTGACCGGCAAGCCTCCGAAGGCCCTCACCGGAGTGCGCTTCGCGGTGCCGATAAAGCTGCTGCGCAACCGCGACGCCGAGGTCCGGATAAAGGCGGAGGCCTCGGGCGGGGCAGTGGACATGCGCCTAGAGTCAGACTTCATCAGCCCCAAGGGACAGAGGCTCGGACAGACCCGCACCCACTTCAAGGCAGTTTCAGCGGAGGATGCCCCTTCGGCCTGGAACACCGGCATGCGCCCGCGCCTGCCCAAGTCCGCCAAGTACAAGACGGAAGCGCCGGTGATCTACAAGACCTACTTCCACGGTCCCAGTTTCCAGGTCCTCGACGGGATACTGTCGCTGGACAAGGGCTCGGTGCTGGCCGTCTTCAAGCGTCCGCAGGCGCCGCTCTGGAAGCAGGGCGCCCAGAAACTGGTCTTCCATCCGCTGGTGTTCGAGGCGCTCTTCCAGGCCTGCGGCTGGAGGGACATACAGTTCGACAGGACCATGGCCCTGCCGGACGCTATAGGCGCCGCCATCGCCTACGACCACGAGCCGCTGGACCCCGAGACGCTGTTCCTCTACGGCGTGTTCAAGGGCAGGACGGAGGACAACAGGAGCCTCTACGACGCGTGGGCTTTCGACGGCGACTACAACCTGTTCGCCGAGCTGAGGGACTACGCGATGATCCCGACGCCCATCTGATGACGGCGGCGATGCGCGAGCTCCGGGAGGTCTGGCCTGGCACGGGCGCCAGCGTTATTTACCTGCCCGTGGAGGGCCAGGTGCCCGGCGGCTTCCTCTCGGCACGGGAAAACGCTGTCTACTCTGCGTTCCAACTGGAGAAGCGGCGCCGCGAATGGCTGGCCGGCCGGCTGGCGGCAAAAACGCTTCTCTCCGCCGGGGGTCTCGCCCCATCCGCCTGCGAGATAGGCATGGACAAGTTCGGCCGCCCCTGCTGCGGGCAGTCGCTGGTATCCATATCCCATTCCAACGGTTGGGCCATGGCGGCCATAAAACCTGGCTCCACCTTCCTCGGCGCCGACCTGGAGAGGATAGAGGAGCGCCACCCGGCCTGGTACAGCGACTATTTCCATCCGGCGGAACTCGCCTCCCGCGACCCTTCCGAAGCCACCAGGATCTGGACCATGAAAGAAGCCCTGCTCAAGGCGCTGGGACTGGGTTTGATGGCCGACCCGCTGGACATCAGGACCGGGGAGAGGATAATGCTTTCCGGGAAAGCGCTGGAACGCCACCGCGAGATGGGCGGCCCCCATTATTCCGTTGAGACAAGGAGCTATCCAGAAGGTTTCTGGGCCGCGGTAGCCGCATAATCCAGCGGTAGAAAATCTCGGTCCAGGCGCCTCTTATTATAAGGTTCGGACCCCCATCTAAAAAGGTAAAATATCAGTTAAAGAGAGGTTACCCCGCCCATGTCAGATCTAATGGAAGATCCCATAGCCGGAGCGTCCCAGCAGGGCGCCAAGAAGCCCCATCCCAAGAAGGTAAGGGTGGTCCCGGAATCGCTGAAACGCTTCCGCGAGATACACGCGGCGGCCGAGGCGGGAGGGCCGCCGGACAAGGTGGAGGCCCAGCGGAAGAAGGGCAAGCTGACGGCCAGGGAGCGCATCGCCTACCTGGTGGACGAGGATTCCTTCCAGGAATTCGGGCTGCTGATGGAGTCCCGCTGCACCGATTTCGGCATCAAGGACAAGCACATAAAGGGCGACGGCGTCATAACCGGCTTCGGCAAGGTCAACGGCCGCCTGGCCGCCATCTTCTCGGAGGATTTCACTCAGCTGGGCGGCTCGCTCGGCCGCACGCACGCCGACAAGATCGCCAAGCTGATGGACATGGCCGCTGACGCCAGGATACCCGTGATAGGCATCCTGGACTCCGGCGGCGCCCGCATCCAGGAGGGCGTGGACTCGCTGGACGGCTACGGCGAGATCTTCTACCGCAACACCAAGTATTCCGGGGTGGTCCCGCAGATCTCCATCATAGTCGGGCCCTGCGCCGGCGGCGCGGTCTATTCCCCGGCGTTGACCGACTTCGTCTTCATGGTCAAGGGCATGAGCAACATGTTCGTGACCGGCCCCGAGGTGGTGAAGGCGGCCACCGGAGAGACCGTGGACTTCGAGACCCTCGGCGGCGCCTCCACGCACGCCTCCAAGTCGGGCGTCTGCCATTTCGTGGCCAACTCCGAACCGGACTGCTACCGCCAGGTGAAGGAGCTGATGAGCTTCCTGCCGCAGAACCGGTTCGAGGCGCCCCCGTCGCACGAGACCAAGGACCCGTCAGACCGCCGCGTGTCCCTTATGGAGAAGCTCTGCGAGGTGGACCCCCGCAAGCCCTACCGCGTCAACCACATAGTCTGGTGGCTGGCAGACGACCACAAGTTCCTCGAAGTGCACCACGACTACGCCAAGAACATCGTGATCGGCTTCATACGCCTGGGCGGACAGGTGGTGGGCGTGATAGCCAACAACCCGGCCCACATGGCCGGCGCGCTGGACATCAACGCCTCCGACAAGGCGGCGCGCTTCATCCGCTTCCTCAACAACTTCAACATCCCGATACTGACGCTGGTGGACGTGCCCGGCTACTGGCCCGGCGTGGCGCAGGAGCACGGCGGCATCATCCGCCACGGCGCCAAGCTGCTGTACGCCTACTCGGAGGCCAGCGTGCCGAAGATAACGCTGGTGCTGCGCAAAGCTTACGGCGGGGCCTACATCGCGATGAGCTCCAAGCTGATGGGCGGCGACATCAACTTCTCCCTGCCGTCCGCGGAATTCGCCGTGATGGGCCCGCGCGGAGCCATAGAGATCCTCTACTCGCGCCAGATCAAGGAGGCCAAGGAAGAGGAAAGGGAGGCTCTGAGGGCGAAGCTCGCCAAGGAGTACTCGGATAAGTTCGCCTCGCCTTACCAGACCGCTTCCACCGGCTCCATCGACGAAGTGATAGAGCCCGTACAGGCCCGCGCCAGGCTGATCTCCGCCTTCCGCCTGCTCGCGGATAAGCGCAAACCGGGGGAGAACGAACGCACGGGCAACATACCGCTGTAGCTCCGGGAAGGGCCGGCCGCGAGGCCGGCCCTCTTCTTCCGGGGCAGGCGCCCGTTCCTAACAGCGCAGAAAATCTTTTATAATGGGACTTATGGACAGGATAAGAACTTGGTTCGATTACGGACTGGTCATGGGCAACACGCCGGTGGCCTACCTCTATGCGGCCGCAGCCTTCGCCGCGGCCCTGGCGCTGCTGTACCTGGTCAAGAACGTCGTGGTGGCCCGCCTGAGGGCGATGGCCGAGAAGACCGCCACGGACCTGGACGACCTGGCCGTGGACCTGCTGGACAAGTTCAAGTGGCCGGATTACCAACTGCTGGCCTTTTACATAGCGACCCGCTACCTGGAGCGCAGCGCGGCCTTCGACAAGGCCCTTCTGGTGGTGCTGCTGCTCGTGTTCACCTATCGGGCCATAACGATGGCCCAGGCGCTGATAACATACTGGCTGCACAAGATAGCGGCCCAGCGCCAGCTTTCCGACGCGGCCAAGGCCTCCGTCGTCAACAGCACGCAGGTCATCATGCGCACGCTGGTCTGGGTGGCCGCGGCGCTCTTCGTGCTGGACAACATGGGGGTAAACATCTCCTCCGTCCTGGCCGGCTTGGGCATCGGCGGCGTAGCCGTGGCCCTGGCTTCGCAGGCCATCCTCGGCGATCTGTTCAACTTCTTCGTCATCCTGCTGGACAAGCCTTTCACGGTGGGGGACTTCATAATAACGGACACCGCCGTCTGCGGCACGGTGGAGAAGCTGGGCCTGAAATCCGTCCACATACGCAATCTTTCCGGGGAAATACTGGTGGTATCGAATTCCAAGCTGCTAGCGATGGAGGTGAAGAACTACCAGCACATGCAGCGGCGCAGGGTGGTGATAAAGACCTCGGTGGTCTATCGGACGCCGCTGGAAAAGCTGAAGCGCGTCCCGGCCATGATAAAAGAGGCCGTGGAGGCGATCGGCGACACGACCTTCGACCGCTGCAACCTCTCCGCTCTTGGCAGTTTCTCCGTGGACTTCGAGACCGTCTACTACCTGGAGAAGCCGGACTACGCCCTGCATATGGCGGTCCAGGAGAAGCTCCTGCAGTCCGTGATAGAACGCTTCGGCCGGGAGGGCATCGAATTCGCCTACCCGACCCAGACGCTTTACGTTCAGAAATGAACAGGAGGAGAACGGATATGAAGAAGCAGCTTATTGCCGCCCTGGCCCTGGTCGCCGTGTTCGCCGGCGGGGCACAGGCGGCGCAGAAGAACGTGGCGACAGTGAACGGAGAGAAGATCACTGCGGACGACCTGACCAAGAAGCTCTGGTGGCAGCACGCCGCCAAGGACCTCTCGGACCTTATAGACGAGCGCCTGCTGCTCGAGGAGGGTGCCAGGCTGGGCGTGAAAGCGGACAAGACGGAAGTGGATTCCCGCTTCGCGGCGCTGCAGGCCAACTACCCCGACAAAGCCGCCTTCGACAAGAACCTGAAGTCGGTGGGCTGGTCGGAAAAGGACCTGCGCAACCTGATCGCCGACCAGCTGGTAATGCGCGGCACCGTCGTAGCCGCCAAGAATATCGCCTTCACCGATGACGACGTCAAGGCCTTCTTCGACGCCAACAAGGACAAGCTCGGCAGCCCCGAGGCCGTGAAGCTGAGCCAGATATTCGTTCCCTCCAAGGCGGAAGCTGATGACGCATACGAACTGCTCTCCACCGTGGGCGCGGATTTCGCCAAGCTCTCGAGCCTCAAATCGTCCGACGCCGCCCTCCGCAAGAACGCCGGCGCCCTGGGCTTCATAGCCCGCGGCATGCTGCAGCCAGACCTGGAGAAGGAGATCTTCGCGTTGAAGCCGGGGGAATACACAAAGCCGATACAGACCGGCGCCGGCTATAGCATCTTCAAGGCCGAGGAGATAAGGCCCCGCCAGGAGGCCTCCTTCGACTCCGTCAAGGCGGACCTCAAGGCGGCCATGATCAACCAGGCCATCAGCCAGCAGTTGCCGGTCCTCGTCTCCGAGCTGCGCAAGAAGGCCAAGATAGAGATAAGCCAGCAGTAGCCAGCGCGGTTGAAGGAAAAAGAAGAAGGGCCCGGTATTCAGCCGGGCCCTTCTTCTTTGTGGACGCAGAGAAGCCTAGTGCGCTTCCTCCGCGGAGGGCTTCTTCCCGATCATGTCGTGCACCAGGAAGTAGAGCACCATCGCGGCCAGTATTATCTGCGTGGCGTAGAAGTTATGCGCGCTGGCCGCGGCGTTCAGCTCGTCGAAGCGGCCGTACAGCAGCGAGAAGCGGGCCATCACGGTGTTGCCGAAGGCGGCGCCGAAGTAGACCATCAGGAAGTAGATACCGAAGTTGGAGACCTTCTTTACCGCGCCCTTGTGCTCCACCGAGAAGAAGAAATAGAAGAGCACGCTGATGACGCCGACCGCTATCAGCAGCGCGTTAAAGATGCTGAAGGCCGACATGGAGCCCAGCGCGGAGAACGGCTTTATCGTGCCGACTATCTGGCTCATGAAGTCGGTGGCCAGGCTGGCGGGCACCACCAGGCCGGCGCCGTAACCCATCAGGAACGTGAAGCCGTACCTGGAGACCCAGGAGATCTTGGGGATGAACTGCGTCACCAGGGAGAGCCCGAGCACCGCCGGGATCAGGACGCCCCAGTCATGCGGCGCGTGCGCGAGCGGGTCCCAGACCTTGGGGATCCAGATGTTGTACAGGTAGACCTGGAACCACCAGCCCATTCCGGCGCCGAGGTAGAGGTGCTCGGCTATCTTGAAGAACGGGTTGTCCTTATAGAGGAAGCTGAAGAGGAATATAGTAAGCCCGGCCGCTATCCAGACGCCGGCGATCATCCATGTTTCTGACATAGTCACCTCTTAGAGATACCTGATAACGAGAAGTATGATATTCGACGTCAATATCAGGGCCAGCACCAGCAGGTGGCCGAGGTTAAGCGAGTCTATGCCGGAAGTGCCCTTGCCCGGCTCTTGTATCAGCGACTCGTACTCCGCCGCGCCCTTCATGCCGCCGATCAGCCCCTTGAGTTGGCCGGTCTGCAGGTAGGGACCGTAACCGGGCTGGCTGATGGCGGTCACTCCGGCCACCAGCGGCACGTTGTATTTGTCTCCCACCAGCGCCACCCAGCTGTCCAGGATGCTGGTGCCGGTGATGTTGACGACCATCGCCATGTCCTTATAGCTCTTGATACCCTTCATTACCGGCAGCGAGCGGGCGTCCTTGCCGTCCTGGTCCTTGTCGTAGATGCCGTAGAAGTCGGAAGCCATCTGCGTCATCACGGCGGTAGGATTGGCCATGTAGGGGAAGATCGCGTAGTCGGTGCCGTTCACCTTCTTGAACTCTCCGGGCACCTTCTCGAAGATCTGCTGTATCAGGCCGGTGGAGCCTGCTATATAGGTCACCACGCCTACGCGCAGGTCCCTGCGGAAAGCGTGCCGGATGACGGCCGTCGCCTGGGGCTGCAGTTCCGGACGGGTGGACGGGTCGTAGTCGAGAGAGAACAGCACGAACGAGCCCTTAGGCAGCTTGTCCAGCGCCTCGTAGGCGTTGCGCGTGTCCCTGGCTATCGTCTTGTTCGGCAGCCCTATCGGCCTGATGATAGGAGTAAAAAGCACTATAGCCAGCAACAGGAAGATCCAGCGGCGGTCTATCTTGAAGAATTTCTGAAGTATTTCCTTCATGAACTCAATCCTTACCCATGTACTGTCTTTCGATGCCGAAGATGATCTTCAGCGAGGTGACCACGGTGCCTATAGAGATGCCTATCATGATGCCCCGCTTGCCGGCCACCGCGGGCACGCTCATGATCCACTCTATGACCTGGTCCACGCCGTAGTGGGTCCAGCCCAGCGCCTTGTCCCAGACGATCTGGCCCAGCGGCACCTTGCCGAGTATCAGGATGAAGGCCGCCACGAAAAGGACCAGGGCCTGGCCCGACTTGATCCTGAAAGAGCGGTAAGCGGTGGAGACGATGTAGAACGCGAGCACCGCGAACATCGTGGCGCTGAGGGGGTTGTAGATGGAGCGGAAGGCCCAGCCGAGGGAAGTGACCTGACCCGCCTCCATCTGCTTGCCGTGCATGAGCACCGCCGGGACCACCATCGCCGCGAAGCCGATGAAGACGAACAGGCTGTATCCCCAGCCGTCGGTCCGGCGGCTGATCTTGCTGAAGTGGGAGTAGAACAGGCTTATCAGGCCCAGCAGGAAGGCGAAGGCCGACACGATGTTCTCCCACTTGTTTATCATCTCCAGATAATCGACCGAGGTCTTGTTAGGTATATAGTAGGAGGCGACGGTGAACAGGCCCGTCACCACCACTATAGCCAGGGGAATATGTTTTTTGATCAGTTTCATATCAGTAGGCCTTGAAGAGGTTGAGGATGACCTGCACGAAGGAATCCCAGTGCAGCCAGGTGCCGGCGGCCAGCACGATGGCGCCGAAGAACACTGCGAGCATCACCACCAGCTTGCCGAAGTCCTGCACCTTGAGGGCGCTCATCAGCATCGGCTCCTTCGACAGGTAGGCGCCGGCGGCGTAAAGCTCCTCTCCGATCAGCGTGTAGTCGCAGGCGGTGAAGAAGAACGGCAGCTGGTGCTCGATGTCCGTGCCGGCTATCTGGATGGCGCCGGTGGTGGCGCCGACCTCGGCCAGCAGCAGGGACTCGGCCATGAAGTAGCCCATGAAGAAGCAGGCCGCGGGTTTCTCACGGGAGATCATGCCGTCCACGGAGGCGGCATAGGAGAACTGGTCGGCGCTGACGAAGTAGTTCAGGTCCTCGCGGTAGGAGTCCGGCCGGCCGGCTTCGAGGTAGGACTGCTTGACCACCTCTTTGCAGACGGTCATCACGATGGGGTCGTAATGCGGCACCTTGATGTAGCTGTCGTACTGCGCCACCTTCTTGGAGACCTCGCCCAGGATGAACGTGGAGGCGATGGTGGAGATGGTGCTCATAGTGCCTATGCCGGGGCAGTAATAGATGGGTTTGCCCATCTCGGTGGCGCGGCCTATGGCCTCGTCGATGGCGTCGAGGCCGGCGATGCGGCGGATGAACAGGCCCTTGCGCTTGGCGTGCGAAACGGCCATGAAGAACACCACAACAATGACGATGAGCAGCAGCAGGTTGTTGAGACGGTCCAGGCGGAACCAGTTGCCGCGCGGCGAAGCTTTGAGCGGCTCGGACTCCGCGTACTGCTTGCCTTTCCTGAGAGCGGCCACTTTCAACCCGAAGACGGTCCCGGGCTTGAATTCCCCGAAGAAATCGGCCAGCTCCACCTTGACGGCGTGCTCGGCGGCGCCGCCGTTCCAGGCCCAGAAGGGCAGATCGATATCCTTGCCCTTATTAGCGGAAGCCGCGAAATCCGCGGCCTTGATCCAGCCGCCGTTCTCCTGCGAGGAGACGAACACCTGGTAGGAAGCGTCGGCGTCGTCGGCGGGATTGACGGGCCAGCGCAGCAGCAGCGCGTTGCCTACGTCGTACGGCATATCAGCGGCGGTAACGCCCAGCAGCGGCGCGTCCGGAGCTTTCGGAGCGGCCGGCTTGGCCGCGTTCAGCGGGGCCGCCGCCAGCAGCAGCGGCAGCAGCATGAAGATGGATCGGTTATATTTCATAGACTGCCCTTATAATATAAATTAACTATAAGCGCAGGCAAGGAAAATCGCCGCTCTTTACGGCGGGACAGGGACTTGGCGGGCGGGTTTAAACGTAGGGGCAGGCGGCGAAGTGACCCGGGGACTTCTCCTGAAGCTCGGGGACATGGTCCGCGCATTCCGGGCACGCTATCGGGCAGCGCGTCCTGAAGCCGCAGCCGGAAGGCTTGTTCAGCGGGCTGGGGACATCTCCCTTAAGGATGATGCGCTCGCCCCTGCGCTTGTACGGATCGGGCTGGGGGGCGGCGGAAAGCAGGGCCTTGGTATACGGATGGACAGGGTTCTTATTTACGTCATGGCTGCTGCCTATCTCCACCATGTTGCCCAGGTACATTACGGCTATCCGGTCGCTGATATGCTCTACCACGGCCAGGTCGTGCGCCACGAAAAGGTAGGTAAGGCCGAACTCATCCTGCAGGTCCTGGAGCAGGTTGATGATCTGGGCCTGTATAGAGACGTCGAGGGCGGAAACGGGCTCGTCGGCTATTATGAAGGCCGGGTTTGTGGCCAGCGCCCGGGCCAGGCCGATACGCTGGCGCTGCCCGCCCGAGAACTCATGGGGATAGCGGGAGGCGTAGGCGGCCTGCAGGCCCACCTTCTCCAGCAGCCAGGCCACCTTCGCCTTCTTCTCCCTGCGCTTCATCTCCGGCTTGTGGATATCTAGAGGCTCCTCTATGATGGCCTCCACGGACATGCGCGGGTTGAGGGAGGAATAAGGGTCCTGGAAGACCATCTGCATGCGCGAACGGAACGGGCGCATGGCGGCGCGGCCGAGGTTGGCGATATCGACCATTTTGCCGGCGGCGTCCGGGAACATTATGCTGCCGGAGCTTACCGGGGCGAGACTGATGAGGGCTTTGCCCACCGTGGTCTTGCCGCAGCCCGACTCGCCCACCAGGCCCAGCGTCTCGCCGGTCTTCAGGGAGAAGGAGACGCCGTCCACGGCCTTAACCTCGCCCACCTTCTTCATGAAAAGGCCGCCATGTATAGGGAAATGGACCTTGAGGTCCTTCACGTCGAGCAGATCGCCGCCGGACCGGGACTTCGTCATGACCTGTCCTCCCCGCGCGCCTTGCAGAGATGGCAGCGCACCTGCCTTCCGGGGGAGACCTCTACGAGCTCCGGCTCCTCCTGGCGGCAGATGTTCATGACCTCCGGACAGCGGTTATTGAACTTGCAGCCCCTGGGGAAACTGAAAATGTCCGGTACCATGCCCTCTATGACAGGCAGGCGCTTGCCTGGTTCGTTCTTGAAGCCGGGCAGCGAGCGCAGCAGGCCCTTGGTATAGGGGTGCAGCGGTTCATCGAAGAGCGGCTTGACGTCGGAGACCTCCTGGATCTTGCCTCCGTACATCACGGCGACCCGCTGGCAAGTCTCGGCCACTACGGCCATGTCGTGGGTTATAAGCAGTATCGCCGCGTCATGAGTCTTCTTCTTTACGTCCAGCATCAGGTCGAGTATCTGGGCCTGTATCGTCACGTCCAGGGCGGTGGTGGGCTCGTCGGCTATCAGCAGCGCGGGGTCCGAGGCCAGCGCCATGGCTATCATCACTCGCTGGCGCATACCGCCGGAGAACTGGTGCGGGTAATCATTCAGGCGGGCCTTCGGGGAAGGGATGCCTACCAGCCCCAGCATCTCCACGGCCCGCTCCTCCACCTGCTTCTCGGTCAGGTCCTGGTGGAAGCGGATGGCCTCCTTGAGCTGCCAGCCTATCGAGAAGACCGGGTTCAGCGAGGTCATCGGCTCCTGGAAGATCATCGAGATGTCCTTGCCTCTTACCTTGCGCATCTCCGGGTAGGAGAGCTTCAGCAGGTCCCTGCCGCGGAAGTTTATCTCGCCGTGCGTGATCTCGCCCGGCGGATTAGGGATAAGGCGCAGTATGCTCAGGGCGGTCACGGATTTCCCGCAGCCGGACTCCCCGACTAGGCCCAGCACCTCGTTCTCGAATATATGGAAGTCCACGCCGTCCACCGCGCGCGCGGTCCTGTCCTCCACGCGGAAGGCCGTCTTCAGGCCCTTCACTTCCAGCAGCTTCTTCTTTTCAGCCGTCATCAGCGCAACCTCGAGAAGACCTTGGGATCGAAAGCCTCGCGCACGGCTTCGCCTATCTGCACCACAAGGAACAGCGTGGCGGCCAGCGCTATCGACGGCGTAAGTATAAGATTGGGGTAATACTTCAGGTACTGCATGCCCTGGCTCATCAGCGTGCCCCAGCTGGGCGTGCCGACCGGCAGGCCGAAGCCGAGGTAGTCCAGCGAGACCAGCGAGCCGATGAAGGCGACTATGGAGAAAGGCGCGAAAGTGACCACCGGCACCAGCGAGTTGGGCAGGATATGCTTCATCATCACGGACCAGTCCGTGGCACCCATCGCCTCGGCGGCGTGCACGTAGTCCCTGGCCTTCTCGCGGTAGAACTCGCCGCGCATGTAGTAGGTCATGCCCAGCCAGGCCTGCAGCGCCACCAGCAGGGCGGCCAGCATCCAGAAGCCGGGCTGCACTATGGAGGCGATGATCATTATCATGAACAGGAACGGGATGGAGCCCCAGATCTCGATGAAGCGCTGTATCAGGATGTCCGTCCAGCCTCCGAAATAGCCCATGACGCCGCCTACGATAATGCCAATGACGTATCCGATAAAAGCCACCATCAGCGCGAAGGAGAGGGAGATACGGAACCCGTAGACCAGCTGCGCGAAGACGTCGGCGCCGGAATCGTCCACCCCCAGTATGTGCTGGCGGCCGGGGGGATAGGGCGGACTGCCGTCCCGGTCGAGCAGATGCTCGCTCGGCGAATAAGGGTAGAGCGGCATCAATATGAACGCCTTGCCGGCGGCGAAAGCCTCCCTGGTCTTATTTACCAGAGCGATGTCGGTCTCTACGGCCGGGACTATCTCCTTCAGGTCGGCATAGTCCTGCTTCTCGTCCGCCGTGGAGCCTGGCCGGGCGCCGTACCCGGCTACCTGCCTCCTGAAACCGTCCAGCTCCTCGTTGAGCTCAGCTATCCGCCGGTCAAAAACGGAAGGGTCCTTCAATTCCGCAGCGAAAAGCCGGTAATCCACCTGGCCGTCGCCCACCTGGCCGAAATCGGACTCCACGTCTATATGGCTGAAATCCCTGAAAGGCAGCATCGTGTTGGCCCAGTCGCGAAAAGCGGGGAAGGCTATATGCCCCTCGTAGCGTATCGCCAGCGGCTTGTTGTTGACCAGGAACTCGAGGAAGAACGACGTAACGAACAGCGTGGTGATGATAAGGAAGGAATAGTGGCCGCGCTTCATCGTCCTGAAGCGCTTGAAACGCTTCTGCCAGTGCGGGGAGGGCTTCATGTCGAAGCCCAGCTTCTTCCCGGCCTCAACGAACAGGAAGGGGAGCGCCCTGTGCGTCAACAGGTGGCCGGCGGCGAGGACAAGAGCTGCGCCCAGAACTTTTAATATCATTTGCCGAACCTTATCCGCGGGTCTATCATCGCCCAGATAACGTCGGAGAAGATATTGCCGGTCAGGCGTATCAGCACCCCGAAGACCATGATCCCCAGAAGGACGGGGTAATCGCGCTGGATGATGGACATGTAGCCCAGCAGGCCCATGCCGGGGATATTGCAGATCTTCTCGATAAGGAAGGACCCGGCGAACAGGACGCCCAGCGCCTGGCCTATACCCACGGTAAGAGGTATCAGGGAGTTGCGCATCGCGTGCACGAAGATGACGCGCTTCTCGGAAAGGCCTTTCGCGAAGGCGGTGCGCACGTAGTCCGCGCCCAGGTTGTCCAGCAGGGAGTTCTTCATCAGTATCGTCATCGACGCGAAGCTGCCTATCAGATAGCCGATGATGGGAACTATGGTGTGGTGCAACTGGTCCAGCACCTTGCCCGCCAGGCTCAGCTGGGCCCAGTCGGCGGACCTGAAGCCGCCCAGAGGCACGAGGTTCCAGAAGCTGCCGCCGCCGAACAGCACCAGCAGCAGCAGGCAGGCCACAAAGCCGGGGATGGAATAGCCCATGAACACCAGCACCGACGTAGCGGTGTCGTAGCCCGTCTTGTGCTTGATCGCCTTGCTTACGCCCAGCGGCACGCAGACCAGCCACGAGGCGAAATAGCCGATGAGACCGAAATAGACGGAAATGGGGAACTTGGAAATTATCACGTCCAGCACAGGCTCGCCGTGCACGTAGGAGCGGCCGAAGTCCAGGCGCATTATTCCCCAGAGCCAGCCGGCGTAGCCCACCGGGATGCTCTTGTCCAGGTGGTAATACTCCTTCAGTTCCTTCATGGCCTCCTCGGGGATCTGCTGCTCGGACTCCTCGCTGGCCATGCCCGCCGCGCCGCCCTCTCCCATCATCTGCATCTTGATCTGCAGCTGGGCCTGTTCGATAGGACCACCGGGAACGACGCGGAACACGGCGTAGACCATGAAGGTTATGGCTATGAAAGTCACCGGTATCAGCAGCACCCGGCGGATGAAATAAGTCGTCATTCCGTGCATAGGTCTTATTTACCTTCCGCCCACGGGTCCTGGTCCGTGACCCCTACCGGCAGCTTGGCGCCTTTCTCCATCGCCTCGTCCAGGGCCTTTTCCTTCCGGGGATCCAGCCACCACATCGTGGTTATATCCGAAGCGTCCCCTATCTTGGAGAAATACCGCTCCGGGTGGCCGAACCTGTCGTAGTACATCACCCGGCTGAAATTGGAGGTCCAGGCCAGGGCGTAGGGATAGGCCCTGAAGATCAGACCGTCTATCTTGTGAACGAGCTTTATCTGCGTCTTCCTGTCCGTGGCCAGGTCGTATTCGCTGCAGAGTTCGTCGACCTCCTTGTTCTTGAAGCCGGGGGTATTGTTGTTGTTCAGGGTATCGGCCAGGTCCGAACCCCAGGAGCTGATCGGGTTGGGGAACAGTATCGCGCCCCAGGGCTGGAACGCTATGGTGAAGTTGCGCTCCCCTATCTTCTTCATCAGCGTGGCCGGGTCGATGAGCTTCAGGTTGAACTTTATTCCGGCGCGCTGGTAGTCCTCCTGGATCACCTTGAAGATCCGGTCCCAGCTGGGCCAGCCGTACTCCAGCGTGACCTCGAAGATCTCGCCCTTGTCGTTGACCAGCCAGCCGTCCTTGTTGCGCTTCTTCCAGCCGGCCCTGGCCAGCAGCAGGCGGGCCATGCGCGGGTTATAGCGCACCTTCGGGTTGTCCGGGTTCGCCCAGATGCTGCCGGGGAAATAGCTGTCTATCGGAGTGTACTGGTTGAAGAAAAGCTTCTCATTGAGGCGCTTGCGGTTGAGCAGGTAGGCGAAGGCCTTGCGGACGTTGCGGTCGTTGAACGGGGGCTTGCGCATGTTGAACGCGAAGCCGGTGGCGCCCTGCGGGGCGCCGGTGATTATCTTGCGCTTCTGTATCCAGCCGTCCTTGACCTTGTCGAAGTCGCATTCCTGCGCCCAGCGCTGCGCCTTGCTTACCACGTAGTAATCCAGCTCGCCCTTCTTGAACTTCTCCCAGGCCAACTCCTCGTCCAGGATCACCTGCCAGGTGATCCTGTCGAAATTATAGAGGCCGGTATTGTGACGCTCGCCCCAGCCCCAGTAATCCTTCCTGCGGGTGAGGGTCACGGATTCCTGGTTCTTGATGTCCTCAGGCTTCAGTTCGTAGGGCCCGGAACCCATCTGCATCTTCCAGTTGTAGTCCGAAAGGTATTTCTCGCCGGTCAGCTTCCCCATTTCCTTTGCCGGATAGATGGCCATGCCGCCGAAATAAAGGAAAAGGCGCCAGTGGACCTTCTTCGTGTGCACGGTGACGACACTGGGGCTCACCACCACAGGCTTGTCGTAGCTGCCGCCCCACATCATCAGGGAATAAGGATCCTTGATGTCCTTGCGGGTACGGAATTCCCACGTAGCCACAACGTCTTCTGCGGTGACAGGACTGCCGTCCGCCCAGCGCGCCTTCGGGTTTATATGGAAATAGAACGTGCGCTTGTCAGGGGAGATCTTCCAGTAGTCCGCCAGACCCGGCATGTATTCCAGAGTTTCAGGATGCAGCCCGACCAGCGCTTCGTAGACAAGACCCTGCATCTGGCTGAGCGTGGAAAGGTTGGAGTTCGGGCCCTCGGTGCGCAGCGTAGGGGGGAAGGAGGTCCAGAAGAAACGAAGCGTGCCGCCCTTCACGGCTTGGGGTGAACCTATCAGCGGGAAATCCCTGCTGGTCTCCCAGCCGGCGGGGTTGAAGTCATCGGCCGCGGCGAAAGCGGCACTGAAGAAAAGCAGGGCGGAGAGAATTATCCTGGTTCTCGGCATTTGTCCCGTATAAAATAGCAAATATCCCGGAGGTCTCCTAGGGTCTGGCGTCAATATTCTTCATTATTATCTCCTTCATGACGTCGAAAGCCGGCGCGGTCCCGGGAGGCAGCTTGTCGGCCAGCTCGTACACCTCTATCCGGTTGAAGACGCGCCCGCCCTCGGTCTCGCTGAAGGAGAAGACGCCGCGCACGTGCCTGGCCCAGAAGTCGGAGAAGACGGCGCGGGCCCTGGCATCCCAGTAGAACATACGGTAATCGCGGCCCAGCCGGATCGAGTCCGCGGGATTGAGCAGTATGTGGGTCACGCCGTCCCTGCGCAGGCTGGCGTAAAGGTCGTCGCCGCTTACGGCGGCAGAGGAATACTCCACTATCGCCGTCCGGTCGTAGACGGAACTGACGATGAAGTCGCGCTTCAGGTAAAAGCTCTTCTCATCGCCTATCATCAGGACCTTTGAACCGGGCGGCGTATGCTCGTTGATGAACTTTATCCCGGAATAGCAACTGTAAGGATAGGTCGGCTGGCTGTGGGAGAGATAATCCTCGGCGGATACCGCCCCGGTCAGCGGCCGCCAGCGGCCCTGAGTGTAGAAGATGTAGGCCGCCCAGTAGAGCGCCGCCAGACAGGAGGCTATGACCGCCCCTTTGAGCAGGTTTTTCAGCGCCCTATGGCCGCCGGAGAACAAGTAGACGGCCAGCAGCAGACCCGCGGCCGGGTAGGCAGGCATCATGAAGCGCACCATAGTGGTGGATACCGACCAACCGGCCCAGACGGTCAGAAAGAAGGTCCAGAGGGAGGCGACGGCCGCGCCGGCAGGAGCGCCCAGCAGGAACAGCAGCGGCAGGAAGGCCAGAAAGAGGGGGGTAAAGAACTCCGAATTCGGGACCTGACCCATCGTCACTTTCCACGGGGTCAGCAGCCAGCTCGAAGGGGTCAGGTGCCCCATCTGGGCCGCTTGACTTATGAAATCCTTCAGCTTCTGCGGATCGGCGCTCGACCCGGTGCCGAACAGGCCCGAGCCGAAAGGGAACACCGGGTTGCCGGTATAGAGCCAGTTCTTGACCAGCCAGGGCCCTGTGAAGACCGTGGCGATAAAAGTGAAGAGCGCCAGGTTGCGGAAAGCCGTACCGGGCCTGGAACGGTCGGACCAGGCGTAGGCCAGCATGACTCCTGCGGTCGGGAAAAAACCCGTATATTTGACGCCCATGGCCAGGCCGCAGAACACGGCGGCCAGCCAGAGCGGCCTGTCGTCACCGGCCGCGCGCAAGAGCGCCGCGTACAGGCCCAGCGTCGAGAACAGCATCAGCAGCGACTCGGTGCCGGACGACCAGGAAGCGAACATCGCGTGGCATACCGTATAGGATATCAGCGCGCCCCAGAGGCCGGCCCGCAGCGACAGGAAGCGGACGCCGAAAGCCAGGGCCGCGGCGGCCGTAAGGACGCCGGCGGAATAGTTGACGAACTTCGCGAGCGGCGCGCCCTTCAGCAGCAGGGCCGCGGCATAGATCATGCCGTGCGTGAACGGCAGGTCGGAATAGAAATTGTACGGCATCGGCGCGAAGCCGTGCATTATCACGAAGAAGTTTGGGACGGCCAGATGATAGACCAGCGCGTCGTAGAAGATCTCCGGGGCCAGCGCGCCGGCCAGGTTGAGCAGCATGGCCAGCAGCAGGACTCCCAGCGCCGCGAGGTCCCACGGGCCGAGCTCGCCCGGCGCCGCCTCCACCGGCGGCAGCGGGCTGCCGCGCAGCTGCCAGGCCCCCAAGGCCAGGGCGGCCAGCATCAGGAGCGCCACAGGCCAGAGATACAGGACCTTGAGCGTCGCCAGGACGAAGACATAAGCGGCCAGCAGGCCCAACCCGGCCCCGCAGGAGAAAACCGACTCTTCCAGCGCCCCGCGGAAGGAAAGGCCGGCGGCCCTGAGCGCGGCGCGGCCCAGCGAGAAGCAGGAAAAAAGGAACGCGGCCGCGGCCAGCAGGTTGAGCAGATGCCCGGGCAGTACGGAGACCAGCCCGGCGGTGTACTGCTCCGGCGCCAGCATGGCCGACAGCGCGTCCAGCCGGGGCATGAACTTCGAATAGTAGGACTTCAGGACGAAGGCGGCCCAGCCGCCCGCGACAGGCCAGACCAGCCAGGAGGGGAAACGGGGCTTTTCCTCCGCCGGCCGCGCGGAAGGCTGAGGGACGGGCTGCCGTTCTTTCCTGTGTCTTTTGGCCATATCAAAAAGATGACCGGCGGGCCGGCGGAGGTAAGCCCCTCCCGTCCGTCCGCCGGTCGCCTGGCGTGGTTATTTCTCGAGCACCTCTATGTTGGCGCGGGGGACCACTATGACCTCGCCGCCGTCCAACTTCACCTCGAGCACGCGGGCGTGCGATTCGCTGCCGATGACCGTGAGCTCCGGAGGCAGCGACTTCACGGTGCCGATCACGCCGAAATGCGGCTCCCGGATGATCCGTATAGGGTCGCCGGGCTCTATCCACCCGCGCCCCTGGTCCCGCTTCACCTCGCTGACGCCTTTCGGCATGCCCGGGACGATGATCTCGGGGCGCATGACTCCCGCGCGTATCTGCGTGGCGCCGGACACGGAAGCATGCTCGCCGTTGCGGGAGCTGAGCAGCTTGAAGGTGTACTCGGCCATCGGGATCATGCCGAAGCCCTCTGTCACGACCAGCGTGGTGCCGATCTTCTCGGAGCCCGTGACGGCTACCCCTATATCGTAGCCGAGCAGCTGGCGCAGGTCGCGGTCGTATATGCCGCCGACGACTATCGCGTTGACGCCCAGCTCGATGGCCCGCTGTATGGTGGCCAGGCTGGCGTGCTTGCCGCCCACCACGATCTTCCCGCGGTGGTGCTCCTTGATGGCCTCCGCCTCGAGTTCCTCGTCGGGGCTTTCAACAGCCACGCAGATCTCGCCGTTGGTCTCGCCGCCGATGCCGAAGATCCCCTGTATGAAGGTGCCTTCGGCCTCCACAGTCACTCCGAAGCCGGGAGTGATCTCGACGATCTTGCCCTTCACGTAGGCCTTCACAGGCAGGACCTTCGGTGGCTCGCGCAGCAGGACCTGGCCCGTCACCGGTGAGATGGATTCCACCGTGCCGGCGACCGGCGACTCTATGGAGGTCTTGAACCATTTCAGGAAAGGCTTGTTCTCGGCGATCACCTCTCCGGCGGCGACCGTATCTCCTTCCCTCTTCAGCATGAAGCCCGGGATCTCCTCGGGCGACACGGCGAGCCGGTTGGCGACGTTGACCGAGAACACCTTGCCGGGCAGCTCGGTCTGGGCCACCACGTCCAGCGCGTCCACGCAGGCGCCCATCTCGGCCATCACCTTTCCCGGGATAGGCAGCAGGCGCTTCTTGTGCAGCATCGTGCTGGGCATTCCCTTGAGTCCTGGAGTATACGCATGAGCCATAGTTTATCTCCTAGTAGAAGTTCTGCGCGTCAGACGGGGTACATCCCCATTGCCTTGTACCATTTGGCCAGGTCGGCCCGGCGCTTCGCGGGCTCCTTGGACAGGTTGAACGGCCGGCCGCGGCCGTCGAGCACCAGGCCCACGACCCCGCCCTCTATCTCCGCCTCCAGCTTGTTGCCGGGGCCGGCGCCCATGTCGAAGCCCTTGGCGGGCCTGGCCACCAGCTTGGCCTTCGGAGCGGCCAGCGGGACATGCTGCATATCGCCGAAGCGGAGCTGCCCGTTCTCACGGCTGCCGTCGGGACAGGTGATCTCCCACTCCATTATCACCTGGCCTTCCTTGGCCAGGCCCTTCGGGGCCAGGCAGGTGCCGAGCCGCACGAGGCAGTCGTGGTAGAACACGTCGAGCGCCGCCTTCTCGCTGATCTGGGCGAGCACGCCGAGGTGCGGCATCATGAAGATGGAGTCCACGGCCATGCGCGTGACGCCCTCGGGCTGGTAGGCGTCTATCATCAGCATCATAGACTGTGTGCGGCGGGGGGAATGGGCGAGGATTCCGCCCGAGCCTATCACGTAGTCCAGCCGCATCACGTTGATCAGGCTCTGGCCGGAGGAGGTCTGCTCGAACGCGTCGGAGATCGAGCGCTCCTGCTGCACGCCCTTCAGGCCCACGGCGAGGGCCTTGTGTTGCTCGAAGGCCAGCCGCAGCGCCTCGCGGGCCGCGGAGTGCTCAATCTGCAGGTCTTCCACCGTCTGCGGTATCGTGGTGGGTCGGATCATCTTGTTCTTCAGGCGGTCGCGCAGGTCCTGCTCGTCTATATCGAACGGCAGCCAGCGCAGGATGTTCGGCAGGCCGGCCTCGGCCATCACGTTGGAGATGGAATAGCTCATGCCCAGGTTGGCGCTGACGGTGCGGTTGAACACCTCGTCGAAGACGCTGAACACGTCGGTGGTCGCGCCGCCGATATCTACGGCCAGCACGTTGAACTTATTGGCCTTCGCGAACTTCTCGGTCATCGTGCCGACGGCTGCCGGCGTGGGCATGATCGGGGCGCCTACCATTTTCATCAGCCTGGGGTAGCCGGGCGCCTGCTGCATCACGTGCTCGAGGAAGATGTCGTGGATCTTGTGGCGCGCCGGCATCAGGTTCTCTCGCTCCAGCGTGGGCCGCAGGTTTTCGGTCAGGATCAGAGCGGTGCCCTCGCCCAGGATGTCCTTTATCTGCTGGTGGGCCTTATTGTTGCCGGCGTAGATGACCGGGAGCTTGTAGGAGGCGCCCAGGCGCGGCTTCGGGTCCGCGGCCTTCAGGAACTGCGCCAGCTCCACCACGTGCGTCACGGTGCCGCCGTCGGTGCCGCCTGAAAGCAGCATCATGTCGGGGCGCAGCTGGCGGATGCGTTCGATCTTCTCGTGGTCGGCGCGGCCGTCGTTGGAGGCCAGCACGTCCATCACTATCGCGCCGGCGCCGAGCGCGCAGCGCTGGGCCGACTCGCCGGTCATCGCCTTCACCGCTCCGGCCACCATCATCTGCAGGCCGCCCCCGGCGGAGGAAGTGGAAACGTAGATATCGGCGCCGGTCAGGCCGACGTTGGGAGTGATGATCTTCTCGCCGTCGAGCAGCTTGCGCCCGGAGAGCTCCTCCACCTCGGTTATCGCGTTAAGGACGCCTTTGGTCACGTCCTCGAACGGGGCTTCCACCGTGGTGGGGGCCTCGCCGCGGAAGGTCTGGCGGTAGGTGTCGCCCTTCTTCTCGATCAGGATGGCCTTGGTGGTCGTGCTGCCGCAGTCGGTGGCTATTATGGTTTCAAGGTCTTTCTTTGACATTTGTATCGTCCTTTTCGGGTGGTTCGGCGCCGAGCCTCTCTACGAAGTAGTCTACCGCTTTCCTGTTCTCGAGGAGCGTCCTGTACTTCTCGACCTCCTCCTTCCTGAAAGCCATCGCGAGCAGGGGCTCCAGGAACGTCACCCCCTGCGCTCCGAGCCCGTGCATGGGGCGGGTGCCCTCCAGGGCGAAGACCGCCACGTCGCCCATGCCCCGTTCCCGGACCTTCTGCGCCAGCGCGTCCAGCAGCTTTTTCTCCTCCGGAGTCGGCTCGGGCGGCTCGGGGATCTTGAAAGCGTTGTCCCAGATACCCATCGCCATTCATTTTAACATAAAAATAAATGCGCGTCCCTGACATAAGGACGCGCGGCGCCGGCCTCGGGAGGGCGCGATGAGCCGGCTATTCGCCCCGTTTCTTCGGGCCGTCTTCCGGCCGGGCGAACGGCGGGGATGGGCTCTTGCCGGCCGCGGGCCGGCTGCTCACGGCGACGGCCTTTTTCTCAGGCCCGGCGAACGATACGGCCAGCCTGGAGCCGGGCCTGAGCTTGTGGGACCTGGCGGCGCCGGACGCCAGCTCCAGCACGTACCACGCCGGAGAAGAGGCCCTCGCGACCTCGCTCTCGGGCTGGTCCCCGTAGGAGCGGGGGACGCGGTGGAAAACCCGCTCCACCTTCATCTCCCCGTCCAGGAAGACCATGTCGAGGTCGATCAGCGTGTTCTTCATCCAGAAAGTCTTCAGGCCCCCGTCCTCGAAGACGAACAGCATGCCGCGGTCTTCCGCCAGCGACTTGCGGAACATCAGGCCCCGCTCCCTTTCTTCCGGGGTGAGCGCGAGCTCGGCGGCGACCTTGAAGCCGTCCGGCAGCGTTAGCACGGCCGAGGCGGCGTCCTTAGGGACCCGGAGGCCCCGGCCGGACGCGCCGCACAGCAGGGCAGGCAGCAGCAGAACCACGGAGAGCCTAGTTCTCATCTTCTTCCTTTACGGCCGACGAGGAGATTCCCACCGCGGTGGAACTGGAAGAGGCGGGGGGAGGCAGGAAAAGGGGCATCCTCGAGTCCGCCGCGGCTTTCAGCCGGCCGGCCTCCTCGAAGAGTGCCATCGCGTCAGCGCCGTGCGCCCTGGCCAGCCCCCGAAGACCGCCGGCCTTCGGAAGCTCCGCGGCCAGCTTCTTGAAAGTCGCTCCTGACCTTTCGGAGAGCAGCAGGATGAACGCCAGTTCCTGGCGGTAGATCCCGCCGCGCAGATAGGAGAGCATCTCGCGCTCCGGAGTGGTGGATTCGAAGACGGCGTACAGCGTGGAGCTGCTCACCTCGGCGCTGAGCGCCCAGGAATAGGCGTCCTCGCCGGAGGTGTCTATGCGTCCGGGCTCGTTCTTGCTGAAGGAATCGGGACCCACCTCCGCGCCCAGGAAGACCTGCGCGGAAGCGGGGACCGCCACCGCCAGCAGGCAGAGCAGCAGCGCCGCGCGTTTCATGGCGGGCCTTAAAGCGAAGTGGTCACCAGCGTCTCGGTGGAAAGGACGCCGGGGATGCCGCGTATCTCCTG
>DAIENX010000085.1:0-38815 GCA_027340875.1 Elusimicrobiota bacterium
TGGGCCGCCGGATGGCGTGTTCCATCTTCGTCAAGAACGGCTGCACGCTGCACGGCCTCGGCCTGGGCGAAGGCTACGCCTCCATGTCCATCGGCACCCCGACGGGAGACGGCATAACCAAGACCAGCCATTTCGTGCGCCCGCTGCAGTGCAGCGTGGTCGGAGATCTGAGAATAGCTTAAGGAGTTAATATGCAGGCGAACATAGCGGTCGGTCTGATCGAAACTTCCTCGATAGCCAAGGGCATCGAGTCGCTCGACGCGATGTGCAAGGCCGCCGGCGTGAAGCCGGAGGTGCACCTGCCCATCTCCAAGGGAAAATACATCATAGTCCTCTCCGGTCCCGTAGGCGAGGTCGAGGCCGCCCTCTCGCGGGGTATCGAGATCGCCGGCGATACTGTGCTGGCCAAGCATATCATACGCAACGTGCATTCTGGCGCGCTGGCCGCCCTCAACAAGAAGGTGAAGCCCGATAAGATAGAGGCCGTCGGCATAGTGGAGACCAAGGAAGCGCTGCCCGCGCTCTTCGCCGCGGACGCCGCGGCCAAGGCCGCCTTCGTGCACGTCGCCGAGGTCAACACCGGCAAGGGCATAGGCGGCAAAGGCTACTTCACCGTAGTGGGCGAGCCGGGCGCGGTGCGTACCGCGGTCGCCGCCGGCGTGAAGGCCATCGGCGAGGACGCCGTGGTCAGCCGCATAGTGATACCGAACGCCCACGAGCATCTGGGCGCGGCGATATAAAGGGGAATTTATGAGGATCGTCATAGGCGCGGACCACGCTGGCTTCGAGGCGAAGGAGAAGCTGAAGAAGTTCCTCCAGGGCCTGGGGCATGAGGTGACGGATTTCGGCTGCTACTCCGTTGAGCCGGTGGATTTCCCGGACGTGGCGCTGCTGGTAGGCGAGGCCGTGCGCAAGCGCGAGTTCGACAAGGGGGTGCTGGTGGACGGCTTCAACGGCGCGATGCCGCTGGCCGCCAACAAGATCCCCGGCATCCGCGCGGTAGGCGCGTACGACACTATCTCGGCCCGCTTCGCGGCCGCCCACGAGGACTGCAACGTGCTGTGCCTCGGAGGCAAGACGCACGGCGAGCTGGCGCTGCAGGAGATGCTGAAGGTCTGGCTCAACACCCCTTTCGAGGGCGGCAAGTACCAGAAGCGCCTGGACAAGATAACGGCTATAGAGCAGAGGTGCTGCTGAGGTACCGATGAAGCAGGCAAAGGTCATAGGAAGGGTATTCTGCTCCCGCCAGTGCTGCGGCATGGAGCAGAAGACGCTCCTGCTGATACAGCCTCTGGACTGGGAGACCGACAAGCCTTCCGGCGAGCCGCTCGTGGCAGGGGATACCGTGGGCTCCGGAGCCGGAGAAAAGGTCTTCTTCGTGGCCTCGCGCGAGGCTATCGTGGCCTTCGAGGGCTGGGAGGGGGAAACGGCCACCGGGACGCCGCTGCCGCCGGTGGACGCCGCGATAGTCGGGATCATAGACGGGAAAAATATCCGCTAATTTATGTTCGTAGCTAAAGTGATAGGGAACGTCTGGGCCACCCGCAAGCATCCGGGGCTGGTCGGCGCCACGCTGCTGCTGGTGAAGGCACTCGGGTCCGACGGCAAACCCGCCGGCGAGGCGCAGCTGGCGCTGGACGGCGGCCAGGGGGCCGGCCCGGGAGATACCGTGCTGGTGCTGGACGAGGGCGGCTCGGCCCGCAAGATACTCAAGAATTCCAAGGCGCCGGTGCGCACGGTGATCGCCGGCATAGTCGATAAGGTGCATTTAGGAGACTAGTCATGAACGACGAGGACATAAAGAAGATAGCCGCGGAAGTGGCCAGGATCATGAAAGAGAAGGAGGGCGGCGCGCCGGCCAGGAAGATGCCGGGCGATTCCGTCTCCATCGGCACGGCCGGCAAGGTGTTCCAGCATCCGCTGGTGAACAAGCCCGGCGCCGAGGCGAAGAAGCAGTGTTCCGGCGGTGACTGCCGTCTTGAGGACAATACCTGCAGCTCCTCCTGCCAGAGCTGCAACCCGCTGAACAGCTACACGCCGCAGCAGATAAAGGCCAGCGCGGACCGGGTCAGCTTCTGCAACCCCAACGAGGCCAGCACCTCCATCGCCGGCATGATAGACCACACCCTGCTGAAGGCCAACGCCACGCAGGAGGAGATAGGCAAGCTCTGCGAGGAGGCGCGCAAGTACCGCTTCGCCTCGGTCTGCGTGAATCCCGGCTACGTGGCCCTGGCGTCCAGGCTTCTGCGCGGCTCCTGCGTCAAGGTCTGCACCGTGATAGGCTTCCCGCTCGGCTCCACGACCCCCACCGTGAAGGCAATAGAGGCCCGCGACGCGATGGCCAACGGAGCGGACGAGATAGACATGGTCATAAACATCGGCGCGCTGAAGAGCGGCAACGACCAGCTCGTGCTCGACGATATCAAGGCCGTCCGCGAAGCCACCCGCGGCAAGTGCCTGAAGGTCATCCTCGAGACCTCGTACCTGACCAACGACGAAAAGGTCCGCGCCTGCAGGATGTCGAAGCAGGCGCAGGCCGACTTCGTGAAAACTTCCACCGGCTTCGGCTCCGGCGGCGCGACCCCCGAGGACGTCGCTCTGATGAGGCAGACCGTCGGCCCGGAGATGGGCGTGAAGGCCTCCGGCGGCATCAAGAACGCAGAGGTGGCGGCCGCCATGGTGAAGGCCGGCGCTACCCGCCTGGGCACGAGCGCCAGCATAGCGATAGTTTCCGGCGGCGAAGCCGCCAAAGGGCAGTATTGAACTCTGACTGGAGGACGGACGGGCAGTTGCCCCGAACGCCCGTTGGGGAGGGGAGGCTCCAGCCGCTTCGGCTGGAGGGGAACCGCGCAACGGTTCCCTGCAGTCCGGGCGGGCGGGACAACTGCCCGGCCGGTTCCCCGCGGTGGGAATTCGCAGTGTAAGTGTTTCTCAAAGGAGAACTGATATGGCTGAACCTAAAGAAGCGCTGGGCATGATAGAGACCAAGGGTTTCATCGGCATGATCGAGGCGTCGGACGCCATGAGCAAGGCCGCCAAGGTGCGCCTGCTCGGCTACGAGAAGATCGGCTCCGGCTATATGACCACGCTGTGCGTGGGCGAGGTCGGCGCCGTGCGCGCCGCCGTAGAGGCGGGCGCGGCCGCCGCCCAGAAAGTGGGCGAGCTCGTGGGGATGCACGTGATACCGCGCCCCGCGGACGACCTGGACAAGTACCTGGCCAGGATCTCGGTAAAAGTCGGCTGAACTGCCCGGCGGCTTTCGGCCCGGCGGTCCTTAAGGTGTCGCACCTTTAGCCGTCCTGGCGTCCAGCTGCCCGGTAGCCAAGCCTTTTCATGCTTACCAAGGGCGCGGTAGAGGATATCATCGTCGAGCATCTTTCCCGGAAGGCCGGGACGGGCCCGGCCGCCGCGCCCAGGAGAGTCCCCGGCCTGCGGAAAAAGGTCTTTCTTAGCGACTGGGAGGTGCGGCGCCTGTACAAGGCCGGCAGCCGCAGCCTCAGGGTACCGGCCGACGCTATCGTCAGCCCTCTGTCCATGGACTGGCTCGACTTCAACGGCGTAGAGATAATCCGTGAATGACTTCTTTTTCCCAAAGTTCATACCAGGAGATACAAATGCGTAAATTACACACCTTGCTTCTTATCCCGGCGCTGCTAGCCGCGCTCTGGGCGCCGCTGGCCGCCCAGGAAGAGCCGGACCCGCTCGAGGAGACGGTGGCCGCCGTGGAGAAGCAGGCCGCTTCCGAGACCCCGGCCGCGGAGATATCGGTGGAGCCGGCCGCGAAGCCGGCCGGGCCAGCGGACGAAAAGAAGGCCCAGCCGAAACCGCAGGCGCAGGAGGAGGACAAGAAGCCGGCGCCCGTGCTGCCGGTCTGGAACGTTACTTCCGCTCCCGCCGACTCGGAGTGGGCTTTTCTGCGTGACGCGGTCCAGGACGATTCAAAGGACGCCGCCGAACTGCTGCTGCCCCAGCTGGACGACTGGCTGGCTCGCAACCCGGTCCACGCCGCGGCGGCCGATGCCCAGCTGCTGAAGGCCAGGTTGCACGAGAGGCTGGGGGACCACGGGTTCGCTCTGGTCGCCCTCCTCAAGCACCTGCAGCTTTACCCCGGCTCCGCCTCCTCCGCGGAAGCGCGCAAGATGTTCGACGAGCTGCTGGCTTCCAAGGGCGACAAGAAGACAAGGCCGGTGATGGAGAAGGCGGCGGCCGCCCCGGAGACCGCCGCGCCTGATTTCAACCTGGCGTTCCTGCTGCGCAGGCTCTCCTCCGAGGCCGGGACGGAGTATTACGAGCCTCTGCTGGCCGAGTTCCGGGCCTTCTTCGACAGGTTCCCGTCCTACCCGGCCAACGACGAGATGCGGATGGCCCTGGCGGACCTTCACGCGCTCAACCGCGGTTATCTGGCCGCCAGCCTGACCTACCGGAAGCTGGTGACCATGCACCCTTCCAGCCCGCTTATGGCCAGGGCGAAGCTCTCGCTGGCCGACGTGCTGGCCGACAAGCTCAAGGAATATGACAAGGCCATAGACGTCTACCTCGATATCACGGCCTCGTTCCCCGGCTCTGACCAGGCCTGGGCGGCCTATATGCGCCTGCCGGAGCTGGCCGAGAAGCGCAAGAAATACGACGTCGCGGTCGACGCGTACGAGAAGATCATCGCCCTTTACCCCGACAAGGAGGAGTCCTACAAGTCCTTCGTCTCGGAGGCCAAGCTGCTGCGGGACAGGATGGACAAATTCGCGGAGGCCATCGCCGTCCTCAACAGGCTGGCGGACAAATATAAGGATTCCCGCGGAGCGGCTGGCGTGGACGCCCTGCTGGAGGCCGCCGACATCTACAGGAAGGACATGAAGGACGCCGCCGGCGAGGTCTCGATGTACGACCGCCTCGCCGCCGACTTCCCCAAGGACCCCGAGGCTCCCAAGGCGCTCTACGCGGCCGGCGAGGTGTTCTACAAGGCCAAGGATTCCGAGAAGGCCAGGGCCTATTACCAGAAGATACTGGAGCTCTACCCCGAGGACGGCATGTCCAGGAAGGCGGAGAAGCGGATAGCGGCGATAATGTCGGGGAAATACTGAGATGCCCTGCAAACTGGGAGTCATCGAAGGTTTCTACGGCGAGCCCTGGAGCTGGGGGGCGAGGGCCGATTACGCCGCGTTCCTGAGGAAGCACGGCTTCTCTTTCTATATCTATGCCCCGAAGGGCGATCACTTCCTGCGCAGGAAGTGGCGCGAGCCGTTCCCGAAGGTGCATGAAGAAAAACTGGCGAAGGTCGCCGCGCAATGCCACTCCGCCGGCATAGAGTTCGGCATAGGTCTCAGTCCCTTCGAGATATATCTCTCCCAGTTCGACCTGAACGCGAAGAAGAAGCTGCAGGAGCGGCTGGACGTCTTCAACAGGATAGGTGCGGACAAGCTCTGCCTGCTGATGGACGACATGAAGGGGGACATCCCGGACCTGGCCGCCCGTCAGGCGGAGATAGTCAACTGGGCCGCTGCCCGTTCCAAGGCGCGGCAGCTGGTCTTCTGCCCCACGTATTATTCCGCGGACCCGGTGCTGGAGAAGCTGTTCGGCAAGATCCCGGACGGCTATCTGGAGAAGCTGGGCAAGGAACTGGACAAGAAGGTCAGCATATTCTGGACCGGCGACCAGGTATGCTCCGCCTCGTATTCCGCGGACGGGCTGAAGGCCCTTTCGGAGAGGCTGGGCCGCAAAGCCTTTCTATGGGACAACTACCCTGTCAACGACGGTCCTAAGATGTGCGGTTTCCTGCACCTGCGCGGCGTAACCGGCCGTCCTCCGGAAATGGGCGGCTGGCTGGAGGGGCACGCGGCCAATCCGATGAACCAGGCGGCCCTCTCGAAGATACCGCTGCTGACCCTACAGGGATCCTGCCAGAAGGACGCCGCGTACGATCCGGTGAAGGCCTTCAGGAAAGCCGCCCGCATGGTGACCTGCCACGAAATGGCGGAACTGCTGGAACGCGATCTGGAGGCTTTCTGCGACAGGGGATTGGACGCCCTTTCGGCGGACGAGAAGGCCGCGTTCAGGGACGACTACTCTCCGTTCCTCGAGGAACATGAGAACGACACCGCCCGCGCGGCCAGGGAGCTATTGGACTGGCTGGCCGGGAAGTATGCCGTCAGAAGGGAGATGATAGTGGCCCAGTAGCGACAGCGGCGGATGAAAAAACGGCGGGCATCTTGCCCGCCGTTTTTCTTTGCCTCAGGAGGCGGTTATCGCCACTCTTCAAGCGTGCATTCGTACTTCTCGTTGGTGTTGGTGCAGGAGACCTTCTTTACCGACTGGGAGAGGCTGGGGTCGTCCTCGGACGGGTAGATGCCGTGGTCGTAGAGGGCGTCTATTATCTTGCCGGCGGCGTCCTGGTGGACTATCAGCTTCTCGGTCCCGTTGACGTTGACGAACAGGGAGCAGGCCTCGTACATCTCCGAGACGCAGGAGAGCGAGCGCACCGAGATGGTGTCTGAGGCCCCGTTCACGGTATGGATCTGGATATCCTCCAGCTTGCCCATCAGGTCCAGGGCCTTCCAGAGCTTGCGGGCGGGGTCGCCGTTGGACTGCATGCGCGCGGCGGCTGCCGCCGCCGCCAGGGCGGCTATCACGGTAACGGCCAAGAACAGTTTTTTCATCGGTATCCTTCCTTATCGTCCGCGGAGTTAGATTATACCAAGTTCGCGACCGACCTTGCGGAACTTCTCTACAGCGAACTTCAGGTCCTTCAGCTTGTGTCCGGCGGTGACTATCGTGCGCAGCCGCTCCTTGCCGCGGGGGACCGTCGGATAGCCGATCGAGAGCGCGAACACCCCTTCCTCGAAGAGCATCTTCGAGAACTTCACGGCCTTCTCCGTGTCGCCTACCATTATCGGCGTGATAGGGGTGACGGAGCTGCCTGTGTCGAAGCCGGCCTTCTTTAGCTCCTCCTTGAAGAAGGCGGTGTTGTCCCAGAGCTTCTTGAGGTACTTCGGCTCGTTCAGCAGGATGTCCAGCACCGCGATGCAGGTGGCCGCCACCGACGGCGGCTGCGAGCTGGAGAACAGGAACGGCCTGGCCACCGAGCCGAGGTAGTCGCGCAGGCTCCTCGTTGTGGCGGCGTAGCCGCCCACGGCGGCGAAGGCCTTGGATAGCGTGCCGATCTGGATCTCCACCTTGCCGTCCAGGCCGAAGTGGCTGACCGTGCCGCGCCCCTCCTTGCCTATCACGCCGCTGGCGTGAGCGTCGTCCACCATGACGAAAGCGCCGTACTTGTGGGCGACGGCTACGACCTCGTCCAGGTTGGCGATGTCCCCGTCCATCGAAAAGACGCCGTCGGTCACCACCAGCTTGCGGCGGGCCTTACGGGCTTCCGGCGACTCCAGGATCTCGGTCAGGTGCTTCATGTCCTTGTGTCGGTAGATCTTGCGGGGGGCCTTGGCCAGGCGCGCGCCGTCTATGATTGATGCGTGGTTGAGTTCGTCGGAGATCAGCAGGTCCTCCTCGGAGGACATCAGCGACTGGCAGACCGCCACGTTGGAGGTGAAGCCGGACTGGAAGAGTATCGAGGCCTCCGCGTGCTTGAAGGCCGCGAACTTCTCCTCGAGCTCGGTGTGCAGCGACATCGTGCCGATGATGGTGCGGACGGCCGCGGAGCCTACGCCGTACTTCTTTATCGCGTCGATGGCCGCCTTCTTCACTTTGGCGTTGTCCGCCAGGGCCAGGTAGTTGTTGGAGGTCAGGTTCACGACCTCCTTGCCGTCTATCACGGAGACCGGGGCCTGCGCGGACTGCAGCACGCGCGGCTGGATGAGGCGGTTCTCCTTCCTGAGGGCGGCCACTTCCTCGTCCGCGAATTTCAGCGTGTCGAAGGTCATAGTTGTCTCCTTGGCGCTCACGGCGTCAGTATTATCTTCCCGCACTTCTTCTCCTTCGAGTTCATCAGCTCGAAGGCTTTCGTGAAATCCTTGAACTGGAAACTGTGGGTCACGGCCGGCCTCGGGTCGACGGCCCCCGACTTCAGCAGGCTCTCCATTTTGTACCAGCTTCGGAAGATCTCCCTGCCGGCCACGCCCTCTATGCGAAGGCCTCTTCCCACGATGTCCCCGGCGTAGTCCAGGTTCAGGGTCTCGGCGGGCAGTCCGAAGGCCACCATCCTGCCGCCGGGCCTGAGCGCCTTGAGGGAAAGCCCGATGCTGCCGGCCGAGCCGCTCATCTCCATGACAGAATCGGCCCCGTCCGGACAGAGCTTGTGGATCTTCTGCAGGCAGCCCGCGGCCGACGGGTCCAGCGCGGCGGAGGCTCCCATCTTCATGGCCAGGGAGCGCCTGAAGGACGAAGGGTCGAGGACTATCACCCTTTTGGCCCCGGCTGCCCTGGCGATGCCGGCGGCGAAAAGGCCGTGAGGGGCGCAGCCGGATATCACCACGTTCCGGCCCACGAGGTCCTCCGAGAGCACGGCGTGAACGGCGCAGCCGAACGGCCCCATCAGCGAGCCGATATCCTTGAGTGAATCGTCCGTATGTTTCCAGGCGCAGCGCGCCGGCACGGCCGCGTACTCCGAGAAGCCTCCCTGCACGTCGCGCCCTATCACTTTCAGGTCCCTGCAGATATGGCGCTGGTCGTTGCGGCACTGCGCGCAGACGCCGCAGAAGATGTGCGACTCCACGGAGACGAAATCCCCCTTGTCGAAGCCTTTGGCCTGCGGGCCGATCTCCACCACCTCGCCGCAGAACTCCCGTCCGAAGATGAAAGGCAGGCGGGGAGGGACGGCTTCGGCCCCGGAGGAGTTGTAGAGGGCGAGGTCGCCGGGGCTTATCGAGGCGGCGGTCACCCTGATCAGGATCTCGTCCCGGCCTATCTCCGGGACATCGGCGTCCCGGTAGCTGGCGCCGCGGGCTTTGGAGGTTTTCATTATCGCTTTCATCTTTTGAGGGCTCCTTGCGGGGCGCTTTTACCCGATGCGCCGGATCGACAGTCTGCTGAAAAAGCCCCTTTCGGAGTCTTTTGCGCGCTTTTGGCCGTTTGATGCGCCGCCGTTCGATGAGCATAGCTCTTGATACGGCACAAGCATAGCTTAGTAGCGCATGTACGGCACGGCCATAGCCCAGGCCTGCGGCTTCGTTGCTCGTCCCTTACAGGCTCTTGCCGAGCATGCGCGTTCCTCGCGCCTTGCCTCGGCTCAAAATCACATCAAAATCCACGCCGAGTAGGCTTTTTCAGAAGACTGTTAAATAATATAAAAAAAATCATCGGGCGGTCATGACAAAAAGCATAATCAGTCCCGGATAAAAAATGCTAAATTATCTCTGGAGCCTGTTGCGCAAACCCCGATTCTGCTGCAATTTCGGCTTTTGGCCGTTTGATGCGCATAGCGCTTGTACGGCACGGCCATAGTCCAGGCCTGCGCCTTTGCGACGCTCTACTCACAGGCCACGACAGGCATGCTCGTTTCGCGTCACTGCGGCTCGGCTCCAAAATCCGCAATTTCGCGACGAAAGCGGTTTGCGCAGCAGGCTCCTCTGCCGGAATTATGGAACAGCTCGCTTTGACCCTCCCCGCCGAGGACACTCTGGTCCTCCTGCCGAAGAACCCCGGTACGTTCTTCGCCTTCTGGCGTTTCTCCTCCGGCAAGGAGGAAGCCTTCCTCTCCTCGGCCTTCGCCCCGGAAGTGGAACTGCGGGTCTTCCGCTCCGAGGATAAGTCCGTTTTCTTCCAGCACAGGGTTTTCTGGCGGGCCGGCCGCGCCTACCTGCCGGTGCCGGAGCGCGGCGGCGCCTGCGAGGCGGTCCTGTACGCGCTGCGCAACGGCGAGTGGGAGCGTCTGCTGGATTCCAACCAGGCCGCCGCCCCGGAATCGGCCGACAGATGCGACGACAGGGCCAGGGCCAGCATGGAGTTCATGAAGGGGGGCAGCCATGAGCTCTAGAGGCTCCCTGGTGCTGGTCCTGCACGCCCATCTGCCGTTCGTGAACCACCCGCAGGACTCCGCCTTCCTCGAGGAGAACTGGTTCTTCGAAGCGGTGGTGGAGACCTACGTGCCCCTGATCTCCTGTCTCGAGCGTCTCGCGGCCGAAGGAATAAGGCCCGGCGTCACCATCTCTGTCTCCCCGACGCTGGGCGCGATGCTCGAGAACGAGGCCCTGGAGAAGAAGCTGGCCCTTTACGTCGAGTCAAGGCTGGAGCTGATAGAGAAGGAGCTGGAGCGCCTGCAGGGCGATCCTGTTATGCAGAGGACCGCGTCCTATTACCGCGACCTTTACGAGTCAGCGGCGGAGATGCTCCACAAATACAGCGGCGACCTGATAACGCCGCTGAAGGCCCTGCAGCACGCAGGACAGATCGAGATCATCACCACGTCCGCCACCCACGCCGTGCTGCCGCTGCTGGCCAGGCCGGAGGCGGTGCGCGCCCAGCTCTCGGTGGCGGCCGAGGACTATCTGGACAGGTTCAACCGCAAGGCGCCCGGCTTCTGGCTGCCGGAGTGTGCCTACGACCCGCGCCTCAGCTCCTACCTGAAGCTCTCCGGTTACAACTATACCTTTACCGAGACCCATGCCATCGCGGGGCGGGGGGACAGGAACCCTAACGGGGTGTACTCGCCCTACAGGACCACCAGCGGGCTGGGACTTTTCGCCAGGGACTCTGAAAGCTCCAGGGAGGTCTGGAGCTCCCAGTCCGGCTACCCGGGCGACCCGGCTTACAGGGAGTTCTACCGCGACCTGGGCTACGACGGGGACTACGAATACGTCCGCCCTTACCTGGGAGCCGACGGTAACAGGCGGCCTCTGGGACTGAAATACCACCGTATAACTGGGTCAGGCTCCGACCTTTCCTCCAAGCTCCCTTACGACCCGGAAGCGGCCCTCGCGAGGGCCGCGGAGCACGCTTCCGATTTCCTCGCCCGCCGCCTCAGACAGGCGGACGAGGTGTATTCCTCCCGCGGGATACGGCCCCTCATAGTCAGCTGCTATGACGCCGAGCTGTTCGGCCACTGGTGGTTCGAGGGGCCGGCCTTCCTGGAGGCGGTCATCCGAAAGATACGGCAGGAGAGGCTGCCGCTCCAGTTCGTCACCCCTTCGGAGTACCTCAATTCGTGCCAGGAGCCCGAGGAGGTAACGCCGGCCATCTCTTCCTGGGGCGAGAAGGGATATTTCGACCCCTGGGTGAACGAATCCAACGATTACATCTATCCCGCCGTTTATGCCGCCACCGACAAGATGATAGAAACGGCCAACAGGTTCCGCAACCAGGACCTCAACAGCCTGGCGCAGCGGGCCCTGAACCAGGCCGGCCGGGAGACGCTGCTCTCGCAGTCCTCCGACTGGCCCTTCCTGCTTTATATCGGTTCTCACGCCGATTACGCCAGGGGCCGCGTCTCCGACCACGCTGCCAACGCGCTGAAGCTCCTCTCCGAAGTGGCCGAGAGGAACGTGGACGAGCGCTTGCTGTCGGAGCTGGAGAAGAAGAACAATATCTTCCCGAGGCTGGACTTCAGGGTGTTCGCTTCGGTATCCCGCTTCTAGCTCTCCGGGCATGAAAGAGGAGCGCCGGTCTTATGACCGGCGCTCCTCTTTTTGTTTCTGCTCATTCGTGCAGGGCCGCCCGCAGCCCCATGTAGATATCGAAATAGTGCCAGGAGGGGGGGGCGTCCGCCGGCTGGTGATGGTCGGGGCGCAGTACAAGGTCTCCGGTGGCCAGCAGAATGCGCTTCACCTCCGGGTTCTGTTCGATCTTGGCCCGGGTAGCGCGGACGATGAGGTCGTAGTGCTCCCCTTTGTCAGGGACATAATAATCCATCCTTTTACCGTGGTACGTCACCCAGTTTATCCCCATCTTCTTCATGTTGGCCCAGGCCAGATCCCCCGCGGTCTTGGCCTCGAAGCCGGTCATGGCCGCCACCTGGGCCCTCGTGTGCTTCCACTCCAGCCCGGGAAAGAGAGCGCGGGGATCGTCCGGGCCCTCCGGGTACAGCATCATCTGCCAGAAGCCCTCCAGGCTGGCGTAGCGGGCGCCATCCAGCTCGAACGGGGTGGCCGCGAAGTTGGAGAGAAGCCCCAGCTCGTTGCGCTTGGAGAGGACCACCTCCCCCGGGCCGGCGGCCTGCGGGAGCACCTCCCATGACGCCGTCTTATCCTGCGGGACGGCCGTCCACCAGCCGGCCGGGTATTCTGGTCCGTGCATATTCTCCGCCTTCCTCTCCCGCGTGGCGCAGCCGCTCAGCAATGCGGCCGCCAGCAGCAGTTGTAGTCCCTGTGTCATGCCGGGCGGGATCCTCAACTCGAGAGTTTTCATAGATGAGATTTTAACATAATAGGCGCCTGGGGCCCGCCGGCCGCGGCCTCAAGGTCCCAGGGAAAAAAGGGGCCAAAGACTTCGCGGTGCTGGGCCCATCGAACCTATCGGCCGCAGGGTCCAATTCCTAGAATATAAAAGGAAGTAAAGACCATTATCCGGAGAAGAACGTGATGGAAATCAGGAAATTCGTATCAGCGCTTTTAGCCTCTCTCGCACTGTCCGCCGCGCCGACGCTTTCCAGCGCCGGCGCTTTTGCCGACCTCGGCGGCTACGGCTTCGCTGCCGCAACCGTGGAAATGCCCCGCGCGGTGGCCCCGGCCGGTTCCGAGAGGACCGTCTCCAGGACCACGCTGCGCCTGGCCGACTTTACCGGCGGCACTTTCGTGGACTTCATGACCGCCGGCAACGGCTTCAAGGCCGCGCTGGACCAGGACGCGCTGAGGAAGTTCTCCTTCACCGATATGGCCGGAGTAAAGGCCGCTGCCGCGGAGTTCGATCCGCTGGTCTATTCCAAGATAGTGAAAGCCGTAAAGGGCGGCGAAGAGGGCCTCGGGAAGCTGGCCGACTCCCTGGCCGGCGAGACCGCCACTTCCATTACTGCCCCGGCTCCTATAGCCAAGAAGGTCCAGGACCTGGGCCTGGCCCCGGCTTCGAAGATAGGCCTTACCGCCGTGGTCGTCTCCCCGCTCTTCTCGCTGGCCTCCGGCGCGGGGGTGACGGTCGTGCTCGATAATAATAATTATTTCCTTAACATCGGATACAAGTCCGGCAGCGACCCGGCCCAACTCGAGAAGGACGTGAAGTCCGGCCGCAGCTTCGGCGCCAGCCCGGTGCACAAGCCTCTGGACGTCACCGACAAGTACTATCTGCAGGAGATGCACGACTACCTCTCCGCCGCCGGCAACCCAGCCCGCTTCTACTGGGCGATGATGAAGATCCTGACGAACTCGGACCCTTCCGGCCTGGCTTATAACTCGGTGCCGGCCCAGGGCGTGCTCTCCGACTTCACCGCCGTCTACGCCGCCGAGCTGGACCGCTACATAATGACCGGCTTCAGGAAGCACCCCTGGCAGAACGACCTCGCCGAGGCCACGCTGATCGCGGCCTACAGCTCCCCGGCCGCCCGCGTGGTGGTGAACGGGAAGTTCGTGGAAGGCAACCCGGTCAATTTCTTCGGAGTGGGGAAGAACGGCAGCGGCATAGGCATCTGCCGCAAGGACCGCCGCCAGCTGCAGCTCGCGATCGTCAACTTCGAGCGCGCCCAGCATCCTGAGCTGGTCTCGAAGGTCGAGGAGCTGATCGGCCGCCGCGGCGGCGACCTGATCCACAACCTGATGCTGTTCATCAACAAGCCTGACAAGCAGGCCCAGCTGCGCAACATCGCTGAGGAGCTGACCGACGCCGTTACCGCCCTGATGACGCAGGTGCATGCTGACGCTCCGGAGATAACGATGTTCATCAACCGCCGCGGCCTGCCGTTGCCGTTCGACGCGGACGCGGCCAACGACACGCAGGGCCACGACGCGCAGTAAGCGTTCCAACGCCTTAAAAAAGGGGAGACCGAAAGGCCTCCCCTTTTTCTTTTTGCGGTATCGGCTGCTAGCGGGCCTTTACCAGCTTCCAGGCGGCCTTGAAGTCCTCCGGCAGCGGGGCTTCCAGACGGGTCTCCTTACCTGTGGCGGGATGGCTGAAGACGAGGCTGAAGGAGTGCAGCAGCATGCGCGGCGCGTCCGGGCCGCCGTAGAGCTTGTCCCCGATTATGGGGTGCCCGATATGCGCCAGATGTATCCTTATCTGGTTCGTGCGGCCTGTCATCGGGTGTATATGCAGCAGCGCGCAGTTCCTGCCCTTCTCCTTGACGGTGTATTCGGTGACGGCCTCCCGGCCGAACTCCCAGACCTTGATCTTCTTGAAGCCGCTGGCCCGGCCTATGGGAGCGTCGATCAATCCGGTCCTTTTCCGGGGGATGCCGGCTACCGCGCCGATATAGGTCTTCTCCATCAGCCTTTCCCGGAAGCCCGTCTTGAGGATGTCCTGTATCTCGGGGGTCTTGGCCAGCAACATAAGGCCGCTGGTGTCCCGGTCCAGGCGGTGCACCAGTCCCAGGCGCTCGAGGCCTCCGGCGGCCATCTTGGGCCTGGCCGAATAGATCATCGACACCAGGGTGGGCTCACCGAGCAGCGCGGCCTTCGGGTTGACCTCCCAGTTCGCGGAATTGGGATGGACCGCCACGCCGGCGGGCTTGCGCACGGCTATCAGGGAATCATCCTCGTAGAGGACCAGGTCCTCGAAACCGGCCTGCGCGCTGCCTGCCGCCGGCACGGTTATCTCGACGCTGTCCCCGTCGGCCAGCAGGAAGGACGGTTTCTTGGCGAGGCCGTTTACGGTGGCCATGCCGCTCTCTATGAGCTTGCGCGCGAAGGACCGGGAGTAGTTCTCTCCGGCCCCGGTCAGGAAGACGTCGAGGCGCGCCGGCACTCCGGAATATAGCAGCTTAATTTTTTTCATGTCCCCTCCGCAGATAGAACAGCAGCGCGACGGCCGCCGCCATGACCGACGCAGATATCAGCTGGGCCGGCGAGAGGCCGAGATGCGAGGCTCCCCTGTCGTCGCCGCGCAGGAACTCCAGCGAGAAGCGCAGCAGCGAGTAGAGCGCGGCGTAGAGCGCGACCACCGAACCGCGGCGCAGCTTGCCGGACAGGGTGCGCGACAGGGCCGTGTTAAGCAGCAGGAAGACGGCCAGGTTGCCTGCGGCCTCGTAAAGCTGCACCGGGTGCAGCGGCACGCCCAGCAGGTGGGGGGTGACCTCGGAGGCGGGGTCGGTGAAGGTCACGCTCAGCGCGCAGGCGGAGGGGCTGCCGTAGCAGCAGCCCGCCAGGAAGCAACCTACGCGCCCGAAGGCGTGGCCGAGCGCCAGCGCCGGGGCGAAGAGGTCCGCGGAGGCGGCGAAATCAAGGCCTCTGCGCCGGGCCAGCAGGTAGAAGGCGGCCGCGCCGGAGAGCAGGCCGCCATAGAAGACGAAGCCGTACTGGAAGGTCCTGAGGACGTACGCCGCCCTCGCCGCGAAGGTCTGTCCGAACTCGCTCCAGTACGTGACGGCGTAGAAGAGCTTCGCGCCGAGCATCGCGCTGATCACGGTGTAGAAGACCAGGTCCGAGACGTCGTCCTTGCGGAGGCCGGCGGCCGCGGAGCGCCTGAAGATGTAGATGACGGCGGCCAGGTAGCCGCAGGCCACCATCAGCCCGTAGGCCGGGAGCTTGAAGGAGCCCAGTTGGAATATTACGGGGTGCATAAGTCAGACTGTCAGACCACCGCCTTCAGGAAATCTTCCCGGCGGCCGAGCCTTGCCAGCTTGAGGTAGAGGTTGTACTCCTTCTGTACGCCGAAGGTGGAGGTGTCGCCGTTGTATGAATGGCCGGGATAGACGACAGCGGCGTCCGGCAGCGCCGCCAGCTTCACGAAGCTGTCGTAGAGCGCCTCCGGGCTGGAGCCCGGCAGGTCCACCCGTCCGCATTCCCCTATGAAGAGGGTGTCTCCGGTGAACACGTAGCCGTCGGCCAGATAGCAGACCGAGCCGGGTGTGTGGCCCGGGGTATGCAGCACGGATATCTTCAGCGAACCGGCCTGGAGCTGCTCGCCGTCCGAGACCGTTTTCAGTCCGGCCGGTCGCGACTCGAGCATGAAATAATCGGCGTCGTTCAGGTAGACCGGACATTTGTCCTCGGCGTCCTCGAACTCCGCGACGGCGTTGACGTGGTCCGGGTGCGCGTGCGTCAGCAGCACGGCCTGCAGCTTGAGCTTGGACTCCGCCAGGAAGGCCTTGAGCTTTTCCGGCTGCCAGGCGGGGTCTATGACCGCGGCGTGCAGCGTCTCCTCGTCCCAGAGCAGGTAGGAGAAATTGTCCATCGGGCCCAGCTTGAACTGGCGTACCTTCATCTGTCGCTCTCTCTGGGCGGGGGGAACCGGTACTCCGTCTCCTCCGGCCTTATCATGCTGAGCTCCCGTCTGGCGGCCTGCTCTATGGCCGGTTTTTCCCCTACTTCCTTCAGTTGCCGTTCGAGGTCCTTGCGCTGTACCTCTAGCATCACTTTCTGGGCTTTAAGGGTCCTGTACTCGCGGTAGTTCTTGACCAGCGAGCGAAAGCCGCGGTTGCCCAGCAGCAGCGCGGCCAGCAGGGTTATCAGCAGGTATTTCAGGTTTATCTTGAAGCGGACCGGTTTCATACTGTGGCCGCGCCAGCCGGGTCCCGTTAAGGGGACAGCCGGTTCCGGCGGGGTCCTGCGGAAATACGCCCCGCTCGGAGCGGGGCGCGGGCTTCTTTACTTGAACTTAAAGACGACGTCCTTGGCGTAGCGGGATTTCTTGCCCAGCTCCTCCTCTATGCGGATCAGCTGGTTGTACTTGCAGAGGCGCTCGGAGCGGCAGGGCGCTCCGGTCTTTATCGCTCCGGCGTTGGTGGCCACCGCGAGGTCGGCGATGAAGGCGTCCTCGGTCTCTCCTGAGCGGTGCGAGATCACGGTAGCGTAGCCGGCCTTGTGGGCCATCTCGATGACGCGTATCGTCTCGGTCAGGGAGCCGATCTGGTTGAGCTTGATGAGGATCGCGTTGGCGACCTCCTCCTCGATGCCTTTCTTGAGCCTCTCGGGGTTGGTGACGAACAGGTCGTCCCCGACCACTCGGGCCTTCTTGCAGAGATGCTTGCTGAGGTGGTCCCAGCCCTCCCAGTCGTCCTCGGCAAGCGGGTCCTCGTAGGAGACTATAGGGAAGTGCTTGCGCCACTCAGCGTACTTGGCGGTGAGGTCCTGGGCGGTCAGGTTGCTGCCTTCGAACACGTAACGGTCGTTCTGGAAGAACTCGCTGGCGGCGGAGTCCAGGGCTATCTGTACCTCTTTGAAGGTGTAGCCGGCCTCCTTGATGGAGTTGCAGATGGTCTCCAGCACGGACTCGTGCGTGAAGATCTTCGGGGCGAAGCCTCCCTCGTCGCCTACGGCCGTGGTGTAGCCGGCCTTCGCGAGCACCTTCTTCAGGGTGTGATAGATCTCGCAGCCCATGCGGATCGCGTCGGTGAACCTGGCGGCTCCGGTGGGGACTATCATGAACTCCTGGATATTGAGGCCGGAGTCCGCGTGCTTGCCGCCGTTGATGATGTTCATCATCGGTGCCGGCAGCACGAAATCCTTGTGCTTGAGGCCGTAGGCCTTGCGGATATAGGCGTACAGCGGCAGGCCGGCGGAGGCGGCGCCGGCGCGGGCCAGGGCCATCGAGACCGAGAGTATGGCGTTCGCGCCAAGCTTGGTCTTCATCTGCGTGCCGTCCAGGTCCAGTATCATCTCGTCTATCTTGACCTGGTCGGCCTTCAGGCCGGAGACCTCTGCGGCGATGAGTTTGTTGACGTTCTCCACGGCCTTGGTCACGCCCTTGCCGAGGTAGCGCTTGCCGCCGTCGCGCATCTCCAGCGCCTCGTGCGTGCCGGTGGAGGCCCCGCTGGGGACCGCGGCGCGGCCGAAGGAGCCGTCCGACAGCAGCACGTCGGTCTCGACGGTGGGGAAGCCGCGGGAGTCCAGTATTTCCCGGGCGGTGATTTTCTTGATCTTAGCGTCCATAGTGTTAGTCTCCTTGGGAAGTCCTGCTAAAACTTGCCGCTGACTATCTTGCGGCCGGCCTCGCAGAGGGCGGCTATCTTCTGCGGCGACTGCGCCTCGGCGTAGAGGCGCACCAGCGGGGTGGTCGTGCCGGCAGGGCGCAGTCCCAGCCAGCTGCCGTCCTTCATGATGAACTTGAAGCCGTCGGTCTGGTCTATGCGCCAGACCGAGGCGCCGGCGAGGCTGAGCGGCGGGTTGAGCTTCAGGCGTTCCACCAGGAAAGGCATGTGCATGTTCTTGTCCAGCTTCAGCGTGAGGCGGGTATTGCTGAAGCTGCCGCCGGTCCTCTTCAGCAGTTCGGCGAGGATCTTCTTGATCGGCTTGCGCTCGTAGGCCACCATCTCGGCCATCAGCATGCAGGCCAGGATGCCGTCCTTCTCCGGGACGTGGCCGAGGATGGAGAGCCCGCCGGATTCCTCGCCGCCTATCAGATACTGGCCGGAGCGCAGCAGGTTGCCGACGTGCTTGAAGCCGACCGCCGTCTCGCGCACCTCGAGCCCGTGCTGCCGGGCTATCGCGTCCACGAAGTGGGAGGTCATCACCGAGCGGGCCACCTTGCCCTTCAGCCCGCGGTTCTTCACCAGGTGCTCGAGCGCCAGGCCGAGTACCAGGTTGGGGGAGATCCAGGTGCCGTCGCAGTCTATCACGCCGAAGCGGTCCGCGTCGGCGTCGCAGGCCAGGCCCAGGCTCAGCTTGCCCTTCACCACGGCCTCGCGCAGCCCCTTCAGGTTGTCCTCGCCGGTGTTGGGCGCGCTGCCGCCGAAGAGCACGTCGCGTTCCTCGCGCAGACCGGTGACCTTCGCCCCGGCCTTCTCCAGCATGGGGCGCAGGAAGCTGCGGGCCGCGCCGTGGGCCGAGTCGGCGGCGAGCTTGAGGCCCGCCTTCTTTATGGCCCCGAGGTCCAGCAGCGAGGAGAGCTGCTGGAAATAGCTGTCGTGGAAATCCTCCACCTTGATGATGCCGGCGTTGACGCCCTGGTCGAACGGTATCAGCTTCTCCACTTCGGCTATGGTCAGGCCCTGCGCCCTGGCCTCGAGGTCGGCCGTGATCTCCGGCAGCTCGGGGCCGCCCCAGTAGGGCGTCCACTTGATGCCGCTGTAGTGGGAGAAATACTGGCTGGCGGTGATGGTCATGCCGCCGGCAGCGCTGTTGCGGAACACTTCCCATGCTACTACCGGGGTGGGGGCCTCGGTCTTCGAATAGACGGCTGTTATGCCTTCGGCGGCTATGCACTCGGCCGCTATCTTGGCGAAATCCTCGGACATGTAGCGGGTATCGTAGCCCACAATGACCTTCGGCGTCTTCGGCGCGGGCTTGCCGGAGTTCTTTATGCTCATCAAGAACTCTTCGCCCTTGAAGCCGTACTCCTTGTTCTCCTTCACGTGCTCGGCCGCGGCGTGACTGACGCGCCTGAGAGCGGGAATGTTGAAATCTTCGCCGATAATGGCCCTCCAGCCTGAGGTGCCGAACTTGATATTTGGGGTCGCCATAATACTTGCAATATAGCATAAGGCGCGAAAAAAAGCAAAAACGCCGTTCCAGGGGCTCCTAGGACCGTTCCGTACCTTTTTTTAGTAAAATATATAATTAATGAGAATATTGCTGGCCATTTCCGTCCTGCTGCTGGTAGGCCCCACGCTGGCCGCCGATGGCGAAGGCCCCCTCGAACTCGCGGGCTTCGTTTCAGCCTGGACGCAGGACTGCTCCGGAGGCAGCTGCGGACTTCCCGCCCCGGGTGAGATCAACCATCCTGTTACGCTGAGCATAAAGCCTCCCTCCTCTGCCGGAGAGGCCGCCACGGCCCGGGCCTCGCTGGAGCTGGTGCTGCCTGACGGCAGCCGTTTGCCGGCGGATATCGCCCTGTACGCCGTCTGTCCGTACGGCGGCAAGGACGGCTGCGCCGGCAGATATTTCCAGGCCCAGGTAACGCTTGGAGGGCGAGCCGGGGCTTTCTGCGCTTCGTCGCTGAACGCCCAGGATTTCCTGCCTTTCCCGGTTACCATGTGCGCCGGTTCCTCCCAGGAAGGCAAACGCTACGGCGTCACGCTGCACCGGCTGAAGATCTAGACCATGACCAAAGTAAGGACCGGAATTTTCTCGGCGCAGCACCTCACTTCGGAGCTTACCTCCTACCTGGCCTCTCTTTCGTCCGCCGACGAGGGCTACGCGTCCCATGTCGTCGAGGCCATGGATAAGGCCGGAGTGCGCGGCTCCGCCGTGTCCGCGGCGGAGGGCAAACTGCTCGAAGCGCTCGCCAGGCTTTCCCAGGCGCGCAAGGCCGTGGAGATAGGCTCGCTCTACGGTTATTCGGCCCACTGGCTGGCGCGCGGCCTGCAGGACGGCGCCAGGCTCTATACCCTGGAAAAGGACCCGGCTTGCGTGAACGCTGCCAAGGAGGGGATGGAGGTCTCGGCCCTTTCCCGCAAGGTCACCGTGATAGAAGGCCCGGCGCTGGACAGCCTCAGGACGCTGGCCAAGCTGGGCCCGTTCGATCTCTGTTTCATCGACGGGGACATCCTCGAGTACCCGGCCTATCTGCGCTGGGCGGCCTCCAATCTGCGGCCCGGCGGCCTGGCGGCGGCCGGCGGCGTTCTGTTCAAGGGGAAGGTCTGTTACGAGGGGGACGACCCCGCTCTGAACGCCGGCGCCCGCGCGATGCGCGAGTTCTTCCACGTGCTTTACGACAGCGACAGGTTCGTCACCGCTTCCGTGATCCCGAACGGAGAAGGCTTCGCGCTGGGGATAAAGGGCTGATGAGAAAGCTGTTGCTGGCGGCCGCCCTGGCCGCCCTGGCGGCCTGTTCGGCCCACCCGGGGGAAAGGCCGCGCTTCGCCAAGAAAGGCCTGCCCGCTCCCGCTATATCCCTCCCGAAGCTGATGAACGCCCCGATCCGCCAGCTCGCCGGCTGGTCCGACCTCGCTAACGCCGTAGTGGTACTGGAGTTCTGGGCCACCTGGTGCGGCCCCTGCGAGGAGCGCATTCCGGAACTTAACGCGCTCGCCGAGCGCTTCCGCGGCAGGCCGGTGGTCTTCATCCATATCACCGACGAAAGCGAGGCCGATGTCAGGGCTTTCCTCGAAACTCACCGCATCGACGGTTGGATAGCGACGGAGGCGGACGCTTCCGTGTTCAAGGCTTTCAGGGTCTACGGCCGGCCTTATACGGTAGTGATCGGCCGTGACGGGACCGTGGCCGGTTTCCCCGGCAAGGACCTGGACGCGGAGTTGATAATGTCCCTGCTGGCCGGCCACAGGGAAGGGGAGCCGGCGGCCCCCGCCGGGCCGGCGCTGGCCGAATTCTTCATCTCGCGCTCCTCGGGCGCTTACGGCTCGGCCAGTTACGGCCCGGCGTCTTTGGACGCCTCGGCCATGTCCCTCGAATACGCTCTGGAATGGGTCTACGGCCGCGTGGACAGCTTCGATATCGGCCCTTCGGCCGCAGCCCTCATGTCGGCCTCTTACGACATCCATATGCGCCTGCCGCAGGAGAGGGCGTCCCTGAAGAGGAAGTTCTTCCTGGACGGTCTCGAGGCTTCGCTGGGGCTCCGGGCGGTACTGAGCGAACGGCAGGCCGAGGTGTTCGTCCTGAAAAAGGCCCCGGGCGGGCCGCTCAACCTGAAGGAACGCTCCGGCTACGGCGGCGTCAGCTTCAGCGGCGCGGTGATGAACGTAGACGGCGCCGGCTTCTCCCCGCTGGCGGCGAAGCTCCGCGAGGTGCTGAAGCGGCCGGTACTGGACGAGACCGGCGTATCAGGCAGCTACGCCTACAGCTTCGCGCTGGCCGCGTCGGATCCCGCCGAGCTGGACAGGCAGCTCAGGGCCGGGCTCGGACTCCGGCTCTCCAGGGCGGAAAGGAAGATCTTCGTGGTCGAGGTCTCTGCGGAGGGGAAGCAATGAAGAGGTTCTCCTCCAAGCCGACCGTCTATCTGATAGACGGCTCCAATTTCTCGCTGCGCTTCTGGGAGCGCGCGGCCGGCGAGAAGTCCGACGAGCTGGAGCGCGCCTTCCTGGTCTGGCTCGGAGAGGTCTCACGCGCCGAAGTGCTGCGCCCCTCCTGCTTCAGGGTGGTCTTCGACGGACCCTGGCGCAAGCCGTTCGCCACGGGACCGGCCATCACCGTCTATTACACCGAATCCGAACCGGCCGACGAAATGCTGGTGGAGCGCGGGTATTTCATGCGCAACGAGGGGATCCGCGCGGTGATAGTGACCTCGGACAACGGCCTGCGCGACCGCGCCGCCGCGGAAGGGATACAGACGATGAACTGCGAGACCTTCCGCCGGCTGGCGGATTCCGAGCTGCGCAAGGAGGCCCGGTAAAATTTGTAGAATAGTCTGACGCGCAGTTTGCCGAGGGCTTGTGGCGGAACTGGTAGACGCGACGGACTTAAAATCCGTTGGCCGCAAGGCCGTGTGGGTTCGAGTCCCACCATGCCCACTGCTTGCGGTAAGCGGAGTTCGAGGGCGGGTTCGGGCCGGCTTCGCTTCCGTGCTGCGCGTTTTCGGAGGCCTCTTCGTCCCGCCATGCCCGCTCAAGACGGCCTGGACCGACTGATTTTTGGAAGATCTTCTGGAGGAAACATGGGATTTGCGCCTGAGGGAATAAAGCTTATAGCCGCCGGAATAGCCGCGGCGGCGGCCGGCGGTCTTCTTACCATCTGGGTCCGCTGGCTCGGCCTGCCCCTGCTGGTGCTCGGCTTCGTCTTCTCGGCCTTCTCGGCCTACTTTTTCCGCGACCCGGAGCGCGACAAGGTCTTCGCCCCCGGAGAGATAGCCTGCCCCGCGGACGGCACGGTGATGAGCGTCGCCAACGAGGGGACAAAGGGCATCACGGTGGTCCGCATCTTCCTGTCGGTGCTGAACGTGCACGTGCAGCGCTCGCCGCTGGAGGGCAAGGTCGAGAAAACGCAGTACACTAAAGGCACCTTCGCCATCGCCTATAAGCCGGAGGCCGCGACCAACGAGCGCAACCTGATACGCATAACCGGCGACCATGGCAGGTTCGTGGAGGTGGAGCAGATAACCGGTTCCATAGCGCGCCGCATCGCCTGCTACGTCAAGGAAGGGCAGGAGGTCAAGCAGGGCGAGCGCGTCGGCATGATCTATTTCGGCTCGCAGGTGGCCGTTTACCTGCCGGATACGGCGCGCGTGCTGGTCAGGCCCGGGGACAAGGTGGCAGGCGCGGAGACCGTGCTGGGCCTCTGGTAAGTCGTAAAGATTCTGGCGCAAATAAGAAGGGTAAAATGGAAGAGAACCACGAGAAGAAGCGGATAGACATGGTGAAGCTGAAGAAGACCGGCGCGATAGTGCTGCCTTCCATCTTCACGATAGCCAACATGGCCTTCGGTTTCTTTGCGATACTGCTGGCCTCCGACGGCCGGTTCGTACAGTCCTCCTGGTTCATCATGCTCTCCTACGTGATGGACATGCTCGACGGCCGCGTCGCGCGCCTGGTGCACGGCGAGAGCTCCTTCGGAGTCGAGATAGACTCGCTGTCCGACTGGATCTCCTTCGGTATAGCTCCCGCCTACATGATCTACAAGCTGGTCCTCAAGGACTACGGCGTCTGGGGCTACCCGGTGGCTTTCCTGTACGTGCTGTGCGGCGCGCTGCGACTGGCCCGCTACAACGTGAAGTCGCATTTCGGCGGAAGCTCCAAGGACTATTTCCAGGGCCTGCCGATACCCGGCGCGGCCGGCATCCTGGTCACTTTCGTGCTGGCCTACAGCATGCTCGAGGGAGAAGGCGGCACGCGCAGCATCAGGGTGGTCATGGACCAGATGCCGTACGTCTACGCCGCCATCCCGTTCATCATGATAGCGCTCGCGCTGCTGATGGTCTCCACCGCGCCCTACGCGGCCTTCAAGGGCAACATGATAAAGCCCACGTCGGTGAAGGGCATACTGCTGATAACGGCCATCCTGTCGATGATACTGGCCTATCCGCAGGACGCGCTGTTCCTGTTCTTCTCGCTCTACGCGCTCTCCGGAGTGATCGCCGGCATATACAAGGCTTTCAGGAACATCCTTCACCCGAAAGAGACCTGAGCTCCGCCGTCGTGAAGGCGCGAAAAAGCCCGGGGCTTCCCGGGCTTTTTCCGTTTCTGCGCGGCCTGACTCAGTTCGTGCTGACGTCCCCGGTGCGCCCGTCCTGCTTCCTCGGGAACAACGGCGGGAGCCTGTGCGGCGCAGTGCCGTCGGAGCTGCGGCCTACCCCAAGCTGCAGCTGCATCTTGCTGGCCGTGTCGGGCATGAACGGGTCCAGCCAGCCTGCCACCAGCCTGAGGCACCAGATCATCTCGTGGAGGAAAGCGGTGAGACCGGGCAGGTCGTTCCTGGCCATCTCCCACGGCTTCTTCTCGTCGACAAGCCTGTTGAGGTCGCCTATGCCGCGCCAGATCAGCTCCAGGGCCTCGTCGAAACGCAGGGCTTCCAGTGCCCGGTCTATCTCCCCGGTGGCCCCGGAGAGGGCGCGGAACGCCTCTGAGTCTCCCGGCTTCTCCGGCAGGCGGTGGTCCAGGTACTTGGCCGCCATGCTCATGATGCGGGAGAAGAGGTTCCCCAGGTCGTTGGCCAGGTCCGCGTTGTAGCGGCGCTTCAGGGCCTCCAGCGAGAAATCCCCGTCCTGGCCGAACGGGACTTCCCGCAGCAGGAAATAGCGCAGCGCGTCCACGCCGTAGTCCCGTACCACGTCCTCGGCCTTAATGAAGTTGCCCCTGGACTTCGACATCTTCTCTCCGTTTATAGTCCACCAGCCGTGCGCGTAGACCTTGCGCGGCAGCTCCAGGCCCAGCGCCATCAGTATGGCCGGCCAGGTCACCGCGTGGAAGCGGAAGATCTCCTTGCCCACCAGGTGCACGTCGGCGGGCCAGACCTGGCCGAAATCCGGAGCGACGTGTTCCGGGTTGTAGCCGGGGCCGCTGACGTAGTTCAGCAGCGCGTCGAACCAGACATAGACCGTGTGCCCGGGCGCGGAGCGCAGCGGGACGCCCCAGCGCACCTTCGTCCTGGAGACGGAGATGTCGCGCAGGCCGGACTTCACGAAGTTGACCATCTCCTGCGCGCGGTGGCGCGGCGAGAGGAAGTCGGGATGTCTCTCGTAATGCGCGAGCAAGGCCCCCTCGTACTTGGAGAGCCGGAAAAAGTAGGTTTCCTCGCTGACCTTCTCGGCGGGCCGGCCGTGCACGGGACAGCGGCCGGCCTTCAGCTCGCTCACGTCGTAGAAGTTCTCGCAGGAGGCGCAGTACATCCCCTCGTAGGAGCCCGGGTAGATGTCGCCGGTCTTGAGCAGCTTCTCGAACACGGCCTGCACGGCCGTTTCGTGCGACAGGTCGGTGGTGCGGATGAAATGGTCGTACCTGACGTTAAGTTTTTTCCAGAGCGAGCGGAATTCCTTGGAGACGGAGTCGCACCAGGCCTTCGGCTCCATGCCCCGCTCCAGGGCCGTCCGCTCCATGTTGGCGCCGTGCTCGTCGGTGCCGGTCTGAAAATGCACCGGGATGTCCCGGGAGCGCAGGTGGCGGGCCAGCACGTCGGCGGCCAACGTGGTGTAGGCGTGGCCCAGATGAGGCTTGGCGCTGGCGCAGTAGAGGGGGGTGGTTATGTAAAACTTTTTAGTCTTCAAAACGGCTCACCCGCGCTTTAGGCCTCGCAACCTTATCAGGTCTTCCAGGGGGATGCCTGCCCGCTCGCTCTCCAAGAGGGCGGTTTCCAGAAGCAGGGAATATGAGACGTTCCGTTCGGACATGCGGCGCAGCTCCAGCGTGCGCCGCAGCAGCGCGGTCAGCCTGGCCTTCGCGGGTCCTTCGGAATCCCTCCAGGCCTGGCGGGCGCGGGAGAGCAGCAGGTCCAGCAGCGTCTTGACCTCTTCCCTGGCCTTGTGGCTGTCCCTCGGCAGGCCGGCCGCGAACTTGAACGCCCGGGCGGGATCGCCGGGGTGCAGGGTCGAGACGCGCTTGAGGAAGGAGGCCGCTTCGCCGGCCTTCTCCAGCGAGCCCGCGCCCAGGGCCGCCAGTGAATCGGCCTGGGAGGGCTCGGCCCCCTGCGCTCGCAGCAGGTCCCTCAGGACGGCCGCGGGAAGCGGGGAGAAGTCTAGCAGGCTCGAGCGGGAGAGGATGGTGGAGATCAGCGAGGTCTTGCGGTGGACCGTCATGATGACCACGGTGCCCGGGGGCGGCTCCTCCAGCGTCTTCAGCAGGGCGTTCTGGGCCTGGCCGCCCATTGCCTCGGCGTCCCTGACGATGAAGACCTTCCACGGCGAAAGCATGGCCTTCTGCTGCGCCCAGCGCGTCATTTCGCGCATGGTGTCTATCTTGAGGTTGGAGGTCTCTTTTTCCTCGAGCAGCGCCGCCTGGAAGCTGGTGTCTATCACGCGGATATCCGGGTGCGCGCCGCTGGCCGCCTGCAGGCAGGAGAGGCATTTCCCGCAGGAGTCGGACCGGTCCGCGTGAGTTTCCGGTTCCGGCTCCGGCCCGGGCTCCGGCTTGGGCGCCGCCGGCGCTGCCGCTGCGAACAGGTCGTCCGGGTCCGGCTGCGGCGGGGCTGGGGGCTTTTCCCTGTGCGCCACGTGAGAGCAGTTCAGCGCCTTGGCGAACTCGAGCGCGGCCAGGAACTTGCCTACGCCGGGGGGGCCGTGGAAGATCATGGCCGGCGGGACGCGGCCGGACTCGATCAGCGCGCGGAGGCGCGTTATCGTCCTGTCCTGGCCGAGTATTCCGGAGAATGACATCTTATTTTTTCCTGAGCGTCCTGGCGACGCGGGCGCGGATGTCGGCCTGTATCTCGTCGATGGACCTGCCGGCGTCGACGCGCGTGATGCCGGGCCTCTTCGCCAGCAGCTTGTAGGCGCGGTTGACCCGGCGGCGGAAGGCGTCGGAAGCGCTCTCTATCCTGTCGCGGCCGGGCCTGGTCTTCTCGCGTTGGGCGAACACCCTGTCGGGGATGTCGAAGACTATCGTGAGATCAGGCTTCAGGTCCAGCGTGGCTATCCGGTTGAGCGTATCGACCGTCTTCAGGTCCAGGCCGCGGCCGTAGCCCTGGTAGGCGGTGGTAGAAAGGGTGTAGCGGTCCGAGATGATGACCTTGCCGGCTTTCAGCGCCGGCAGTATCTTCTCCAGCGTGTGCTTGATCCTCGACGTCTCGTAGAGGAAGAGCTCGGTCATCGGCTCTATATGGCTTTTCGGGTCCAGCAGTATCTTGCGTATCTGCTCGGAAAGGCGCGTGCCGCCCGGCTCGCGGGTAAGCAGCACTTCGCGTCCGTGCTCTTTCTCCAGCCAGGCTTTAAGCAGCCCGGCCTGGGTGGACTTGCCGGAGCGGTCCGGGCCCTCGAGTACTATGAAAACGCCTTTTTTCATGGGATTTACCATATGATAGCAAAGCCCGGGGCGCGGGGGCTATAAGCGGGAATTGGCCCGGCGGTCGTCCGGGGGGATTGCCTCCGCACCCTGGAAGACGGAAACCCTTGCGTCGGTTTCCCCCCGTCTTTCGGAATTTATGACGGGGCCCCCCTTTCCGCAAAGGGTGCGTTCGTCAATCCTCCGTCCGACCGCATATAAATATCCTAAGATGGCTGTCCATCGGAATAAAAAGATGTTGAAACCGCGTAGGTGCGGGCTGTGCGGGGGGAGCGATTTTAGGGGGCAAAGTACAGTTCGCCGGAATAGGTGGAGGGGTGACGCCCGGGCCGGTTTTACGGGACGGCCGCGTAAGGTGAACGGCAGGCACGCATCTCGCCAGCCTAGCAGGGGATGGGTGGAGCGGCTGGACCGGAAAACCGGCCCGGGCGGCAGGACCCCGAACTTGCATTCGGCGCAAAGCCGCGCCCGCTCATGAGCGATACCCGCCCAGACCACACCGGAGCTAGGCCGGATTGGCGGAGGCTTTGAGCTTCTCTATCTCGGCTTTGACCTGGTCGTCGGGGATCTTGCTGAAGAGCAGGGAATCGTCCGCGCCAAGAGCCACGTTATCCAGCGAGGGCGCGTAGGGCTTGAACTCCGGGGCGCCTTCGCAGGCCACTCCGGCCTTGGCCAGTATCTTCAGCGCCGTGTCCGGTATCACCGGGTACAGCAGTATCGCGCAGTTGACGATGGCGCGGGCCGCGACATTCAGCACGGTGGCGCAGCGGGCCGGGTCCGTCTTGCGCAGCTTCCACGGCGCGGTGTCGTTGACGTACTTGTTGGCCGCTATGGCCTGCGCCATCGCTCCGGAGAGCGCCTGGCGCACCTTGTAGGAATAATAGCAGCGTCCCACCTCGTCGAAGGCGGGCTGGAAGGAGTCGATCAGCGCCTTGTCCTCGGGGGCTAGCGCGCCCTGCGCGGGGATCTTCCCGTCGAAGTTCTTCTTCATGAACGAGAAGCAGCGGTTCACCAGGTTGCCCAGAGTGTCCGCCAGCTCGTTGTTGCGGGCGGCGAAGTCCTCCCACAGGAACTGGGAGTCGGAGGTCTCCGGCCCGTTGGAGGCTATCGCGTAGCGCAGCGCGTCCACCGAATACTTGGAGAAGAAGTCGTCCGTGTCTATGTACCAGCCCTCGGACTTGGAGAACTTGCGGTTCTCGAGGTTGTAGAACTCGTTGCCGGGCACGTTGTCCGGCAGGATATACGGCTTTTCCTGACCCATCAGCATGGCCGGCCAAATTATGGTGTGGAAGATGATGTTGTCCTTGCCGATGAAATGCACCAGCTTCACGTCCTTGCCGAACCACCAGTCCTTCCACGCCTCCGGCTTGCCGTTGAGCTTGGCCCACTCCATCGTAGCGGAAATATAGCCGATCGGCGCGTCGAACCAGACGTATAGCACCTTGCCCTTGGCCTCCGGCAGCGGCACCGGCACGCCCCAGGTCAGCTCGCGCGTGATGGAGCGCTTCACGAGTCCTTCCTCGATGAGGGAAAGCGCCTTGTTGCGCACGTTGGGCTTCCAGTCGGTCTTGCTCTCCAGCCACTCCTTGAGGCGCGGCGCGAAGGCCGTCAGGTCCAGGAAGTACTGCGTCACCTCGCGTATCTCCGGCTTGGTGCCGCAGACCTTGCAGGACGGGCCTACCACCTTGGAAGGCTCCAGCCACTCGCCGCACTTGGTGCACTCGTCGCCGCGCACGTCCGGCGCGCCGCATTTGGGGCAGGAACCCGTGACATAACGGTCCGCGAGGAACCTGTCGCACTTGGGGCAGAAGAACTGCTGCTCCGCCGCGGGCTTGATGTAGCCCTTCTTGTAGAGCTCGGTGAAGAACTCCTGCGACAACGGGTAATGCTCGGCTATCGTGGTGCGGGAGAAGTGGTCGAAGCGGATGTTCAGCCGGTCGAAGAAGGACTTGATGGTGCGGTGGTGGCCGTCCACGTACTCCTTGTACGGCATGCCGGCCTTCTCCGCGCCTATCGTTATGGCGACGCCGTGCTCGTCGGTGCCGCAGATGTAGATGGCGTCCTCCCTCTTCTGGCGCAGGAACCTGTTGAAGATGTCCCCCGGCAGGTAGGCGCCGGCGATGTGGCCGAAATGGATGGGCCCGTTCGCGTAGGGCAATGCGCTGGTGATGAGGTATCTGGACATTTTCCCGCCTTTGCTGCGTCTCTTATATGCAATTTTATCAAATATGGGGCGTCAGCGGGGCGGCCAAAAAAACGGCCCCGGTTCCCCGGGGCCGTTTCGCCGGTCCTGCCGATCTCTCAGGAGCACTCCGAGTAGCCGCAGTCGTGGCAGGTCGGGCCCGAGCAGCCGGACTCGAAGCTGACGTTGGAGGAGTAGCACTTGGGGCAGTACTGGGTGTGGGAGGCGTCCCACAGCTCCAGCTTCTCCTGCCCGTTGATCTCCTGGTCCGAGGCTATCATGCCGGTGCGCTTCAGGTGGCTTCTGAGCGCGACGGCCAGGCCGTGCGCTATGGAGTTGATCCTGTTCTCTCCCAGGCCTACCGGCCTGTCGCCCTTCACCGAGTTCAGATGCTTGATGACCTTTATCGGGTCGCCGCCCTCCTCGAGGTACTTGGAGAGCAGTATGCCCATCAGAGAGGTCAGGCCGCTGATCTCGGTGCCGAGCGGCGGCATGTTGGTGAACACCTGGTAGGGGCCGTGCTCGTTGTAGTTGATGTGCACGTGCAGCGGGCCGTAGCCGGTCTTCAGCTGGAAGTATTCCGACGACACTCCGAAGGAGTGATAGGCGCCCTTCTTCTTCTTGGTCTTGGCCTGCGGCTGCTGCTGAGCCTCGGCGGGGCCTATGTTCAGGACCTGCTGCGCCTTGCAGCCGTCGCGGTAGACGGTCAGGCCCTTGCAGCCCAGCTTATGGGCCAGCAGGTAGCAGTTCTTCACGTCCTCCTCCTTGGCGGAGTTGGGCATGTTGATGGTCTTGGAGACCGCGTTGTCTATGTGCTTCTGGAAGGCCGCCTGGATGCGGATGTGGTTCTCCACCGTCACGTCGTGTGCGGTGGGGAACAGGTCCTGCACGTGTTTCGGTATCTCCGGGATGCCGCGCACGGCCTTGTGGTTGGCCTCTATCTTCTTCCAAAGGGTCTTCTCGTCCAGGCCGAAGTAGTTGCTCTCCTTGGCCAGCTGCTTGAACAGCGTATTGACCTCGTAGAAGGTGTCCTTGGAGTCTGCTTCCTTGCCGTTCTTGATCGCGTCCAGCGCCTTGGCGTTGTAGCGGGTGTAGGCTATAGCGAAGAAAGGCTCTATGCCGGAGCCCTGCAGGCCGGCCGCTATGGCGATGGTCCCGGTGGGGGCTATCGTGGTGCGGGAGGCGTTGCGGGGCCTGGCGGAGATGCCGCGGAAATGGCGGCTCTCGGTGTCGTAGATGGAGCCCTTCCAGTTCTGGAATACGCCGCGCTCCTTGCCCAGCTCCTCCGAGGCCTCCAGCGCCTTGTCGTTGATGAACTTCATCACCTCTTCGGCCTTCTTGAGGCCTTCGGGGCTGTCGTAGGCCACGCCCAGCTTCACGGCCGTTTCGGCCCAGCCCATCACGCCAAGGCCTATCTTGCGGTTGCCCTTGGCGATCTTCTCTATCTCCGGGAGGGGGTAGTTGTTGATCTCGATGACGTTGTCCAGGAAGCGGACGGCCTTGTTGACAGTGTCGCCGAGGCGGGTCCAGTCGAGCTTCGCGTGCGTGACCTCGCCGGTGACGTAGTTGGCGAGGTTTATCGAGCCAAGGTTGCAGGACTCCCACGGCAGCAGCGGCTGCTCGCCGCAGGGGTTGGTGCTCTCTATCTGGCCCAGCGCCGGGGTCGGGTTGGAATTGGTCTCGTTGATGCGGTCGATGAAGACTATGCCGGGGTCGCCGGTGGCCCAGGCGGACTCGACCATCGTGTTGAAGACCTCGCGGGCCTTCAGCGTCCCGGAGGCCTCCTTGGTGCGCGGGTTGACCAGGTCGTAATTGGCGTTGGTCTCCACGGCCTTCATGAACTTGTCGTCGAGGGCTATCGAGATGTTGAAGTTCTCCAGCACGCCCTGCTGGGACTTTATCGTGATGAAGTCCTTGATCTCCGGGTGGTTGTACGGGATGATGCCCATGTTCGCGCCGCGGCGCGTGCCGCCCTGCTTGACAACGTCGGTCAGCTTGTCGAAGAGCTTCATGAACGAGATCGCGCCGGAGGCCACGCCGTTGGTCTTCTTGACCACGTCGCCCTTCGGGCGCACGCGGCAGAACGAGAAGCCGGTGCCGCCGCCCGACTTCTGGATCAGGCTCTGCGCGGTCAGCGCCTTGGCTATGCCCTCCATCGAGTCCGGAACGGGCAGCACGTAGCAGGCCGAGAGCTGCTGCAGGTCGCGCCCGGCGTTCATCAGCGTGGGGGAATTGGGCAGGAAGTCGAAGCCGGCCATCAGGTTGTAGAAGTCCAGCTTCCAGCGGTCGGCCGCCTCGCGGGCCTCCGGCACGTCCTTGTAGGCCTTCTCGAGGTTGGCCACGAACTTCATGAAGTTGGCCTCGCGCTCCGAGGATTCGGCGAGACCCTCGTGGAAAAGAAGGGTGCGGGACTGGGTGCCGTCGGTGGCGGCCGGCACCGTGCGGACGGCGACCCCCTCGAAGACGCCCCATTTCTCGGCGTCGGGATGGAAGATCAGCTCGGAAAGCGAAATGTTGTGGGCTACGCGCTCGAAAAGTTCCTCGGCGCTCTTGTCCTCGCGCAGGTACTTGTCCTTTATAACCTTAGCCTGGTTCTCGTTAACGTGTATCTCTTTCTTGCCCAGTGTCATCGTCTTCATGCGTTGTCCTCGGTTGGTATTTCCCAGGACTTCTCGGTAAATTCGGTCTGACTGCCGCCCGGCTCAGGCCACCCCCGGCGCTTACGAGCCGAACGCTTACGTCCTTAACCCAACACCAAAAAGCTTATGGAATACTGCTAATGTAACAATAGCCAGGAACGGTTGTCAAATCTGCCGACGAAGGCCCTTTCGAACGGCCCGGCCGGGACAAAATTGTTATAATTCCGGGGGGCGGCCGGGCTCATTATGGAGAAGAAAAAAAAGACGTCGCTGGAGCTTTCCCCGGGACAGCTGCCGCGGCAGGACCTGCGGCTCTTCTCGGCGCTTTCCTCGACGGAGAGAGACCTGCTGCGACAGGAGGCCGAGCTGCTGGCGGACCCGCTGTTCGCCCGGCTCTCCGAAGCGGCCCCGGACGGCAGCGCGCCGGTCCTGCGCCGGCGGCTTCCGGGGGCCTCGTACGCGTTCGCCGCCGCCTGCGGGGACGACGCTCTGGCCGCGGCCGCGGGGCTGGCCGGGGCAGGGGAATGGCTGGCCGACAGGCCGGCCATGCTGGAGCTGGCCCGCCGCGTGGGGCGGGTCAATTTCGAGAAATATTTCCTGGGCGGGCTACCCGGTTCGTCTTCCGCGGCACGGGCCTGCGGGCTGACCGAGGCGGAGTTCTCTTCTCTGAAGGCTTTCACGGACGCTTTCATTCTGGCCCATGAGCGGGTGCGGCCGGAGGCCCTGCCGTCGCTCTATCTGCGCTGCTCCGCGGTGGTCGCCGCCGAGGGGGGGCGGCTTTCCGTCTCCTATACCCACCCGTTCTACGCCAGAGGCGCGTACTGCATAGACCGCAGAGCGCTGGCCAGGTTGTTGAAGTCCGGAGCTCTGGACCGTGCGGAAACGGCCCGGGCTTCGGCGCTGCTGTCCAAGGCCCAGCGCCTGTCCTGGCGGCGGGCCGGTCTTCACCGCGTCGTCACCGCTCTGCTCGAGGCGCAGGCCGGCTTCCTGCTCGGCAGGACCGGGCTGCTCCCGCTTACTCAGCGGGAGATAGCGGCCAGGACCGGCCTGAACCCTTCCACGGTATGCAGGCTTATCTCCGCCCGTACCCTGATGACGCCCGAGGGGGAGGAGGTGCGCCTTACGGACCTGTTCCTTGCAAAAAGCGCCTATATAATTGATAAAATAAAAAGCATCTTAGGGGACGGCTCTGCAACTATGACCGACAGCGAGATAGCCGGCGCGCTCAGGCGCAGCGGCATCCGCGTTCCCAGGCGCAGCGTTAATTTCTACAGGAAGAAGACCGGCGGATGAGCGAAACAAAAGAGAACCAGTTGCAGGCGCTGCAGCGCAGCCTTTTCGAGGCGGTATTCCTCAGGTCCCAGGACCCGATGCTCGTGCTCGATAGGTCGCTCAACGTGGCGCTGATCAACTCGGGCGCGATGAAGCTGCTGGGCTGGAGCGGCCAGCCGGTGGCCGGCAAGCCGGTCTCCGAACTGGTGCTGGAGAAGGACCTCCGGGAGTTCGAAGAGCTGACCGAGAAGGCGGTCAAGAGCGGTACGGTACGGAATTACCGGTTCTACATGCTGACCTCGTCGAAGAGCATCGTGCGCCTCTACCTGACCGTGCAGGCCCTGAAAAGCGAGCCGGGGGAGCTTACCGGCTTCTGTCTTTATCTGTCGCAGGTCTCTCCGGACGAATGGTCCGCGCTGAAGGACCCGCATGTTTTCCGCAACGCGGTGCGCAAGCTGAACCGGCTCACCTCGATGGGCCAGCTCACCTCTATGTTCGCGCATGACATCAAGAACCCGCTGCACGTTATACTTTCCACTTCGGAGCTGCTCCGGGCGCAGGAGGGCCAGCCGGAGGCGGTGCGCAACGGCGCCGAGCTTATAGAGCGCAACGCCAGGCGCGCCTCCAAGATAGTGAAGACGCTGCTGGATTTCTCGCGCAGCGGGGCCTGCCGCCTCGAGCCGTATTCCGTAGAGACCGCCGCCGAGTCCGCGCTGGAGCTGATAGACAGCGCCGCGAAGGCCTCCAAGGTCAAGCTGGAGAAGAAGTTCCGCAAGACCCCGAAGGTGTTCCTCGATCCTCATTACATGCACAGCGTCATCTACAACGTGCTGAACAACGCGGTCCAGGCGCTCAGCGGCTCGGATAAGGGAGTGGCGGAAGTCTCCACCGGCTGGCTGGAGGACGACAAGGAAGTGTTTCTGAACGTCTCCGACAACGGGCCCGGCCTGGAACCGGGCATGCTGGAGAACCTCTTCCGCCCGTTCTTCACCACCAAGGAGACCGGCACCGGCCTCGGGCTTTACCTCGCCCGCCAGATAATGGACGAGCACGGCGGCCGCATCCTGGTCTCCTCCTCTCCCGACGGAGGAGCGCTGGTCAGCCTGCGCTTCAAGAAGACCGTCTAGGCCCTTTCCGATGGGAAACATACTTATCGCCGAGGACGACGCGGACACGCGTTACGTACTGAAGGCCGCGCTGGAGAGCGGCAGGCATAACTGCGCCGCCGCGGCTTCCGGGACCGAGGCGCTGTCTCTCGCCGAAACGCTGACTTTCGACGCGGTGGTGCTGGACCTGGTGCTGGGGGATTCCGACGGCCTGGTCATCCTGGAGAAGCTGAAGAGCGACGATCCCGGCCTGCCGGTTGTGATCCTCACCGGCCACGCCGACGTGCAGAGCGCCGTGAAGGCGATGAAGCTCGGCGCCCTCGACTACCTGATAAAACCGTTCGGCAACGAGGAGCTGCTGCTGATAATGGAGAAGGCGGTGAAGGAACGTCGCCTGAAGCGCGAGTTCGACGCGCTGCGCAGCCACGTGAAAAGAGCGTACGGCTCCGAGCCCGTGACCGGCTCGAGCCGGGAGATCAAGAACACCGCGGCCCTGGCGCGCCAGGTCGCTTCCACCGATCTTACCGTAATACTTTCCGGCCCGTCCGGCTCGGGCAAGGAGGTCTGGGCGCGCGAGATACACAGGCTGAGCTCGCGCGGGGACAGCCCTTTCGTCGCGCTCGACTGCGGCGCTTTGCCGGAGAACCTGGTGGAAAGCGAGCTGTTCGGTTATGAGCGCGGCGCCTTTACCGGGGCCGACCGGCGCAAGCCCGGCCTTTTCGAGGCCGCCTTCGGCGGGACCCTTTTCCTCGACGAGATCGCCAACCTCTCCCCCGGTACGCAGGCGAAGCTGCTCCGCGTGCTGGAAGAAAGGCGTATACGCCATCTGGGGGGCAAAAAGGATATTCCCGTGGATACGCGGGTGATAGCGGCAGCGAACCGGGACCTTCCCTCCTGCATCAGGGAAGGCTCTTTCAGGGAAGACCTGTACCACCGGCTCAACCAGTTCACTTTGCGCGTGCCTTCGCTCGCCGAGCGCAAGGAAGACATCCCTACCCTGGCGGCCTATTTTTTGAGGGAGGCGGAAAAACTGGTCAATAAAAAAATAGAATCCATTTCCGATTCCGCCATGGAGGCGCTTTCCGCCTATTCCTGGCCGGGGAATGTCCGCGAGCTTAAGAACGTCATCATCCGCGCCGCGCTGCTCAGTGACGGCAGGATACTTCCGGAGCATCTGGGTATGGGCGGCGCCGCGTCTTCCGTTCCGGCCGGGGGGGCGGCCATGCCGGCCAATTTCGATCTTAAGGAAAATCTCCGCCTGGCCCGCGCTTCAACGGAGCGCCGTCTTATTGCGGCCGCCCTGGCCGAAACAGGCGGGAATAAGCTGCAGGCTGCCAAGCTCCTTTCCATAGACCGCAAAGCCCTGTACACTAAGCTTAAAGAATACTCGATAGAGTAGTTGTAGATTTTTTTCCACAATTATTATGTAGAATATATTCTACAGTGTGGAATATGTTCTACACACGCGTTTAACAAGAATTTTACTTTTCGGACTTATTTCCCTTATTGTATATCTCCTATAATTTAGGCATGCTAAAAGCGCAAACGGCTATGAAGAAGCCCTGCCGCGATACAGCATCTGGTCAAACTTTCAGTGAAAATAGCGGGAGCTATCCGGGAACGGTTTCGGATTCTCGCTGCCGCATAGCATTTGGCAAGATCGTTGCTATACTTAACGTTAGGGGATATTGTCTATAGAATTTTCCTGTTTCGGTATTTTTCCGGAGGCATTATGAAAACGCTGAAAGCGATGCTTGGGATACTTACGGGTCTGCTCCTGCTGCCGGTCCTGGCGGCTGCTGCCCCGTCCTACATCAACTACCAGGGGAGGCTCGTGGACGCCAGCGGCAACCCGCTGAGCGGATCGTACTCGATCACGTTCAATATCTACGGCGTCTCCAGCGGCGGCAGCGCGGTCTGGACCGAGGTCCAGCCCAGCGTTTCCGTCGATAACGGCATCTTCAGCGCCAAGCTCGGCTCCGTGACCGCCCTGCCTCCCTCGGTGTTCGCCTCCGACACCAGGTACCTCGGCGTGACCATAGGCTCCGACGCGGAAATGTCCCCGCGCGTCCAGCTGCTCTCCGTCCCGTACGCCATCTATGCCGCCAGCGCCGCCAGCGTCGGCTCGGCCGGCCAGACCGTGGACATCTCCACCGGCGTCAACGTGACCGGCAATATCAACGCCTCCGGCAACGTCATCGCGGCCAAGTTCGTAGGCGACGGCTCCGCCCTGACCGGCGTCAGCGTAGGCGGCAGCTCCATAATTCTCCCCATCGTTTCCACCCATATCGCCTCCGGCGGCGTTCTCAACGTGAATCTCGGTACCGGCATCGACGCCGCCAAGATCGGCGGCGGCACGGTAAGCAATACCGTCTTCGCCTACCTGGCCAATGTTACCAGCGACGTGCAGACCCAGATCAGCGGGAAGCTCTCGCCCACCGGCGACGGCTCCAATCTCACCGGTATAATCCATTCGAGCGCTACCGGCACCTACCCGCTGTCCATAACCGGCAACGCCGCAAATATAACCGGTAATTTGGCGGCCGGCCAGGTTGCAGCCGGACTACTGGGCCCCAATGTCATCGCTTCTTCGGTCTCTCCTACTGCGTTATATACATTTTCCACCTGTGCCGCTGGTGACGTGCTTAAGGCTTCCGGGGGAGTGTGGGCCTGCGGCACCGATAATACCGGCGCCGGTGGTACAGTGACAGGCAGCGGCACTACCGGCCAGATCGCTTACTGGACCGCCGGCTCGTCGCTCGGCACCACGGATTATATCGGCGCTCGGATAATGCTGGGCCTTGTGCCAGGCACCAGTGTGCAGGCTTATAGCGCCAATCTGGCGACTTACTCCGGCATAGCGCCTTCGGCCAACATGCAGTCTTTTCTCGGCTCAGCGGATTACGCTACGATGCGCACCAATCTGAGCCTGGTCCCCGGTACCAATGTATTGGCGCCTAATGGCGACGGTTCCGGCCTGAACGGTGTGATCACTTCTACCGCCGCTATTGTCGCAACGCTGGCTACCAAGTACGACAACTCTAATTTTGTGGCTGGTACCAACTATCTGGCCCCTAACGGCAACGGTTCGGGTCTGACGTCGTTGACCGCGGGTAACATAGCGGCCGGCAACTTAGGCGCCAACGTGATAGCCTCGTCGGTGGCGGTGGGGTCGGTGTACGACAACGCGATAGCGGGCATGTCGTCGTCGAAGCTTACCGGCGCGCTGCCGGCTATAGACGGTTCCGCGCTGACGGGTGTGACCGCCACCAACGTGACGGCTGCCGGCGTGCAGGCCGGTTCGCTGGGTGCCAGCGTAATAGCTTCCTCAATAGCGGTGAACGGGGTGTACACGAACGCGATACAGGCGCTGGCGGTGACCGACGCCAAGATCAACGACGTGGCGGGCGGCAAGATAACCGGTGCCGGGAGCATAGTGGCGGACCGGATAGCGGCGGGCAGTCTGGGCGCCAACGTGATAGCGTCTTCGGTGGCGGTGAACGGCATATACACTAACGCTGTGCAGGACGCGGCGATAACGAACGCCAAACTGGCGGCCACCGGTTTGGACCTTAGCAAGTTCAGCGTTGGTACGCTGGCCGCCAATCTGGTGGCATCGGGTTCGCTGGGCGCCAACGTGATAGCGTCGTCCGTGGCGCTGAACGCGGTGCAGGACGGTTCGATCGTGGGCGTGAGCGGCAGCAAGGTGTCCGGCAACATCAGCGGCAACGCGGCCAACATAACGGGCAACCTGGCGGCGTCGCAGGTGGCGTCTGGTTCGCTGGGCGCGAGCGTGATGGCGTCATCCGTGGCCCTGCCCGGCTTCTACAGCGCGCCTGAAGTTCGCACCGCGCTGGGCCTGGCGATCGGCACGAACGTTCTGGCCCCCAACGGCAACGGTTCGGGTCTGACGTCGCTGACCGCGGGTAACATATCGGCCGGCAATTTGGGCGCCAGCGTAATAGCCTCCTCAATAGCGGTGGACGGGGTGTACGCGAACGCGATACAGGCGCTGGCGGTGACCGACGCCAAGATCAACGACGTGGCGGGCGGCAAGATAACCGGCGCCGGGAGCATAGTGGCGGACCGGATAGCGGCGGGCAGCCTGGGCGCCAGCGTGATAGCGTCTTCGGTGGCGGTGGGGTCGGTATACGACAACGCGATAGCGGGCATGTCGTCTTCGAAGCTTACCGGCGCGCTGCCGGCTATAGACGGCTCCGCGCTGACGGGTGTGGTAGCCACCAACGTGACGGCAGCCGGCGTGCAGGCCGGTTCGCTGGGCGCCAGCGTAATAGCTTCCTCAATAGCGCTGAACGCAGTGCAGGACGGTTCGATC
>DAIENX010000092.1:0-22617 GCA_027340875.1 Elusimicrobiota bacterium
CGGCAAGATGCGCACGCTGCTGATGGACGGCATCCTGAAGGCCCGCTCGGGCGTCACGACGCTGTCCGAGATAATCCGCGTCACCGCCACTATGGTCTAGCCGCCCCATCGGCGGCGGCCCACTTCAGATGAAGATCATCGTCATGAAGTTCGGCGGCAGCTCCCTGGCCGACCCGGACAAGATACGGCGCGCCGCCGCCGCCGTGCTCGCCGCCCGCCGCGATGCCCGCTTCCCGGTCGCGGTAGTCTCCGCCCCTGCCGACTCCACGGACGACCTGCTGGCCCTGGGCCGGCTGTGCGCCGGCGACGAGCTGCCCCCGAGGGAGGCCGATGCCCTGATGGCCGCCGGAGAGCAGATCAGCGCCTCGCTGCTGGCCGCGGCCGCGGCAGACCTGGGCGCCAGGGCAGTATCGCTCACCGGCCAGCAGGCCGGCATACGCACCGATTCCCGCTTTTCCTCCGCAACCGTCCTCTCCGTCCGCCCCGCCAGGCTCCGCAAGGAGATCGGGAAAGGGAATATCCCGGTCGTTGCCGGATTCCAGGGATCGGACCGGGAGGGCAATATAACCACGCTCGGCCGCGGCGGCTCCGACCTGACGGCGGTGGTCCTGGCGCGCGCGCTGAACGCCTCCGTCTGCGAGTTCCTCACCGACGTGAAGGGTATCTACACCGCGCATCCGGCCATCGTCCCTTCGGCGCGCAGACTGGCCGAGATCTCCTACGCGGAAGTGCTGGCCCTGGCCCGCCTGGGCACCGAGGTCCGGCAGCTCCGGGCCGTCGCCTACGCCGCTCGCCACTCCATCCCGCTGCACCTGCGCTCCGCCTTCCACGACGAACCCGGCACGCTCGTCACGGCAGGCGCCGGTCGGAAGCCCGGAGTATCCTGCCTTTCGCTCCTGAAGGAGGGCGCCGTGGCCAGGATAGGGCTGGTCGGCACCGGTCTAGGCCGCGGACACGCCGCCGACGCCCTTAAGGCCGCCGGCCCCCGCGCCGGAGTCCGCTCCAGCTCCCGGAGGGAGATCGTCATCTCCGTACCCGCCGCTTCCGCGGAGGATGCCGTGCGGGCGCTCCATAGCCGTTTCTTCCCCGGCGCGCAAGGTTGACTTGGCAAGGTTTAAATCTTAGAATTCAACTATGGCAAACATCATCCGGGCCGTTTTCGCTCTCTTCTGGCTCGTCTCCGCCGGCTTCCTGGCCCTGCTGGCCTACATCGTGGTCCAGACCGAGCCCAACCCCGCCCGGCTCTGGGGCTGGATGGTAATGTGCGGCCTTTCCTTCATCTCCGCGACCCTGCTCGCGTACATGATAATCTTCGGAGGCCGCTACGCCCGCGGGCCGGAGCATCCGCACGGCGGCTAACGACATGAGCTTCGACCTGGTCATACGCGGCGGCAGGGTAATCGGCGGAGGGAAAGTTTCCCTCCGCGACGTTTTTATCCGGGAAGGTAAGATCGCGGCCCTGAAGCGCCCGTCGCGCGGCCACGTAAGGGCGGCGAGAGTGATAGACGCCAGGGGCCTGCTGGTCCTGCCAGGTATTATCGACGCGCACGCCCATTTCCAGCTAAGGCTGGGCCCGGGACGCTACACTTCCGACGACTTCGCCTCCGGTTCGGCCGCCGCCGTCTGCGGAGGAGTGACCACTTTCCTGGACTATACGGGGCAGGGGCCCGGGGAAAGTCCTCTGGCCGGCCTCAGGAACAGGATGAAGGAGGCCGCGGGCCGCTGCCACGCCGACTATTCCTTCCACTGCATGCTGACCGGCTGGAAACATCTCCGGTCGCCAGGAGAACAGATATCCGCCTGCGTCAGGGCCGGAGCCCCTACCTTCAAGATGTTCACCGCCTACGGGGCGCGCGGCCTGATGTCGGACGACTCTGACCTGCGGGAGGCGCTCTCGGAAGCCGCAGCGCGCGGCGCGCTAGTCTGCGTGCACGCCGAGAACGGCCCGGTCATAGACGCGCTCGCCGCCCTTATGCCTCCGGGCGCCGGGATAAAGTCCCTGTCCTTCACGCGCCCTGACTTCACCGAGACGGAAGCAGTGGGACGCGTGGCCGCCCTGGCCGCCGCGGCGGCCGCTCCGGTCTATTTTGTCCACCTCTCCTCTGCGGGGTCGGGCGTCATCGTGGCAGGCGCACGCGCCGCCGGCGCGAAGGTGATGGGAGAGACCTGCCCGCAGTACCTGGCCCTGGACGAGCGCGTCCTCTCCAGGCCCGACGGGCATCTTTATTCCTGCTGCCCCCCGGTAAGGACCGCGACCGACAACGCCGCGCTCTGGAAGAGGTTGAAGAAGGGGGAACTGCAGGTTATCGCCACCGACAACTGCACTTTCTCCGTCGCCCAGAAGAACGCCTGGCGCGGCGCCATACGTAAACTCCCGATGGGGCTTCCCGGTTCGCAGACGCTGCTGGCGGCGGCCTACACCTACGGAGTGAAGGCAGGGAAGCTTTCGCTGCAAGGCCTGGTCAGGGCGCTCTGCGAGAACCCGGCCAGGATAATGGGGCTTAAGGGAAAGGGCTTCATCCGGCCCGGCTACGACGCCGACCTGGCACTGATAGACCCGGAATGCGCTGTCAAGGCGGATTGGAGAAGGCTGCAGCACCGGACGGAGTATTCTCCCTGGCAGGGGAGGCTCCTGTACGGCTTCCCAAGATACACGGTGCTCCGCGGCCGGGTCGCCGCCGAGGCGGGCGAGCTCGCCGAGCCGAAGTCCTTCCGCGGCCGCTTCCTGCGGCGCGAAGAGCCCTGTTTCATTTGAAAGAAACCGTTTCAGCTACGGGAGAAGAAGCGTCGTGCTGCGGCGATGTCGGACCTGATGTGCCTGACAAGCGATTCCTTCGAGCCGAACCTGCGTTCGGGGCGAATGTGCCTCAGGAAGGTGACCTCCAGCTCGCGTCCGTATATGGAGCGGGAGAAATCCAGTATGTGGGCCTCCAGTACCACCCGGGAGCAGAGCGTGTCCACGGTGGGTCGCCGCCCGACGTTCACGACCGCCTGGTGAACGCCGCCGGCCACCTTTACCCTAGCCGCGAATATGCCCGGAGGCAGTATCTTGGCAGGATTAGCTCCGACGTTAGCCGTAGGGAAGCCGAGCTTTCGCCCGAGGCCGGCCCCGCGGATCACCGGGCCGGAAACGCTGTAATCCCAGCCCAGGCAGACGTTCGCCTCCTCGACGGCTCCGGCGCGGAGATGCGCCCTGATCAGGCTGGAAGAGATGCGGTGACCGCCGCGCAGCGAGAACGGGACCTTCCTGAGCGCTATGCCGGAAGCGCGGCTGGCAGCGCGCAGGAAGCTCAAATGCCCCTCGCGGCCGCGGCCGACGGCGAAATCGGGGCCCACGCAGAGCCCGCCGGCCTGGTAGCGTCCCAGTATCATCGCCGAGAAGAACTCCTGAGCGGACATCAGGGCCACCTCGCGGTTGAACGGGAGCTGCTCGACCGCGTCGGGCCGCAGGGAGCCGATAAGCCTCTCGCGCTCTTCCGGAAGGGTTATCAGGCAGTTCTGCTGCTCTCCGGAGAAGAAGAACTTGGGAGGAACGGGAAAATACACCACCCTGCTCCGCATGCCGCGGCGCAGCGCCTCCCGCATGGCGGCGCGTATCATCCTGCGGTGGCCGCGGTGCACGCCGTCAAAGCTGCCTATGGCCACGAAATCAGGCACGGGAATCCTCGCTGACAGGCAGCAGGCGGGCAAGGGTCTCTTCCCTGGTCATCGCCGCCAGAGCCTCCGCCGTAGCGGCGCCGCCCACGCTGACGGCGCCTATCGCGGTGCGCCGGAGGGCGGACAGGTGGGCCCTGGAGCCCAGGAAACGTCCCAGCTCGCAGGCTACCGAGCGGATATACGTGCCGCCGGAGCATTCTATCTCGAAATCCAGCAGCGGAGGCCGGGGGGTCCAGGAAAGCCAGCGCAGCTCCGCCTCGCGTCGGACCTCGGGCATCGGCGCGCCCTTCCTGGCCAGCTTGTACATGGGCTTTCCCTGCATCTTGACGGCAGAATGGGGGGGCACCTGCTGTATTATCCTGCCGCTGAACACCTTCACGGCCGCGGCCAGGGACTCGGCGTCCAGCGCCGGCGGGGGCGCCTCGGCGACCACCTTGCCTTCCGCGTCCCAGGTATCGGTCTCCGCGCCGAAAGAAACGGTGCCTGAATAAACCTTGCGCGAGCCCTGCATAGAGGCCTGAGCGGAGGTAGCGGAGCCCACCAGCATTATCAGCAGGCCGGTGGCCATCGGGTCCAGCGTGCCGGTATGGCCTATGCGCTGCACGCCGAGCTTCCGGCGCAGCAGGTACACCGCGTCATGGGACGTGATGCCGCGGGGCTTGTCGAACAGGAACATTCCCGAGGGGGAGGAGGTCATCAGGCTAGCAGGCGGGTGAGGACGGAAAGGACCTTTTCCTTGGCCTCGGTCAGAGTGCCGCGCACGCGGCAGCCAGAGGCGTTGCGGTGGCCGCCGCCGCCGAAGGCCTTGGCGATCAGGCTGACGTCCAGGTGGCCGCGGGAGCGGAACGTGACGCTGACGCGGTCGGCCTCCTCGCGGAACATCACCGCGGCCTTGACGCCCGGCGGCATCATGCCGTAGTTGATGACGTTCTCGCTGTGCTCCGAGCGGGCGTCGAAGGCCTTGAAGTCGGAGAGCTTGAGCGTCAGGACGGCCAGCTTGCCGCCGGCCTTGAACTCCAGGCTCTCCAGCGCGCGGCCGAGTATCTTAAGCGATTCGCAGACCTTGGTCGCGTAGAGCAGGTCGTTGATGCGGGAGAACTTGAAGCCGGTTTCCAGCAGCCTCGAGGCCACCTCGAGGGTGCGCGGGCTGGTGGCCGGGAAATGGAAGCGGCCCGTGTCGGTGACGATGCCGGTATAGAGGCAGGCGGCCTCCCGCCTGCTCACGTTCACGTTCATGTTATAGAACAGGCGGTAGACTATCTCCGCCGTGGAGGAGGAATGCGTCTCCACGATATTGATGTCCCCGTAGAACTCCGACGTCTTGTGGTGGTCTATGTTGACCACGGTGCCGCAGCGCTTAAGGACCGGTTCCAGACTGCCGCCCCGGGACGGGACGGAACACTCCAGCAGTATGGCCGCGTCGAACTTCCCCGCCGGCAGTCGGGAGCGGATGCTGCGTACGTGCGGCAGGAAGCGGAGGTTCTCCGGGACAGGGTCCTGCGAGAACAGTCGCGCCTTCTTACCGAGGCGCTTCAGCACGGAGGAGATCGCCAGCATGGAGCCGATGGTGTCGGCGTCCGGGTTTAGATGGCCGGCCAGGAAGAACGTCTCCGACCTGACTATCAGCTCCTCGAGGCGCTTGAACTCCGCCTCAAGGTCCGGTATTTTCATCGTTCTTTTCATTTTCCGAACGTATACGCTTGAAGATATCCTCGAGATGCGAGGCCTTCTCCGGGGTCTCGTCGAACTTGAAGACTATCTCCGGGATGACCTTCAGCCTCAGCCGTCTGAACAGCAGGGAGCGTATATCCCTGATGTTGGCGTTCAGCAGCAGCTCCTTGCGGCGGCGGTCCTCAGGGGTGCCGAGCACCGAGTAGTAGACGTAGAGGATCTTCCCGTCGCGGGTCAGGTCCGTGCCGGTCAGCGTCAGCAGGCCGTGAGAATTGAGCCCGTTGACGCCGCGCAGCGCGGCGCTGATCTCGTGAAGGAACAGCTCCCTGAGCCTCTCGTTGCGTTTGCCCGCCACTTAAGATCACGCGCCCGGCGCCGCTAGGCGCCGGATGCGCTCCTCCTTGGTTATGACTTCGACGACGTCCTCGGCCTGGAAGTCCTTGAAGCCGTCGATCAGGATACCGCATTCCATATCCTTCTGTACGATCTCCCGGACGTCCTCCTTGAAGTGCTTGAGGCCGCTGATCTTGCCTTCGCCGACCTTCTCGCCGGCCCGCATGATGCGGACAACCTGGTTGCGCACCAGCTTGCCCTCGAACAGGCGGGAGCCGGCGATCTTGCCGGAGCTGAGGTCGAAGATCTGGAGGATCTTCGCCCGGCCGGTGACCGTCTCCACGATCTCCGGGGCCAGCAGACCGCTCATAGCGGCGCGCACGTCCTCGAGCAGGTCGTAGATGATGCTGTACTCGCGTATCTCGACGTCGGCGACCTTGGCCGCCTCGCGCACCTTGGTATCGGCGTCCACGTGGAAGCCGAGAATGACCGCCGAGGAGGCCTTGGCCAGCAGCACGTCGGACTCCGTGATGTTGCCGATGCCGGTGTGGAGCATCTGGATGGCCACCTCGTTGGTGCTCATGCGCTCCAGCGAGTCCTTGATGGCCTGCTGGGAACCGAAGACGTCCGTCTTCAGCACTACGTTGAGGTTCTTAAGCTGGTGCTGGTCCACCTGCGACTTCAGCGACAGCAGCGTCACATGCTTCTGGTGGGAGAGGGCCTCCTCGCGGCGGTTGAGCTTGCGCTTGTCGGCCACATGGCGGGCTTCTTTCTCGCTCTCGGAGACCTTCAGCACGTCGCCGGCGGTCGGGACCTCTCCGCTGATACCCAGCACCTCGGCGGGCTGGCTGGGCTTGAGTTCGTCGAGCCGGTTGCCGTGGTCGTCCACGAGAGCGCGCACCTTGCCGTGCGCGGCCCCTACAACGAACGGGTCGCCGACCTTGATGGTGCCGGTGACGTTTATGATCGTGGCCACGATGCCCTTCTTAGGGTCCAGTCTGGACTCGATCACGATGCCCTGGCCCGGCTTGTCCGGGTTGGCCTTCAGCTCCATCAGCTCCGCCTGGATGCTGACTATCTCCAGCAGCTTGTCCAGGTTCAGGCGCTTCTTGGCGGAGACCTCCACCATCGGCGTCTTGCCGCCCCAATCCTCCGGCAGCAGGCCGTGATTGGCCAGCTGCTGCTTGATCTGCTGGGTGTTGGCGGTGGGCAGGTCTATCTTATTAATCGCCACGATGATCGGCGCGTCGGCGGCCTTGGCGTGGTTGATGGCCTCCAGCGTCTGGGGCATCACTCCGTCCACGGCCGAGACCACCAGCACGACGATGTCGGTTATCTTCACGCCGTGGGCGCGCATGGCCGTGAAGGCCTCGTGACCGGGGGTGTCCAGCACGGTGATGTTGCCGCGCGAGGTCTTGACCATATAGGCGCCGATGTGCTGGGTGATCTGCCCGGCCTCGGTGTCCACCACGTTCGACTCGCGCAGGGCGTCCAGCAGAGTCGTTTTGCCGTGGTCGACATGGCCCATGATGGTGATGATCGGGGAGCGGGGCTTGAGGTCCTCCGGCTTCTCCTTCTCTATCTCCTCGGCCAGCTCGTCCTCGCCGTACATCGGGATCAGCTCGAGGTCGTAGCCGAAGTCGGCCGCGATGAGCTGCGCCGCGTCGGCGTCGAGACGCTGGTTGATGGTGGCGAACACGCCCATACCCATCAACTTCTTGATGAGGTCGGTGGTCTTGACGTTCATCTTCTCCGCCAGTTCGCGGACGATGATGTTGGTCGGGACCTTCAGCTTGGGCAGCGCGCCCTTTTCGGCCGGCTGCGCCTGCGGCGCCGGTACCGGCTCGGGCTTAGGGACCGGCTTCGGCGCTGGCTTCGGGGCGGGCTTGCCGTGATACCTCGGCGGGTGATGCGCCGGCCCGGAAGGGGGGCGCTGCGGCTGCTGGGGAGCAGGCTTGATGATGGCCGGGCCGGGGCGCATGGCCGGAGCCGACGGTTTTATCAGCGGCGGGACGATCAGCCTTGGCGCGGCCCTCGGAGTAGGCGGCGCGGCGGGACGCAGCGGCGGCTTAGGGGCCTGGACCGGAGGCTTGGCCGCGGCCGGAGCCGGAACGGCCGGCTTGTCCGGCGCGGGCGCCGCGGGCGGCTCCTGTTTCGGCGGCTCGGCGGGCTTCGGCTCTTCCTTGGCCCCGGTGGGGCCGGAGGCTATAGTGCCCTCCGCGGTGGAATGGGAGAACATGAAGCGCTTGAAGTCCGGGATCTTCGGGAGCTCGGGCGGTTCCGCCGGTTCCTCGGTCTTGGCCTTGCGGGACGACTTGGCGGTCGCTTTGGCCGGCTTATCCTCGCCCTCGGCCTTCTTCTTGGGCGCGACTTTCTTCGCCGGGACCTTCTTCTCCCCGTCCGCCTCGCCTTCGGCCTTCTTTTTCGGCGCCGCCTTCTTCTTGGGCTTCGCCTCGACCTCAGGTTTTGCCACCGAGTCCTTTTTCTCTAGATCGTCATTTTCCTTCTTCGCTGTCATTTTTCACCTCTTCAGTCTCGGGGGCCTCTTCCTGGGCCGGCTCCTGGCCGTAATTCGGGTTCTCTTCGAGGAATTTCTTGGCGCCGGCGATGATCTTCTGCGCGGTCTTCTCGCCTATGCCCTCGAGGGAGCAGAGCTCCTCCTCGGTGATGCCGGCGAGCGTGCGTATGTCGAGGACGCCCATCGTTATCATGGTCTCGGCCACCTTGGCGCCCACGCCGTCGATCTTGAGCAGGTCGTGCATGGCCTGGTCGGTGGTCTTGCGCTGCTCCTCCTGGCGCTGGCCCTCTGACTTCACCTCGATCTCCCAGCCGGTCAGGCGGCTGGCGAGACGGATGTTCTGACCCTCGCGGCCTATGGCCATCGCGAGCTGGTCGTCGGGAACTATGACCTGGGCCCTCTTAGCCTCCTTATCCAGCACCCTCACGGAGCTTACCGTGGCGGGGGAGAAGGACTTGGCTATCATCGTCAGCGTGTCCTCTATATAGGGAATAAGGTCGATCTTCTCGTTGGCGAGCTCGCTCATGATGACGCGGATGCGCGAGCCGCGGATACCGACGCAGGCTCCGACCGGGTCGACCTTCGGGGAGTTACTGCGCACTAGCACCTTGGCGCGGAAGCCCGGATCACGGACGACGTCCACTATCTCTATGACCTTCTCGGCGATCTCGGGCACCTCGGCCTCGAACAGCGCCTTCAGGAAGGCTCCGGAAGCGCGGGAGAGGACTATCTGCAGGCCCTTGTTCTCCTTATCGACGCGGTGGATGATGGCGCGCACGCGCTGGTTGACGCTGTAATGCTCGCGGCGGATCTGCTCCGAGAAGGGCAGTATAGCCTCGGCCTTGCCGAGGTCCACGAAGATGTCGCGGCCGGCCACGTGGTGCACCAGGCCGGTTACCACCTCGCCCTCGCGCGGTTTGTATTCGTCGTAGATGCGGACCTTCTCGATCTCGCGGATCTTCTGGATCAGCACCTGCTTGGCGGTCTGGGCCGCTATGCGGGAGAAGTCCTGTATCGGCACCGGGATGTGCACGTCGTCGCCCAGCTTCGCGCCGGGCTGATACTTCTGCGCCTCCTCGGCGGTGATCTCCAGCTCGGTGGAGACCACGGGATCGGAGACCTTCTTGACCAGGAAGCCGGCCATCTCGCCGGTCTCGGGGTCTATGCCGGCCATGATCTGGGCGGTCTTGCCGAAATACTTGCGCAGCGCGCTGACGAGGGAGTCCGTGATGGTCTTGAACACGTCCTCGCGCCTGATGTTCTTTTCGCGCTCGAGCTGCTCGAGCGCGAGTAAAAGTTCCGATTTGGTCTTCTGTTCCTTGCTCATTTTAGTCTTACCCCTTTATTTCCTTTTGAGGATCTCGTCGTCGGTCGGGTGCAGCCTGGCCTCGTCGATGTCCTCCAGCTTGAATTTAAGGTCCCCGGTCAGTATTACCTGTCCGTTTTCAAAGCCGGCGATGTCGCCGTAGAACACGCGCGAGCCGTTAAGCGGGAGCTTAAGGCGGACCTTCGCGTGCTTGCCGGTGAAGCGCTTGAAATCCTTTTCCTTCTTAAGGACGCGGTCCATGCCGGGGGAGGAGACCTCCAGGAAGTACCCGTTCTCGTAGAAGTTGTTCATGTCCAGGCAGGCGCCGACTTTCTCGCTCAGGGCCCCGCAGTCGTCCAGCGTGACGCCGCCCCGCTCTCGGTCCACGAAGACCTGCAGCAGCGGCTTGCCGTTATGGCTGCCGTACTTGATGTCCACAAGCTCGAACCCGCTCAGGTCCAGCGTATTCGCCACTTCGGTCTCGATCTTGGTCTTGTCCATGATAGCCTGCCTATTTAGTAAAAAAAGCGGCCTGAACAACAGCCACCTTCCATATATAATAATAGCAAATCCCCCGATGCATTACAACCCGAAATCCCCGGCGCCCCGGCTTGATCTCCTCGCAATGGGCTACCAGGTCATTTGTGGGAGGTGACGGCGTCAGCGGGAGCGGTAGAGGTCTGGAGCTGGTCAAGCTTTCTGAGTATTTCCGGATCGCCTTTGAGGTCTACGGTCCGGGCTTCATCCAAAATAGGCTCGATGCGGGGCAGGACCTTCGCGCCGGGAGGAAGCGGCGTCGTACCGTCGGATACCGGCACCTTCGGGGACAGCAGCACGGGCGCGGAGGGTCTTGGAAAGAGGAAATAAACCGCCGCGCCGGCCGCGAGAACGGCCAGAGCGGCGTATATCAGCGTCCTCCGCATTCTATTTCAGAGCCTTCGCGAAGTGCTCGAAGGCTCGGGCGAAGGGCTCGGGGGGGGCGCTGAGCACGCCCGCGCCCACCTGGCCCACGCCCGGCTCCTTGTGCGCGACGCCGGTGTCGATGAACGGCAGGATGCCGGTCTTCGCCACCTTTATAACGTCTATGCCCGTAGGAGTGCCGCGGAAGTCCAGCGCCGGTATCTTGTAGATACTGCTCTCTGCCGCCGTTATCCCGTACATGGCCATAGTATAGCCGGCCGCGTCCGAGGCGCTGCCGCCCACGAACTGCACTATAGCCGGCGCCGCAGCTATAGCGAAGCCGCCGAGGCCGTTGGTCTCGGTGATGGCCGAATCTCCGATATCGGGGTTCGCGTCCGCCTTGGAGTAGCCGGGGAAGTACAGCGCGTCCGGCACCGGCGCAGGTCCTGTGAACCACTTACCGCCCGTGCCCGACAGCTGCACGCCGAAATCCGTGCCGTTGCGCGCCATCACCACCACGACGCTGGAGTCCTTGATGTTCCGGCCGGCGTCCAGCGAGGCCTTGGACAGCGCCATGGACAGGTTCAGGAAGAAATGGTCGTTGCCGTTGACGAAATCCAGCACCTTGGCGGCCGTCTCGGGGTCCTTGCAGGTCCTGATGACGGCCGGAGCTATCGCGCGGTAGAACAGCGAGGTGCCGGCGCGGTTGCGGTTATGCACCTCGTCGCCCATATGCAGGGCCTGCGCCACCATGGACTTAAGGTCCACCCTCCCGAGGAACTCTATGGCGTCCCTGAGCGCCGGGTAGAGCACCTTCTCCATCCATTTCAGGCGCTCTATCACCTCCGGGGAGTAGGCGCCGTAGCGCAGCACCTTGCCGAGGCCTTCGTTCTGCGTGGCATAGGCTAAGTTGCCGTGCTCCTCGTTCTTCACGATGAAGACCGGCATCGACGCGGAAATAATGCCCGCCATAGGCCCTACGGCGCCGTGCTCATGGCAGGGCTCGTACTTGATCCTGCCGGAGGCCGCCAGCCGCTCCGCCTCCTCAGGCGTTTTCGCGAGGCCCTCGTACATCAGCGCGGCCATGATGCCGCCTCGCATGGGCCCGCACATCCGGTCCCAGGTCACCGGGGGCCCGGCGTGGAGTATCAGGTCCTTGCGCATCCCGGGGATAACGTCCAGGGCTGTGCCCATGCCTACGAGGGCCGGCTTCGCGGCCAGTATCCTCTCCATGGCCTTCCGGTTGGCCTTCTCGACGCGAACGGAGGCTTTCGCCGCTTTCGCGAAGAGAGAAGCGTCGGATACCAGCGGCGGCTTGAACTTGGCATGCACCGCTTTCACTCCGGAATCGCGGAGCCCCTGCATGAAAGATTCCAGGCCGATATTCACCACTTTGAGCTCGGTTTCGAAAAATCCCATAGCGTTCACCTCTTAGCGGAAAGCCGTATTATCTCTCCGGCCAGGCGGCAGGCCGCCGCGTTGGAAGGCATGACAAGCACGCCCTCGGCCTCCAGGGCCTTGACCACCCTGGAGCGCACCTGGGGATCGGCCTCGGTCCCGGTGACGGAAGCCACGATGGAAAGCGCGCGATCGGACCTGAAGGCCTCGCGCAGCGGGGGGAGTATATCATCGAGCGGCTTCAGGTTGGAACCGTAGCCGAGGACCAGGTCCAGGAGCAGCACCGAGACCTCGGGCTTCCTGGCCTCCGCGACTATCATCCTGTTGCGCAACGAGAAGTCTATCATCGGATGGGGACGCCCTACGGTGAACTCGTCCTCGCCCAGGTCTATCACGGCGTGGCCGGAAAGCTTCATGGAGTCCGACAGCTTGAGCTTCCTATCCAGCGGAGCGTTGGACCTAACCTCGCCTATCAGCTCCGGGAGTATCACCTGGGCCTCGCTGACGAAAGTGCCGCCGGAGAACAGGCCGCGCAGGAACCCGGCTTTCTTCTTGGACGCGGCGGCCTTCTTCGCGAGGGCGGCGGCCTTGAGGTTCATATCGTAGATGACCTCCCTGGCCTTGCCTATTTCCTGCCCTTTACCCAGCGCCGAGGCCTTAAGCGCGGCTTCCTCCAGCGTCCTGGCCGGATAGAAACCGTCCCTCACCTTCTCCTTTATGTCGCCGCCCAGCAGCACGGCCACCACGGGCTTCTTTATACGCTTCACCTCGGCCAGTATCTTCTTAAGTATCGCCGGGTGCGGCGGCTTGGCCACCAGCAGTATCACTCCCGTGCCGGGATCAGCGGCGAGCATCCTGAGAGCCTGCAGGAAGGTCAGAGCGCCGACCTCCCGCTTCACGTCCCGGCCGCCGGTGCCGATGCACTGGGAGATGCCGGACCCGTCGTTGGAGATCAGCGTGGTGACCTCCTGCGCGCCGGTGCCGGATGCGGCGACCACGCCGATATTCCCGCGGCGCACCGCGTTGGCGAAGGCTATGGGCGAGCCGTTGATGATGGCGGTGCCGCAGTCCGGCCCCATGACCAGCAGTCCTTTCTTCACGGCGGCCTTTTTCAGCGCCACCTCGGTTGCCACCGGGACGTTATCGGAAAAAAGCATCACGTTCATACCCCGCTCGATACAGTCGGAAGCCAGCGCGCCGGCGAAGCGCCCCGCCACGGAGATGACGGCCAGATTGGCGCCGTCGAGCATTCCGGCGGCCTCGTCCAGGCCGGAGGCCTTGCGGTCCGGGCCCGCCGCGGACTCCGCCTTCTTGTTCAGCAGGTCGTCAGCCGCTTTCAGCGCCGCCTCCGCGGCTTCCGGACCGCGCGCGCTTACGGCTATGGCCAGGTCATTGTCCCCGGCGCTCTGTATCTCCGGTGTAAGCAGCCCCGAGGCCTTGATGATGCCCTTGTTCTCCGGTGTGGCCATGACCACGGCGGACTCCTCCACCCCAGGCATCGAGCGCAGCACGCTCGCGGCCTGCATCAGCATCACCGAGTCGTAATACGCGCCTTTCTTGATAACAGTCTTGATCATAAATCGTCCTTAGAGCAATCAATCTACAGGAGGAAGAGAGCCGGGATGAAAAACCGTCGCGGAGGGAGGAGCTTGCTTAAGCGCGACGACTGAGTGACGAGGCGCGCGCACGGTGTGCGCGACGCCGTGTTTTTCAGACCGATCTCTTCCGATCCTACTGCCAGGGAAAGCTTTTTCTCTCTCCGATGAACGGGAAGCGCTCGCGGGTCTTGGCCACCAGTTCCTTGTCCAGCGGCGCGTCGGCGAGGTAGATGCCTTCCTTAGTGCCGGCATCCACTACCACCTTGCCGAGCGGGTCGAAGCACATCGAATTACCGGAGTACTCGATCTTGCCTTCCATGCCCACCCGGTCCACGCCTATGCAGTAGGCCTGGTTCTCCACCGCCCTGGCGCGCAGAAGCGTCATCCAGTGTTCCGCGCGGCGCATCGGCCAGGCCGCTATAACCACGTACACGTCGACGTCCTTGGCCTTGTTCCAGAACAGATAGGGGAAGCGCAGGTCGAAGCAGACGGCCGGCATGACCCGCAGGCCGTCCAGCCTGAAGACCTCCTGCTTCGAACCGGAATTGTAGTGCTTGTCCTCGCCACCGAACGCGTACAGGTGGATCTTGGAATACGTGTTGACCCGGTTGCCCTTGCGGTCGAGCGTGATCAGGTTGTTGTAGCTCTTCTCCACTCCGCCGTAGGAGATATTGATGCCGTTCTCCGCGGCCAGGCCCGAAAAGAACGCGTGGTCCTCGTCGGTGAGCTCGGCCACGGCCGTGTTCATCGTGAAGCCGGAGAGGGTCATCTCGGAGAAGACCAGCCAGTCCATCTCGGAGCGCCGCTTGTAATCCGTAAGCAGGTCCTCGATCCTGGTCTTGTTGGCGTCCTTGTCCTCCCACTTGATGTCGTACTGGCAGAGCGCTACTTTCATGTTGTCTCCTTAAGAACCGTTCACTTCTTCCCGGGCCGGGATGCCAGCGCCACTTTCTCCTTAGTGACCGGCATGGATCTCACCCGCACGCCCAGCGCGTCGGCTACCGCGTTGGCTATCAGCGGCGCGCAGGGGATCATCGTGTGCTCGCCGACGCCGCGGGCCCCGAAAGGGCCGTCCGGCTGTGCCACCTCGATGATTATCGGCACCACCTCGTCCGGCATGTCCATGGAGGTAGGGATCTTGTAATCCGAGAAGTTAGGGTTGAGGAGCTTGCCCCTGGCGTCATAGCGCATGTCCTCGTAGAGCACCGTGGCGAAGCCCTGAAGCAGGCCGCCTACCACCTGGCCCCTGACGAGATCGGGATTGATGGCCTTGCCGCAGTCCACGGCGAGCGCAACCTTCTTTATCTTCATCCTGCCCGTCTCGCGGTCTATCTCCAGTATGATGCCTGCCGCGCCGGTGGTATAGTGGACGTTCGGGTGGCCGCCCTGGCCGGTCTCGGGGTCGCTGATCGCCGAAGCGAACTCGGGCATGAACACTCCTGAGCCCATGATCGGCCCGCCCTTGAAGGTATGGTCGTCCGCCTGTATGCCGTTTATGACGAAATCCCTGAACGGCAGGGAGAAGGCCGGCTTGGTGCGGCACTTCACCTTCTCGTCCTCGAGGTACAGGGTGCTCTTGTCCAGGCAGTGCACGCGCTGCACCAGGTCGAAGATGCGCTCGCGCGCCTCCAGCGCGGCGCGCTTGACCGCGTTGCCGCAGCCCCACGTCACGTGCGAGCCCACGGTCTGCCACTCGTAAGGGTTACGGTCCGTGTCCGGAGTTTCCACGCGTATCTTGGAGACCGGCACGGAAAGCACCTCGGAGGCTATCTGCGCCATAACGGTCAGCAGGCCCTGGCCTATCTCCATGCCGGAGACCAGGAGGTTGATGCTGCCGTCCTCGTTGAACTTCAGGAAAGCGCTGGAGCTGGCGTTGGGCGGCATCGCCGGGGACTTCCAGAAGCAGACCAGCGACTTGCCTATGGCCTTCTTCGGGTCCCTGGACTTCTCCTTCCTTCCCCAGCTTATCTCCTGCTCCACTTTCTCGATAGCCTCGTGGATGCCGGTGGGGTTCATATGCGCGCCGTAGGGAAGGGTATCGCCCTCCTTGATGGCGTTGCTCTTGCGGAACTGCACCGGGTCCACTCCGAGCTTCTCGGCCATGCGGGTGATGTGGGACTCCAGGCCGAAGAGGAACTCGGAGTAGCCGAAACCGCGGTAGGCTCCGCAGGGGGGAAGGTTGGTATAGGTGCACATCGAGTCCACGCTCAGGTTGTCCACCTTGTAAGGGCCGCTGGCAGACAGGCCGGCGGCGTTGACGACGTTGGCGCCGTACTCGACGTAGGCGCCCGCGTCCCAGTGCAGCTTGAAGTCGAGGGCGGTTATCTTGCCGGTCTTCGTGGCGCCCATCTTTATTTTCGCGGTGACGCCGAGGCGCTGGTAGGTGTTGTAGAACTCCTGCGCGCGGCTCCACAGCAGCTTGACCGGGCGGCCCGGGACCGCTATGGCCAGCGCGGCCGCTATGATCTCCATCGTGACGCCGGCCTTCCCGCCGAAGCCGCCTCCGATGTAGGTGCTGATCACTCGCACGTCCTTATGGCCGATGCCGAAGGCCTTCAGCGTCTCGGCGAAGACGTGGCGCTGGGTGAACGGCGACTGGGACGAGGTCCACATCGTCAGGCGGCCGGAGGCGTCGTACAGGCCGACGGCCGAATGCGGCTCGATAGCGCAGTGGGCGTAGCGCGGGACGTAATAGGTGTCCTCCAGCACGAGATCGGCCTCTTTGAATCCCTTCTCCAGGTCTCCCTTGCGGATCTTGCGCCAGTGGGCGATGTTTGTGCCCGGCTTCGGGAAGAACCAGGGCACGTGCTGGTAATCCTTGAGGTCGGGATGGACGAGGGGGGAGTCCTTCTCCAACGCCTTCACTGCGTCCAGCACGGCCGGCAGCTCCTGGTAGTTCACCTTGACCAGGGCGGCGCCGCGCAGGGCCACTTTAGGGTCCGTGGCCACCACGGCGGCGACCTGCTCTCCGACGAAGCGCACGACGTCGCTGGCGAAAATGTACCTGTCGTTCATGTACAGGCCGAACTTGTGGATGAAATTGCGTCCGGTGACCACCTTGACCACGCCGTCGAGCTTCTCGGCCTCGGAGGTGTCTATGGATTTTATCCTGGCATGGGCGTAAGGGCTCTCCACGAGCGCCGCATAGAGCAGGCCCGGTCCGAATTCCAGATCGTCCGTGTATTTCGCCGCGCCGCGTATCTTCTCCCAGCCGTCGACGCGCTGTACCGATTTGCCGACCACCTCGAGCCCGCCCATCTTTTCGGCGCGGACGCCGTTTTTCCCCGGCTTGCTCTTTACTTTCGGAAGATGCATATCCCCTCCAGATATCTGCGCGCTATTTGGAACGTTTCCGGTACGCGTCCGGAGCCTGCGGCGCGGGTGCGCAGTTGGTCATGGTGAAGTTTACCGGCGAAGGCACCCTCTGGTTCCCCTGGCCGTAAAATCCGCCCTGCACGCACTGCCCGGCAGCCACGGGCAGCGCCTCTATCTTCACGGGATCCAGCGTCATCATCCCAGGCTGGCCGCGCCAAAGCCTGCGGACGCGGTAGCGAAGCGGGGCGTAGCCGGCAAAACCGTCGTTCACCTGGATGCGCGCGCCCGGAGGCTCGGACGCGACGTCAACGGTCTCGTCTACGTACGGGGCGCTCTCCTGAGGCTGGGACATAAAAGGAAGGGGCTTCTTCGCGGCCGGGGAGGCGCCGTACCTCCCCGGCTGGGGCATGGCGCAGGCGGAAAGGCACAGAAGCGAGAAAAGGGACAGGGCCGTTCTCATATCAGCGCCCCTTGGCCGTCTCAGCTATGGCCCTGACTATCGGCTCGTAGCCGGTGCAGCGGCAGAGATTCCCGGCGATGGCCTCTTTTATGTCGTGCTCCGAGGCGGCCGGGTTCTTTTCCAGCAGCTCGGTGGCTGAAAGGATGACGCCGGGCGCGCAGAAGCCGCACTGGAACGCGTTCCTCTCATGGAACTTCTTCTGCAGTTTCTGGGTCCACTTGCGGTTATTGGCGCCTTCCAGCGTCACTATCTGCGCGCCGTCGGCCTCCACGGCAAGGGCCAGGCAGGAGCGCACGGTACGGCCGTTCATCAGCACCGTGCAGGTGCCGCAGTCGCCGCGGTCGCAGCCGACCTTAGGGCTCTTTATCCCCAGCCTTCCGCGCAGAACGTCCAGCAGCACGTCGTTGGGGTCCACCGTGACGGCGACCGCCTCGCCGTTGAGTTCGAACTTTATATCGTGGCTTTTCATCGGGATCTCCGTTCAGCAGATGCTGCCGGCGCCGTACTTCGGGCCCTTGCCGAAAAGGCGGGAAACCGCCGCCTGCAGAGCGCGCTCCAGCATCACCTGCGCCATGTGCAGGCGGTATTCCTTCGAGGAGCGTATATCGCTGATGGGCGAGAGTTCGCCCAGCAGCGCCTCCTTGGCCTTCTCCAGCACCTTCGGGCCGAGCTTACTGCCGTTCAGTACGGCCTCGGTCTTAGGACAGCGTCCTGGAACGGGGCCAAGCGCGCAGGCCGCGACCCGGTAGGTAGTATCGGAGAGGACGAGGGCCGCTATCCCGCCCTGGGCGAGGTCCTCTCCCTCGTAGCGGGAAAGCTTCATGTAGCTTCCGCCGTGCTTCAGCACGGGGACAGGGAGCTCTATCGCGGTCAACAGTTCTTCGGGCTGCAGCGCGGTGCGCTTCGGGCCGGTGAACCAGTCCGCCAGCGGGATCCGGCGCTCGCCCTTGAGGCTGCGGACCAGCACCTCGGCTTCGTACAGGGCCAGGGCCGGGGCCGAATCGGCGGAAGGGACGGCGGAGCAGATATTCCCAGCGACGGTAGCCCTGTTGCGTACTCCGGCGGAAGCCACGGTCAGAGCGGCCTCCCAGAGCACAGGGAACCGCTCCTTCACCTGCGCGGACTCGATGATGTCCGTGAACGTCGCCAGAGCGCCGATGCGCAGCGTGCGGGCGCTGAGCGAAAGACCGCCGAGCTCCGGCAGGGACTTCACGTCGACCACCACCTCCGGCCTGACCAGCCCTTCCTTTAGGTGGACGACAAGATCGGTCCCTCCGGCCAGAGCCCTGGCCTTCTCCTTGTAAAGCGAAAAGACATGGAGAGCCTCCTCCATGTCCTTAGGTCTGACGTACTCGAATTCTGCGGTTATAGGCATATCTCCTCCGGCCTCGCCGGCGGGCCGGCCGATAATCGGCCGGCCCTTGGCGGTCTCAGGCGGTCCAGGCCACTACGCGGCCCATCGACGACTCCAGCTCCATGCCCTTCAAGGGGAAGAAGCCGAGCCAGCAGCGCTTGTTCGAGAGCTTGTCTATCTCGCCGCCGAGGTTCTCGGCGTGCACGAGGCGCTTCGGGAACAGCTTCAGGTGCATCACCTGATAGTACTCCTCGGTCGGGAACATGTCGTCCCACTTCTGGCCGTACGTTGCCACCAGCTTGTTCTCGGCCTCGATGAACAGCTTCGGGTGCCAGTTGCGGATGATCGTGTTCATCGGGTGGTCGGCGGAGCCGCAGTCCACGCCTATCCACTTGAACTTCATGTCCAGCGCCCATTTATGGAAGCGCGGCCCCGGTCCGGGATGCTTGCAGAAGTAACGCACCTCGTCGGAGTTCTTCTCGTACCAGGCGTACTTGTGGTAGCCGGTGTTGATGATAAGGATGTCGCCCTTGCGGATATCGGCGCGCTTCATCAGCGTCTCGGGCTCGTAGAGGCCGTAGTCCCCTACGTCCTTGGAGATGTCGACCACTACGGCGGGGCCGGTCCACTCGCGCATCGGCACCTGCCCTATCGTGCGGCCGGCGCCGAAAAAGTGTATCTCTCCGTCCATATGCGTGCCGACATGGTTGGAGGTCTTTATTATCTGGCCGTTGGCGCCCTGGCCCATGTGCGCTCCGGCTATCCGCTTGAAGTACTGTACCTGCAGCGGCATGTAGCTGGGCCACGGGGGGGTATGCACGCTGAGCGGCTGCGTCAGGTCGTACATTTTGGCCTTATCTAGGAATTTTATAAAGTCGTTGGGTTTCATCGCATCTCCTGTCGCCTGCGCTTGGACTTGCCGGAAAACACCCGGCGTCCGCCGTTTTTCCCGGCGAGCCGCGCAGAAACTCCAGGTGCCTTCCCTCACTTAGGATTCTAACAAATGCAGGGGGGCAAATAAAGGCGGGAAGATGGGCCGGCGCAGAGTCAGCCGGCGGTCTTGGGATAAAGACTCCGGGCGCAGTCCGGGCACAAACCGTGGGAGAGGTTAACGTCAGGCGAGGCTTGCTTGATGTAGACTTCCACGCGCTCCCAGACGCCGTCGGACGAGCGGATACGCTTGCATGAGGAGCAGATGGGGAGCAGGGAGCGCATCTCCACCAGTTCGGAGATGTCCTCCAGCACTACTATGGCGTAAAGTCTGTCCCCATAGGAAAAAGGCGAGGCAGATATCAGAACCGAGACGCCACGCGCGATGCCGGCATGCTTGACAGTGATGTCGAGGCGGCGCCGTTTGACGCTGGTACCGGCAAGCGCCTCGCTCACCGAGCCCCGGATGACGCAGTCGGCGCAGGAAGGGCCGCTGCCGCATCCTTCTGAGACATCGTCGGAGTGGATGCAGTGCATCAGCTCCCCGGCGCGGGTCCCGTACAGTCTGCCGTCCTCTCCGGCCAGCAGTTCCGCCGCGGCCTTGTTGCGGAAGAAGACGCGGGCGTCGTCGTCCATCACCATCACGATGGACGGCACCGCGTCCAAGGCGTGGCGCATGAACGCCGCGGTGCCGGAAAGATCCGCCACTTCAGTATGACCTGGACATCAGCACCCGCTGCTTCGAGGGCTTGCCTGTCAGGATGCACTTGCCCTCGCCCCTGGCCTCCGGCGGGATCTGGTCCTCGAACGGGATGTTGCGGACGCTGGTCTCGAAGCGTTTGGCCATCTCGTCCTCCTGCTCGGGCGTGCCCGCCCAGTGCACCCAGGCGAACCCGCCGCCCTCGTCCTTGAAGAACTTCTCGTAATCGTCCAACCTGTCGATCACGCGCGTGCGGGCGGCGCGGAGGTTCCGGGCGCGCTCCAGCAGCTCTTTCTGCATAGCCTCCAGGGTCGGAACTATGGAGGCGATGGCCTCCGCCCTGGGGAGGAAGACCTTGCGGCGCTTGCGTTGCGCCTCGGGCGCCTCGCCCGGGATCTCCGCCACGAAGCGGCGCGCGATACAGAGGGACCCCTTCTCGAGGTCCTTCGGGCCGATCTCTATGCGGAGCGGGACGCCCTTCCCCTCCCATTCGTAGTACTTGGCGCCGGGCATTATGCCGTCGCGGTCGTCTATCCTGACGGCCACGCCCTTGGCCTTCAGCTCGGCCGCGACCTTCCCGGCCTCTTCCGAGGTCTTGGCGCGCTCCTCGTCGCTCTTGTAGATCGGCACTATGACCACCTGCACCGGAGCCAGCTTCGGCGGAAGCACGAGCCCGTTGTCGTCCGAATGGGTCATTATAAGCGCGCCGATCAGGCGGGTGCTTACTCCCCAGCTGGTGGCGTAGACGTATTCGAGCTGGCCGTCCTTGTTCTGGAACTTCACATCGGCGCCTTTGGAGAAGTTCTGACCCAGGTAGTGGCTTGTGCCCATCTGCAGGGCCTTGCCGTCCTGCATCATGCCCTCTATCGAGAGCGTCTCGATGGCGCCGGCGAAGCGCTCGCCCTCCGTCTTGCGGCCCTTGACGACCGGAACCGCCATCACGTTCTCGTCGAAGTCGGCGTACACGTCAAGCATGCGCCAGACCTCCTCCATAGCCTCCTTCTCTGTGGCGTGGGCGGTGTGGCCCTCCTGCCAGAGGAACTCGGCGGTGCGCAGGAACAGGCGCGTGCGCATCTCCCAGCGCACGACGTTGGCCCACTGGTTTATCAGCAGCGGCAGGTCGCGGTAGCTCTGGATCCAGTTCTTGTACTGCGCCCAGATGATGGTCTCGCTGGTGGGGCGCACCACGAGCGGCTCCTCCAGTTTGGACTCCGGGTCGGGCACGACCTCGCCGTCCACCGACTTGAGCCGGTGATGCGTTATCACAGCGCATTCCTTCGCGAATCCGGAGGCGTGCTTCTCTTCTTTCGTCAGGAAAGAAAGCGGGATGAAGAGGGGGAAATAAGCGTTCTCATGGCCGGTGGCCTTGAAACGGTCGTCGAGCTCGCGCTGCATCTTCTCCCAGATGGCGTAGCCGTGCGGGCGTATCACCATGCAGCCGCGCACCGGCGAATGCTCGGCGAGAACGCCCTGCTTTATAACGTCGAGGTACCACTGCGCGTAGTCCTTGGCGCGCGGAGTGACCGCTGAGGATGCATTATTCTGCTGGTTAGCTGGTTTGTTCATTTCGTGTTCCTGATCTTGCGTATCACTTCGTTGACCCACTCGCTTTCCTTGACTACCTTGATCTGCTTGCCCTTCTCTATCCAGATGCCGCGGCCCTTGCCGCCGGCCACTCCGAAATCCGCAGAGCGCGCCTCTCCGGGTCCGTTGACCACGCAGCCCATCACGGCTATCTTCATGCCTTCGGACTTCTTCAAAAGCGCGCCGTCGGAGTATATCCGGTCCTCCAACTGGTGTATGACCCGGCCTACGTCCACCTGGCAGCGGCCGCAGGTCGGGCAGGAGACCAGGTCGGGGCCGTAATGACGAAGGCCGAGGGCCTTGAGTATCTCGTAGGCTGCCCGCACCTGCATGACCGGGTCCTCGGTAAGTGAGACGCGGATGGTGTCCCCTATTCCCTGCGTCAGCAGCATCCCTATGCCGAGGGAGGACTTGACGGTTCCGGAGAGGAAGCTGCCCGCCTCGGTGACGCCGAGGTGCAGCGGGATATCCGACTTGGAGGCGAAGAGCGTGTTGGCCATCAGCGTGCGCTCGATGTCGTCGGCCTTCAGCGAAACGACTATGTCGCGGAAGCCGAGGCCCTCCAGGATGCGGACCTCGTCCAGCGCTTCTTTCACCATCTGCCTGGCCCAGTCGTACGGCTTCCAGGCCGGTTTGGGGTTATCCTTCAGCGCCTTCAGCGAGCCGGCGTTGACGCCGATGCGTATGGGAATACCGGCGGACTTGCAGATTTTCACGACCTCGCGCACCTTGTCCTTCTCGCAGATATTGCCAGGGTTGATGCGGACCTTGTCCACGCCCTGCTTCACAGCCTCTACGGCGAGGCGCCAGTCGAAGTGTATGTCCGCCACCAGCGGTATGGATATACCGCGCTTAATGCGCCCCAGTGCCCTCGCGGCCTCCATGTCCGGCAC
>DAIENX010000038.1:0-67848 GCA_027340875.1 Elusimicrobiota bacterium
CCCCGGAACCGTGCGCTGCGAGCCCTTCCTGCTGTCGGCACATATGGACACCGTCGGGCCGGCCGGCAACGTGCAGCCGCGAGTGCACCGGGACAGGATCACTTCCGACGGCACCACCGTGTTGGGGGCCGACTGCAAGGCCGGCATCGCCGTTATCCTGGAAGTGCTCAAGGTGCTCGAGGAGAACAGGCTGCCCTACCCGCCTATCGAAGCCGTCTTCACCGTCAGCGAGGAGATGGCCCTGATGGGGGCCAAGCACCTGGACTACGCCTCGCTGCGCTCCCGCTGCGGCCTTATCTTCGACAACGAGCAGGGCATAGAGAACGTCATCACCAGCGCGCCCGCCGCCGACAAGATGGAGATAAAGGTCTACGGGGCCGCCGCCCACTCCGGAGTGGCCCCGGAAAAGGGCATCTCCGCGATACAAGTGGTCTCCGACGCCATCTCCAGGATGAAGCTGGGCCGCATCGACCGCGAGACCACCGCCAACATAGGCTTCATCTCAGGCGGCAACGCCATCAACATCGTCCCGCCGCTGGTGGAGCTCTCCGGGGAGGCGCGCAGCCACGACCCCGCCAAGCTCAGGCGCCAGACCCGGCACATGGAGGACTGCCTCAGGAAGGCGGTCAGGGCCGTGAAGGTGCGCGACGGCTCCCGGCTGATAACGCCGCGCTACGAGTTCCTTCTCGAGAGGAAATTCCCCAACCTGCGCATAGACAGGACCAACCCGCTGCTGCCGCTGATCTCGGCGGCGATGGCGGCGGAGGGGATAAAGATGCGCCCGTCCTCCTCCGGGGGCGGAACCGACAGCAACATACTGTACGGCCACGGCATAAAGGCGCCGGTGCTCGCCACCGGGATGAGGGACGTGCATACCACGGCGGAGTACCTGGAACTGAAGGACTTCTTCGCCTGCGCCCGCGTGACGCTGAGGATACTGCAGGACTGGACCCGCTCCGGCGGGGAAGCCAACTAGCTCGTCAAAGGAGACGTAAATGGCCCACGCATTCGACCCGGCCGAAAGGCACAGGCTGGACACCCCGGAAAGGCGCGTCGACATGCCGCCGGAGGAAACGCTGGTGAAGGCGGGCATCCGGCCGGGCGACATAATTCTCGACGTGGGCTGCGGCACCGGCTACTTCACCTTCCCGGCCTCCCGCATGGTGGGCCCGAAGGGGATGGTGTACGCCACGGACATTTCCGGGATCATGCTGGCCGACCTGCGCGCGAAGGCGGCCTCTTCCGGAGTCTTCAACATCGAGACCAAGCAGCTCCCCCGGTCGAAGCCGGAGTTCCCTGAGGCCCCGTACACGCTGGCCATAATCTCAGACGCGCTGCACGAGGTGGACGACAAGCCGGAGTTCCTCGCCGGCGTGGCGGCCGCGCTCAAGCCCGGCACCCGCCTGGCCGTGATAGAATGGGAGAAGAAGGATACCGCCGAGGGTCCGCCGCTCAAGGAGCGGCTTTCCGAGGACGAGGTGCAGGTCCTGCTCAAGAAGGCCGGCTTCACCGAGCCGGCCTCGTCCCCGCTAGGCAGGAGCCACGTGCTCTACACCTGCAGGAAAAAGACCGGAGGATGAGGAAGCCGCCGGCGGACTACTCGCTTGCCGCGCTGTCCGGCCTTCTGCTTTCCGCGTCGTTCGCCCCGGCCTCTCTGGGCTGGACGGCCTGGGTGGCGCTGACGCCGCTGTTCCTCGCCCTGCTCGGCGCCGCAGGCCCCGGAAGGGCGTTCCTGCTGGGCGGTACCGCCGGCCTCGTCTTCTACTCCGTATCCCTGTCCTGGATGGCCGACGTCGTCCACTACCTCGCCCCCGTGTTCTGGGGCGTCTTCGCGCTCTGGATGGCCGTTCACTCGGCCTTAGCGCGGGGTCTATGGGAAGCCTTAGGCCGCCGCCCGTCCAGGGCCGGCGCCTTCGCCTGGGCCAGCGCGGCGGGGCTCTGCTGGGCCGGCCTGGAATATTTCCGCTCCGAGGTCTGGGGGCTGCGCTGCCCCTGGCTGGGCCTGGGCTACAGCCAGACCTTCGTCCCGCCCTTCTTTCAATCGCTCTCCTTCTGGGGCGTCTACGGCCTTTCGGCCTTCATAGCCGCAGCGAACGCGGCCTGGGCGCTGGCGCTAAAGCGCCGGCGCCTGCCGGCCGCGCTGTTCCTGACGGCCGGCCTTGCCGCCGCCGGGCTTGGCGCCCTGCGTCTCACCTCGTCCGGCATAGCTTCCGACGGCAGGCCGTTGCGCGCCGCGCTGGTGCAGGCCGAGCGCGAGACCGTGGACGGGCTGCTAGGGCTCAGCCTCTCTTCCGCCGCAGCGCGGTCCGACCTGCTGGTCTGGCCTGAATGCTCGGTGATGATGCCCGGAGAGACCAGTCCCTCATACGCGGCCCTCATAGCCCGCGGCCTCCGGGGCTATCCCGGAGAGGCGGTGATCGGAGCCTGCGCGCCCGAGGACAGGTCCAGGGGCGTACGCAGGGCCAATTTCGCGATGTTCTTCGGACGCGGCGGACTTTCGGGCGTCTACGACAAGATGCACCCGGTGCAGTTCGTGGAGACTGGCCTGCCTTCCAACAGGAAGCCGGAACCGGAAGCCACGCCGCTTGGCAGGCTGGGCCCGCAGATCTGCTACGACCTGGCCTTCGAGAACGGCTCGCGGGCCATGGCCGCCCGCGGGGCGGAGCTGCTCGTCACGCCGACGCTGGACCCCGCGGAGTGGGGGGACCTGCAGCACACCCAGCATTCCGACATGACCGCCGCGAGGGCGGTGGAGACGGGGCTCTGGATAGTGCGCGCCGCCTCGTCGGGCCGCTCGCAGATAATAGACCCCCTGGGTCGCGAAAGGGCCTCTCTTCCCAACGGCGCCAGGGGCGTGCTGGCGGGCGAGGCGAGGCTGAGGGCCGCCGGAACGTTCTATACCAAGGCGGGCTGGCTGGCCGGGCCGCTCTCTCTGCTGTTCACCGCGGGGGCCGCTCTATTCGTCTTTATAAGAAAAAGAATTTGATAGAATCAGAACCATGAATAACCGGGCGCGCCGCATACTCTGCGTGGATGACGAGGATTTCAACCTGGACCTCCTCGAGGCCCTGCTGAAGCCGCAGGGCTACGAGACCTTCACCGCCCTCAACGGCAAGGAGGCGCTCGGAGTCCTGGCCTCCAAGCAGGTGGACCTGGTCCTGCTCGACATCAACATGCCGGTGATGAACGGCCACGAGGTCTGCCGCCGGCTCAAGGCCGACCCTCACACCGCCCATATCCCGGTCATAATGATCACGTCGCTGGACTCCAAGGAGAACAAGATGATCGGCATGGAGGCCGGCGCCGAGGAGTTCCTGTCCAAGCCTTTCGACCAGGCCGAGCTGCTGCTGAGGATCGGGAACATCCTGCGCACCTCCGAGTACGAGGACGCCTTCGAGTACCTGATCCTGGCGCTGGCCCGCGCGGCCGAGGCCAACGATATCGACACCGGCAACCACATCCTCCGCGTGGGCGAGTACGCGGCGCTGGTGGCGCGCGAGCTGGGCCAGTCGGAGAAGTTCGTGGAGACGATACGCAGCCAGGCCACGCTGCACGACGTGGGCAAGGTGCACATCCCGAGCCACATCCTGAAGAAGCCGGGCCGCCTCGACGAGGCGGAGATGGAGGAGATGAAGCAGCACACCACTTTCGGGGCGATGATAATCGGCGACCACCCGCACCTCGAGTTCGGCCGGCGCATAGCGCTCTCCCACCACGAGCGCTGGGACGGCACCGGCTACCCGAAGGGCCTGAAAGGCGAGGAGATCCCTCTCGAGGCCCGCATCACCTCGATCTGCGACTGCTACGACGCGCTGCGCAATTCGCGCGTCTACAAGCCGAACTACGACCACGACGGCGCCTGCCGCATCATCACCCAGGGCGACGACAGGATGAAGCCGGGGCATTTCGACCCGAAGGTCATGGCCGCCTTCGTGAAGCTGCAGCCCGCGTTCAAGGCCCTCTACGAGAAGATGCGCGACGACGACAGGCAAGGCGGAGGATAAATGACGGACACGCCGGCGAAGGACACCCTGCTCTCCAGGTTCATGGTGCTGAAAGGCTCCATCAGGGAACTGTGGATCATCTTCGGGACGAAGATCATGACGATCCTCGCCTACAGCGTGGTGAACTCCACGCTGGTGCTCTGGCTCTCCTCCGACCTGGGCTACGGCGACAAGTCGGCCGGCTTCGTCGTGGCCACCTGGTCCACCGCGCTGACGGTCTTCACGGTGATGGTGGGCTCGCTGGTGGACGCGGTGGGCATCCGCAAGTCGCTGCTGACGGGCTTCGGGCTGGCCGCCGCGGCGCGCTTCGTGATGGCCTTCTTCGCGGTGAAGTGGATAGCCCTGCCGTTCGGGCTCTTCCCGCTGGCGCTGGGAGAGGCGCTGCAGACGCCGGTCATGGTGGCGGCGGTCAAGCGCTTCACCAGCACGAAGCAGCGCTCGATAGCCTTCTCCGTCTACTACGCGATGATGAACGTTGGCTTCGCCGTGGCGGGCTGGACCTTCGACAAGGTCCGCGGCGGGCTTGGCGAGTACGGCCACTACAGCGTGCCGCTGCTGGGCTTCCAGATCAGCACCTACCAGACGATAATACTCCTCGGCGCGCTGTTCACTCTGCCCAACCTGGTACTGACGTACTTCGCGCTGCGCGGCGGCGTGGAAGCCACCGACGAGGGGGTCGTGATAAAGCCGGAGCCGGAAAAGTACCCCGGCAGGTCGTTCCTGGAGGCCTTCCTGCTGTCGAGCCGCGACGCGCTGAAGGACTGGTTCCGCATCTTCTCCGGCCTGTGGAAGGAGGCCACCTTCTACCGCTTCCTCGCCTTCTTCGGGCTGGTGGTGTTCGTGAAGCTCGTCCTCTACCACATGTACTATACCTTCCCCAAGTACGCCATCCGCGAGCTGGGCGCGGGAGCGCCTTTCGGCCAGCTCTTCGGCACCCTGAACGCAGTTATAGTCGTGATACTGGCGCCGGTAGTGGGGGCCCTGACCCAGCGCTTCACCGCCTACCGGGTGGTGGTCATCGGCACGCTGATAACGGCCCTCTCCGTCTTCTTCATGGTGGTCCCGCCCGCGCAGTACCAGGGCCTGGCCGACGGCGGCTTCGGCCACGCGATAGCGTGGTGGCTCAAGTTGTCCGGCCCGGTACTGCCCCTCTATGTGGCCATCGTGCTCTTCACCCTGGTCTATTCCGTAGGAGAGTCCTTCTACTCGCCGCGCCTCTACGAGTACCCCGCCGCCATAGCGCCCAAAGGACAGGAGGGCTCCTACCTCGCCCTCTCCATGCTGCCCTACTTCGTGGCGAAGTTCTTCGTCGGCTCGATGTCCGGCTTCCTGCTGGACGCCTTCTGCCCGGAGACGGGTCCCCGCAACCCCCGCATGCTCTGGCTCATCATAGGCGGCATGGCGCTGTTCACGCCGATAGGCCTGCTGCTCTTCCGGCGCTATATACAGGTGCACGAGGCCGGCAGGTCGGACAATTCCTAGGCGGTGACTCCCCGCGGAGGATTCCCGGGGCGACATGTTAGTATCTGGGACTTCGTTGGTTTAAGTTTAGGAGGAAGAAACGATGACTGAACCGAGGAACCTTTATTCCTGCCTCGCCAAGACGGCGGAAAGGCATCCGGAAGAGACGGCCTACGTCACCGGCGACAAGCGCATGTCCTGGCACGAGGTGCTCTTCTCGGTGGACCGCGCCGCGGACATGTTCTGGCAGCTGGGCCTCAGGAAGGGCGACCGCGCCGCCATAGTGCTGCGCAATTCCACGGAGTTCGTGATCTCCTATTTCGCGATGGCCAAGCTGGGCGCCGTGGCCGTCCCGATAAACTACCTGGTCTCCAAAGGCGAGGAGATCTCCTACATACTGGAGAACTCCTCCTGCAAGGGAGTGGTCACCGAGAAGGAGTTCGTGAAGAACTACACCAGGGTGCGCAAGAACCTTCCCGGCCTCAAGTTCATAGTCTCCGCGGACTTCTGCGGCCTGGACGACGTGACGGACTTCTGGAGCTACCTGAAGAAGGCCCATTACCACCCGCAGACCCAGCAATCGGCCGCCGACGAGCATGACCTGGCCACCATACTCTACACCTCCGGCACCACCGGCCATCCCAAAGGCGTGCTGCTGACGCACCACAACATGGTCGAGAACGCCAAAGCGGCCATCACCACGCTGGAACCGACCCGCAAGGACGTGTTCATGGCCCTGCTGCCGATGTTCCATACCTTCTCGTGGACCGGCAACGTCATCACCCCGATACTGCTGGGCGCCAAGACACTCATCGTAAAGAGCATCACGCCTCCGAAGCCGTGGCTGCAGGCCATGGGCAGGGAAGGGGTGACCATAATGATAGCGGTCCCCCAGATCTACGGCGTGCTGGCCAAGGAGGCCAAGGGCCTGAAGAAGTTCTTCCTCAAGTTCTGGAGCCTGCGGAAAGTGCGCCTTTGTCTCTCCGGGGCGGCGCCGCTGGGCCACACCGTGGTGCAGCACTTCAACAAGGCCTTCGGCCTCCATATCCTGGAGGGCTACGGCCTAACCGAGACCAGCCCGGTCGTCACGATAACGCCGCCGAAGGCGCGCAAGCACGGCTCGGTCGGCAAGGCCATACCCGGCGTGAAGATACGCATCCTCGACGAGCACGGCAAGGAGCTCAAGCACGGCGAGGAGGGGGAGATAGCCGTGATGGGGCCGAACATCACCCGCGGCTACCACGACAACGACCAGGCGACCCGCGAGCTGTTCACGCAGGACGGCTGGCTCAAGACGGGGGACATCGGCGTGCTGGATTCGGACGGCTTCCTGTTCATCCGCGACCGCAAGAAGGACATGGTCATCGTGAAGGGCCTCAAGGTCTTCCCGGCCCAGATAGAGCACACGATAAACTCGCACCCGAAGGTGCTGGAGAACGCGGTGATCGGCATACCCGACGGCAGCGGCAACGAGACGATGAAGTGCTTCTGCGTCCCGAAGCCGGACGTGACGCTGGAGAAAGCGGAGATAGTCAAGTTCATCAAGGAGAACTTCGACGCGTACAAGCGGCCGCGCGAGGTCGAGATAGTCGCCTCTCTGCCGAAGAACACCCTGCAGAAGGTCCTGAAGCGCGAGCTGCTGAAGAAAGAGCTGGAGAAGAGGGCCAAGGCGGCCGCGGACGAGATAGTGGAGAAGGCCGCCGGACATCACGCTCACTGACCGGCCCGCGCACCGGGTAAGGCATACATGGACATCACGACCGCGGTCCTGGAAGCTTTCGGCGAAGCCCACCTGGTAGGGGGGGCCCTCCGCGACGCCCTGCTGGGCCGCACGTTCAAGGACATCGACCTGGCGGTCCCGCCCTCGCCCGGGTTCGAGCCAGCGCTGAAGCGCCTGGCCCGCAGGCTGGGCGCCTCCTGTTTCCCGCTCGACGAGGAGAACAGGGTCTACCGCCTTACGGCCCCCGGTTCCCCGCCGCTGCAGCTGGACATAATGCCTTTCGTGGGCGGCAAGCTTGCCGCCGACCTGGCCAGACGGGACTTCACCGTCAACGCGATGGCCCTGCGCCTGGGACCAGGCATGAAGTTCGCGCCGAAACCGAAGGCCGGAGGGTTCGCGTTCAAGCCGGACCGGGCAAGGGTCACGGACCCTTTCGGCGGACTGGCCGACCTGCGCGCCGGCAGGATACGCCCCGTCTCTCCGGGGATATTCCGCGAGGACCCGGTACGGCTGCTGCGAGCCTTCCGGCTGGCCGCCGGGCTAGATTATTCCATAGTCCCGGCGGCCCTCAAGGCCATCAGGGCGCAGGCCGGACTGATCAAAGACACCGCTCCGGAGCGTGTACGCGAGGAATTGATGCGCCTGCTCGAAAGTCCGGAGTCCCATAAATGGCTGGCCCTGATGCACCGCTGCGGCCTGCTCTGCGCCGTCTTCCCGGACCTGGCGGCGCAGGAGAAATGCGCCGTCGCCTATTACGGAAAAGGCGGCGTGCTCACGCATACGCTACGGGTAGTGGAGCGCTGCGACCACCTCTTCATAGACCCCGCGTCCTACCTCCCGTGCTACGAGAAAGCGGCGCCCCTGCTGCCGCAGCCCCGCCTTATGAAACTGGCCGCTCTGCTGCACGACATAGCCAAGCCGGCCAAGGCGGCTATGGTGAAAGGGCGGCTGCGCTTCTTCGGGCACGAGGAACACGGCGCGGTGATGGCGGAGAAGGTGATGGAGGGCCTGCGCTTCTCCAGGGCCGAGATAAAGCTGGTCTCGGCCATCATCGGCACGCATCTCCGGCCCGGCAACCTGGCCGCCAACGACGTCATCTCCTACAGGGCAATGTTCCGCTTCTTCAGGTCGCTCGGGGAGCGCACAGTGCCGCTGCTGACCCTGTCCTGGGCCGACCACGCCAGTTACGTGACCGAGGCGCAATTGAAAAGGATGAAGAAAAAGCTCAAAGAGGAGCCGAAGCCGCTGCCCCCGGGCCTGCCCTACAATTCCCCGAAAAAGACGCTGCGCTACATGCAGGTGCTGGGCCAGCTGCTCTGCGTCTACCTGAAGAAGGACGTACCGGCCAGGACCTCACGCCTGGTGAACGGAAACGACGTGATAAAGACCCTGCGCATCCCTGAAAGCCCACGGGTGGGGGAGATACTGGAGAAAATACAGCTGCTGCAGTTCGAGGGCAGGATAAAGACGAGGGAACAGGCCTTGAAAGCCCTGAAAGGCATGAAATAACGGACCTGTTATCAGCCCCCCAGCCCCATGGGGACCCGAAGGGCCTACCTTACCGTAGGCCCTTTGCCTTCTCCGGGGGCGGCTGATGGACCCGTGCTCTCCGGCAAAGTAACAGCTAAACTATGATATACGCAACGGAGGACCCGGAATATGAAAAACAGACTCTTCATTTCTGCCGCGCTCATCTTACTCGCCGGCGCGGTTCCCGCCTTGGCAGGGTCCAAGGGCGCGGCCGCCCAGGCGGTCCCCTCGGTCTCCGCGGAGGACGCCAAGACCAGGGAGTTCAAGGACATCCTTTTCAAACTGGTACGCCAGGACGAATACCTGGACGAGGCCGTCGAGATGCTCGACACCTCCACCGGCCGCCCCGGGGCCGAGGACCTCGCCGCCCTGGGGGTCAGCCTCCGAACCATCTCCAACAACCTTAAGCACGTGGCGGCGCTGAACAAGGCGGAGTTCGCCGCCGTGCAGCCCGGCTCGCAGTACGCCAGGTACACCAACGCCATACTCAGCTACAGCAAGAAGGTCGACCGCAAGGCAGTCCAGGTCGGCGGCCTTATCTCGCAGTTGGCCGCCAGCAACAAGAAGGCCGCCATGCGAGACGCGGTCTCCTCCAGAAAGGGCGGCAAGAAGGCCCGCGGCCGCTCTCTGAACCAGATCCTCGCCGAGCAGAAAGCGATGCAGAAGCTGGCCTCCGACGCCAGGGGCCTCCGAGTGGCTTCCCGCAACCTGAGCGCCACCAGCAAGTGGCTCTACATAGCCTCCAAGTAAACGAAGACGAGTTCCGACCTCCGACGTCCCCCGCCTCCAGGGCGGGGGATTTTTTGTAGAATTGTATCCATGAAAGACCCTATTGAAACAGCCGCCCTCAGCATCTTGAAGGCCCTGGGGGAGGACCCCGCCAGGGAAGGCCTGAGGAAAACGCCGCTGAGAGTGGCCCGCGCGCTACGCGAGATAACCGCCGGCTACGGGGCGGACATGGACAAAGTCTTCAACGGGGCCTTCTTCAAGACCAACTATCGGGAGATGGTAATAGTAAAGGACATCGCCTTCTATTCCCTGTGCGAGCATCATATGCTGCCGTTCTTCGGAAAGGCCCATGTCGCCTACATCCCGAACGGCCGCATAGTGGGCCTTTCCAAACTGCCGCGTCTGGTCGAAGCCTTCGCCCGCCGCCTGCAAGTGCAGGAACGGCTGACCGGCGAGATAGCCCGCACGCTGTTCCAGAAACTGAAGCCGCGTGGCGTCGGGGTTGTGATGGAGGCGGAGCACCTGTGCGTAAGCATGCGCGGCGTGAAGAACGAGACCTCCTTCGCGACCACCAGCGCCATGCTCGGCGTCTTCCAGACCGACAGCCGGGTAAGGCAGGAGTTCCTAGACCTTATAAAGAGATAATAATATTATTGAAACACGGTGCCGTTTTAAGTAGAATTAACACGTATTCGTTCTTTAATACTGCCTTACTTAATACAAGAGATTCCGCAGGCGCATAGCGATATTCCGCAGGCGGGAGTATGACGGACGCGGGCGTAGTTCAATGGTAGAACGAGAGCTTCCCAAGCTTTAGACGTGGGTTCGATTCCCATCGCCCGCTATTCGCTTTCCAGCACGCAGAGTAATGCGATCGGACGAGACGCGCCGTTCCGGACAATCCGCGCGAATAGCGGGCGATGGGAATATTCCTTAAATAGCTCGCTAACGCTCGCATGTCGCCCGCTTTTTTAGCAACAGGCACTATTTCAAATAAACCTTCCTTGAAAACATAGTTCCATTAAAAGACCATGACGAAATCAAAAATCTTCTGGGCCGCCTCGGCGCTTCTAAGCCTGGCCCTGATGGCCTTCGCAGGCTATTCCATCTACGAGCGCATCACCCTGCATTTCTCCGGAGATACCATAGAGGTCCATCCCGTACCGATGCCTCCGCCGCAGGAAGAGGAAGCGGAAACCGATGAGACTCCGGAAAAGGCGCCCCAGCCGGACAAGAAAGAGGAAAAGAAGGAAGAACCCAAAGCCGCCAAGGCCGCCGAGCCGCTCAAAGCCGAGCCGCAGCGGGTCAAGGCCGTAAAGACGCAGTTCACCTACAAGGACGCCAAGGCCAAGTCGGTAGAGATAGCCGGCAGCTTCACCTCCTGGAAGCCGAAGAAGATGTCCAGGAAGAACGGTGCGTGGGAGGCGTCGGTCTACATACTCCCCGGCACCTATCCCTACCATTTCATAGTGGACGGGAAACAGAAGACAGACCCCGGAAAACCCAAGGCGCCTACGGGCGACTCCCTGGTCAAAGTGGAAAGTCCGAATTAAAATTTAGTTAACAATCCTGTAACAGGTTTCAGCTAGACTATATCGGGTTAAGTTATGGATTCCAGAAAACTCCAGGCCCTTTTACTGCTGTCCGCGGCGATGCTGGCTCCGCGGCCGGCCTCCGCCGCGTTCACGGCGAGGCACAGCCATGCCGTCACGCTGCTGCCCGAAGGCAACGTTCTGATCTCCGGCGGCCGCACCGGCGCCAACACCGCGACGGACAGCGTCCAGACTTACGACATGGCCACCAACACCTACGTCGACTGGACCGCGGGAGGAGGAGGGGACGGCGGACTGGTCGTGGCCCGCTCCTCTCATACGGCCACGCTGATGTCGGACGGCCGGGTACTGATAGCCGGCGGCTTCGGCAGCAACGGCCAGCCTGTCCCGGTGGCTAGCTCCTACGAGATCTGCGATCCCAAGACCCGCTCCTGCGCCGCAGCCGGGGTAAGCGCCAAGGCGCTGCGAGGCGGCCATACGGCCACCCTGCTCTCCACCGGCATCAACGCCGGAAAGGTCCTGCTCTGCGGAGGCCAGTCCGGCTCCGCGATGACGACTATCACTGATACCTGCGAGACCTTCAGCGCCGGCGCGGCCGTAGCCTGGGCAGGCTCGATGGTCGCCCCGCGCGAGGGCCACACTGCCACTCTGATGCGCGGAGGCCGCGTCTTCGTCTCGGGCGGCAGGCGCTTCAGCGGCGCCTGGCTCTACGAGCCGATGAACGAGATGTACGATCCGGCGGCCGACACCTGGACCCCGGTCTCCTCCCTGTTGCAGGGCAGGATCAACCATACGGCCACCGTCCTGAACAACGGGACCGTGCTGATAGCCGGCGGTTATAACGGCAACAACATGCTCTACTGCCAGGCCACGAGCGCGAACAGCCTGGAGGACGACTGCTGGTACCTGCGCAACCTGCCTAACACTCTGGACCAGAACGACGGCACGCAGGGCTTCGTGGACGGCGCCGAATATTTCGACCAGAACGGCGCCCGCGTGGCCATTCAGGAGAAGAACTACGGCGAAATGCCCTACCGCGTGGCCTCGCAATCCGCCGTGCTGGAGACCGACGGGCGCGCGCGCCTGCACGGCGGCTACGGCAACATCTTCCCTACCTTCTTCCAGTACTCGCCTTCCCTGGACGCCACCACCGTCATCTACCTCACGCGCGTCGGTCCCAGTTCGGCCACCGTCAACAGCGGCACCAGCAACATCAGTTTCCCGCTCTCGATCAGCCTTGTCAGACCGGTATCCGGCCGCCTGACCAACGCCGATATCTTCATCTCCGGGCCGCAGGACTCCACGAGCCCCTCCTTCAGCCTGGAGAACGTGAAGTTCACCCTCTCCAGGTCCACGGTGCAGGCGGACGGCAAGGCCGTGGGCACGCTGCTCGGGAGCGCCTATAAGCCCGGTGATTTCTCCGCCACGGTCTCGCTGCTGAACCCCAACGGCGTCGCCCAGTTCGCTCCGCTCCAAGTGACTTCCGGAGGGGACACCAACCCGACCACTGCCATAACCTCCACGCTGACCATCACGGGAGGGCAGGTCGCTCCGACGGCGAGCGCGAACGTCAGCGGCAGCATCTACACCAATGTCTCTTTACTGCTGCCGGACATCTATCGCGGCGGCATAGAGGGTACGGCCACCCTGCAGTCCGGCTCCATCGTCAACGACACCAACAAGAACTTCGTGATAGAGTTCAACAAGACCGGCAGCGCCTATTTCATCATAGGCGCGCCCACCTCCTGCGACCCCACCCAGCAGACCTGCGAATTCACCGGCCAGCTGACCTTCAGCGGCATAACCGGCAAGGTAACCAACAACAACGCACTGGACAGCTACACCACCTTCTATTCTCCGATAGGCGTCTCCCTGGTCGGAGGGGAGAAGATCTCGCTCGGACTGCAGCTCGACTTCACGGCCAATCAGGTCAACATCCTCGACCGCGCCCCCACCTACAACTTTGACAGGTCCTCGGCCGTGGTCCGCGGCATGATCTTCAGCTCCGAGTACGCGTACTCCCCGAAAGACAATGCGTGGAGCGACCTCACCAAGACCGGGGAGAACCCGACGCTCTCCGCGCCCGTCTTCAACCACACCGCCCTCTACACTCCGGCCGCGGATACCCCGATAATAGGCGGCAGGAACTGCGAGAACGCGCCCGCCGCGGACTGCCTGCGTACCGCTTGGAACTTCCAGGCGGTCGCCGGAGGGGGGGTGTTCATCCCGGTCTATGTGGGAGCCGACGGTTCGACCTCCTGGCCTTCCGGTCCAAAACTCACCGCACAGAGGGCCTTCCACACCAGCACCTTGCTGCCGGACGGCAACATATTGACCTGCGGAGGTTCCGACGGTTCCAGACCTCTTTCCTCCTGCGAGCTGATGAACCTGGTACTGAAAACGTCCAGCGCCACGGCCTCGATGAACATGCCCCGGGCCAACCATACCGCCACTCTGCTGCCCAACGGCAACGTGCTCGTGGCTGGCGGCATCTCTCCGCTGGGAGTGGCCATCAGTTCGGCCGAGATCTTCTACCCGGACACACAGCGCTGGGTACCTACCAGCTCGATGGCCTACCCGAGGCAGCTCCATACAGCCACACTGATGCCGGACGGGAACGTGCTGGTAGCCGGCGGCGCCACCTCAAGCACCTATTCCGCTACGGCCGAGATCTACATAACCTCCACTTCGTACTGGATCAGGGTCGGGGACATGGCGAACGGCCGCGCGGAGCACACCGCCACGTTACTGAAGAACGGCAACGTGCTGGTGACAGGCGGCGTAAACGGCTTCGGCCCCACGAAGACCACCGAGGTGTTCAACTATACCGTCAGGACCTTCACGCCAGGGGCAAACCTTCATTATGCCCGCTACGATCATACCGCCACGCTGCTCAGGGACGGCTATGTGCTGGTGGCGGGCGGCTCCAACGCGTCCGACGCACTGGCCTATACGGAACTCTACGACGGGTCCGCCTGGACCGACGGTCCGGACATGAACTACAACAGGTCCAACCACAGGGCGCTTCTGATGCCCAACGGCAAGGTAATGGTCACCGGCGGAGAGATGCGCGGCACGGCCCAGACCACCCCGGAGAGCTTCGATCCAGACTACCGCAGCTGGAACAATCAGGGCTCGATGAACTCCGGCAGGATACATCACACTTCCGTACTGACCAAGGACAACGAGGTGATCAACCTCGGCGGCTGGAGCGGCGGCGGCTTCCTGGACACCACCGACGCCATCCCGTTCAACTTTACTCCAGACATGTCCGGCCTGCCGGCCGAAACGGACCGCCGCCCGACCATCTCCACCGGCACCGCGTACTTCGACCGCGCCGGCTACGCCACGCTCCTCAGCAACACCTCCAACTTCCACGGCATAACCGAGGCTTCCGGCGGCGGGTCCGGCCCGATGAACTCCTCCTACAGCAACCCGCGCGTATACATGCAGCAGCTGGACAATCCGAGCGGCTTCATCATAGATCTCTCGACCAGGATCTACTCCTCGTACGGAAGCCCCAACTCCAGCTGGGATAAGACCCTTTCCTCCATCACTATCATTACCCCCAGCCTGCCGGGAGTCATGCCGCACGGCTGGTACAACGTGCGCGTAGCCGCCAACGGTTCCTTCTCCGACGGCTATACCGTGCAGGTCACTACGCCGCGGCCTAACGGCACTCCGGCCAACGTAGCCGGCACGGTCCTGGGGACCAGCTCCATCACCTGGTCCTGGGACCGGGGCAGCATCCCCTTGGGCGGCGCCGACGGCTACAACATCTACGCGGCCAGCAACAGCGTCTTCATAGCCACCGCCTCCTTCAACAACGGCAACCCGGTGACCTACACCCAGACGGGCATGGCTCCGAATACCAGGGCCTCCATCATGGTCTCTCCGTTCAACGTGGGCGGGCGCGGTTCGCTCGCCTACTCCGCCACCTACTACACGCTCGCGGCGGCCCCGGCTTCGCTGAGGATAAACTCCGCCAGCTTCGAGAATGCGGACCTGGAATGGTCGGGCAGCGGGAACTCCGGCCTGACTATCTACGAGGTCTCCATGTCGCCAGCCAAGAGCCCGCAGTTCTCCGACCCGCTGGCCATCTCCACGCCGGTGCCGTTCAGCGTGAACTACCTCAGCACCTCCACCGTGATAGGCTCGCTGTCCGCCAACCAGCTCTACGACTTCCGCGTCAGGGCCATGAACGGGTCCGGCCAGCCTACGGTCTTCTCCAACTACGCCTCCACGGTGACGGTCAGCGGCGTCAACAACTTCACCGGCCAGGCCCTCAGCAGCTCCACGATCAACTGGTCCTGGGACGAGTCCCTCGGCGCGACCTACTACGAGATCTACGACGTGGCCGCCGGCACCGAGACCGCGCCGGTCTTCGTCGGTTCGACCACGGCGAACAACTATTCGCAGACGGGCCTGCTGGCCAACCGCAAATATATCTCGGTGGTCAACGCCATCAACGACACCTCCGGCTTCGGCCCTATACGGGGTCCGATCTCCGGCTCGGTCGGGGTCTACACGCTGACCGTGCAGCCCCTGCCCGGCGTGCCGAACGTGTTCACCAACATCACGACCGGCACCATCACCGCCAACTGGATAACGAACGGCAACTCCACCTGGACCGTCTACAACGTATACCTGTCCTCCGCGGCGACGCTGGACATGTCGACCGGGACCATCAACCAGGCCACATATTCAGGTTCGGCCACCTTCGCCACGCTCTCGCCGAACATCCAGTACCACTGCACGCTGGTCCCCGTCAACGGGGACGGCATACAGGGCACCGCGATGGACCTTGGCGCCAAGTTCACGCTGGCCAGGGTGCCTGCCAGCCTCACGCCTGACCAGATCTCCATGTCGGGCATACATCTCACCTGGGACCCGGTGGACAATTCCACGGGGACCATCTACGAGCTTCGCAGCTCCACCAGCGAGCTATTCGCGGACCCGGTAACCACTCATATACCGTTCGCCTACTATTACAAGGACACCTCGGCCCTGGTCACCGGACTGCTGACCGCCACCAGCTATTATTTCGACGTGGCCGCCCGCAACGGCGAAAGCGTCACCACGGCGCGCAAGCTCGCGGTGGTGGCCTATACCACGGCCGGGCCTTCCGGAGCCCCTTCAGGGTCCGTGGGCGGCACCAGCGACCCGGCAAAGAGCGCCACGATATCCGGCACCCTTCCGGACAACAGGGCCGTCTCGCTCAGCGTGCCGGCCGGAGCCTTCCCCGCCGCCACGGCGATCGCCATCTCGTCCTCGGTCAAGAACCCCTGCGGCTATCAGCCCGGCGGCCAGTCGGTGGCGGTGGAGGTCTTCTCCCAGAACGGCGCGCAGCCGATGGAGCCCGTCACGCTGACCCTCTGGTTCAACAGCGACCCGGGCAAGAACACGATAATCTCCGACCAGGCGAAACTCGTCCTGGCACGCTACAACCCCGACTCGGGACAGTGCCTGCCGCTCGAGACCGAGGTCAACGTGGGAGCCCGCACCATCACCGCGACCCTCAACCACTTCAGCCTCTTCCAGCTGATCATGCGCACGGCGGCCTCCGGCCTGAGCAACGTGCTGGTCTACCCGAACCCCTTCTACCCCAACCGCGGCCAGGGCTTCGTCACGATAGACCGGATCCCGGCCAATTCGAAGGTGCGCATCTACACACTTTCCGGCGATAAGGTCTGGGACACCACCGCGGGCAGCACCGGCGTGGTGATCTGGAAGGGCGTCAACAAATCCGGGAACCTGGTCGCCAGCGGCATCTATCTGGCCGTGATAGATTCCAGCGCCGGGAAGAAAGTCCTGAAGATAGCGGTGGAAAGGTAAGCTATGAGAACGCTCCACGCCATCAGAACGCTCTCCGCCCTGGCCCTGCTGCTGGCCTCGGCCGCCGCGCCGCTGCGCGCCCTGGAGGACCCCCGCTACTTCTCCAAGAAGGCGGTCGGCACCACTACGGCGGACTTTCTCAATCTCTCCGTGGGAGCCAGGGCGGCCGCCATGGCCGGCGCCTATACCGCGGTCAGCGAGGAGGCCTCCGCCGTCTACTGGAACCCGGCCGGCCTGGTGCAGATACCCAAGCTCTCCGCGGTCTTCATGCGCGCGCAGTACCTGGAGGACATCAGCTACCAGTACGCGGCCTACGCGCACCGCCTCTCCTACGATTCCGTGCTGGCCGGTTCGGTCATGCTGACCGACATAGGCTCGATAACCGAGACCGACATCTCCGGCAACACGCTGGGCAGCTTCACCCCGAAGGACCAGGTCTTCACCCTCTCCTACAGCAAGGCCATCCTGGAATTCTCCGACAAGGACATAGACGTCTCGGTCGGCGTCTCGGCCAAGTACCTGCGCTCGCAGATCGTCCATTCCGCGAAGGCCTACGCCGGGGACATCGGCGTGATGACGTACAACTTCTCCGACATTCCGTACCGCCTGGCCGTTACGGCCACGAACATGGGCGGCGGCCTTTCGTTCGACCAGGAGTCCAACCCGATACCGCTGACCTTCAAGCTGGGCGCGGCGGTAAACCCGTTCCGCAACTTCCTGGTGGCCACGGATTTCGTGATGCCGAAGCACAATTCGCCCAGCATGCGCCTGGGCGCGGAGCTGGCCACTACTCCCAACGAGCTCACCCGCCTGTGCGTGCGCGCGGGCCTCGACAGCCAGCGCCTGCGCGACAGCCTCGGCGGCTTCACGATGGGCGTCGGCGCCACGCTGCACTTCTTCAGCCTGGACTACGCGTTCGTGCCGATGGGCGAACTCGGCTCCACGCACAGGATCTCGCTCACCTTCGACTTCCCGTTCCGCAGCCCCATCTTCCAGCGGCGCGACCGGACCATCTTCACGAAGATGAAGGGCATCTCGTTCAAATAGAGCGGTCTTGCCTTGACGTAAAAAGGGGCCTGGAACGGCCCCTTTTTTCCGGCTTCCCGGCCGTTGACACGCCGGGGCGAATAATATAGATTATTAAACCGGAAAAACCATGAAGGCGCTAGGACAGCATCTCGTACTGGAACTCTACGGCTGCAACGCCGGGGTGATCTCGTCGGTCCCGAACGTGCAGGAGGCGATGGTAAAGGCGGCCAGGGCGGCCGACGCCACCATCATAGATTCCATCTTCCACCATTTCAAGCCTCACGGCGTTTCCGGGGTAGTCGTCATAGCCGAATCCCATTTCGCCATACATACCTGGCCCGAGCACGCCTACGCCTCCGTGGACCTCTACACCTGCGGCGCCAAGACCAGGCCCTGGGAGGCCTTCAAGGTACTTAAGAAGCTCTTCAAGGCCTCGCACTTCAGCGTGATGAAGCTGGAAAGGGGGCTGCTGCCGGGCTAGGCCGTCCGAGGAGCCAGCTCCTGATACTGCCCATAGTCTAGCCAGGCGCCACCGCCATGAAGGAAAAGTTCGACTGGATAAAGGCCTCCGGCCGCGTGCTCCCGAAAGGGAAATGGTTCGTGGAGTTCTTCACTCCCGGCGAGCTGCACGCGCACCGTTCGCTCGAGGTGCTGGAGACCTCCTCCACCGCTTTCCAGGACGCCGCCCTGATCAGGACCCACACCTTCGGCAAGGTGCTGGTGCTGGACGGGGAGACGCAGTCCAGCGAGTACGACGAGGCCTTCTACCACGAGTCGCTGGTCTACCCCGCCCTGCTGGCCAGCAGGGCGCCGAGGACGGCGCTGATACTCGGCGGGGGGGAAGGGGCCACCGCGAGGGACATACTCAACGACCGCGGCATGCGCATGGTGGTCATGGCGGACATCGACTACAATATCCTCCGCTTCGCCGCGAAGCACCTGACGCCATGGCACCGGGGTTCGTTCTCCGACCCGCGCCTGCGCCTGCTGGCGCAGGACGCCAGGAAGTACGTGCAGTCGACCTCGACGAAGTTCGACCTGATCTATTCCGACCTCCCCAGCCCGGTGGAGGGCGGCCCCGCGGTAGCGCTCTACACGCTGGAGTTCTACCGCCGCCTCAAGAGGATACTGAAGCCGGGCGGCGTCTTCACAGTGCAGGCCGGGCCCGGCACCCCGCTGCAGTTCGAGCTGCACCCGGCCATAAAGAACACTCTCGCGAAGGTCTTCCGCCACGTCGGGAGCTATTCCACCTTCGTGCCCTCTTACGACATGCCCTGGACCTTCCTCTACTGCACCGACGATGCGTCCAAGGCCCCCGCCAGACTCTCGGCCGCGGCGCTCGACAGGGCGGCGGCGGCGCGCCTGCGCAAACCCCTCAGATTCTCGGACGGAGAGACCATAACCGGGGCCTTCAGCCTGCCCAGGTACTACAGGGACAGGATCAAGGCCAGCCGGGCTGTGATAACGGAAGCGCGGCCGGTGTTCTTCAGCACCTCGCAGCGCTGAGACCGGACCACTAAGCAGGCAGCGACGGAGAATCGATATGAAAAAAACCAAGAAAGCTGAGAAAAAGGCGCCGGCGAAGAAGCCGGCCGCGAAGAAGCCGGCGGCTAAGAAGGCCGCCCCCAAGGCCAAGGCGCGCCCAACGGCGGCCAAAGCCCAGCCGGCCGCGGAGGCGCTGACGCGCCAGGAGCTGGCCGAGATAGCGACCTCGCTGAGCGAAATGAAGGCCGACATCTCCAAGAACGTCGAGGACAAAAAGAACATGGACCTCCTTGAACCGGAAGTAGGGGACTCCATAGACCAAGCCAGCCAGAGCCTGGACAAGGAGATACTCTTCGAGCTGTCCGACAACGAACGCCGCATCCTGCGCGACATAGACGCGGCGCTCAGGAAGATGGAAAAGGGCACCTACGGACTCTGCGAGCACTGCAAGAAGCCGATACAGAAGAAGCGCATAAAGGCGCTGCCTTCCGCGAGGTACTGCATGACCTGCCAGAGCGGCTCCGAGAAGAGCGGCGCCTGAAGCCGGACCGGCCAATAAAAAAGCCCCGCGGAAGCGGGGCTTTTTTTGCTCCGGAAGCGCGGCTACGGCATTATGCCGGGAGGCGGAGGGGCGTCCACCTTGGAGACCACCTTCACGTCGCTCTTGCGCCAGTTCCGGGCCTTTGCCGTGATGATGAAGCGCCTGCCGTTCGATGAGATGACCAGCGAATCCGGCGAGAGGTTCTGATAGAGCTCCGCCCGCACCGCGTTGACGTTGCCGGTCAGGTCGGCGAGACGCCCCAGGTCCTCGGTATAGCGGCCGTTCTGCTTCATGTAGATATGTTCGAGCATAGCCAGCTTCGAGACGGTCGTCTGCGCCGCGCGTATCTGCTTCATCTCCGCAGGGGTGACCTTCAGCAGCGTGCTGTTCAGCCAGGTGCCCAGCAGGATGACCAGCAGCCCCCAGGAAAAGGCCAGGACCAGCCCCTCTCCTAGGTCGCCGCGAGGCTTGATGCTTACGACCCTGCTGCCGGCCACGTAATCGTGCAGCGCCCTCTTGTCCCTGGTGAACAGCGCCATCAGGTAGCCTATGTTGAAAAGTGCGGAGCTGAGGAAATAGGCGCAGGCCCGGACCAGCGCCCTGAAGAAAGGAAGGTCCGAGCCGTCCGCGGCCCTCACCCTGATGTTCAGCAGGTATTTGCCCAGCGTGGCCCTGCCGCCGCTGGAGAAGACGGCCTCGTAGACTATGTACAGGCCCATCCAGAGGAACTTCCAGAGCCACTCGTTGCCGCGGGTGTAGGGGAAAAGGCCGGCCCTGACGGCCATCTTCAGCGTTATGAAGGTGATAAGGACGAACGGCAGCGCGTCGATGACATAGGCCACGAAGCGTTCGTTGAACCCGGCCGGCGCCGGGCCGCTCTCGGCCGGGGCCTGAACCTCCTCCTCCGCGCCCGGGATGGGGGGAAGCGGCTTGAACTCGAAGTCCTTGTATTCCATTCTGGGTAGCTCTCCGGTCAAAGGCGTTCTGCCGCTGACAGCGGCCTGCCATTATTATATATAAACTTACCACCCGTTTGAATACCGCCTAAAAAATTGTTTAAATATGCACTTAACATGTGTCGCATAACGGCAATAATCTCTTCCTCCCCGGCCTCTCAGTCGGAGCTGCTCTGCGGCTCCGCAAAGAGCCTGCTGGCGCAGGCCGGCGCCGTCAAAGGACGCTACCAGGACGACGGATGGGGAATAGGGCATTTCCGCCGCGGCGAAACGGCGGTGGTCAAGAGCCCGCGCCCGGCACGCCTTGAGAAGAGCGCGTTCTCCGCCGCGGCAGCAGGGGCCGTATCCGGGGTCACGCTGGCCCATGTCCGCTACGCCTCCGCCCCCGGGGTCCCCAGGTCCGCGCAGCGGCGCCCCGAGAACACCCAGCCCTTTTCAGCCGGCGGCTTCATTTTCGCCCATAACGGCACCCTCTTCGTCAAGGACGAGGTCCGCTCGCTGCTCGGCGGTTACGCCTCCAAGGTGCGCGGGACGGGGGATTCGGAGGTCATCTTCTGGCAGGTGATGAAGATGCTCGACGCGTACGGCTCCCCGGAGGCGGCGCTGGCGGCCGCCGTGGACGAGATACGCACCATCTGGGTCTCGTGCCGCGACGCGAAGCCCGGAAGGAAAAGGCCGTACACCTCCCTCAACCTCTTTCTGGCCTCTAAAGATTCGCTGACCGTGCTGTGCCACGCGCCCAGCAGCGACGCCAGGACCGCCCTGACCACGCCGGGCTGGGAATACGGCAGGATAGCGTGGCGGCGGGAAAAGGGACGCGTGATCTTCTCCAGCGAGCCGGCCGACGAAGTCCCCGGCTGGAAGAAGATGAACGACCCTGAGATCGCCTCCGCCTCCGTCAGAGGCGGGAAGATCTCCCTCGCGTTCAAAAGGATAACCCTATGAAATGGTTCCTGATGCTTCTCATCTTCGTCGCCGGGATCTACTACCTGGTCAACCAGAAGAAGGAAGCCGCCCGGCAGCAGACGCTCGTCGAAGAGGCCAAGAAGGGACAGGCCGCCGTGCTCAAGGACCCGGACCTCCCGATCAAGCCGGAAAAGACCTACCTGATAAAGTTCTCTATGGCCACGCTGAAAACGCTGCACGCCCTGACCCAGGACGCCAACGCCAAGGTCCGCTTCGCCTCCGCGGAGCTGCTCTGGCAGCTGCAGGACGAGGAGGCCCCGGCCGTCATCAAGAACATGCTGGAGAACGAGACCGACCCGTCGGTGAAAAATCAGCTCATCGACATGCTGGCCAAGGACAAAAGCAAGCTCAGCCTGGCCCTGCTCACCGAGGCGCTCAAGGACTACGACAGGGATACCCGCCTGCACGCGGTAAAGGCCATAGGCACGTTCTCCAACAAGGAAGCCATACCCGCCCTGGACAGGGCGCTGCAGGACTACGACGAGGAAGTGCGCCTGACCGCCATCCAGGCCGTCAACACGATACGCAAGGACATCGAGGCCCACAAGGAGCAGCAGCTCCGCGAACTGGAGGCCAAGAAGCCCCTTTTCCGCATAGAGTGACCCGGGGCCGGGGCGGGACCGGGGTCAGGTCCTGGATCTTGACTTTCCCGCCGGCGGCCGCGTACACCGACGAACCGCGGTCAAGATTCAAGACCTGACCCCAGACAGGCCGCGCAACCGTTATTCCCAAAGGAGCGTATATATAATATGGACTCTGAAATCTCGAAGCTGAACCAGAAGATACAGCAGGACTCGCTGTTCATCCAGGACCTCCGCCGCGAGCTGGCCAAGGTGGTAGTCGGCCAGGAGGACCTGATAAACAGCCTGCTCGTGGGCCTGATAGCCAACGGGCACGTGCTGGTGGAAGGCGTCCCCGGCCTCGCGAAGACGCTCACGGTAAAGACCCTGGCATCCGCGATGAACGCCGCCTTCCAGCGCATCCAGTTCACCCCGGACCTGCTGCCTGCGGACATCGTAGGCACGCTGGTCTTCAACCCTAAGGAGAACACCTTCAGCGTGCGCAAGGGCCCGATCTTCGCGAACATCATCCTCGCGGACGAGATCAACCGCGCCCCGGCCAAGGTGCAGAGCGCGCTGCTGGAGGGCATGCAGGAGCGCCAGGTCACGATCTCCGACTCCACGTTCAAGCTGCCGGAGCTGTTCATGGTGCTGGCCACCGAGAACCCTATAGAACAGGAGGGCACCTACCCGCTGCCGGAGGCGCAGGTGGACCGCTTCATGCTGAAGGTCAACATCACCTACCCGACCAAGCAGGAGGAGGCGAAAGTGCTGGAGCTGATGGCCACCCAGAACCTGCCGCAGGCCGCCAAGGCCGTGACCGCGGAGCAGGTGCTGCAGGCCCGCCGCACGGCCGACCTGATCTACGTCGACGACAAGATCAAGAACTACGTACTGGACCTGGTCATAGCCACGCGCGAGCCGGAGAAGCACGGCCTGCCGAAGATAAAACCGTGGATAAACTACGGCGCCAGTCCCCGCGCCACGATCTTCATGATACAGGCGGCCAAGGCCTACGCCTTCATCAACGGCCGCGGCTACGTCACCCCGGAGGACATCAAGGCCGTCGGCCTAGACGTGCTCCGTCACCGCGTGCTGCTGACCTACGAGGCCGAAGCCGAGAACATCACCTCGGAGGACATAGTCAAGAGCATCTTCGAGGCGGTGGAGGTACCCTAACAGCCGGGAACTGAGCGCCCGAAAGCCGGAGCCAGGCCGCGTTATCCGCGGCCGCCGGCACGAGCTTTCCGGCGTTCCGGCATACCAGCGAGCGTCCCGTTATGAACACCGCGGAACTCCTAAAGAAGGTACGGCAGATAGAGATAACTACCGGCCGCCTGGTCAGCGAGACCTTCGCCGGCCAGTACCAGAGCGTGTTCAAGGGCCGCGGCATAGAGTTCTCCGAGGTGCGCGAGTACGTGCCCGGCGACGACGTCCGCTCGATAGACTGGAACGTCACGGCCCGCGCCCGCAAGCCTTTCGTCAAGCAGTACATCGAGGAACGCGAGCTGACGCTGATGATACTCTGCGACGTCTCCGCGTCGCAGGCCTTCGGCTCGGCCTCCAAACCCAAGAGCGAGGCCGCGGCGGAGCTGGCGGCCATGTTCGCGTTCTCCGCGCTAAAGAACAGCGACAAGAGCGGCCTGCTGCTGTTCTCGGACAAGCCCGAGCTCTACATCCCTCCGCGCAAGGGCCGCAACCACAGCCTGCGCATCATCCGCGAGCTGCTGGCTTTCACGCCCAAGAGCCGCGGCACCGACGTGGCGATGGCCCTCAGGATGGCCAACCGCGTGATGAAGAGACGCGGCATCATAATCCTGATCTCCGACTTCAATTCTCCGGACTACACCAAGGAAGTGCGCCTCACCTCCACCCGCCACGACCTGATACCGGTGGTGATAACGGACCGCTTCGAGCGCGAGCTCCCGGCGGCCGGAGCGCTGCTGGTCTCGGAAGGGCTCGAGAGCGGGGCCGGCTTCACGGCCGACCTGGCCAGCCCGGCCTACCGGGCTCTCTACGCCAGGGAGGCCGCCTCGCGCCGCTCGGCGCTGGAAGCCGTACTGCGCTCCGCCGGGGCCGACTGGATAGACATAGACCCGGCCCTGCCCGTGCACGGCCCGGTGGTGAAATTCTTCCGCCAAAGGAGAAAGATCTTCAAGCTGCTATGAGGCTCCCCGCGCTGTTCCTGCTGACGCTGCTGGCCCGCCCGGCGTCCGCCGACGATTCCGTCTCGCTCTCCGTGACCCCGCCGGCCGGAGAGGTGCGCCTGGCCGCGGAGTTCAAGCTGAAAGTGGACGCCTCCCTGCCCGAAGGCTTCTCCATCCGCCCTGACACCGCGGCGGCCGGCGGCGAGGATTTCGAAGTGCTCTCCTTCACGAGGACGGCCGACGAGAAGGCCGCAGGCCGGAGGAAGGAGACGTTCGAGGTGCGCGCCAGGGCCTTCACGATAGGCTCCAGCACCTTCCCGGCCATAGCCTGGAGACTTTCGGGGCAAGGCGTCCCGCCGGACACCCTGGTAATGACCAGCACCTTCACGCTGGCGGTCTCGCCCGCCTTTGCGACCAAGGAGGGGGAGGACATCCGGGACATCTACGAGCCGTACGGTTATTTCCCCTGGCCCTGGGCCATAGCCGGCCTCGCCGCGGTACTGCTGGCCGCCTGGCTGCTCTCGCGCCGCCGCGGTAAGGCCGCGGCCGCCGCGGCCTCCTGGAAGGATACCCGCGACCCCTACCAGCGCGCCAGGGACAGGCTGGGCGGGCTGGAGAAGTCCAAACTGCTCGATGACGGCAGGCTCAAGGAGTACTACATCGGCCTCACATCCATCCTCCGCCTCTACCTGCGCGAGGAGTTCTCCATAGACGCCGTGCAGATGACCACGGGCGACCTGAGCCGCGAACTAAAGAGGACCGGCGCGCCGCTGGCCACGGCGCTGAAGGCCAGGGAGCTGCTGCAGAGGTCCGACCTGGTGAAGTTCGCCAGGATGAAGCCGGAGAACGCCGCCGACGACTCGGAGGCGCTGATAGGTCTGCTGATGGATTTCCACCGGACGGCGGAGAACGCCAGGACCCTCGCCGCGGAAAAGGCCGCGCAGGCCGCCGGCAAGGCGGCCCGGGCCGGCGGGGCCGGGGGGAGAAGCGTATGAACGGCTTCAAGTACCCGCTGGTCCTGCTGCTGCTGCCCCTGCTGGGGCTGCTGGCTGGCCTGGCCAGCTCCCAGCGCCTGCGCCGCCACCAGTCCGCCGGAGTGCCGGTGCAGCTCCCCGCGCTCAAGACCGCGCGCGCCCGTCTCTTCGCCATAGTCCCTTTCTGGGGCCGTGTTGCCGCCCTGGCCCTGCTGGTAGTGGCGCTGGCCCGCCCGCAGCAGGCGACCAGGGGAGAGGTCCCGCCGGCGGAAGGCATAGACATCATGCTCGCGCTGGACACCTCGTATAGCATGGCGGCGGAGGATTTCAATCCGTTCACTCGCCTGGACGCCGCCAAGAAGGCGGCGGAGGATTTCGTAAAGAAACGGCGCAACGACAGGATAGGCGTGGTGGTCTTCGGCGGCGCGGCGATGCTCTCCTGCCCGCTCACGCTGGACTACCAGTCCGTGCTCGACATGATAGACGCCTCCTACCTCAATATGACGCGCGCCGAGGGCACCGCCATAGGCGACGCCATAGTCACGGCCGTGAACCACCTGAAGGAGAGCAAGGCCAAGAGCAAGGTCATAGTCCTGCTGACCGACGGGCGCTCGAACACCGGCATGGTGACCGACCTGGCGCTGGCGGCGAAGACCGCCAAGGCCTTCGATATAAAGATCTACACCATAGGCACCGCCGGCAAGGGACGCGCGCCCATCAGCACGGGGGACCCGCTGCAGCCGGTGGCCTACATCGACGACGACCTGGACGAGCCGGCGCTGCGCGAGATTGCCGGCCTGACCGGCGGCGAGTTCTACCGCGCGAAGAACTACGCCGAGCTGCAGAACATCTACGACAAGATAGACACGCTGGAGAAGACGAAGTTCGAGGTGAAGAGCTACACCGAGTACTCGGACAAGTACCTCTATTTCCTCTGGCCGGCGCTGGCCCTGCTGGTCCTGGTGGTGGCGCTGGAAAAAACGTACCTGAGATCGATACCGTGATATGGAACTGTTCCGCTCGCCGTTAACACTGGCCTGGCTGGCCGCCGCTTTCGCGGCGCTGCTGGTCTTCCGCTACAAGGCGGAGGAAAAGCGCCTGGCCGCCGCGCGCTCGGTCCTCGGGCCCGCGTTCGACGGCTACGCGGCCGGGCCGGAGGCCGCGCGCCGCAGGCTGCGCGGCGTTCTCTACTTCGCCGCGCTGGCCCTGCTCTGCCTGGCGGCCGCCGGGCCGCAGTGGGGGGTGGAGCTCACCCCGGTGACGGACCTGAAGGGCAACATCGTCATCGCCGTGGACACCTCGCTCTCGATGGGCGCCCGCGATCTCAAGCCCGACCGCCTCTCCAACGCCCGCCTGCTGCTGGGCGCGATAGCGGAGAAGTTCGCGGATTACCGCGTGGGCGTGGCCGCCTTCGCCGGGGACGCCTACGTACAGTGCCCGCTCACCACCGACCAGGACGCTCTCACCTATTTCGCCTCCGGCCTGCGCCCCGGCATGCTGCCGGTGCAGGGCACCGACTTCTCCGCCGCCATCGACACCGTGCTCGGCATGCTGTCGCGCTACGGCGGCCAGAAGGTGATGGTACTGGTGACGGACGGCGAGGACCATTCCACCACGCTCGACACCGTGCTGAAGGACGCCGAGGCCCAGAACCTTAAGATCTTCACGATAGGCATAGGCAGCCCCGACGGCGAGCTGGTGCCGATGACCGACTCCGCCGGCAACACGATGGAGTACAAGAAGGACAGCCACGGCAAGACCGTGGTCAGCCGGCTCGACGAGGCCGCGCTGATCAAGATAGCCAGCCGCACCGGCGCCGCCTATATCCGCTATTCCGGCCCCGACTCCGCCGCCGACGCCGTGCGCTCGGCCGTCTCGGCGCTGGACCTGCAGAAGAGCAAGGGCAAGGGACGCTCAGGCTACAAGAACCGCTACCAGTGGCCGCTGGCTTTAGCGCTGCTGCTGCTTTTGATAGAATTGCTGGTGATGGAGAAGGGCTTCCGCTTCGGCCTGCGCCTGCCGTCCCTGCGTCTCTTCGGGAAGTCCGGCGCGGCCGCGCTGCTGCTGCTCGCGCCCGCCGCCAAAGCAGGCGGCGCCGCCGAGGCCAGGAAGGGCAACTACGCCTACCGGGCCTCCGACTGGCAGAACGCGATAGAGCACTACAACAGGGCCCTCTCCGCCGAGCCGGCCGACAAGCGCCTCAATTTCAATACCGGGGACGCGTATTACCGGCAGGAAGAGTACGACAAGGCGGCCGAGGCCTTCTCCCAGGCCGCCGCCGCGCCGAAGGTGGCCGTGAAGGCCGAATACAACCGCGGCAACGCGCTCTACCGCAAGGGCGACCTGGCCGGCGCGATATCGGCCTACAGGACCGCGCTCGACAAGGACCCCGAGAACCAGGACGCGCTGTTCAACCTGCAGAAGGCGCTGGAGAAGAAGCAGAAGAAGTCCTGCCCCAACCCCCAGGACAAGAAGAAGGACAAGGACAAGAAGGACCAGGAGAAGAAGGACGGCAAGCAGGACCAGAAGCAGGGCGGCGGAGGCGACAAGGACAAGCAGCAGCAGAGCGAACAGGAGAAGCGCAAGGCGGAAGCCAGGGAGCGCAGCAGGCAGATACTCGAGATGATGAAGGAACGCGAGAAATCCGCGGCCCGGGACCCCGAGGCCATACGACAGTCCGCCGTGAGGCAGGGCAAGCCCGAGCAGCAGAAGCGTCTGGAGGACTGGTGAAGAGGATGCTGGCCGCGGCGGCCGGCGCCGCAATGCTGGCCGCGGCGCTCTGCGCGCCGGCGGCGGCCCTGCTCACCGTGAGCGCGGAGACCGACCGCGACACGGTGGAGATAGACGGCAACCTCTACCTGACCGTCACGGTGGCGGGGGACTCGGCCAACGTGCCCGAGCCCAAGCTGCCGAACATGCAGAACTTCAACGTCTACTCCTCCGGGCGCAGCCAGAGCATCTCGATAATCAACGGCAAGATAACCACCTCCGTCTCCTTCACCTATATCCTGACGCCGCGCTTCATAGGCGTGCAGGCCATCCCGTCCATCTCGGTCTTCAACGGCCGGGAGAAGGCCGTCACCCCGGAGCTGAAGATAAACGTGGTCAAGGCGGCCCAGCAGCCGAAGCAGGCGGCTCAGCAGCCGGCCCAGCCGCAGCAGCAGCCGCGCCAGAAGCCGACCAGGGCGGCCAGGGCCGCCGCGGACAAGGGCGAGCAGATCTTCCTGAAGGCCGAGACCGACAAGAAGGCCGCCTACCCGGGCGAACAGATAGACATCAGCATCAGGTTCTACACCTCGGTCCCGCTCTCCTCGAACCCGCAGTACGTGCCGCCTTCGTTCACCAATCTTATCTCCGAGGACCTGCCGCCGGTGCGCAACGGCGAGACCGAGATAGGCGGCGTGCGCTACGCCTACAGCGAGATAAAGGCGGCGCTGTTCGCGCTAGCGCCGGGCTCCGCCGAGATCAAGTCCGCCAAGGTCATAGCGCAGGTGCCGGCCACCGACCCGATAGACCCTTTCGACCCCAACTTCTTCCAGAAGTTCATGTCGATGAGCGGCGCTCAGGGCCGCAGCCTGGAGTTCAACACCGACCCGATAAAGCTGACCATCAAGCCGCTGCCGCACGGCGCGCCTGCCGGCTTCGACGGCGCGGTAGGCAATTTCTCCATCTCCGCCTCGGCCGACCGCCGGGACGCCAAAGTGGGGGAGGCGGTCAACTTCTCCCTTACGGTATCCGGCGGCGGCAATCTCAAGGCCGTGGTGGCCCCCAAGTTCCCCGACCTGCCGGACTTCAAGGTCTTCGACACGATGAGCTCGCTGGACGTCAGCAAGGAGCATGACGTGATCAGCGGCAAGAAGACCTTCACCTACATCCTCGTGCCGCGCGCCGAGGGCAGGAAGACCGTCCCGCCGCTAAAGTTCTCCTATTTCGACCCGAAGGCCGGCGCCTACCGCGAACTGCAGACCGAACCCGTGACGCTCAGCGTGGAGAAGGGGGACCTCGGCGGCAAGAACCTCAATTTCGGCGCCCAGGGCACGGCCGCGCCGGTCACCGCCTCCGGCTCCGACATACGCTACGTCAGCGACCGCACCTCCGGAGGCGCGCTGCCGCTCTTGGCGGCCTCCGTGCTGGAGCTGCCGTGGTGGGTGCACGCCTTCCCCGCCGCGCTGCTGCTGCTCTCGCTCTGGATGGCGCGGGCCAACCGCTTCAAGCTGGCCAACCCGCTGCTCTTCAGGGCGCGGCAGGCGCGCAGCGAGGCCGCCAAGGACCTGGAGGAGGCCGAAGGGCTGATCAAGGCCGGCAAGACAAAAGAAGCGGTCTCTCTGCTCTACGACTCCTTCCTGGACTATCTCTCGGACAAGTGCGGGGTCAAGGTGAGCGCGCTGACGATGCGGAAAGCCGCCACCCTGATCAAGGAGCGGTTCCCGAAGGTCAGCGAGCGCTCGCTGGAGGAAATTAAAGAGCTATGGGAAGCCCTGGAGCTGCGGCATTACTCCCCGGGAACGGCGGAGGCCGAGGGTACCTCCGACCTCGCCAAGAAGTACTTCCTGCTGATGGAGCTGCTCGAGAAGGAGCTGAGATGAAAAAGCTGCTTTTCGCCTTCGTTCTCTGCCTGCCGGCCGCCGCCCGCGCCGTGGACCCCGGCGAGCTGGCGGAGCTGAACGACCTGTACCGCAGCGGCCAGTACCAGGAGGCGCTCGACGGCTACAACAGGATCATCGCCCGCGAGCCGGCCAACCAGTGGGCCTGGTACAACGCCGGCAACGCCCTTTTCCGCCTCAACAGAATGGGCCCCGCCGTGCACAGCTACGCCAAGGCCTTCCTGCTGGACCCGCGCTCCCAGGACATCCGCGCCAACCTGGACTTCGCGCTGCGGCAGACAGGGCAGTCGCTGGTGCCGGAAGGGGCTCCGGCGGCCCTGCATTACCTCTACTACCTGCTTTCCGAGCCCGAGCTCAAGGCCCTCTCGCTGCTGCTGTTCTGGCTGGCCTGCCTGGCCGGGGCCGCGGCCTTCCTGCTCGACGGCAACAAGTGGAGCCCGGCCGCGGGCCGGGCCGCCGCCGCCGCCGGCGCGCTGCTGCTGCTCTCGGCGGCCTGGCTCGGGGCGCGCCGCGCCGGGTCCCCGTTCAGCTCGGCCGGGGTCGTAGTGAAGGCCGGCGGCACGCGCATGCTCAGCGGGCCGGGCGAGAATTTCAAGACCTACGCCTCCGCGCCCGAGGGCCGCATAGTGAAGATACTCGACACCGGCGATATGTCCTACTACGAGATAGGCCTGCCCAAGGAAGGCATAAAGGGCTGGGCCCTGAAGACGGACATCGACAAGCTCTGACCAAGGAGAACACGATGAAGATAGCTTTAGCCAGCGACCACGCGGGATTCCCTCTGAAGAAAGCTCTGGCGGTGCACCTGAAGGCTCTCGGCCACGAGGTGAGGGACCTGGGAACTGATTCCGAGGACAAGCCGGTGGACTACCCGGACTTCGCCGAGAAGGCCTGCAGGGAAGTGACCGCCGGCCGCGCGGAAAGGGCCGTGGTGGTCTGCGGCTCCGGAGTGGGAGCCTGCGTGGCCGCCAACAAGATAACCGGCATCCGCGCCGGCCTCTGCCACGACACCTACTCCGCCCACCAGGGCGTGGAGCACGACGACATCAACGTCCTCTGCCTCGGCGCGAGGATAATAGGCCAGGCCCTCGCCTTCGAGATAGTCTCGGCCTTCACCGGCGCCCGTTTCTCCGGCGAGGAGAGGCATCAGCGCCGCCTGGACAAGGTAATAAGACTCGAGAAGTCCCATTAGGTCCTCCCGAAGCCCTCTTTTCTTGACCGGTCCCGCCGGCAAAAGGTATAATATCCGCAGGGGTAGAGTATAGATACCACGACTTTTCCAGGACAACTCCTCCGGGACCGCCAGGTCCCGGGAACGACCATCGTCCCGCGAAAAGCCGATTCGCCCAGCCAAAGCCGCGCGCCGCGCGGCCGCGGCAAGGGGCCGGCCGGGTCCAACGGACCGGGCCCAACAGCGGAGGGAAGCGAAATGCTTAAGTTAGCCGTGAAAAACAACGCAAAGAACGCCAGGACCAAGAGGACCAAGATCGACAATACCGCCGAGTACGTGGTGGTCGACTATCCGAAGAACCTGGAGACCATAACCGCCCGCCATTACGCGGCGCGCGTCGGCGCCAGCGAGTGCACGGGCGTCGACATTTCCGTCGACGACCAGCCCTGGCAGCCCTGCAGGTACGCCGTGGGCTACTGGTGGTACGACTGGCAGGACTATCAGCCGGGCACGCACCAGATCGTGGCCCGCATGCACAAGCACAACGGCGAGTACCTGATCTCCAAGCGCCGCCGCTGCAAGATAGCCTAATCCGCGGCTGCCGCGGATACCGGCCGTCTTCAGGAGCCCCTCGCGGGGCCCCATGAAGGCGGCCGTTTTCTTTGCAGCCGGGCCGACACTTGATAGAATGTTTTTATGACCAAGATACCGCGGGCACCAAAGACGAAGATACTGGCCACGCTGGGCCCGGCCAGCTCCACCATGGCCGTCCTGCGCCGCCTGTTCGCCGCGGGGCTCGACGCGGTGAGGCTGAACTTCTCGCACGGCGAACATTCCGACCACGCCGCCAGGGTGGCGCTGGTCAGGGAACTCAACGCCAGGCTGCGCAGGCGCGTAACGGTACTGCAGGACCTCAAGGGCAACCGCATCCGCGTCGGCGAGCTTAAGACGCCGCTGACGCTCTCAAAAAGGCAGCGCGTCAGGCTGGTGCAGGCGGCCGGCAAGGCCGGCGAGATACCTTTCGACTACCGGGGCTCCCTGTCCGTCATAAAAAAAGGGCACTTCGTCTATATCGACGACGGCAACATCGCGCTCGAAGTAAAGTCCGTGGGCCGGGACTCCCTGTCCTGCGAGGTCGCGGCGGGGGGGCTGCTGAAGTCCAGGAAAGGGGTCAACATCCCGCTGGCCCACCTGGACTTCCCGCTGCTGTCCGACGAAGACAGGGCGGACATTGAGTTCGGCCTCACGCTCAAGCCGGATTTTGTCGCCCAGTCCTTCGTGCGCTCGGCCGAGGACGTACGGGCCGTGGCCCGCCTGGTTAAGCCCGCCCTGCCCGGCTGCCGGATAGTGGCCAAGATAGAGGCCCGCGAGGCGATGCGCCGCCTGGAGGAGATCATCGACGCCTCGGACGCCGTCATGGTGGCCAGGGGGGACCTCGGCGTGATGTTCCCGATCTGGGAGGTGCCGATGCTGCAGAAGCGCATAATAAGGATGTGCCGCCGCCTCGGCAAGCCGGTCATAACCGCCACGCAGATGCTCGAGAGCATGACCGAGCACGCCATGCCGACCAGGGCAGAAGTCTCCGACGTGGCCAACGCCGTGCTGGACGGCACGGACTACGTGATGCTCTCCGCCGAGACCGCCGCCGGCAAGTACCCCGCCGAGGCGGTGCGCATGATGAACCAGGTGGTGAAGTACACCGAAGGATGCCGCCTGTAGGGGGACCCGGCTCCCGGAGCCCCGGGACGCATAACCGCGGACCGAAAGGCCCAGGCTTTGCCTGGGCCTTTCGCCTCTGCCGCGGGGTATGACTTCATTCCTATAATAGATTTGATGCCGGTCAACGCTCCGCCCGGGCGGAAAAGCCGCGCGGGCCACTGCCCGAAAGCACCCTGTTCAAGGCAAGGACAAAGTCTGGAGCGCGGCATATATCTCGGCGGGGCTGCGGCCCCGGATCGGAGGACAACGTGAAGAACGACGCCAAACTGCTAGCAGTCATTCTGATCCTTTCCCTCGCGGGCGGCCTTTCCGCCGCCGCCGTGGACGAGCTCCAAACCCTGGCCACTTCTGCCCCGCAGGACTACGGCAGGGTCTTCGACAAGGACCTGGCCTCGGCCACCACGGGAGCCCAGCCGCAGCTGACCGAAGCCCAGTTGAAGCAGATGATGCTCTCCGACCTGGACTCGATACGCTCCATGATAGCCGCGCGCTACGCGCCGGCCGGCTGGAAGAAGGAGCAGTACGGCTGGGACCTGGACGCGGAGATCCGGAAGGCCAAGGACGAGGTGAACTCGTCGGAGCGCTTCGGCGTCAAGGACTACCAGAACCTGGTGAAGCGCCTGCTGAATTCCATGAAGGACTACCACGTCTCGGTCTCCTTCTATTCCACCGAGATGGCCTACCTGCCCCTCACCCTCACCGAGGCCGGCGGCCGCTACTTCATCTCCGGCATCAACCGCAAGGCCCTGCCGGAGGACGTCTTCCCTTTCAAGGTCGGCGACGAGATTACCGCTTTCGACGGCAAGCCCGTGGCGGAGGCCGTGGCCGAGCTTAAGAGGAAGTCGGGCGTGGACGACGTGCAGCAGACCGACGCCGCGATGGCGGCCATGTTCCTCACCTTCCGCGCCGGCGCCACCGGCGACGCCGTGCCGCAGGGACCGGTCTCGATGGATATAAAGCCAGCCGGAGCCTCCGAGCCGGTGACCTACCCGATGAAATGGATGTACGTCCCGGAGATGATAGCTCCGCAGCCTTACGTGAGCAAGGGCGCCGCCGGGCTCAGGATACCGATGTCCTGGCTGGGCATGATGATGGTGCAGGTGTCCGCGGCCCCCGGTTACGACCAGGCCTCCTACGGCCTGGGAAACAAGGACGGCTTCCTGCCGGACTTCGGCGAGAAGACCTGGACCGTCCCGGCCGACAATTCCTTCCGCGCCTACGTCTACAAGTCGCCCTCCACCGGCAGGAGCATAGGCTTCGTGCGCATTCCCACCTACGCCGTGGAGGACCCCGAGAAGTCGGCCAAGGACTTCGCCGCGCTGGTGCCCGAGCTGGAGAGCCGCACCGACGCGCTGGTCATAGACGAGACCAATAACCCGGGCGGCATAGTCTTCTATCTCTATGCGCTGGCGGGCATGCTGACCGACAGGCCGCTGACCGTCCCGTCCCACTACATCTCGCTGACACAGTCCGACGTCTCCGAAGCCATCAAGTTCCTGCAGCAGACCGCCGCCGCCAAGACCGAGGCGGACGCGCTGGACCTGCTCGGGCCGGACATGGCCGGCTACCCGGTAAGCCTGGAGCTGCTCAACAACTGGAAGGCCTTCTACGCCTCCACGATAAAGCAGTGGAGCGAGGGCAAGACCATCACCAGCCCGCTGCCTGTCTACGGCATAGCCGCGGTGCGGCCGGACCCCAAGGTCCGCTATACCAAGCCGCTGCTGGTGCTGACCAACCAGATGGACTTCTCCGGCGGGGACTTCTTCCCGGCCATCATGCAGGACAACAGGCGCGCGGTCATCTTCGGCGAGCGCACCGCGGGCGCGGGCGGCGTGGTGAAGGAGTACAAGCGCGAGAACAACCTCCTCGGCGTGGAATCCATCCACCTGACCGCCACCATAGCGCAGCGCGCCGGCGGCGAGCCGATAGAGAACCTGGGCGTCTCCCCGGACGTCACGTACCAGGTAACGCCGGCGGACGTGCAGGGGAATTACTCCGACTATATCAAGGCCGCCGACGCGGCCGTGAACGCGCTGGTCAGATAAACGCTTCCGCGACCGCAGCCGGAAGGCCCCCGCGACCGCGGGGGCCTTTCTTTTTGAAGCGTCGTACCGCGTTTCCATGCCGCGTAGGCCGGCAGTCCCAACTCCCCATGGGCCACAAATCCGACCGTCACTGGGCCTTTCGCATCTGCCCGGGAGGGCCGCGCGTTGCTATCATCTATGCAAGAGAACAGCAAAGCCCAAGATGCGCGAAGGTATCGTCCAATGAAAAAATATATCCTTATCCTCGCCGCGGCCATCATGCCGCACGCCGCCTCCGCCGGAAGCGCCGTTCCCGCTCCCGCGCTCAACGATCTGCAAAAAGAAGCTCTCGCGAGGTCCGTGACCGTTCCGGACGGCGTCGAAGCGCCCGCCGCGCAGGCGCTCGTGGAACCCGTAGCCCTGTCCGCTCCGGTCCGATGGGAGATAGTACCTCTGGACCGTAACAGGGACCTCCCCTCGGCCTCGCCGGCCGGCTCAAAAGAAGAATTCTGCGGGAAGACCGCGGACCCCGATTATTTCCGCGGCCTTATCATGGACCCCGCCAACAGGATCAGCTTCAGGAACGCGGGCGGCCTGATCAACGGCGGAGTGTGCTGGTGGCACTCGTTCCTGGAGCAGAGGCAGATCTATCTGACGGTTTACAGGCCTGAACTCCCCAAACCGACCAAAGAGCAGGTGACGGGGATCCTCGACAGCTATCTCCGGGGGAACGCGGTAGTGGAAATGCCCGGCTACGGGAACTTCTATGATTTTTCCCTGGAATGGCATGAACTCATCCAGCAGATGCTGAACAGGTGGCAGATCACGGACGGCCTCACGGGCTCATGGCTAAACGGCCTCGCCGGCAGCTCCAAAGTATCCTCAGAGGAACTGCGGGACAGGATGGACGCCCTTTTCAAGGAAGTCGACGGCCGCAAGAGGATAGTCTGGCAGAAACTCCAGTTCCCGGGCATTACCGCCCACGCCTGGCTGGTGGCGGACATGAGCAGAACGGATTACGGGGACTACGGTTACAAATTGACGGTCATCGACAGCAATTACAGCCGCCCGTACACGGTATCCTACTTCTACGGCGATACCGCCATCAGCGTGCCCGGATATCCTAATTTCGTCGGTTATACGCAGCATCTGCGGGAGCTGGATAAAATAAGCCGCGCGCAGAAAAAATACTGCGGTTCCAATTGAATACCGCCGCCCACCAAGGGCGGCAGCCGCCATTAGGCCTTTGGTCCCATACGGACCAGGGACGGACAGCCCTTCCGCAACGCCTTTTGGCGGATTATATTATAGATATGAGAACCTCAAAATTTGCCGCCCTCGCCCTCCTCGGCTCCGCGCTCCTGACCGGGAACGCCGTCTTCGCAGGCGGCTCCGCGTACAGGCAGCTTGCGGGCGCGGAAACCTCCTCCCCGGCGGTGCCCGCTCCGTCCCTTTCGGCGGCCAAAAGCATTTACGGCGCGAACTCGATGCACGAGTACTACCAGGTGCCGGAAAACCTGAAAAAGATGGCGGACTCCACCGTCGCCTTCGTCAGGAAGGACAGCCTGTATTTCGATCCCGTAAAGAAAGCTTTCAGGATAAAGGACCTGGTAAAGCTGTCCGATTCGGGCAACCTCGATGAGAACGAGGATTTCGCTTCGCAGAACAAGCTCGCCAACTGTTCCGGCGCGTATGTCGGTAAAGGCCTGGTCATGACCGCCGGACACTGTGTTTCTGAAGACCAGAAAAGCAGCGACTATTTCAATAACTTCTTCATGGTCTTCGGGTGGAAATACGAAAAAGAAGGAACTCCCGTAATGGATTTCCCCGTTGACGCGGTATACGCGATAAAGAAGATAGAGACGCGCGCATACGAAGGTTATAGCGAGGACAACAAGCGGGATTTCGCTCTTGTCTCGATGGACAGGGAGCCCGCCGGCCGCCAGCCCCTCGCGCTTGAGAACGACCAGCAGCCCAGGGTAGGCCAGAAGGTCTTCACGATAGGATATCCGCTGGGCCTGGCTGTGAAGATAGACGACCCGGACCAGGCCCAGGTCTATACCCTGTCAAAGAACGTCTTCCAGACGAACCTGGACGTCTTCGGAGGCAGTTCCGGAGGCCCCGTTTTCGATTCCGCCACCGGCAGGATAATCGGGATAGCCATAACCGCCGTGGGCACGGAATACTCCTACGAACTGAAGCAGGAGTTCAGCTTCATAGCCGAGTTCTCGGGGCCGGATACCAGCATAGCCACGAACTCGGAACTGGGCACGGCGGTCTTCGGCGCCGGAGAAACCTCCAATGTCCTGACCACGATGCGCGGTTACGGAGCTTCCATCTCCATACTCGACGGGGGGAAATACCTGGTCACGCTCCCCGGAGGCGCCAAATTCCAGAACAGGGAGTATGCGTTCTGGGTGGTCACCCATATCGGGGGGAAAGGCGTCTTCAGCAAGGGCAGACTTATGCGGGACAAGCAGGAGAGCTTCGGCACCGGCGTGATGAGACTGCCGGAGGAGATCAAAAAGATAGTGCAGCCCTGACATAAGGCGTCGGGAGAGAAAGAGACGGGCGAGATGTCCCGTCTCTTTTTTACTTCCCGCGGAGCATAGGCGGGCTTTTATGTAATGTTCTGTGCGCCCTCGTAGAGATGGAAAAACAGCAAAGAAAAATGAACCGGAGATTGCAACTAAGATGAACCATAAAAAAATCGCGTTTCAAACAGTTGACTGGGCATCGATCCCGCGAACTGAACATAAAGGGGATACAGGCATGGCTCATTGGCAAACGCTTCAGTTTCCCGGTCTGCGTGTCAGGATAGTTGAATATTCAAAGGGCTATCTGGCCGACCATTGGTGCCAAAAAGGCCATATTGTGCATTGCCTGGAGGGCGAGTTCGTGAACGAGCAGCAAGGCGGGGAAAAATCCGTTTTAAAAAAGGGAATGACCTACATCGTATCGGATGACGCCAGCTCTCACCGCTCCCGGACTGAAAACGGAGTAAAACTCCTGATCATTGACGGAGATTTTTTACGGCCGCAAGGATAATGCCTTCGGCGGCAGGCGATTTTATAGATTATCGGCCGGACTTTTGGAGCGGCGGACTAAAGATCGAAAAGGCGGATCACCCGGCCGACCACATAAAAGAGGGCGGAATTGGCGGTTCTTTGCGAGACGGCGAAAGTCTGCGCGGAAGACAGGTTCGTGTCCATCACCGGGAAAGAATTCCTTAAAACCGCTGGGGCCGCGCGCACTACGCTCCTCCCGCCATATTCCACGGAACCGGCCGCGACAAGCTTCTCCAGATAACCGCGCAGTACGCCTCGCAGTTCGGGCGCATTGTCGTCCAAACTGGGATATTCCATCATCTTGCCGGCCACCTTGGACTTGTAAAAACCCTTTTTTACTTCTTTCAGCAGTTTAACCCCGGCGAACTTCTCTAGGACTTCCTGTGCGACCGGCCTTTTTATCTCGAGTGCGAGGGCAAGCTGCTCCGCGGACCAGAGCCCGGTGTCGTTATTCAGCACCAGCGAACATTTATAGGTCTCGAAACTGGCCAGCATAGCGCGCATCTGGTCCGGGTTTAAATAGTATTTGTTCGCCGCCAGGCTGCGCTCCAGGGCGTTGTGCACCGGGGAAAATCCGGCCGCCCCCGGCCCTGCGGAAACGAACGGCGCCAGTACATCCTGAAAGAATTCCCCGCCGCCCAAAGTTTTCAGCCAGGCGACGGCGAGCTCGTTGGCGGAGCCGGTTTTAGAGCGCAAGCGCAGCGCCACGAGCAAATTCCGCAGCCGGCCGGCTATCGGCAGGATCCTCCCCTGCTCCATCAGCAGATAATTGCGGTAAGACATCCCCAGCATGGCTTTGCCGCCGTTGTCGTGATAGAAACGGTAGGCCGTGGGGAAGCCCGCCTCCTCGCGCAGCCGGGTCAGCATGTCAGAAAACGGCGTTCCCATATGCAGGTCCTTCCTTTAATTTCGACCGCGGCCCCTTGAACCGGGCTAAAAATCCAACAGCCGTAACACTTCGCCTGTCACCGAAAAGACGGCCGATCTTTCGGTCTTATCCGCCACGGCGCAACCGCGCGCGGACGAGAGATTTGCCTCCAGGAACGGGTAAAAATCTCGCAGTTTTTCCGCGTCCGCGCGGATAATGCCGCTGCGCAGATATATGCAACTCCCGGAAGTCTCCAGTTTTGCCGCATATCCGTCCAGCTTTTCCTTCAGCGGGTGGCCGGCGGGCATCCAGGGATACTCCAGGGTCTTGCCGGAGAGCAGAGAGCGGTAAAGGCCTTTCCCGGCCCCTCTTGCCAGCTTGGCCTTTACGAGCAGCTTCAACGCTCTTTCCGCTGCCGGCTTCTTTATTTTCAACGCGACGGCAAGGCCGGCCGCAGACCAGGCCCCGGCGTCGCTATTCAGGATCAGGGCGCACTTGTAAGTATCGAAACCGGACAGCATAATGCGCAACTGCCCGGTGGTCAGGCAGTATTTCCCCTGGCAGGTGGACACCTGGGTCGGCGTCCTACTTCGGGCGGATAGAACCGGGGCCAGGACATGCGCATAAGCGTCCTCGCCGGCCATGGTCTTAAGCCAGGCGGTTATGAGTTCATATGCCTGCGGGCCTTTGGCATCCAGCCGAAGCGCCGCGATAAGTTTCTGAAGCCGTTCGGGGACCGGCAATATCCCGCCCTGTTCCATGCGCAGGTATTTGCCGTACGTCATCGTCAGCACCGGTCCGCCGCCGCTGTCGTGGTAAAACCTGTAGGCGGTCCGGAATCCGGCCCCGGTCCGGAATTTCTTCAGCGCTTCCGAAAATATAGTTCCCATAAACGCACCGTCTTTGGACGCAGAACTTGTCCGGCCCCGGCAGAGCCGCGGGAAGAACGCCTTGGCGGCGTGGCATCCCGGCCAGGGCGGTCCTTCCCCAACTATTTTACAATGATTCCAACATCTTCTATAACTGTCGCAGAAACTATTTGCCTTCGCAGTACAGTTTGCACATCCTGCGAAAGCCGGGGAACTGAAGTTTTCAGGCTAGTCGGCCGAAACCGTAAGCGTAAGGGAGACAAAGCTCTTGTCCGCCGCCCCGGCCGCATGCTCGAGGAAACTGTAGCGCTCCTCCACGAACACGGCGCTGGCCGGAACGCTGAACCGCACTGCGGAGCCGGCCACGGAACCCACGGGGATCCCCTTTACGGAAAGGTCCACGTTGCCGTCCTGATCCTTATCCACAAAGACGTCCAGCAGCATGGCCTGGCCGGTCCCGCGCCGCAGACTGCCGAAGCAGGGATTATAAAGCCCGGCGCAGTTCACGCCCTTAACCCGGCCTCCCACCTTAAGGATGGAGACCTCTTCGTGCACAGCCTTGCCTGCGGCGGTACCAGACACCACCAGCTTGTCCGAAGGCAGCGAGTAGACCGCGTCCGCCAGAGGGATCAGTTTTTGCGAACCTTTGCCATACACGACCACGGGCGACGGCACGGCAGCCATGGGGATATTGGCTTCGGCCATGGAAGCCTGCAGTGATTCAATAGCCGGAGCCGCATAAGCTCCGCCTCCCGACCACAGCATTACCGCCGCTACCAGAATTCTCTTCATAGTTTTTCTCCTTAGTCTCCGTTATTCGCCGGTTTCCCCGGCCGCATATATAGGATACCCCGCCGCGCCGATATTCGCATGAGGCGGCGGACCCAGCGGGGTGGCGTATTTATGCTTACCGCTTTTGCCCGTCCGGCTTATAGCGGCGGACGGCGGCATATGGCGTTTTTGGTGATATGGAAGGGAACTATTCCATGGGGAATTGGCATGGGGAATCTGGGTCACCCATTTAAGTGGCACCAGTCAAGGATAAAAATATTTCCGGCAGGAATCTTCAGATCCCCGCTGTGTTTTTTCCTCCGTTATCCAAATCTCCGCCATTGCCGATGTTTCTCGTTCAGGCCTCAGTCTCTGCTGTGCCAGTCACCCATCCGGATCAAAACTTGGCAGCTAACATCGCTATTACGCCCCTTCCCCGCAGCGTGGTCAGCAAAGATCGGGATAACGCCTAAATCAGGGCGGGACGGTTTTCCAATCAGGTCTAGTGGTTCTGCCACCCATTTCTCCCGGGTTCGCCGTCCCGCCGAATCTCACACAAAGACCCTTTGCGAATCGAATGCCACGCCGTAGCGCATTGTGAAATACTCGGCCCGGGCCAGCTTGTGCGCCAATGCGTTGTGCGCTATCATGGCTTTCGCGCGCTGTCGCTTGCGCTCGTAGAATTTCCTGGGTGCCTCATGATAGCGTCGATACCTTGCGGCAAGTTCTCTCGACGCGCCTTGATGTCATTGCACTGCGGCAAGATCGCAAGCCGCAGCATCTCGGGCAGCCAGAAGGGGTCGTGCCTGTCGTCGGCGTATTTCAGGCCGCTGTACTTCTGTATCTCTGCGGGATTGGCCAGGCGCACGTCATAGCCTTCCGCCATCGGCGCGTCCACCAGCCAATACCAGTTGTAGGTGGACTCGACGATCACGCCGGAAACAGCGCTTTTGTGCGGTTTCAGCGCGGCCAGGATCGCCGCTTCGTCGTTGGGCAGCTTCTTCTGGTAGACACGGCGGCCGGTTCCTGCTTGAATGCAGGTCTATACCTGTGTACAATTTCATGCGACACCTCCAAGGTTAAGATGGGAGTCTTTACCCTAAGAGCATACCAGAACCTAATCCGTTCTGGTATGCTCGGAGGTGCCACTTATATGATTATCAGGTCTTGAATCTTGACATTTACGAAGTACAAAACGTTAACACTTTTTCCTTCCTACCTACTAAAGCAAAAAACGTAAAATATAAGAGTGAAGAAAGTCCACATCATCACGTTCGGATGACCTGTGGGGCCGGCTGTACCGGACGGTTTACAAATACCTAGAAGCGACGTATGGATGATCTTACCCGCGAGATGTCGTCGCGGGCGTGGCCACTGCGCGGCCCCGCACCGCTCCTTGCCGCATGCCGCGAGATGCCGCTCGCGGGCTCGGCACTTCGCGCCTTCGCTCCGCTCGCTCGCCGCAGGGTGGCCGCTCGTCGGCCACTATGCGGCTCCCCGCTGTTAGGGGTTCGCCGGCTCGGCACTACGCGCCTTCGCACGGCTCCAGCAAGCGGAGTCCCGCACTTATAACAACCTCCTTCTGCGCGGCCGCCGGCCACATAAACAGTGGCCTTGGCGGGCCGCTCCCGGGCCGCTTCGCGGCCCGTACAGCGCAGAATTTAATTTTTTTCTTATTTTTAAATTATGGCCACCGGGGGAGGAGAATTTATACGGGGGCACCTTGGTTAATCAAAAACCCGCCCCGGCCTCGCGTTCGCTCGGCCCTGGCGGGCTTTTCTGTTAAGTTTATGTCGCCCCCGTGGGGCGGGGGAAAACAGCAAAGAAAATATGGAGAGGCCAGGGCCAGTAGCCGCTGGCCACGTGGGGGCCGCGGCCCCTGGCCCTGGCCCTCTTTATCTCATAAAGAAAGCGACTCCCAGAAGTAGCATCGCCCAGTTAATCGCAGTGACAGCCTTGCTCATCAGTCGCACAAAGTAGCCCTTGAGCCCGATTGGGAACCACTCGCCGCATTCGGGACAGCGATGAATAATCCAGTTGGGGGGCAAAGGCTTAGCGCACTTGTGGCATACGCGGGTATAGCAGGACGGCATTGAGGTCATAATCATATACGGCATGTACATGGCAGGACCGAGGGCCACCAGCCAAAACCCCACGGCGGCAGCCACGCCGGCCAATAGGAGTTGTGGGTAAAGGCCTAACTTCGGGTGAACAAATCCATGGACGGGTCCATCGTACTTACCCCACGTGAATAGCTCCACCAGCGCATCGGGAAGCACGGTTAGACCCGCTAGTATGCCGAAGCACACGAGAGCAAGCCCGGCGTAGAAAACAACATGGCCGGGGACCCGCGCTAGCCGCATTAGCGCATAACGGAACTCTCGTTTTGTCTCAAGATCCTCAAGAGTGTTCCCCCTCATATCACAGCCTCCTCATACTGAGTCGATCGGCCCGCGCCAGCTTCTTTAGTAGAACAGTCCCGAGGTTTGGCTTCTTGCTCATTAGCGTCATCACGAGCTCTGCCGCATCGTTGGCGTCAAACGCTGCCAGAAACTCGTGCTCCGAGACGTTGTATTCTTTTGCGGCCATGAGGATGGCGGTATCTTCTGGGACATCGCCGGTCACGCATAACTCCTTTATCCTTTCTATCGCCTCACGGGTCACTACCGGTCGAGGCTCCTCGCTCCATATCCGGGAATAGATGTTCCTGTTTAGCCAAGGGAGCAGCTTCTTTTGGCCAATCCCCCAAAGCACCCATATAACAAAACCCACCCACAGCAAATAATGCATATCCTACCCCCGCTCGTCGTGCTTCTCTTTTCTCTCCGTGTTACTGATTGCGGTGTCGTACATTGCATTAAAAGTATCTTTGAATTCTTCGGTGGTCATGCGAACCTTGAAATGCTGCGTTATCAGGTGGTATGCGTTCGCGAGCGTAAAGGCCAACCCACCCACAATAGCGGTAAGTATCAAGTCTGCCCTGGTCCCCTTAAGCCTTTCCTCCTCAACCATCTCCCCAATAAGCACATTTTGCTTATGAACAAAGGCGTTTACAGTCGGCTTTATTCTATTGGCGTCGACGGTAGTATCCCGGTCTTTTGGGGCAGGCCAGGGCATGGGTATCGCCTCGGCCAGAGCGGGGCCAGCGGTTTTTTTGTAGAAATCTTTAAACGGATTTAATGTCTCTTTCTGTTCGCGTCCTTGCTGTATTTTCGCAACCAACCCACGAACCATCTTTGCCAACAAAAGAGAGACTTCAGTAGTAAAGGCACTATCGTTCTTGCTCATTGTCCCCGCAACGAACAGGGATATACCATTTAAAAAATGCTTTTCTTTCTCTGATATATCGCCGACAATCTCCAGGCGGACGGTTCTTGCGGTCGAGGTTTTCGTATTGCGAAGGTAGCGCATTTTCCCATCTGGCATATGCCCTCCGGCGTCTACATATAGCATAGCAGACGAACCCGACAACCGTCTGTCGGGTTCGATTTGGGGAAAACCAACTAATTTTAAGTTTGATGCCTCTCTAGAGGCTTAAAACACACTAGAGAAGAGTAGAACTGTCTGTCTTGGGAGCTTGGAGTTTCTTAAGCATCTCGGCGGCCAATTTTTTTGTCTTAAGGAAATTGGCCACTTCAGCATACTGTTCAAAGTCATTATCGGAAGACATATTTAAGGAGTCCTTAGTACGCTGGATTGCGTCACTTAGTGGCGTTTCTTGTGGCTTCCCTTCCAGAAAAGAATCCACATCAAGTTCAAGAAGGGCACGACTTTTCAATGTTTCTTCATCCTGCCCCACTTTCTTTGCAACTTTGGTATGAGCTTGGGCATCCACAAAAGCAGGCAAAGCGTCTCCGACATTTAACTTAACCGTCTTCTCAAGAATACCTTTAAGAATCCGGTAATCCGAATCTAGTACAATTGGATCTTTCAAAAACTCATGGAATCCTTCCCAATGATCATCCTGGGATCTAAAATCTTGGGCCATATCCTCCTCAATTGCGCCAATAGGGAACAGGTCGTTTAGAAGAGGCAGGATTAAATCAGGATTGCGCCTATAAATTTTAACAAAGCTCTCTATGACTCTGTGATTCCCTGCGTCTCCCGGCATATATTCATACGCGTCTCTAGCAAGTTCGCCGATTTTTGCTCTAAGAGTGTCGGGCAATTTACCTATGTCCCTTACTTCCAATAAATCCTTGCAGTGATGCCCCATATCCAGTTTGTTGTCGTAGAAATCGAATATGGATCCGAAAAAAGCGGAAATATCACAATCTTCCATATCTCCGCAATGTTCCACAGCCTTATATATCTCCGAAGTTAACTCTGCGACAAATTCGGGGTCTTGAGTATAAGCCTCTGGCTTTGCCAGCAGCGGATATTGCCCCGCAAACTTAGTTGTAAATTTAGCCATACATTGCCCCCATTCACATTGCCAGAACTCCATCGACAATCGGAAAGTTAATTATATCACATAGGCGAATACCTCAGGTTTTCAGTTCAAAACCACAGCGTAGCACCCTAAAAACAGACTTTCCCATCGCGACACACCCTTGTCGGGTTGGCCTGCTAGACTATTTATGTCGGAACCGGCAAAATCAGGAGGCCCTATGGGGTCAAATAAAGTTCTAAAAGAGCTAGACGAATTAGTGGCGAGAGAAGAACTGACTTTGGCTTTTCAAGTCTTTGTCTCGGCGTGGAACTCAATGCCACGCCTGCATTCCGAACTGTGGCACAGAGGTTTTTCCATCGCGCTAACCAGCGATGTTCCGGAAATCCAGGATTCATTTATCAAGCAATGCCAGCGGCTTCTCAAAGAAGAGCCGGATAACTACGACGTGCTGGGGAAAATGGCCGCGCTATATGATGCCAAAGAACTCTATGCTAGGTCGCTGCCTATCTATCAGAGGATGCTTAAAATGAAGCTGCCTCCAGAAATCTGCCGCGACGTCGAATACTCTTTGGCGATGTTATATAACTCGACGAAGGAGTTTGTACTCGCAAAAAAGTATTTATCCTCAGCGCTACTTAAAACCGAAGACGCCCCGGAGTTTTTCACGCCCTACTATGCATTGATGGGCGAAATAGAAGGGAACCTTGGGAATCTTGGAGCCGCCGTTTATTGGTACGACACGGCCATCACGAACGATCCTTACGACTCATCTTGGCTCCGCAAATGCGCCCTACTGCTGGAAACCACCGGGGCCAAAGAAAAGGCAAAATCTTATTGGGAACGAATTCTGGCTATTCCCCGAAACAGGCTTGGGGAAATAGTCTGCGATGACGGCAGGCCATACTGGAAAGAGAGTGAATTTAGAAAAGACCAGAAAATGGCGCGCAAGTACCTGGGGATAGGTACGGATTGATTGCGACTTCAACCAGCTTATAGATAGAATGAGCACATAATGCATATAACTTATCTCATCGGCGCCGGGGCTTCTTGCGCCATTGCGCCCAAAGATATTCCGGGGATGCAAATGTTTGCATCCATGGCCGCGTATTTTCCTAAAGAGATTGAGCAATTCAAAAAGCTCCTCGTAGAAGCCGGCATATACAAGGAATTTATCTATCCCGGGAACATAATCCGGCCCGGCAGGGCATCGCCGGAGAACATCTCGTCGTTGAATATCGAGAAACTTCTTCAAGAACTTGAAGATGTCGCATCTTGGGGCACGCACGATCAAGCAGCGGCAGCCGACTCCGCCCACAATCTTATCCAGTCTTTACTTACCCGATTGTTTTCTCGCTTAAATTCCGATTTTGTTTCCAAAGCGGATAAGAACCCTTATGACCTTTTAGCTGCCGCCATCGCCGCAGACCGCCACGGGCACAAACACCATTTCATCTCATTCAACTATGACGTTTGGCTGGAACAGGCACTTCAACGCCACGGGCTCTGGAACCCCGTGAATGGCTATTTATCAAATAGCGTCAATCCATTGCCTATTCGTTATATAGCAGCCGCACGGGCCCTTGAGCATTTGCCGTCAAACGAACCGTCGCCCACGCTTGTGCTAAAACCACACGGGTCACTTTCCTGGCTAACCCCGCAGGACGATCCCTACGGCATTCCGGCGATCCTCCTCGATAAAGACGGTTTAGCCCAAGGAGGAAAACACACGGTCGGCACGCCAGAATACCTCCCGCCGGACAGCGATTGCGTTGAAATCATCCACCAATCCCAAAAGATGAAATTCTCACCGTTAATAATACCACCGGTGCTGAATAAAGCTGTCGGAGGAGAATTCCTTTACAAAATCCATAAAGCGGTCCAGCGCGAATTCGAAAGCTCCGATGCCGTCGTAATTATTGGTTGGAGTATGCCGCCGACCGACGCCTCGATACGACAACGGATTGCTGATGGCCTTGCCCCTCGTAGTGATTCAAATAATCTTAAGTGGCTAATTGCCTGCAATCTAATGAAAACCGATTTATTCTACAATCGCTACCGTGCGACCATTCCAGCCCAAAGAAGCTTAATGTATGACGATGGTTTTGGAAAAGGCTTCATTATGGCTGCGCTACAGCGCTTGTGGGAAAACAGATAAACCGAAGCCTCGAATTCCATTAATCAGCCGATTAGTTGGCAAAAACAGTTTCCGTCCTCATTTTCATCGCGACACACCCTTGTCGGGTTCGCGATGTATACTATTTGTGTAAAAAGAGGGGAACCTATTAATGAAAACCAAGAAATGGCCGACTACCGTCGAAGAAGCAGTAAAAGAAACACTGGCAATGCTTAGCGCCAAAGATAAGAAGGAAATCGCAAAGATTCCCAAGGGACAGTCATTCTTTCTTCACATGTCGTTGGGGATGCAGATCCGGAACCGCTTCGGGCTGCACCAAGGGAATCAAGCATTGCTGGCAGCTTGCGACGCCATGGAAGCGGATGGTGCGTCGGAGGTAATACTAGAAGCACTCTTGAAGGCGTTAAAGTCCGTGAAGTAAGCGGGAGCAAAAGGGGAATATTATGGGGCAACTATATAGTTTCGACTGTCCTTCCTGCGGATATCACGCCGAGGTCTCCGGCGGCAAAGACCGCGGCTTCGTCGCGTTCATACAGACCAAGGTATGCCAAGATTGTCGAGAAGTAGTAGACGTCCTAATCGGCAAAGCAGCCGAGTTAAGCGCAGAGAAAGAAACCTCTATCCCAAAAGCAAAGCAGCAATGCCCGGACTGCAAGGGTCATAACCTCAAGGGCTGGAAAACTCACACCTGCCCGAAATGCAGTGCAAAAATGAAAAAGGGCGGCGGGGCTATTTGCATGTGGGATTAGGAGGTTATATGAACTATAAAGACTTTTCCGTTCCCAAGGTTTCCGGCCGCATCTTCTACCAGTACGCTTACTATCCCTGGCCGGTGAAGCGCAAGCAATTTAAAGCCGCCATAGCTTTCTACAACCGCGGCCTCAAGAAAGACCCCAAGAACGCTGCCTTCCACCGCTGCAAAGGCTGGTTTTATCATCGGGACGGGAATTATTCCATGGCCCGGGCCTGCTACTCCAAGGCTATTAAGCTCGCACCCAAGGACCCGCTTGGCTACATGTGGCGCGGCTATCTTAACGCCGAGATGAGCCATCCCAAGAAAGCCTTCGCGGATTACAACAAAGGGCTTGAGTGCGCTCCGGAAAACGCCATGCTATATTCCTATCGCGGTCAGGCGTACAGGGACATCGGGAGCATCCCCGCAGCGTTAAAAGACTTCGGCAAGGCCGTAGAACTGGACCCGACATTTATATCCACTTACGGCGAGCGGGGTTGGGTGCACTTCTTCAATAAAGATTTTGATGTCGCAATTGCCGACTTCAACTCTATCTTACAAATTTCTCCTGCCAACATCGAGGCGCTGGCCGGCTTAAGCTGCGCTTATAGTGAGTCCGGCCTGCACGCAAAGGCCCTCGAGGTTATAAACCGTGCTATCGAGCTTATGCCAACTTCCGCCGAATTATACAACCACCGTGGTTGGCTTAATAGCGACAGGTTTCCGACGAAAGCAGGGATGGATTTTAAAAAGGCCGTCGAGCTGGCCCCATATAATTCCTGCATTTTAAACAACTATGCTCTCATGCTGAAGAGCAAAGCTACCGCGATTAAACTTCTTACCAAGGCTATTTCTCACGATCACCATGAGGTCGGCTTTTTTATTAACCGAGCCTATCTCTACCTGGAGACCGGCGAGATAAACAACGCGATAGAAGACTATAGCCACGCAATAACCCTCAAAGGCGGAGCGCTGGCTTATTCCGGCAGGGCGATCGCCAAGGCCATGCTGGGCAAGTGTGAGTCGGCCCTGGCTGATTTTAATGCAGCCTTTAAAGACGTAGAGCTGGCGGATTATCTCCTCTGCAACCGCGGGCTTGTACACGCCACAAAAGGCAATTCCGCCACAGCCATTGTTGACTACACCGCGGCGATAGGCGTAAACCCCAACTGCGCCTCCGCCTACAAGCAGCGCGGGGCCGTATACTTTGACAAGGGGAAATACAGGCTGGCCAAGATTGACGCCGCTAAAGCGCGTGAATTGGAGAAAGCGAAGGCAGGCACTCCGGTATGGGATTAACTGGCTCATAATATAATTATTATTGCCACCCTGGTAGGGAAGATATAGAATTTAAACATGGCCGGGCCTTGATCAGGCGCGGCTAGAACTTTTTCTCAGTCAGCAGTACAACAATGGCAAAACTAACACTTCCTAAGCTTGAAACACATCTCTACAAAGCCGCCGACATCCTCCGCGGCACCATGGACCACTTCGAGTTCAAGGACTACATCTACGGGCTGCTCTTCCTCAAGCGCTGCTCGGATGTTTTCGAAGCCGAGCGCGAGACACTTATAAACGAAGCCCTGCGAAGCGGCAAAACCCAGAAGCAGGCCGAGAAGATTGCCGAGGACCCCTCACTGTATAATCTCTTCGTGCCGGAAAAGGCCTCCTGGGCCTACCTGCGCGACCATGTGCACAGCAATGTGGGCGACGGCCTTGTTAAAGCCCTCCGCACCCTGGAAGAGCACCCGCAGAATATCAAGAAACTCAAGGATGTATTCTCCCAGGTGGATTTCACTAAGAAAAGCATTAAGGACGAAAAGTGGCGCGCCCTTATCAAGCATTTCGGAGATTACCGCCTGCGCGACGAGGATTTTGACCACCCTGACCTGCTCGGCTCGGCTTACGAATACCTTGTGTACATGTTCGCCGAGACCTCCGGCAAAAAAGGCGGCGAGTTTTACACCCCGCGTTCCATAATTCCCATGCTGACACGCCTGGTAAAGCCCAAGCCCCGCATGCGCATTTACGACCCCTGCTGCGGCTCGGGCGGCATGCTTATTTTCGCCAAGCAGTACGTGGACGAGAACGGCGGCGGCGGGGAAACCCTGTCCCTTAACGGCCAGGAGAGCAACGAAAGCGCCTACGCCATCTGCCGCATGAACATGATGCTGCACAACTCGGCCGACAGCGCGCGCATAGAGCACGGCGACACCCTGGCCGACCCGCACCACCTCGACGAGCGCGGCGAGCTTATGCGCTTCGACCGCGTGATCTCCAACCCGCCTTTCAGCGGCAAGTATTCGCGCGACAAAATAAAATTCCCCGGGCGTTTCTCTTACGGCTATACGCCCACTGCCGGCAAGAAGGCCGACCTTATGTTCGTGCAGCACATGCTGGCTGTGCTTAAGAGCGATGGCATGATGACCACCATATTGCCGCATGGCGCCCTTTTCCGCGGCCAGACCGAGGGAGAAATCCGCAAAGGTTTCCTGAAGGACGACCTGATAGAGGCCATCATAGGCCTGCCTGAAAAACTCTTCTACGGCACGGGCATATCCGTCTGCGTGCTGGTAGCGCGGCCCAAAGGCACAAAGCCGCCGGAGCGCAAGAACAAAGTGCTCTTCATCAACGCCGACCGAGAGTACTTCGAAGGCCGGGCCATGAACTACCTCCAGCCCAAACACATAGAGAAGATCGTCACGGCATTCGAGCAGTACAAAGATATCCCCGGCTATTCCCGCGTGGTATCAATGAAAGACATAGAGGCCGAAGACTACAACCTCAATATCCGCCGCTATGTGGACAATACCCCGGCCGCGGAGCCGCACGACGGCCGCGCGCACATACACGGCGGCGCCCCGGAGAAAGAGGTGTGCGCTTTAACCCCACTGCTCGCGCCCTACAACATAAAGCCGGAGAAATATTTCGGCAAGAACGAAAAAGGCTATTTCCAGATACTAAAGGACTACGACAGCTGCGAAAAGATACTCAAGGCCTTCCAGTCCGAAGAGAACGTGAAGAAAGCCGAAACCGCTATCCTTGAGCATTACGCCAAATGGTCAGGGCAGGCAAAGAAGCGCTTGGCCGGCATAGATAAAACCAAGGACACGCACAAAGTCAGGGAGGAATTCGTTAAGTCTTTCGTGTCCGGCATTGACGGCTCCGGCCTGCTGGACAAATTCACTTCGGTGGGTACGCTGGTGGGCTGGTGGGAAGGCAAGCCGCTGGAAGGGAACACACTTAAAGAAGACCTTAAGACCGTTATCTCCCACGGTTTCGGCGAGCTTGTGGCCGGCTGGCTGGATATGGTTAATTACCTCGCCTCCGACGAGGCGGAAAAAGACGACGGCGACCCTTTCGCCCAGCCTCTGGTTAAGAAACTGATGCCGGAACAGTTGGCCGCTATAGAAGCCGCCCGTTCCGCCGCCGCCGAGCTGGACGCGCAGAAAAAAGCTTTCGAAGCCGGCGAGCCCGCCGAGGACGGCGAATGGGAAAAGGACGAGGAGTCCAAAGAAACCTATGATGAATTTCTCTCAACGGCGCTGAGAGAAGCGGAAGGCAGGGCAAAAAAAGGTGACAAGAAGGCCGCTGAGGAAGCGCAAGCCTTGCTGAAAAAGCTCGCCCCGTATGCCGAGATCAGCAAGAAGCTGCGAGCCGAGAAAAAACAGGTCAAAGAATTGAGCGCGGCATTGCTTAAAGAGCTCCCGAAAAAGGTGGACGGTCTGTCGCCTGAAAATAAAGTGTCGTTGGCGGTGGACATATTCTTCGACAACCTTCACGCGGATCTTTTAAAAGAAGTGGCCTCCCGGCGCCGCGCCGCCGGCAATGCCGTGGCCAACCTGGTGGAGAAGTATGCCATGCCGCTTAAAGTTATAACCGACCAGCGCGATAAGGCCGCCAGGGAACTTGCCGGCTACCTCAAGGAGCTGGGGTATGAGTAAGTGGAATGCCGCTCTGGGTGATTGTGTTAGTGATTTGACTGATTTTACGGCCAATGGAAGTTTTGCTGATTTAAAGTCAAATGTAACGTATTACAACGATCACAATTATGCCGCATTAGTTAGGACTACAGACTTAAACAAGAAAGACTTTCGCCCAGAAGTGTTTACTGATGAAAGAGGTTATAACTTTCTCGAAAAGTCTAGGCTGTATGGCGGGGAAATTGTGCTTGCCAATGTAGGAAGCGTAGGGAAAGTTTTTCGCGTTCCAAAGTCTGACATTAAAATGACCCTTGCCCCCAATGCTTACTTGGTACGCTTTAATCCAAAGCAAGTGGATGAAGAGTACATTTTCCAGTTTCTTATTAGCAACTTTTACAAGGGACAACTCTTTAAGGCTATTGGGTCGACCACCTTGCAGGCAATGAATAAAACCAGTTTTCGTTCAATTCGGTTTTACAAGCCACCTTCATTGCAAGAGCAAAAAAAGATAGCAAGTATTCTGCGCACGGCTGACAGTGTTGTCGAAGCGTCCGAGGCGGCGATTGAAAAGTATAAGGGCATAAAGCAGGCCATGATGCACGACCTCTTCACCCGCGGCCTCGACGAACACGGCAAACTTCGCCCTCTCCAAACAGATGCCCCTGAACTTTACAAACAATCCCGCCTCGGCTGGGTCCCAAAAGATTGGGATGTTGTCCCTATATCTCAGGTGGCGCAGGTTAATCCGGAAAAGCGCAAAGCCACCGATGCCCCGATTTCTTACATTGACATTGAGAGCGTTTCAGACCTTTCAGTGAAAGCGACTACTGAATATTCTTCCCCAGATATACCAAGTCGCGCACAGATAATTGTACGTAGCGGCGACATAATAACTTCAAATGTGCGGCCTAACCTGAGAGCTTTTGCTCATATTGGCAAAAACCTAGATGGCTGCATCTGCTCTACAGGGTTCACAAACCTTCGCCCTTTTGATATTTCATCTGGATATCTATTTGCACAGGTCCAAAATGACAGAATCTTTCTTGCTCAATTGCTTGTAAAAACAGTCGGGTCAAGCTACCCTGCCGTAAATTCCACAGACGTTGCCAATGTTGTTATCGTAAAACCAGATCCGAGCGAACAGACACTGGTAGAACAACGGTTCTCCGCTCTTGACCGCGAAATATATCTCTCTACAGCCCTTCTGTTAAAAACCAAAATGCTTAAGCAATCTTTGATGTCCGACCTTCTTTCCGGTGAAGTCCCTGTTAAGGCATAAACTATGACCGATATCCCCGAACTGCCGCCCGAAACCAGCACGCCCACCGAATGGTCCAAAGTAGAAAGGCCGCTGCTCATGCAGCTAGCCAAAATGGGCTGGAATATAATTATCGGCGACAACGACGTGCCCTACCTCACCAAGCGCGGCGACTTCCGGCAGGTAATACTTAAGCCCGACTTGGAAGAAGCGATTAAGAAGATCAACACCGGCATCACGCCTATAGAAATAGAACGCGCAATAATAAAACTCACCGCCCCGCAGGGTCGCACCCTCATGGAGAAGAACCGCCAATTCCATGAACTGCTGCTCAAGGGCGTGTATATAACCCCCGAAACCGGCACCCGCCAGAAAAATGTGAAGTTCATGGATTTCGGCACTCTTGAGAACAACTCGTTCAACGCCATAAACCAGTTCCGCGTAGAAACCGACACCGGCCCTGCCATAATCCCGGACATAATGCTTTTCATCAACGGCCTGCCGGTGGGCATAATAGAATGCAAAGCCGCGGACCTCCCGGAACCCATGGAGGAAGCCATAGACCAGATGCTGCGCTATTCCAGCCAGCGGCATTGGGTGGGGGAACCCGAAGGGCGCGAAGACCTTTTTGTCTACAACCAGGTAATGGTGGCCGCAAGCTTTTATAAAGCCCTGGTCGGGGCAGTAGGCGCGCAGGAGGACGAATACCAGGAGTGGAAAGACACCACGCCCCGCACGCCGGAAGAAGTTGCGGCTGAACTTGGCAAAGAGGGGAAGATTAAGGCCCAGGAAATTCTGGCCGCCGGCGTTTTAAGGCCGGCCAACCTGCTGGACATAATACAGAACTTCATAATCTTCGACCATTCCGAAGGCCGCATCAAGAAAGTTATCCCGCGCTACCAGCAGTACCGGGCGGTGGACAAAGCTGTAAACAAGCTCCTAACCTTCACCGGCCCCGCCGGGTCAGAACTAATCGACAGGCGAGGCGGCGTAATAGGCCACACGCAGGGCTCGGGCAAGAGCATCACCATGGTGTACCTGATACGCAAGATGCGCAACCTGCACGAGCTTCAGCCGTTCAAGGTAGTTGTTGTAACCGACCGCACCCATTTGGAAGGCCAGCTGCGGGATACTGCAGCCCTTACCGGCGGCCTGATACGCCCGGATGATAATGATTCCCGCCTTGGCAAATCCGACACGGACGTGCTCCTTGCAATATTAAAGCAGGAATCCCCCGACGTGGTATTCGCCATGATACAGAAGTACCTGGTGCGCGACCCCGACGCCGAGGTGCTGGAATATAAACTGCCGGAAAAAGTCGTGGGGCGCGATAAACTCACCGAAGATGAGCGCGTAATGCGCCAGAGGCTGGAATCCCCCGAACCCTTCCCCGTGCTGAACAAGTCGGGCCGGATCCTGCTGCTGGTAGATGAATGCCACCGCACCCACACCAGCGTGCTGCACGCCAACCTGCGCCAGGCGCTGCCCAACGCCATTATAATGGGCTTCAGCGGCACGCCCATAATGAACAACGAGGCCAACGATACCCGCCGCATCTTCGGCGAGATACTGGACTCGTACCCGCTGCAGCAGGCCGTTGAGGATAAGGCCACCGTGCCCATCGTCTACGAGGGCAGAACGGCCGAAGGCGCGGTAGAAAGCGCCAGCCAGTTGGACGCTAAATTCGAGGACATGTTCAAGGACAAGACCGACCGCGAAATACAGGCGATAAAAGCCAAGTATGCCACGCAGGACGACGTGCTTGAAGCCACAAAACTTATTGCAGCCAAAGCTCGGGACATGCTGCTCCATTATGTCACCACTGTAATGCCCAGCGGCTTTAAAGCTCAACTGGTGGCGGTCTCCCGTAAGGCCGCGGTGATGTACCAGGCAGAACTGCTGGCCGCCCGTGCCGAACTGGTGGCCGAATTGGAAGCTGTCCCTGCGGCAATCCGCGCGCTGCCGGCGGAAGAGCTTGAAAAACAGCCGCAGCGTACGCAGTTACTGGTGCGGGCGCACAAGCACCTGGCGCTTATAAAGGAACTTGAATTTGCCGCGGTTGTATCCGGAGTTCACAACGACCCCGGCCCCTGGCGGCAATGGAGCGATTCCGCCAAGAGGGACGCAAACATAGCCAGGTTCAAGAAGCCGCTTTTCCATAAAGAACCGGCCAGGCGCGACGCTCTGGCCTTCCTCTGCGTAAAGAACATGCTGCTTACCGGCTTCGACGCCCCCGTGGAGCAGGTGCTTTACCTGGACCGGACCATAAAAGGCCACGAGCTTCTGCAGGCTATCGCCCGCGTAAATCGCCGTGCGGCAAATAAATCCTGCGGCTATGTGGTGGATTACGTCGGGATAACCCGCCACCTGGACGCCGCGCTGGAAGGCTATAAGGCCGGAGATATAGACGGTGCGCTGGTGGACATAACCGCGGAACTTCCGCTGCTAAGGGACAGGCACCAGGCCGTCATTGACCTTTTTAAGGCTAACGGCATTGCGGACATCCGCGACACCGAGAAGTGTGTGGACCTGCTGGAAAACAAAAAGATCAGGGCGGAGTTCATAAACAAGGCCAAAGAGTTTTACCTGAGCCTGAACATAATACTGCCCCGCCCCGAGGCGCTTAAATACATACGGGACGCCAAGATAATAGGCTTCATCGCCCGCGTGGCTGCCGTGGTTTACCGCGAAGAAGCGCTTAACCTGTTGGGCGCCGAACGCAAGGTTAAGGCTCTTATAGACGAATACATGACGGCCACCGGCATGGCGCAGAAGATTGCGCCCATAGCCATCACCGACGCCAAGTTCGCGGAGATAGTGGCCGCACTGGGCTCGGCAAAGAGCCGGGCCAAGGCAATGGCTCACGCCGCGCGCTATCATATTACCACGGGCATGGGCGAAGACCCCGCCTACTACAGGAAGTTAAGCGAAAGGCTGGAGGAGATACTCGCCGAGTTTAAGGACAACTGGGTAGAGCTGGAGGCGGCGCTCCGCAAATACATCGCTGAAGAGCTGCTGAAAGGGCGCACCGAATCCGTGGCCGGACTGGACCCTAAAACCCATGTTCCCTTCTATGCACTTCTTAAAGAAGAGGCAGAAAGGACCACGGGCATGATAGGGGAAGTCAGCAAGATTGCCGCCGTCACCAAAGAAATAGTGGATAAGATAAAGGAAGCGATCAGCGCGGCTGATTTCTGGACGCATCCGCTGCAGCGGCAGCAGCTTGAGACGGCGCTTAACCGGCACCTGGCGATGGGGGAATTACCAGTAAGCACCGAGCGCAGGCAGGAACTGGTTACGCGGCTGGTAGATGTGGCTAAAAGGCTGCACACTAAACTTGTGCAATGAAAGAACTGATAGAGATTGACGACCTGCGGGTGCGTCTTAAACGCAGCGCCCGGCGCAAGACCGTAGCCCTGGTGGTAGACAGGGTAGGCGGCGTGGAATTGCTGCTGCCGGAAAAGTTGTCCGACGCTGATGCCGAAGGCATTATAAAACGCAAGCAGCTTTGGATATATAAAACCCTGGACATCAAACGCCGCGGCCTGCACGAGACCGCTGAAAAAGACTATGTTTCCGGCGAAAGCTTTTTCTTTTCCGGAAGGAAGCATTCCCTGAGCCTGCAGGGCGAGGGAAAAGGATTAACGTTTCACAATGGCAGGTTTTATCTGCCCCGCGCTCTGGCCGCCAATGGCCGCAAGGCATTTGTGGACTGGTACACGGAGGAAACCAAGACTATTATTTCTGAGCGCATAGATATTTTGAGCCGCCGCGTGGCGGTATTCCCCGGCAAGGTGACGGTTCAGGACCTGGGCTTTAACTGGGCGTCCTGCGGCAAGGGCGGCCGCCTGTATTTTAACTGGAAGATCGCCATGCTCCCGCTGGAAATAGTGGATTACCTGATGACGCACGAGTTGATACACCTTAAAGAACCGCGCCACAGCCAGACCTTTTACACCTTGCTGGTCAGGGCAGTGCCCAATTACAAGCAGCTCGACCGCTGGCTCCTGGAGAACGGCGGGAAGTATCAGATTTAACTGGCAGTATTATTTTCGCAAGCGATTAGAATTGCGGGGGGCAACATGAAAAGCTATTACCGGATAATGTTGGGAAGAAAAAGCATTTACGCGAAGGAATGCTTCGCTGGCAACTTTATAGGGGCACACCTCAGCATTTCCGAAAATCTTACCGGGAAGTTGCCGGAAGAATGGCGAGAATTCAATCGCAAGTTTATCCCCGTATTCTTAACCGCACATCCTGACAAATCAAGGATTTCTGCGGGCCTGGCCTGCGGCTATCTCTGGACCATCGCCAAAGGCATAAAGACAGGCGACATCGTAGTTTGTCCCGACGGAGAAGGGCAATATCGCTTTGGCGAGGTCATTGGAGATTACGTTTACCAGGCCGGGAGTGAAATCCCGCATAGACGGCCTGTCCGCTGGCTCAACTTAGTGGTAGATCGCGCGAACATGAGCGAGGCGCTGCAGAACTCTACGGGCGCAATAGGTACCGTAAGCGAAATAACCCAATACAGCGAAGAACTTCAAAAACTGATTGGATCCAGCGCGGGCCCAGTCCTTCACATAGATGACACCACCGTAGAAAGCCCGTCGGCCTTTGCAATGGAAATGCATCTGGAAGAGTTCCTGGTGAAGAACTGGGCACACACAGAGCTAGGGAAGGAATATGACATTTTTGAAGAAGACGGCGAATGCGTGGGGCAGCAGTATGAAACCGATACCGGCCCGATAGACATACTCGCCATCAGCAAGGATAAGAAGAAGCTCTTGGTTGTGGAACTAAAAAAAGGCCGCGCCAGCGACGCTGTTGTGGGCCAGATATCGCGCTATATGGGCTACGTTAAAGACGAGCTCGCCGAAAAAGGGCAGACCGTCCACGGCGTTATTATCGCCCATGAGGACGACCAGCGCTTCCGCCGGGCTCTTTCGGTAATACCTAATGTGGAGTTTCATCGTTACCAGGTCAGCTTCAAGTTGGTTAAGGCATAATCGCTTAAATGAAATCCCGGTCTATAATAGAGCGGCTGTTTAGAAACAAGAACAACCATCTTGAAACCACAATTGTGCCTAGCCGCCAAGTTATTAAACTTGGGAAGCACCCGATATATATAGGCCGCACACCCGGCCGCTTTGTGGAATTTCTCGGGCATCAAAGCGCAGTTGAACTTAGCATCCAAGACGCCCTTGAGGCCCTTGATGCGAATAGGGCAGCAGAAAATATTTTCCCGCTGGCCGCCACCCCAGGATCACACTGGATATACTTTGCTCTCTACTCGGTCTGCCGGCAGACACCGGGCCGTTATCCGATGAAGCAATATCTATATTTCCTTTCCACAATACTTAATCGCCGTAATACTGGAATAGCAGTTCGTGTACTAAACAGCAGCCCGACCGATGATATACAGGCAATTTCAGAAAACTATAGAGGCGTGCTTGATATCCGCCGCCGGATAGCCGATTCAGCGGAACGCAAACGTGTTATTTCAACTCATATCCTGGAAAGACTAGACGCTCTTGTACGCAGCGCCCGCAAGGATGATGGGAACTACAGAGGATTAGCAAAGGCGTTCCGCTATGCCTGGCTGCACCAGTCCGAAGTACTTCGAACAAACTCACACCATGTCGTGGTGCAAGAGGACGCCCCGGGGGTCTCTCGCATAGACAATGCTGATTTATTACGGATTTACTCCGGCTACTGGCTTATACGTGCTCTTTACGGCATTTCACTTGAAGAAAATGATGACGTTGATAAGGCGAAGCGTCTTGACGCCTTAGTAATCCGCAAGTCAGCTAACCTGGCGCAGAGATACCTAAGAGCGCTTTTTGCAATTACCCCTGGCCTTAAACCCAAAATGGAAGGTGTCCTTTTGCAACTTAGGGAAGCAGAAAGAACCGGGGATCCACCGCTGATTCATGAATACTATAAAAAGCAGGCTGTTGGCGGCCGAATACTTAACGGTTTCAGACTGACACGCTTCTGGTCAGTTCTAGGGCAGTTGGATGTGGCTGTTTCAAGGGGGCTGGATGAGAACGTATAATCCCGCCGCCATTGCGAGTTTTAAAGGGTTGCAAAAATCACTAAAGCAGCTCTTAGAGGTGCACTCCTACACGTTGGACCTTGGCTTTGCTCTTGGTCTTTTAAAGAGGTCAAAAGCAAAGACTGTCGGATTCCACGTCGATGCCGCCGGGTATCACCCGTCTGAACTTTCGGCAGAAGAATGGCATGAAATAGCAGGCAGTTACAAATTCCATCTTACCCCGCGTTACAAGAAGGGGGATGTTTTCCACTCCAAGGCTTGGTTCTTTAAGAAGGCCCTCCTTCTCGGTTCAGCAAATATATCTGTAAGAGAGGCACGTGAGAATTTAAACTTTTGGTGCTGGCTGCCCGGTTTGGATGCGGCGCCTATGCGTAAACTTTTGCATGGCAATGGCCCTGCCACGCTTCTTTGGGACTTACAGACCACATCTCCAAAACTTAGAGCAGCGCCTATTGCTACCATCAAGGAAGCTATAGGGCAGAACAAAATACGCAGCCTTGTTATTGCGACCCCACAGCCGCCCAATAAGACCATACTTAAAAAGCTCCTCTCAAATACCACCAAAGATGGCGCTTGTGTTTTTTTCCTTAACGTAGAGTCTCACGCACTTTCAAAGCTGCCGGGCAACCACAAATGGCCGGTATACAATCTGATTTCGCAGGACAGAAGCGTTGGCCTGCACGGTAAAGCTTTATATGCCGAATGGGGCACCGGGGCCAAGCAAGGGGCAGTTTTGTATATCGGCTCAGCAAATTTCACCCAAGCAGCATACTGCGGGGACAATATTGAAGCTGGCATTGTTTTTAAGGGCGAAGGGCCGGCCATGGTAAAGGATTTGCAGGACGCTCTGCTGGTATTGCTGGGAAGGGCTGGGAATCATTCCGGCAAAGAGACCTGGGCAACAGAGAGGTTTTGGGGCAGATGGGTTAAGGCAGAAGCGGGCACAGGTGAAACCGCGCCGCCGCCTTTTAGGGCGGAAGAAGATTTAGACTTGGCAGAGTTTATAGACTCTTTACGCGCTAAACACAATCACCTTGCTTTCCCTGCTAAATATGGAAGTAAGCTTATAACACGGGCGGAGCTTTCCGCATCTGACCGAAAAATAAATATTTGGAGTGCGCGTAAGGGATCACGCCGCAGATTCTCCGGGGTTGTATGGTGTCCAGATTTAACCTTAACGATTACCCTTAATCACAGGACTGAACGGACCATAAATATTCCGCCCCTTGCAGGCATAATGGAGGGAATCCAGGAGCATGCGGGGCTTTTAGAATTGCTTTTAACCCAGACAGCCAATTCTTCAGATAAAAGCACTACAAAAGGGGAAGGTCCAGGGCGAGACTTCATTTCTATTTATGGCAATGACCCGAGGGTTTTGTTTCCTTGGGATGCCATCGCAGGGAATGGCTATTCCCACCTATTGCGGGATAAACACGAACTAAAACGAGCACTCAAATCTATCGATGAAAAACTGCATGAACCGGATAATGCCGAAGAACCACACCGGCTCAGAAAACTTGAGAATATCGCCTTTACGCTAAAATGCCTGCTAAATCTAAAAAAATAACCCTCAAGGCGAAACAGCCATTTTATGCCGCGCAGGTTTTGCATCAAGTGCGCCACACCGGTGTAGCGTTGCTCCAACTGCCCACAGGCCAAGGGAAAACCTTAATTACCCTGAAAGCCGTAGCAGAACTACTGCGACGCTCAAAAAAGCCTCGTCCGGTAATACTGGTCACACCGAAGCGCCAAGATGGTGATATCTTTGAGCGTGCTCTCCGGGGAGAACCTAGAGTTGATGAAAACTGTGAGCATAATCCTTGGGCGAGGGACGCCTTTAAAACACACGGCCTGGGCGGGCTTTGCAAAGGAAAGAAGCCTAAGCTTGCCTACGCGCAATGCTGGGGGCCCAGTGATCTTCGGTCCTCCTACATTCCACTAGGAGCAATTGTAATCATCGACGAAATACACCGCTTCACCAGCTTTCTTGAAAATTGTGCTGATTGCGCCGGCAAGAAGAAGAGCGGCATTAAACCCACACCAGCAAAACGCCGTCAATACATCCTCTTATCCGCAACACCGATAAACCCGACGAGGATATCTGAAGGTGAGGACAGGAGCGAGTTAACGTTTGAGCAGCAAGAGGAAAAAGAAGACAAGTTCATTCGTAAAAGCTACTTAAATCTCTATAAAACGATGATCTCTTTGTCCTTCTTAAGCATTCGGGAAAAAGAGAAACTAGTTGATTCCCTTGAGCGTTCAGAAACGACCACCCTCCAGTCTTTCGCAACCGACCTTAAGGTGGTCATGAAAACCCTTCGCCCCGTTCCAGATCCGGAGATATTGCTTAAACTCGGTCCTAAAGGGAAATCCCCATATCAGCCGCCGCCCCAAAAGTTGCAACCATCCAAATATCATGAATCCGTCTCGGGCCTTCTTAAATTTCATGAAGCCGTGTCAAAAGACTCCGAACTTAGTTACTGTGCCGTGCGCATGGCACTGGCCGGGGCAAGATCAAGGCCAGGCACAGCAAGCGTGGGCTTCTGGCCTCTGAAAAAATCATTTATTTCCCGCGGCCACGCACACAACCAGCCAGGACTTGAATACGCAGAACAAACGACAAAAGCCTTGCAAACCTTGTATCGACGGGGCCATCCCTTACGGACAATGTTAAGCGCGAAAATAGATGCGCTCGCCGGCTTTCTGGCCGAAGTTTGGAAGAATAGAAACGCAAAGCGCAAATGGCGGGTATTGGTGTATTGCGCCCACCGCGGATCAGTGTCAGCTCTGGCTGCTGAACTTGAAAAACGTTTTATCAGAAACGGAATCACCTGTAACTGCAAAGAAAATAATACCTGGCTTTATGGAAATAATGCCGCCAACCGTATTGTTTGGGGGACGCAGGGATACACCAGCGCACTTCATGAAACACAGGCTGAAAGCACCCTGATTCAGTTATTCAGCAGCCCGCAAGAAAACTGCAAAAGGGGGGGGCGTTGCGCGGCAGGTTTTGTCCTTGTAACATCAGACCGGCTATCAGAATCTATCAGTTTGCACGACTGCTGTGAAATAATGGTTCATTTCGATCTGGACTGGTCGCCATTACGGATGATACAGCGTTTTGGCCGCCTGTGGCGGATAGATTCCGCCACGGCCAACAAGGATCATGCCATTCACCGTCCCAAGAAGCCGGCGGTCTTTTACATGGTCCAGCCCGGTTCAGTTGATGAGGAAATACTCTGGCGCCTGGAAAAGCGCTGGCAACGCTTAGAAGCATTAAAACTGGGGCTTGAAACTGTCAGCCGCAAGGACGCTCTCGGGGAAAGGATTTATTGAGCAGATATTCAGATTACCATCACGACACGCCCTTGTCGGGTTGGTCTGGTATACTTTTAGCAGCGGTTTAGAGAAGCTTGGCAGCGGTTCGGGGGAATTATGTCAGATGTAAAACTATACAGGCATTGCCCAATTACAGATTATTTAGCTGAAGGACTTGATAATTACCACGGAGATATACGGTTCGAAGGCAATAAGGCAGTGCTATCGTACACTACCGACGATAATGAAAGGATGGTATGGGACTGCATTGAAGAAGGGCCTGGACATTATATCTGCAAGGCAAAAGGGGTAGACCTCGACGGAGTTGGCACAATGCATAGATTTCCGAAAGGAACCATTCTGGAGGGTTACTGGGAGATCAAATCCGAAGATGGTATTAACTCAGGGATGTGGCGAATATCCTTAAGGAATCTCTGGAGAGTACCCGAAGCTGGAGATTGGGTCATTATTCAGGACCCGAAGGGAGAGAGCATCAAGAAGCATCAGGTCGCGGCCATCGAAAAGAACAATCTTAAGTTCAAGAAACACAAGCCCGTTCCCTTTTCCGACTTCGGCAAGGGCTGGACATACGCACAGGATTAATCACAAAAGACCCATGAAAAAAGAAGACATCAAAGAGCGGGACATTTTAGTAAACCCAAAACTGGGATTTTGCGGCTATGTGGTAAAGATCGAGAAATATGTTGCGCTTCGCGCGCTCGACGGGAAAGCTATGACTTTTGATGCCGAGTACCTTGAACCCGCGCCGGCCGAGGAAGTCGTCAGGTTCCAGGGCAAGATCCCCGCAGCGCCTACTGAGACGACCGAAGAGTCACCCAATCGCAAAGGTAAAACTCCGGAAGAGATAAATGCCGGACTTGAACGATACCTGGCGGGAATGGCCGCAGAGCACCCGGCATCGGTTGAGCAATTCAAGGGCTTCTGGCGTGAAATAATAGGTATCATCGGCGAGAACCAAGAAGGCAAGAAGTGGGATATGCGCTGGCGCTCTACTGACCATTTCTGTCCGGTCCTAAAAGCTCCGAGCCACAGCTCTAATGAATGGGTAAGCAGCATTTATCTTCTATTCGGAGAAAATGTCCGCATTGAAGTCCGAAAAAGTTATATCCCGGCTGAATTTGACACGCTCTTTCCGATCCGGGATGCGATGCACGGCTCAACCAATGGCTTCAAAATGGATTGGGCGACATTCAATGCAGGGCCGAGGGCCGAGTTCTTGAGGATGTTAAAAATCCTGCACAGCAAATGGCAGAGAGTCTAACGGCGCTCATATGCAAGTTTCTATCTACACGACGATACTGAGCAGCCTGCTTACCGGGCTGATTGGTTTACTCGCAGGAAACCGATTGTCCATTGATAGGGACAAGCGGCAGGAGTTTAATTCACTGGCCGGACCGATTCGCACCGCACTTATGAGAGAAAGGGAAAACCCTACTACTTACGGCGGGCACACCGATAAAGTCACGTTTATGCTGTTCCGTGAATGGCTACCATTTTGGAAGCGAAAAAGATTTGATTTGGCTTTACAGAATTATCGCGATAGCAAAGGTGAACACAATCAGAAGAGAGATTCCATGGGGGGAGTCTCATTTAAAAATCCGGCTTTGGTTGTAAACAGCGTTAATGGTCTATTAAAATTCATTAAACCCAGATAATTTCATGGGAGCAAAAGGTGGGATATGAAAAAGAAAGCGATTTATAACCCAGAAGGTGAACTTGCAAAAGGTGCAAAGCTTGAGGCGGCCACCTTCGATAAAACGCAGACGATTAAGGTTTCCGCCGCTAAAGTCACAGTTGGCGGCATACCTGGCGTTGCGGAAATCTCAGGCGTTGCCACCGGGCGCACGGATGCCAGCATAAATGGCTGCATAGGGATTTGGCTGTCCATCTTCCGTTTTATGCGGCCGGATGGCACGATTAATCATGTCGCAGGCTGGAACATTATGCTGCCGCTTAAACCAAAGCAGACCGCGGCTGCCACGGCAAAAGCTTTTGCCAAGACCATAAACGATGGCCCCAGGCCATATCGCGCCACGGCAACGGGTTCAAAGCTCAAAATCGTTTACACTGAGAAGTAATATTTCTGTCGGAAGGGGGGCATTATGAAACGGGATATTGATTTAGACCGAATCTTAAAAGATCTGTCTTTGCCCGAAGACAAATCTAATTCCAAAGATGATTCCACTGATGACTTCTTTGACAACCTTGAGAAAGAAAAGAATGTCAGGCGCGATTCACAAAGAGCGCGCGATAACGCCAAAGTTAAGGAATTAGATTCCTTGCTGGCCACACTTGAAAGCATTGATGCTAAGATCAAACACATAACTGGTGCCACACAAGCCGACAAAGAAGCCCTTATCGCCCTATTCTTCGAACGTATCCCCATTCTCTGCAAGATTCTTATGAGCGGGGCAAGTATTCCGGAGGCCACGGCGGAAAAGCATTACTTTGAGTTAAAGACGATATATAAGACCATTCTTGAAAAACAGCCACAGGTGGCCACCCAATTAAAGGACCTCCAAGCGGACATTGACCTGTCTTATGCTTTTTATTACAAAAGCCAATCTCAAATATACTCTAGCCAATTCCAGAACGCCCTAGAGGATAGCGACGCTTTTTTCCGGACCACTGAAGCCAGCAATTTAGCCGCGAAAACAATTGCGTCCGCAGAAAAGGCATTAAGTCTCTACGAATACCTAGGCGACCTAGGGATGGTCTCCGTAAAAATTGGCAAGGGATATGAAGTTTACGATAAGACTATAATCTCCAGCAGCAGCGCGGACAATAAAATCGTAAACGTCCGAATCAGCGCACGCGCATACGCAATCTACTCGATTCTTGAACTGCTGGTCCGCTACACCACTGCGCTGCGCAAATTTGACCAAGCCAAAGAGTTTAACGCAAAACTTGAAAAGCTGAATATTGGTTTTCAGGTCAAGCCTGAAACATATTCCGAATCCTACCAGGCAAAACTCAACAAACTATATTCCGACCATGGCGCTGATCCAAACTCACTTCTAGCAAGCGAAATCGATAGCTGGCATAAGTACTGGGAAAGAGAAGCGACCTCGCCGACAGAAGGTCGCGGGACTGAAAAGTCGGGCTTACCGGATTTCGTAAAGCTCATATTGACTGCACTGGTAGTCCTAGTTGTTTTGGCATTCTTCGCCTCGCTATTCTGAGCTATATGGACAATCGCTTAAAAACTATCGGCACCTCTTTCTTAACCGATCTTGCTGACGAGATTAAGCTGTGCTCGGACAAGCTAACCTGTGCAGATTTATGCAATTTCTATACAGATTTTTCCGAGACGCTCAGCGAGATGCGGGGGACAAGTTCGGATTTTACCGGCCTCTCAGAACTGATTCTATTCAGGGCCACACATGCCTACTTCGAGCAGAAGTATAACCGCAAGTTCCATTCGGAACTTTACAGGTCTGACGGGTTTGCAAAGTTACGAAAATTCATCCTTGAGTCTTCCGATCTATCTATTGGGCAATGTCTGCCTGTTGAGGCTGACAAAAAGAAACCGGATATCGGAATATGGAAAGGCCATCAGTTTCTTCGGGCAATTGAGATCAAAACATATCTTGAATCCGCCAAGGTAAAAGAAACCGTAAAGAAAATGACCGTCTGGCGGGAGAGCAATGAGAATTTCAAGGGGCTCGTACTCACTTTCTACTCTCTGAGCGAAAAGTCTAAGATTAGCGAGCTAATCGCTGAGCAAAGGGCAGGCAAGGACTGGTTGACCTTCGAGTTTCTTGAGAGCAACAATACGCCTTTCGCTGCAATTCTCGATATATTTTTAGCCGGAGTCACTGCTGGAGATAAAAAATGACGCTTCTAATTGTAGCCATTGCTGTTCTATTCCTTTTAGCCTTAGTGTCAAAACTCATTGGGCTAAAGGAACCCGTAGGTGAATATCGCAAAGCGAAGTTCATGTCCGAGGCTGAAGTAAGGTTTTACAAAGCGATTGCTGAGCCACTTGGCTCCAAATTCCGCATATTCGCAAAGCCGCGACTAAACGACATTGTTTACGCCGTTGACGCCGACCGTTCCCGCTGGCAATCTCGGGCAAACAAGCTACGCATGAAGCATGTGGACTTTCTGCTTTGTGATCCGACGACACTTGCCCCAGTTTGCGTAATAGAACTGGACGACAGCAGCCATGCGCGGCCCGACAGAGAGGCCCGGGATGGATTTGTTAACAATGCGCTCAAGGCGGCCGGAGTGCCAATCGCGCATTTCCCTGCTAGAGGAACATATTCACAGAATGAGATTAGCCAGAAGATATCCGAAGCCTTGGGAGCTCAACCGGTGAGGCAGACGGCATAACCATGAAAAACACAACCCTTATTTTCTTTGCAGCGGTATTTAGTTCTTCCTTTGTAGTTGCAGCCGAAAACAAACCCATCTATAAATGGATAGCCGCCAACGAGTATTACATGATAATGCCGACGGCGCAGACCTTGAATATCTCGGGCGGTGGCAGCGAGAGCGTGAAGCCCTGGGGCTTCGGGTTCCGCGCCGTCGGGAACAACGAAACAATCTCCAAAACCGGCGGGCTACAGTTCCAGAGCATCAAGGTTGATAACCCGCACACAGGCAAAGACACGTTCTATCTGTTCGATCTTCTGCTCGGCATGGAGTTCATGACGCCAAAGGTTCAGGGCAAGCCGCTGCGCTTCACAGCGCAGGCTTTTGCTGACCTGGGGTTGTCCGACACGACGCTTTACGCAGCCCCCATTATCTCCGCCGGGTTTCTCTATACGACCAAGGAATTCACAGATACCCCGACGGGTCTCACGTTTGATGTTTTCTGCCGTCTCATAGACCTCGACCTGGACAACGTAGGCGGGGGGAAGGCCGGGACGTTGAAACCAGCGCTCGGCGTTAAAATCGGGTACATCTTTGAAGGCTTCTGGACGGTCAAAGAGAAGTCCGACAACTGACAAATTATTGCCACCTCGAAGAAGGGGAAACAGAAATAAGGTAAATCCTTATCGGTGGCCATAATTTAAAAATAAGAAAAAAATTAAATTCTGCGCTGTACGGGCCGCTGTTGCGGCCCGGGAGCGGCCCGCCAAGGCCCCCGGTTTTGGGGGCCGGCTGGCCGCGCAGAAGGAGGTTGTTATAAGATGCAGCCTTCCGGCGGAGCAAGAGCGAAGGCGCGTAGTGCCGAGCCTTGCGAACCCGCTTCTCGCGGCAAGGGGTGGAGCAGCAGCGACACCGCAGTGCAGTGCGGGGCCGCGCTGCGTGGCCACGCCTGCGACGACATCTCGCGGATAAGCTCGGCCTACCGCTTCAAAAGACGACGGGGGAGCCGCATAGTGGCCGGCGAGCGGCCACCCTGCGGCGAGCGAGCGGAGCGAAGGCGCGTAGTGCCGAGCCCGCGAGCGGCTTCTCGCGGGTAAGATCAGCAATAC
>DAIENX010000047.1:0-3611 GCA_027340875.1 Elusimicrobiota bacterium
ATCGCCCAGGCGGGCATCGCGGTGGAGGACCAGGAGGACTGGTGCACCGTGGCGCCGAAATAGGAGGCCTGCGCCGCGCACCAGCCTGAACCGTTCCAGTACTGGTCGAAGTCGTTGTAGTGCAGGTGCAGGCGGATCTCCTGTATCTGCGTGCCTGCGGGCTGGCCCACGTTGGCGAGGACCAGGTCCTCCTGTATCGTGCCGCTGGCCACGCTGACCCCGGAGCGGCGCTGCGCCGGGGACACCGAGGTCACAACGGCGGTGGGCACCGTGACGTCGTAGCTGAACAGGTTAGGCGCGGAGAAGTTGGACTCGGTACCCTCGAAGGCGCTGTTATTGTAGGTGTTGTCCAGCGACTTGGAACGCACGCGGTACTGGACCCCGTTGACGAAGGCCGCGGTCGGGTAGGAGACCACGTACTCCCACGAGGAGGCCGCCACGTAATAGGAGCCCTGGTCGCCGGCCTGGTCCCAGGTAATGGTATATCCGGCGGCGGCGTTGCTCCAGAACTTTCCGGCATTGGCGCCGTTCACCGCGTAGATCTCGCCCCAGACCTTGCTTATGCCGGAAGCGGGCGGCGTGGTGCCGGGCGGGTCCTGCGCGCCGCCGCCCAGCCTGGGCATCGCGTTGTAATAGCCCTGGGAGGCGGCGGGCAGCTGCACGTCCGCCTGCGGCAGATCGGTGTCGAAATAGATCTGGTTGACCACCGGGCCGGCCTCGTAGACGTCGGAGTAGCTCACGCCTACGGCGCGGAAGGTGTAGGAGGAACCGCTGACCAGTGTTGGCAGGGAGGTGGACAGGCTCCAGGTCCTGTTGGGAGCGGCGCCGGCCGGCGTCAGCGGAACGCTGGAATAGGCCACCTGCCAGGAGGCGGCGCCGAAGTCCCAGTACTTGTTGTCGCTGAGGCGCTTGACGTCCAGCTGCACCCTCTTGGCGTCGTCGTTGGCCGTGCCGCTGATCTGCGTTATGGCCTTGAAGTACTTGGAATTCTCCGGCACCAGCACGCGCGTGGCGGCCGGCGGCGGGGTGAACTTGAAGCGGCGCGTGCCGAAAGTGGACTCGCCGTTGCCCACGTTATCCGAGCCGCTGGAGCTGGCTATGTAGTAGCAGGAAGCCCTGAAGACGACTCCGGCCGCGTTATAGGTCCAGGAGTTGTCGCCGGAATTATAGGTGTTGACGCCCAGCCACTTCTCGGTGCCCTGCCAGTCGGAGCCGTTCCAGTACCAGCCGTTCTTGCTGGTGTCGGAACAGTTGTTCTCCGGCGCCTGCGAAACGTCCTGCTGGATGCGCACCTGCACGCTGGAGATACCCGAGGTGAAGTCGACCGCGGTCCCGGTGATGCTGCTGACCACCAGGTAGAAGCCGTTCTCGGTGGGCGGCGAGCTCACCTTGGAGTCCGGCTCCATCAGGTCGAGAGTGAAAGTGGAGTAGTTCACCCCGAAGCCGGTATAGTTGCCGGCCTTGTCGGAGATCTTGGCGCGCAGCAGGAAGGTCGCGCTGGAGCGGCCCACCGCCCAGGAATTGTTGCCTGTCGGCAGGTTCTGCGGCAGCGCGGTCATCGTCCAGTTAGCGGTCACGGCCGTCACGCTGGAAACGTAGCCGGCCTGCCAGGCCGCGGAATTGAAGTTCCAGTACCTGTTGGGCTTGGCGTCCGTGTCGGTCAGTTCGTACTCGATCGTGGAGAGTCCCGACGGGATGCCGCCTCCGGTGACGGGGTCTGCGGCGGAGCCGTCGAACTGCGATATGGTGCGCCGGTAGGACAGGTGCGCGGGCTGCGCGATCGAGGCGGTGGGCGTGGTGTAGTCCAGCACGAACGTGGCGGTGGCGTAGGCGATCTCGGTGTTCGGCCCGCCGTTCACCGGCTGGGTGTTGTCCCTGGCGTAGGACTGCACCTCGAACCTGAAGCCGTCGCCCTTGTCCACGCCGGTGTAGCAGTCGCCGCCGTTCGCGCCCCTGAAGCCGCCGGTAGGCAGCACCTTGATCCAGGAATCGGCGGTGCCTGCGTCGTAGGCCATCCAGTCGGAGCCGACGCTGACCACCCAGTTGCCGAACGTCTGGTCGTAGCCGCAGGGGGTGCCGCCGGAGTCGTAGCGGCGCACGCGAACGTAGATGTTGTTCAGGCCGGCCGGGAAGCCGGGGTCCGAGTCCACCGCGGTGCCGGAAATATTGGAGATCGGCGCGTTCCGGTAGGCGACGGCCCCGTTGCCGCGCGCTGGCGCGGTGGTCAGCGAGACGGGGATGAAGCGGTCCATCTTGAACGACACGCCGCCGGTCGGGGCGGGGGTGTCAGGCGCGTTCTTATTGCCCGCCGCGTCCTGGCCGCGGACGTACGCCGTGAAATCGAGCGAGCCCGCCAGCGTATTGAACTCGTTGACCAGGGCGGCGTCCACGTAGGTCCACGAGGAGACGTAGATGGAGGTGGCGTTGCGCCAGTTGGCAGCGCTGAACGCGCCCCAGCCGGCCCCGTTCCAGTAGAGATTGTCGGTGTTGCGCTTTATCACCACCTGCACGCCGTTGACCGGGTTGAGGACGCTGAAATCCTCCCTCGCCGTGCCGGAGATGGCCGGCATGGAGGTGTAGGAGAAATTACCGGGCATCGTTATCGTGGTGGTGGGCGCCGAGGCGTCGTAGGCGAAGATCTTCTCCTGGTAGTTCTCAATGTTGCCGGAGCGGTCCAGCGCGCGCGACCGTACCGTGTAGACGCCGCCCTCGGTCAGGGCGGGAGGCCAGGACTCCCCGCCCGGAGGATAGGCCCAGTTGGCCGCGGAGACGACATTGACGCCTATGATGGCGTCGGTCACCTGCGAAGTGGGAGTGAAGGCGGCCTTGCGCCAGAAAGAGCCCACGGCGAAGCCCGTGCCGTTGAACGTGTTGCCGGACTGGTCGACTATCTGCACTTCTACGCCCTGCGGCGCCAGGCCGCTCATCGCCTCGGTGGAGGAGTAGTTCACCCAGTCCGCCGCGGCGCCGGAGAAGGCGGCCGCCTGCGAGGCGTTCTGATAGGCGGACGCGGGCGAGATTATCGTGCTGGACGGCGTATTGATGTCGTAGATGAACTCGCGCTCGTAAGTGTCGTTCGGCACCTGGTTGCCCGCGTAATCCACGGCCTGCAGCTCCACCCGGTAGCGCTTGTTGACGGGCCACGAGGGAGGAGAATAGGACCAGGCCCCGCCGGCGGTAACGGTGACCAGCCTGGTGGAGGCCACCACCTGCCAGGAGGCGGCCCCGTCCCACTTCGGCTTCACGGCGCCGCTTTCGGAGAGGTTGGAGATCTGCGCCATCACCGGCGGCACCAGTCCGGCCGGCACGTCGGCGTAGCTTCCCTGCAGCAGCCCGGTGGCCCTGGAAGGGCCGTAGAAGGCGTCGCCGCCGGACATAGGGGTGGAGATACTTATCGTCGGGTAGTTGAAGTCCGACGTCACGTTTATCGAGTTGTAGGTCTCCTGGTTGCCGGCCTTGTCGAGGCCGGCCACGTAGATGGTATAGACGTGGTTGTTGGTGGATATCGTCGGCGGATCATAGGTGGCCGGCGGATAGCTCCAGGTTATGGTCGACGCCGAGGAGACGTAGTCCACCGGCAGGTCCACCACCGTGCCCGAGCTCCAGCCGAG
>DAIENX010000087.1:0-48364 GCA_027340875.1 Elusimicrobiota bacterium
ATACTCGCGATGCGCTGGAACGTGGTGATAGGCGGGCAGTTCTTCTCCAAGAGCTTCCTGGGCTTCACCACCTACAAGATGGAGCTGGCCGGCCGCGAGGGCCTGTTCAGCGCCATAACGCTCGAGATCCTTCCGTTCATCATACTCGCCGGCCTCCTGTACCTCCTCCCCCCGTGGGAGAAAGAGGAGCGCGGGACGGCGGCGAACGGCTAGGGACAGGGAGTCGGGAGGGAATATGAGGATATTCGGAATGGGCACGCCGGAGCTGCTGGTGATAGGCATCATCTGCCTGGTGCTCTTCGGCACCAAGAGGCTGCCGGAGCTGGGCAAGACCGTGGGCGTCACGATCAAGGAGCTGAAGAAGGGCCTTAAGGAAGGCCTGGCCGACGAGCCGGCGCCCGGGACCAAGGAACAGAAGTAGGCCAAGTCCGCGGCGGGCTGACGGGCAGGCCCATGCCGCCCGGCGCCCCGCCATGCCGCGATGGACCAGGAAAGGCCGCTCACCGCGCATCTGGACGAGCTGAGGAAGAGACTGATCTCTTCCTCCGTCTTTTTCGCCGTCGCGGCGGGCGTTTCCTTCAACTACTCTTCGTATTTCTTCCGGCTGCTGCGCAAACCCCTGGAAGGCAGCGTCCAGAAGCTGGTCTTCTTCTCCCCCACCGAGGCGCTCGCCATCTACCTGAACATCTCCTTCGCGGCCGGTCTCGCGCTGTCCATGCCTTTCCTGCTGTATCAGGCCTGGAAGTTCGTGGAGCCGGCCATGACCGGCCGCCTCCGGAGGGGCCCGGTGCTGTTCGTGGCCGCGGTGACCGCCTCGTTCGCGGCCGGCGTGCTGTTCTCGTTCTTCGTGCTGATACCCCCGGCGCTCAAGTTCCTGCTGGGCTTCGCCGGGCCGGACCTGCAGCCGATGATCTCGGCGCAGAGCTATATCTCGTTCGTGGTCTGGACGGCCCTGGGCTGCGGCCTCGTCTTCGAGATGCCGGTGCTCAGCTACGTGCTGACCAGGCTGGGGGTGCTGGACCACCGTTTCCTGCGCGGCAAGTACCGCTACGCGATAGTCGCCATCATGATCACGGCCGCCGTGATCACCCCGACCTCCGACATCTTCAACATGCTGATGTTCGCGGCCCCGATGCTGGTCCTCTACGAGCTCAGCATCTGGGTCTCCCTGCTGGCCGGCGGGCCCGGCCGCTCCGACTAAAAAAGAGCGGGCCCGGCTGAACCGGGCCCGCGTTCCCCGCGCGTTGTCCGCAGCTCTCAACTGTGACAGCCGGAGCAGGTATCCTTTCCGACGTTCTTGCGCAGCGGGACCTTCTTGTGCGCGCCGATGTCGTGACAGCTGACGCAGCCCATCATCTCGGTGTGCTGCTTGTGCGGCATGGTCTTGCCGGCGATGGCGGCGATACCCATGGAAGCCGGAGGCCGCACGGTCTCGGGCGGCACCTTCACCCCGACCCGTCCGTGACACAGGGTGGCGCAGTAGCTCCCGGAGATCAGCGGCTGCGCCGACAGGTCCTTGAGCGAGGCGCCGGTCTTCTTCCCGACCTCGTTCATGGCCCTGTTGGCCAGGCGCAGCGCCTCCGAGGCCAGGTAGATGTTGTGCTCGCCGCGGCCGTAGCGCACGAAGCGCAGCTGATGCTCGGCGGAAGCCAGCTTCTCCGCAGCTTCTTTCTGGTCGGCGCCTTTTAACCCGGCCTTGGCCAGCGCGTCCTTGGCGGCCTCGAGCTTCGGCTGCAGCTCCGCGAGCGCCTTGGTCAGCTCGTCCCTGGTCTCCTCCCAGACGCCGTTGAATTTTTCGCCGTGGCACTTCACGCAGGCTCCGGAGGAGGCCTTCTCGGTGGTGCCGGAGAACTCGGCCGTGCCCGGGGCGGAATCCTTGTAGTGGCAGCCGACGCAGGCCACCTTGGCCAGGTACATCGGGCTGGGCATGTCGGGCATTCCCAGGCCCTTTGCCTTTCCGCGGAACATCTCCTGCTGGCCGGCATGCTTGCCGCTGTGGCAGTCCGCGCAGTTGAGGGAGCCCGTTTCGGGATGGCCCTGCGGGGCAGCTTCGGCGGCCGGCGTCTCCTTGCTTTCGAGGAAGCCGTGTTTTATCTCGTCGTGGCAGTGGAAGCAGGCCACGTGGTGCTTAGTCACGTGGTTCTCGTGGATGAACGGGATGTCGCCGAAGCGCTCGAGCTTCTCGGGCTGGTTGTGGCAGGTAAAGCAGCGGTCCTTCCTCGCGTCGCCGTTGCCGCGGACCACGTCAAGGTGGCAGTTATAGCAGCTCACCTTCTGCTTCGTGACGAAGTCCTTGTGATTATAGGTCATGTTGCCTATCTTGAAGTTCTGCGCCGGCAGGTCGTGGCAGGCGAGGCAGCCGCCAATGGGCTTCAGGTCCTTGCCGAAGCCCATGCCCTTGAAGTGGCACAGGAAGCAGGTGTCGAAAGTGACCTCCATATGCTTGCCCACCATGATCTGGGAGTGGCAGGAGGTGCAGCGCAGCTGGCGGCCGCGGCGCTTCTCCGTCAGGTGCGGGGTGTGGTCGAACTTTACGTTCTTCTCCTTGTCGTACACCTTGCCCTGCAGCAGACGGGTCGAATGGCAGCCGTTGTTGAGGCAGGCCGCGTCCTCGACCTCGGCGTAGGGCTTGGAGGAATAGGTGCGGGTGACGTACTTGACCACCTGCGACAGGGCCTGGAACTTCTGCCACATGTGGGTTTTCAGCGTGGAAGGCGGGTAGTGGCACTTCACGCAGGCTATCTTGTTGTGCTTGGAGCCGTTCCAGGCGTCGTAGTACGGCTTCATGATGTGGCAGGAATTGCAGAAATTGGGGGTCTCGGAGTAGTGCATCATCGAGGCCGTGAGAATTAACATCAGTACCGCCCCGGCCATGACGGAAATCTTGAAGCGTGGTGAGAAATGTATATGCCACCCGTTGTCTTTGGACAAATGGATGCCGAGATGTTCGAGGAAACGGGCGAGTTTTTTCATAGGATAACTAAATTATATTTAAATTTTAAGCCCAAAAAAAGGGAACGCCGGCCTTTACGGCCGGCGTTCCCGGTGGCCGGGCGGCCCTCCCCGGGCTAGTTCTCTTCCTTCTCCGCGCGCGGCGGGGCCACTTTCCCGGTCAGCCAGGCCCAGTTCATCGGGTAGACGGCCGGGTCGAAGACGGACCAGTAGAAGTGCCACACTATTATGGCCAGGCAGGCCAGTATGGCCTCCATGAAGTGTATCAGCAGGGCAAGATCTATGACCCACTTGGGCAGGTAGGCGAGCGTCCACTCGCGGAACCAGACCACGCAGCCGGTCACTATCATCACGAAGCTGCCCCAGACCAGCGCCCAGTACTCCATCTTCTCCATGTAGCTGTAATGCTTGAAGTGCGGAGGTTCCCCGGTCTTGAAGAGGTTGTACCTGATCAGCTGTATCATGTCGCGCAGGTCGTCGAGCGCGGGCAGCAGCGCCATCAGCCGGCCGCGGCCGTGCTTCAGCAGCACCAGCCAGCCGGCGTGGTAGACGGCCAGGCCCATGAACAGGCCGGCGAAGACGCGGTGCAGCAGCGCCCGCAGCTCGGCGCCGGCGGCGCCGCGGAAGAATAAGCTGTTGAACAGCGCGTCGGGGTAGCGGTGACCGAAGCCGGTGTAGGCCAGGCCTATGAACGCCAGGGCCAGCAGCGCGTGCTGCCAGCGCTCGTTCACGGTCATCCTGTCCTCGTCAGGGTGCGCGCGCCAGCCGCTGACGGCCTTGCGGTAGAGGTCTATCAGGTTATGCGGGAGCATGAAGCCGATGGTCAGCACGATCAGGAGGATATAGACCTCCTTGACCATCTTCAGCAGCCACTCGTAGCTGCCCTTGTCCTGCATGACGGACAGGTCGGCGTGGATCCTGCCCTTGGCCACCAGCTCGCCCGCCTTCTTGTGGCAGGCGCCGCAGGTATTCTGCAGGTTGGCCGGGTTGACCGAGGAGTCCGGGTCCGACGGGGCCAGGATGTCGTGGTAGCGGTGGCAGGAGGCGCAGTTGGCCACGGTCAGGTTGCCGGCGCGGAAGGCCACGCCGTGGTAGCTGTCCATATAGCTCTTGACCGGGCTGATAGGCAGGCCGAACTGGGCCGTTATCTTTTCGGAATTGTGGCAGTTGCTGCAGGTCTTGACGATGGAGCCGGAGTAGACGCTCGAGCCGGACTCTCCGTGCGCGACTATGTTGTGCTCGCCGTGGCACGACGTGCAGACCGGCGCCTCCTTGTGACCCCGGGCCAGCTGCCGGCCGTGCACCGACCTGGAGTACAGCTCCACCTGCTTCTTATGGCAGCGGCCGCAGGTCTGCGGCACGTTCACCCTGTTGATGCGGCTCTTGGAGTTGGCGGGGAAGTTGATGTCGTGGTCGCCGTGGCAGTCCGTGCAGATGGCCACCCTGGCGTCCTTGTTCTTCAGGAACGCGCGCCCGTGCACCGTCTTGTCGTAGGTCATCCTGGGTTCGAACAGCAGCTTGCCTGCCGCGAACAGCTCCTTGTGGCAGGTATCGCAGGTGTTCGGGATGTTGGAGCGGTGCAGCGGCGAGGCCGGATCCTCGGGGCGGCGGACGTTGTGCGGCGAGCCGTGGCAGGAGAGGCAGATGGCGAAGCCGGACTTGGTCTTGGCTATCGCCTTGCCGTGGTCGGAACCGGACAGGCGCTCGGCCACGTCGCTGTGGCAGCCGCCGCAGAAGACCGGCTTCGGCTTCGGGTCCGGGTGCGGGTAGGAGTCTATGCCCATGTGGCAGGAGTCGCAGGACACCTGCGCGTGGGTGGAGGCCGCCATCAATTTGGGGTCCACGTATGGCGCACCTGAATCCTTCTGGCCGTGGCACATCAGGCAGGGGCTTTCCTCGGCGCGGGCCGCGGAAGCGGCGCCGCAGATCAGCACGGCAAGGGAGAGATAAAGTAAGTTTTTCTTCATGTTGTTCACCGGGACCGCTGCCCGGCCCGCCGTCACCGGCGGGCCTTTTACAGGTGCTGCGACACCAGGGCTATGATTATCAGGATGACGGTCACCACGCCTATCGTCAGCGCGGTGAAGCCTATCGCCCTCGCGAAATTCCACAGCCACTCGGGGGTGGGCTCGGTCTTAAGCTTCTCCAGCTCCCCGCTGGCCACGAGCCGGTCGTACTCCTCGGGCCGCTCTTCCTTCAGCTCCTCCAGCGAGATGCGGCCGGTGAAGATGACGTCGTCCATCGGGAACTTGCCGGGACGCAGGTGCGTGTGGAAGAAGTGTATCGTGAAGATGAAGCCGGTGGCCAGCAGGGCCTCGTCGCTGTGGATGATGGTGGCGACGTTGAACACCCAGCCGGGCAGCACGGCGGCGAAGAACTCCGGGAACCAGAGCACGAGGCCGGAGGAGCCGATGATGCTGACGCCCCAGAAGACCGCCCAGTAGTCGAACTTCTCCCAGTAGGTCCAGCGGTCGAAGCGCGGGCGCGTGCCCTTGCCGAGGAACCACCGGATCTGGCCTATGAAGTCCCGCACGTCCTTCCAGCGGGGTATCATCGAGTCCGGACCGAACACCCGGAAGTCGCGGTGCGAGATGATGTAACGGGCCGCATAGGCCAGGTGCAGGCCGAAGTAGGTGAAGGTCAGCAGCGCAAAGAAGCGGTGCAGCAGGCCCATGATCTCGAAGCCGCCGAACAGATGGGCGAGGAACGAGGCCCACCACATATGTGAGAACTTCATCGGCATGCCGGTCAGCACCAGTCCCAGGAAGCTGGTTATGATGATGCCGTGCAGGATGCGGTGGTACAGCCGGAAGCGGAAGTAGTACTGCCCGGACTTGTGCTTCTCCGCCTCCTCCTCGCGCCGCTTCTTGAAGTCGCCGACCAGGCGGGCCATCCAGAGCAGCGTGTGCGCGCCGAAGAAGGCGAAAGTTCCTATCAGCAGCGCCGACATCAGCAGCACGGTCCAGAACATCACGCGGAACTGCACCTGTTTGCCTTTCGTGGAGTGCGCAATGTACTTCACGAAGTTGTCGTTGGCGTCGGGATGGCACTTCCGGCAGGTCTCCTTCTTGTTCTCCGGGGACAGCGAGGAGAGCGGGTCCGAGACCTTCCGTATGTTGTGCGCGGTGTGGCAGTCGGAGCAGCGGGCCACCTTGGTGTAGCCCAGCCGTGTGATCTTGCCGTGGTAGGTGTCGCGGTAGGTGGCCAGGTAGTCGGCGTGGCAGTCGCCGCATTCCTTGATGATCAGCAGCTTGTAGCCCTGCGCGTCGGTGCGCTCTATCCTGTGCGCGCTGTGGCAGGTGGTGCAGACCGGGGCGAGCGCGCTGCCTTCGGCCAGCTTCTGGCCGTGGATGCTCTTCCTGAAGGTCTCGGCTATGCCGGCGTGGCATTTACCGCAGGTCTCCACCACGTGCCCGCGGCTGATCGTGGACGCCGGGTTGCTGCGCTTCTGTATCGCGTGGGAGCCGTGGCAGGAGGTGCAGACCGCCGTGACCAGCAGGCCGCTGCGCACCAGAGCGCGGCCGTGGATAGTGCCGTAGTATTCCTTCAGCACATCGGGCGGAAAATTGTACTTCTGCGCCAGCGCAGGATCGGCGTGGCAGCGCGAGCAGGTCTCCGGCACCCGGAACGGGTAGACGGAGGATTCCGGGCTGGTCTTGCTCATTATCCGGTGGCCCGGCGTGTGGCAGTCCTGACAGGACGCGGCCTCGGCCTCGCCCTTGGCCCTGGCCTGCGCGTGTATCGTGTTGTCGTACTGCGCGGCCTGCTTCTTGTGGCAGTCGCGGCAGGATATCTTCGCCGGCTTCACCTTGTGCGGGCCTGGAGTGGCGTCGGAATGGCAGGAGACGCAGGTCTCTTTCGCGTGGCGCGAGGCGGCGAGGTCGGCGGTCTTTACCTGCGGCGCGCTCTCGTAGCCCGCTTTCTTATGCGCGTGACAGTCCAGGCAGACCTGGTTCTGGGCGGGCGCGGCCGAGACCGCGAAGGGAAAAGCTGCTGCAATGAGGGCGGCCAGAGCGGCCGCGGACGCGGTTTTTCCGTACATGGTCAGTACAGCATATTAAATAAAGACAATGAACTCTATTACCAAAGACAACCGGCCGGTTGATTTTAGTAATAGCGCTGCGCGGCCGCCGCCTTCCCGGACCTATCTGGCCGGGCCGGACGACAGGGTTACGCTGTAGAGATGGCCTTTGAACCACTCTTTCTCAGCCCTGTCCCTCTTCAGGAACCGCTCGGTCTCCACTTCCATCACCTTCTTCTCCCCTCCGGCGTTGGCCAACTCCTCCGCCACCATGTTCCGGTCCCCGGAGTAGACGGCGTAGTTCCACAGCAGCGCGCGCCCGCCCTGCTTAAGCAGGTCCGGCAGCGCCTTGGCGAAACGCGCCAGGATGGAGCCGCCCACGTCCATATCCCAGAAATCCATCATGGAAGGAAAGTGTCCCTCCGGGTACGTCCTCTCCGTCACGGAAGGCATGTTCCAGAACACCGCGTCGAACTTCCTTCCCGGCAGGCGGAGCCGTCCCTCCCCGTCAGCGACGTTGTCGCCCACTACAGCGTTTACTTTGAATCCGGCCGCCTTGGCCGAGGCCCTGGTATTGGCCACTTCGAGCGGGTTAATGCCTATCACGTCAACCGGCCTGCTGGTCCTGAAGGACGCCACCCAGGCGTCAACGCCAGTCCCCGGCCCCACGACCAGTATCTCGGCGTCCTTCGGCAGCCCGTATCTGGAATAGACCTCCCGCTGGTATGCCAGCTCGTCCGGGGAGAACGTGGTCAGCTCATAGACCGTAGGGAATGCCGGCAGCACCGCCCGGTGCGCGCCGGTAGAGGTATCCGAGAACACGGACAGGAATTCGTCGCGCGGCATATCCGCGTACATCTCGTCCTCTCCGTGTTCCTTGCTGAAGATCAGCGGGTCGAAATCGTGCGCGTCCCAGCCGCCGGTAACCGCGTCCACGGAATGCAGCCTGTAACCCCAGCGGTGGCGCAGGAAGCCCGGATAGAGGTCTATTATACCCGGGTACTTCTCGCGGGCGTACTTCTCAATGGCCCGTCTGTCGCTGAAGAGCGCCGCCGAGAACTCGGACCACCTGGCCGAGGCCCCCGGAGCGTCAGGAGCAGGCACAGCGATATAGAACGGGCTGATGTCTAAATAGGCCGGGACAGCGTCCTCCCAGTCCTTCGCGCTCCTCGCGGAGCCGTCCTGCTTGGGCGGGAAGACCGGGAAAACCGCCAGGAGACGGCCGTCCGCGCCGTAGAGGAGGTCGAAGTCGTGCAGGGACATTGAGTTGATGTTGGCCAGCTCCAGCTGCAGTATCTGCCGGCCCCTGGCGGCGAAAGGGCCCTTCGGGGGCGCTTCCGGCACATGCAGCCTGACCGCGAAGCTGCCGTCCGGGCGGACAGCCGCGGGCGCTTTTCCCTCCGGCAGACCGGCGGAGCCGGGCAGCAGGTCCAGCGCTTCGAGCAGCTCGTAGGCTGGAGTCCTCTCCAGCGGCGCCGCCGGCGAGGCCGGAGGTGCGGCGGCCAGCAGCGCCGCAGCGATACCAAATAACATTCCCGTGGTTCTCATGCTCAACCCTGGAACGGCCGAAGGGCCGCTAAAGAAAAGGCCCGGACCCATAAGGGCCCGGGCCTGTTTTCCCGTTTAAGGGAGCGGGTTAGAACTTCGTGGACAGGGAGAGAGAGGCCGAGTTGACCCAGCCGCTGTTCTCGCTGTTCAGCTTGTCGTTCCACTGGGCCCGGCGCACGCCGAGGTCAGCGGAAAGGTTCTTGCCCTTGGGGCTGTACTTCAGGTTCAGCCCGCTATTCACCATGCGGATGTCCGAAGGCTCCGTGTCGGTCACGTAGCCGTCGGCGAAGTTGATCAGCACCGGCGACTTCGCCAGCGAGCGGGTGTAGGAGCTGTCGCCCATCAGCACGCACTCGCTGCCCAGCTTGGCGCTGGCGTGCAGGCCGATGGTGTCGTTCTTGTACTGGTACAGCTCGCCCAGAACGCGGACCGGCGGGTTGGTGACCACATACGCGGCGCCCCACGGGGAGTAGCCGGCGTAATAAGCGTCGCTGTGGCTGGAGGTCTGGTCGAAGGCGTAGTTAGCCCCGGCGTTGTACTTCTCGTTGTTCCACTCGAGACCGGCCAGGTAGCTGTTCTGGTGGTCGTTGCTGTTGGTGTGGTTGGACTTCTCGTTCTTGCCGTTCATCGCCATAGCGGAGCCGATGAAGCTCAGGCTGCCCTTTATGGGCATATAGAAGTCAGCGTTGTACTCGTCGGAGGTGGTCGGCAGGGACTCGAACATGGCCTTGTTGGCCCTGACGGCTTTGTAGCCCAGGCCCAGCTCGGCGTCCATAGGCAGGCGGATGTTCGCGCCGGCGGTATAGATGTTCTTGGTGCTCTTCCTGGCGAACTCGTTATACTGGGTGTTCGCGGCCACATAGCCGCCGTCGATGTAGGTCTGCGAGGCCGTGAAGATCTCGGTGCCCGCATGGCGGTTGTAGTTGTGGTCCAGCTTGTAGCCCAGGCTGAAGCCCAGCTTGTCGGAGAGGTCGTACTTCGCCATGAACTCGCCGGTGAAGTTGGTCTTGTCGGGCTGGGAGGTCTCGCCCTGCTTGGTGGAGGACGGGATGCTGTTCTTGACCGAGTTCATGAACCAGAAGTTGTCGTTCTCGGTGATGGTCTCGGTGCGGCCGTAGCCCTTCACGGTGACGGCGAGCTTCTCGCCGAAGCGGTGAGCGGCGCCGAGGGTGGCGGTGTAGGAACCCATCTTATAACCGCTGACCAGGGCCTCGCGGGTGCGGGACATCACGCTGCCGGTCACGCTGTAGCCCTTGAGGGGCTGCGAGCGGAAAGCCAGGCCGTGCATATCCATCCTGAAGGCGGGGGCCTTGGCCTTCTGCCAGTAGAAGGAGGCGGTGGTGGAGATCAGAACCCCGGCAGCATCGTCGGAGAAGCTGCCCTGGGTGTAATCATAGGCCACGGCGCCGTGGTCGCCCAGCTTCGCGTCGAAGCCGAGGTCCAGCAGCTTGTGGGAGCGGTCCACGTAGGTCTGCATGACCTTGCCGGAGGACTTGGTGGCGGCGTCGCCGTTCTCCTTCTCCTCCCACTGGCCGACATGCATGGAATAGTCGCCGGTCTTGGGGCAGGTGTAGCTGACCGACATGTCGCTCTCGGTGCGCTTGAACGACTCGTCCATCACGTTGGCGGTGTTGTACTTGCCGTTGTTCCAGCGGTCGTCGGTGATCTTCTCGTTGGTGTTGATGTAGAAGGTGCCGTTGGCGATCATCCCGGTCTTTATGTAAGGCTGCCGGTGGTACATGGTGTTCTCCGAGGCCTTTATGGCCAGGGTGCCCATGTTCAGGGAGAGCTCGCCGCTCTCCTCGCCGCTGCCGAGCCCGGCAGCGGACACGTTCAGGTAGGTCTTAGCGCCGGTGGCGGCGGCGTTGAAGCCGACCGAGCCGACCTTGAAGGTGCCGTCCTGCTTGGTGTACTCCTGGACGAGGCCCTGGTTGCCGTCGGTCTGTTTTACGAGGGCGTTCAGGGTCGCGTCCGCGCTGAGGTCCTGCGCCATCAGCGGGGAGGCCGTCGCGGCCATCATAAGCATCGCTATTAAAATACGCATTATTTATTCTCCTCTATGTTAAGATCCGATTAATGACCGAACCCTGCGCTGGAATCGGAGCCGTGTATGTCCTTGTGGCAGTCGTAGCAGTTGCGCTTCACGAGGTCCAGGACCTTGTTGCTGAAGCCGCTGCGGCTGCTGGGCATCACGGGGACGCTGTGCTCGCTCTTGTGGCAGCGCAGGCAGAGGTACGGCTGGGCCTGCTTGAGCAGGTTCTGGTTGGCGGAGCCGTGCGGCTTGTGGCAGTTGCCGCAGTTCTCGGCCACGGGAGCGTGCTCGTGGGCGTACGGACCGGCCTTGTCGGAATGGCACTTGTAGCAGGTCTCGTTGACGGTCTCGCCGTTCAGGTTGCCCAGGGCGCCGCCGTGCGGGTTATGGCAGCCGGTGCAGGTCATCTTGCCTTCCTGCAGCGGGTGGTGGGAGGGGAGGGACATCTCGGCCTTCTTGCCCTTGTGGCAGTCGTAGCAGAGGGCGTTGACGTCCTTCTTCAGGTTCTTGGAGCCGTTGCCGTTGTGCACGCTGTGGCAGGTGTTGCAGGTCAGGCCCTTGGCGGCGTGAGTGCCGGTGTCCCACAGCATGACCTTCTTCTGGTTATGGCAGGTGAAGCAGACCGCGGAGGCATCGGAGCCCTTCTGCTTCGCCGGGTTCTTGATGGTGGCGAAGCCGGGGTTGGTCTTGTCGCCGGCGGCGGCGGCATGCAGGGAACCCGCGCCGTGGCAGGTCTCGCAGGCCTTGTCGGCGGCGATCTTCTTCACGAGCGGGATCGTCTTGCCGTGCAGCGACTTGTTGTAAGCGGCCGCCTGTTCCGAGTGGCAGGCCACGCAGGTGTCAGACCCGACGTAAGTCGCGGCCTGCTGCGCCGAGGCCGCCCCGGCGCAGACAACGAGCGCCGCCAGGGCCGCCACTATGCAGTCAAAGTTCTTAAGTTTCATTCCCTTAACCTCCGTAGATTCCGGCCTTCAAGCCGGGAACAACATGGCGCTTCTACTGTCCGCCCGCACGGGAGTGCCTTGCCCGAACAGGCTACTTCCATAAGATTATGACAAAAATATGACATATCTATGATTGACATATTTCAAGATAAAAATTGATTTAAAGCAATGAATATGTTTTGAGATATATCAAAAAAGGACGCCACGGGACACCGTGGCGGCCCTCCTCTCCTTTTAAGTATCGGGGAGGCTCAGCGGCGCGAAACCTGCTCCATCCTGGCGCGGTCCTTTATCGTGATGCTGCGGCCGGAAACCGTTATCCAGGCCTTGCGGCGGAACTCCGCGAGCAGGCGGCACAGGACTTCCGGCGAGGTGCCGAGTATCTTGGCCAGGTCGCCGCGGCTGGAAGGCAGCTCGATAGCGGCGCTGCCGGCATGGGTAGACTCCTCGAGCAGGTGCTTGGCCAGGCGGCCCTTCACCGTCTTGAAGCCGAGGTCCAGCAGGTGCTCCTCGGCCTTGCCCAATTCCGCCGACATCTCGGCCAGCATGGCGCGGCAGACCTTGGGGTCCTCCAGGAAGAGCTTCTCGAAATAAGCGGTGTCCAAGAAACAGATCCGGCAGTCCTCCATGGCCTCGCCGGTGCCGCGGTACGCCTCGTTGGCCAGGAAGGCGCGCTCGCCCAGCAGGCACGGCGCCTCCTTGACCCGGGGTATGCTGGAGTGCAGGCCCGAGTCCGTGCGGACTATCTTGACCCGGCCTTTGCAGAGGAAGTACATGCCGAACGGCCTGTTCCCCTCGTAGAAGATGATGTTGCCCTTGCGGTAGTCGTTGCTGATGCGCTTCTTGAAGAAGTTGTCCCAGGCGGCCTCCGGCACACCCGAGAAGATGGAAAGCTTCATTATCGGACAGCGGGACTTGCCCGCCTTGTAACAATCGCAGCTGCATTTAGGTCCGATCAGTTTCATATCTCTCACCCCGGCCGCGCACGGCCAATCTCTGTAGCATTTCCTCGTAGTCCGGGCGCCCCTTCGTCCGGTGCCGCCCCGGCCGGGACGAAAAGGGGGGCGCGCCGTCCGCGGCGCCGTCCCCCCCTGTTTTCATCCCGCCGCCGGGCGGGTAAACCCCGAAGGACTCAGGCCTTGGCTTCGGCCTTCTTCCTGTCCACGTCGATGTGGGGGCTGTGGCAGTCGCGGCAGTCGCGGCCCTTGCCGTTGATGGTCTTCTTCTTGTCGGCCATCGGGGCTTTCATATGGTTGCTGCCGGGACCGTGGCAGGCCTCGCACTGCACGTTGGCGAGGTCGGGGGTCTTCTCCATGGACTCGAAGCCGCCGGGTTCGCCGTAGCCGGTGACGTGGCACTTCACGCACTCGGGCTTCTTCTGCTCCTCGGCGGACAGGGAGCTGATCGCGCCGGAATGCTTCATCTTCATCCAGGTAGCGTGCTGCTTGGAATGGCACATCTTGCACTTGGCCGCGCCGAGGTACGTGGCCGCGGCGGGCTTGTCGGCGGGGGCATCCTGGGAGACGGCCAGACCGGCCAGACCCAGCATAGCCACGCTCAACAACAATGACAGTTTTTTCATTTTTCCTCCTGAAGGATACGGCCCCGGAAACCCCACGACTTGCCGGGCTTACTGGGCACGATAATGATTATACACTTTTTTCGGGAATAGTCACGCTGGCGCGCGAAGCCACGGCGCGCTTCCGGATCTCCAGCGCGAGGCCGCGGAACATCCACACGTGCGCCGGGTAGAGCGAGTACCAGTAGACGTTGCCCAGCAGGCCGCGCGGCTCGAAATAGGCGGTCAGCCGGAACTCCGAACCTCCGCCCGACGGCACCGCCTCGAACTGCAGCCAGCCCTTGCCCGGCAGGCGCATCTCCGCCCGCAGCAGCAGCATGCTGTCCGGTATCACGCGCTCTATCCGCCAGCAGTCGAGGGCCTCGCCCTGCCTGATCCGGTCCGGATCGCGCCGCCCGCGGCGCATGCCTATGCCGCCGACGAGCCGGTCCTGCATGGCCTTAAGGTCCCAGAGCCAGTCGCCGTAGAACCAGCCGCGCGCGCCGCCGATGCCGGAGAATACCCGGTACACGGCCTCAGGCGGCGCCTCGACGTGGATCACGTGCGCGTGGCGTATCAGCCCCTCGCTGTCCTTGAAGGTGTACGGCTTAGCGTAGGAAGGCGTGAAAGCTGAGGTCCAGGAGGTCTCCACGGCGTTCTCGCTGAGGCGCACCAACGCGTACTTGACGGCCGTGGAATAGTCTAGCGGTTTTATCTCCGGGAACAGCTCCGCCGCGTCCCCCTCCACGCAGGTTACATCGCAGGCCAGGCTCTCTATCAGCGGCTTGGCCAGCACCCTGGGCACCGGGGTTATCAGCCCGACCATCGCGCTGCAGAGCCCCGTGCTCCAGCCCTTCAGGTCTATGAACCGGCGCTTCAGGCCGCGTATCTCGGCGTAGATGCGCAGCAGCTCCTCGTAGGTATGCTCGGTGGCGCCGCCGATCTCTATGACGCGCCCGGCGGTCTCCGGCTTAGACAGACAGCTCACCAGGTAGTTCAGCGCGTAGCGCACGGCTATGGGCTGGCAGCGCGCGCCGAGGAAGCACGTGCTCGGGATGACGGGGAGCCGCTCGACGAGGTAGCGTATCATCTCGAACGAGACGCTGCCGGAGCCGACTATGATGGCGGCGCGGAACTCGGTGACAGGGACGCCGCAGGAACGCAGCACCTCCCCGACGCGGTGCCGGGAGCTCAGGTGCCTGGAGAGGCGCGGCCCCTCGCCGCCGAGGCCGCCCAGATAGACGATCCTTTTACAGCCGGCCTCAGCCGCGGCTTTCGCGAAGTTAAGGGCCGAGACCTCTTCCATCCTCTCGTAGCCGGGGACGTCGGCCATCGAATGGACAAGGTAGTACGCGGCGTCGGCGCCGGCCAGGGCCTCCGCAAGCCCCTCGTTCTTATAGACGTCGCCGCGGAAGATCCGAACGCGTGAGGCCCATGCCCTGCCGTCCAGCCTCTCGGGATGCCTGGCCAGGCAACGCACGTCATAGCCCCTGTCCAGCAGGCGCAGTATCAGCCTGCCGCCGATATAGCCGGTGGGGCCGGTCACCAGTATAGTCTTCATACGCGGCGCCCGGCGCTGGCCTGCGGCGCTAGCCTATGGTACAAAAAATCCCGCAGCGTAAGGTCTGTCCTTAGCCTCCCGCCTTCCTCCTGGCCGCCAGCTCCGCCATGATGGCCGGCAGCGCGGCGCGCAGGAACTGCAGCAGCACTGCGCCGGCTGCGCTCCCGACGGCAAAGGTGTCGTCCACCGGCCCGGGCAGGTTCAGCGGCAGCATCTCGTAAAGGAAGACGAGGGCCGGCAGCAGCAGCCACTTGAGCCCGGTGGCGTAGCGCTTGGCCAGCGCCATGCAGGCTCCGAGCATCAACCCGGCCGCGATGAAAGCGGGGGCTGAGAACAGGCTGACGCCTATGCTGAACGGGGCAAGGACCAGCGACCAGATGACCGCGAAGGCCGGCGGAAGAGCCGCGTCAGCGTAGGTGAACTTCCTCACCAGGAGCAGGCTGACCGCGGCGGCGGCGAAGAAAATGGTGAACACTACGGCCCCGGCCAGCAGGCCGGCGCGTAGGTCCCTGGCCGCCCAGCCTATGACGAAGGCCAGCAGCGAGAAAGGGAAAGAAAGCGTGGCTATCGCGATGCTGCGCCACATGCCGAAGACCTCCGGAGGCGGTCTCCTGAAAAGCGAGAGCCCCCGCAAAACGGGGGCTCTTCACCTGGCCAGAAGGCCAGCACCGCGTAAGGGGCGACCGGGGGACCGCCGGGGCACGAAACGCCGCCGAAGGGCCGGAGCACCCGCCCGGGCCGGGGCGACCGCGCCGCGGACCGGGGACCCCGGGGGAGCCGCGTCGCCAAGCGAGCCAGCGGACCGGGGACACGCGCCGGGACCGGGAGACCCCCGACCCAACCGACCGCACCGGGCCCCCCGACGCAGCGACCAGACCGAACCGCGGGACCCGAACCACAACCGGCGCAAGGAAAAGAGCGGTACTGCAAATCTAATATAACAGATGCCGCTTGACTTGTCAAGGGGTATACTTAAAATTCCAGACCACTCCTGATATGCGTGGGTTCTGTCTTCGGATTGTCGCGTCAGGCACGCTATCGGCCACACCGTGGCCGCGCTCCCGCTCGGGCTCGTCGCTTACGCAAGCCTCGCCCTGCGCGAGGGCCTTTCTCGCCAATCCGAAGACAGGACCTGCGCACACAAAAAAGAGCCCCCGCCGTTTAGCGGGGGCTGGCTTGCGAGCGCTGGCGCACCCGGCTTGCCGAAACGGGCCGTCACGGACCGAGCCGCTTGCATAGCGCGGCGAAGGGGATGGAGCAAAGCGACAGGTCTGCGTGGCGAGCTCTGCACGGTGGCCGCCTGATGAGCATAGCTCCTGATGCGGCACGGCCATTGGCCAGTGCGCGACCGCGTGCCCGGAGCGGTAAGCCGGGTGTGCCTGCGTGGCTGCGGCGCGGCCGTCAGGCCCTGGCTTCCTGCGCCAGGAGCCTGCCCGACATAAGGCTTTCATGGCGAAATTGTCGATTTTGTTGACGAACCGAAGCGACGCGAGGCGAGCATCCTCTACAGGAGGCTGTGAGCCGAGCGGCGCAAGGTGCAGGCCAAAAGCGGCAATTGCAGCGAAATTGCTTATGTCGGACAGGCTCCCAACAGCGCGTCTATCACGCCGTTGAACAGCGGGCTCGGCCTCATGGCCGCCGAGGTCTTCGCCTCGTCGGGATGGTAGTAGCCGCCCATGTCGACGGGCTTGCCCTGCGCGGCTATCAGCTCTGCGTTTATTTTCTGCTCGTCCGCGCCCAGCTGCTCAGCCACCTTCGCAAAGCGTCCCTTAAGCTCAGCGTCCTTGCCCTGCGCTGCCAGAGCGCGGGCCCAATATAGCGCCAGGTAGAAATGGCTGCCGCGGTTGTCTATCTGGCCCACCTTCCTGGCCGGGGACTTGTTGTTGTCCAGGAACTGGGCTATAGCCTGGTCCAGGGCCTCGGCCAGCACCAGCGCCTTCGGGTTGGTGAACATGTTCCCCAGGTGCTCCAGGGAAGCCCCGAGCGCCGAGAACTCGCCCAGCGAATCCCAGCGCAGGTAGCCCTCGGCCTGGAACTGCTGTACGTGCTTGGGCGCGGAACCGCCGGCGCCGGTCTCGAACAGGCCGCCGCCGGCCAGCAGCGGCACTATCGACAGCATCTTCGCGCTGGTGCCGAGCTCCAGTATCGGGAAGAGGTCGGTCAGGTAGTCGCGCAGCACGTTGCCTGTCACCGAGATCGTGTCCTGGCCTTTGCGTATGCGCCCGAGCGAATACTGCATGGCCTCCACCGGGGCGAGTATCTTTATCTCCAGGCCCTTGGTGTCGTTATCCTTCAGGTACTTCTCCACCTTGGCTATGACCTGCGCGTCGTGGGCGCGGGCCTTGTCCAGCCAGAACACGGCGGGCGCGCCGGTGGCGCGGGCGCGGCGCACCGCGAGCTTCACCCAGTCCTGTATCGGGATGTCCTTCACGCGCGACATGCGCCAGATGTCGCCGGCCTCCACCTTGTGCGCCATCAGCACCTTGCCGCCGGCGCCGGTCACGCGCACCGTGCCGCCGGCAGGCAGCTCGAAGGTGGTCGGGTGGGAGCCGTACTCCTCGGCCTTCTGCGCCATCAGGCCGACGTTAGGCACGGAGCCCATCGTGGCGGGGTTGAAAGCGCCGTTTTTGCGGCAGTCGTCCATTATCTCCCTGTACATCGTGGCATAGCAGCGGTCCGGTATCATCGCCTTGGTGTCCTGCAGCTTGCCGTCGGCGTTCCACATCTTGCCGCCGTCGCGCACGACCACCGGCATCGAGGCGTCCACTATGACGTCGCTCGGCACATGCAGGTTCGTGATGCCCTTGGAGGAATCCACCATGGCCAGCGCCGGGCGCGCGGCATAGACGGCCTTGATGTCCGCCTCTATCGCGGCGCGCTCGGCCTCCGGCAGGGCCTGTATCTTCTTGTACAGGTCGCCGAGGCCCATATTTGGATTGACGCCCAGCGCCTTGAATTTCTCCGCGTGCTTTTCGAAGACGTCCTTGAAGAAGACGGCGACGCCGTGGCCGAACAGCACCGGGTCGGAGACCTTCATCATAGTGGCCTTCAGGTGCAGCGACAGCAACAACCCTTCCTTTTTCGCGGCCCGCATCTGCTCCTCGTAGAAGGCGCGCAGGGCCTTGCGGCTCATAAAGGTGCCGTCCAGTATCTCGCCCTTGGCGGCCTTCAGCCCGCCCTTGAGCACGGTGGTCTTGCCGTCGTCGCCCGCGAGCTCTATCGAGAACTCTCCGCCGTCCGGAAGACAGACGGATCTCTCGTTGCCGTAGAAGTCGCCGGCGGTCATATGCGTCACGTGGCCGCGCGATTCCGGGGTCCAAGGCGCCAGCTTGTGCGGGTTCTTCCTGGCGAAATTCTTCACCGAGGCCGGCGCGCGGCGGTCGGAGTTGCCCTCGCGCAGCACGGGATTCACGGCGGAACCGAGCACCTTGGCGTAGCGGTCCTTGATGTCCTTTTCGGCCTGGGTCGCTGGAGCCTCCGGATAATCGGGGATATCGTATCCCTGCCCCTGCAGCTCCTTTATCGCGGCCTTCAGCTGCGGCACGGAGGCGCTGATGTTCGGCAGTTTTATGATATTTGCCTCGGGTTTGAGGGCGAGCTCGCCCAGCAGCGCCAGGTTATCGGGAACGCGCTGCTCCTCGGTGAGCTTCTCCGGGAAGTTGGCTATTATCCTGCCGGCCAGCGAGATGTCGCGGGTCTCCAGCTCTATGCCGGTGCCGGCGGTGAACGCCTTCACTATCGGCAGCAGCGAGCGCGTCGCCAGCGCGGGCGCCTCGTCTATCTTCGTCCAGATTATCTTCTGTGTCGCCATTTTTAGTCTCCTTAGGATTACCACTTTAAATGCTCTTAAGTATCTCGCGCGCCACTATGAAGCGCTGCACCTCGTTGGTCCCCTCGTAGATGGATGTGACGCGCGCGTCGCGGGCGTAGCGCTCCACCGGGAACTGGTCGGTGTAGCCGTAGCCGCCGAGCAGCTGCACCGCGTTGTAGCAGGCGCGGTTGGCGGCCTCGGTGGCGTACATCTTGCACATCGCGGCCTCCTTCGTGTGCGGCTTGCCGGCCTCGCGCCTGGCGGCCGCGTTCATCAGCAGCATGCGCCCGGCCTCCAGCTCGGTGTATGATTCCGCTATCATCCACTGCACCGCCTGGAACTCGGAGATGCTCCTGCCGAACTGCTTCCTGTTGGCAGCGTACGCCGTGGCGTAGTCTATGGCCGCCAGCCCTATGCCCAGGCCCAGCGAGCCGATATTGATGCGCCCGCCGGCCAACCCTTCCGCCGCGGACGAGAAACCCTTGTTCAGGGTCCCCAGCAGGGCGTCGCCCGGCACGCGGCAGTTCTCGAAGGAGACCTCGTTGGTGGCCGAGGCGCGCTGCCCCATCTTGTGCTCCTCGCGGCCTATCACCAGCCCCTTGGTCCCGACTTCCACCAGGAAGCAGCTTATACCCCTGCCCTTCGGCGCGGCCTTGTCGGTCACGGCGAACACGGCGAACACTCCGGCGTAGGGCGCGCTGGTTATGAAGATCTTGGAGCCGTTGAGCACCCAGCCGTCCCCGTCGCGCTCGGCCAGCGTGGAAACGGCGGCGGAATCGGAGCCGGCGCCGGGCTCGGTAAGGGCCAGGCTGGCCGCCGGGTAGGCGCCGGAGCAGATGTTGCGCAGGTGCTTCTTCTTCTGCTCTTCGGTGCCGGTACTCTGTATTATCTCCGCCACCAGGTTGTTGACCGCGAGCGTCACCGCCGTGGAGGCGCAGGCGCGGGCGATCTCGGTTATCGCGAGGCTGAGCGCCACGGAACCGGCTTCGGCGCCGCCGTACTCGCTCTTGATGTTGAGCCCCATGAAACCGAGCTCCGCCAGCTTGGCGATGTTGGCCAGGAACTTCTCCCTGCCCTCCTCGCCGCGGTCCAGCGCGGCCGCCACCGGCGCGAGCTCTTTTTCGGCGAAGGCTTTCGCCGTGTCGCGGATTATCTTCTGCTCCTCGGTGAGTTCCAGGTTCATTTCTTCAGCTTCTCCGTGAGCGCGGCCACGAACGGCATCACATCGGCGATGACCATCACGTCCGCGACCTCGGAGATCGGGGCGTCCTTGTCGGTATTTATGGCGACGATGAACTCGGAGTTCCTCATACCGGTGAGGTGCTGTATGGCGCCCGAGATCGCGCAGGCCACGTAAAGCTTCGGGGAGACTATCTGCCCCGTGGCGCCCACCTGCCTGTTGTGGTCCACCCAGCCGGCGTCCACCACCGGGCGGCTGGCCCCCATCTCGCCGTTGAGGCTCTTGGCCAGCGCGGCGATGACCGGCACGTTGTCCTTCTTGCCTATGCCGCGGCCGGCGCTGACGATGACCTCGGCCTTGCCCAGGTCCACTTCCTTCTTCTCCGCCTCCTCGTAACCGGCGAACTCCAGGCCCGCCGCGGAGCCGGACGGCGCCAGCTTCTCCACCGCCGGAGTGCCGGACGGCGTCCCGCTGACTGGGAAAGAGCCTTCCTGCAACGTCAGCACCGCGACCTTCGTGGCGGGTTCGACCAGGCGGCGCATCTTGCCGTTGCAGCAGGCGGCCTCGAACTTGCCGTCCACGACGCCGGTGACGTCCGATATCTGCGCGGCCTTGAGCTTCCCGGCCACCCGCGGCGCCAGGTCCCAGCCGTAGGAGGACTGCAGGAAAACTATCAGGTCCGGCGATTCCTTCTGCGCGGCCTGCAGGACGATCTCCGCGTGCCGGCCGGGATCGTACTCTCCCAGCGCGGCGATGTCGCCGAGGTAGAGCTTGCCGCCGAAGGCCGGCAGGCCCGCCTCTGAGCCAACGAGCACGCCGGCGCTCTCGCCGCCGGCGGCGGCCGCGAAACCCAGCAGCTCCTGGTTGGCCTCGGACAGCTTGCCGCGGCGGTATTCGAATACGAGAAGGGTTTTCATGACATTTCTCCTGTTTCCTTGTTCCGGGCCGGGTCAGCCCCTGAGCACAGTGGTCTTCTCTTTGAGCACGTCTATCAGTTTGCCCGCCAGCGACGCGGCGTCCCCGCCCTCTAGCACCAGGCCGGTGCCTTTCTTTACCGGCGCGTAGAACTTTTCCGCGGCCGACAGCGCCGCTTCCGCGGACAGCTCCTCGGCCTTGAACGCCGCGATCTCCTTCTTCTTGGCCTTCATGATGTTCGGCAGCGTGGGGTAGCGCGGCGTGTTCAGGCCCAGCTGACATGTGATGACCGCCGGCAGGGCGGCCTTCACGATGCCTTTCGCGCCGCCCTCGAGCTCGCGCCTGACCGTCGCCGTCCTTCCCTCCAGGGAGAAGCCGATGACCGTGGTAACGCAGGAAAAACCCAGCATGCCGGCAAGAAGCGGACCTATCTGGGCCGAGCCGCGGTCCTGCGACTGCATGCCGGTGAAGACTATGTCGAAATTCTCTTTCTTCGCGTAGGCCGCTATCAGGGAGGCTATCTGCCAGGGGTCCTTACGGAAGACGTTATCGTCCTGCACGTGCACCGCGCGGTCGCAGCCCATGGCCAGCGCCTTCTTCAGCGCCTCCACCACGCGGGCCGGGCCGACGGAGAGCACCACCAGCTCCGAAGCCGGGTCCTTCTCCCGCAGCTTGACGGCCTCCTCCACCGCGTACTCGTCGTACTCGTTCATCCTGAAGGCCAGGTCCGCCTCGTTGAACCAGGTGCCGTCGGCGTTCGGCTTGAACTTCGACGCCATGTCGGGTATCTGTTTAACGCACACGAGTATTTTCATAAGCTCTCCAGTTCTACTCCCAAGTTTACCGCGGGGCCGGCGCTAAGCCAGCCTTTCCGCCACCACTTCCGCGAGGTCGCGCGCCTTCAGGGCGGTCTCGCAGTCGGCGGTCTTTATGCCGTCCTCGAGCATCGTGAGGCAGAACGGGCAATTGGACACCACCACCGGCCTGCCGGTGGCGCGGGCCATCTTCACGCGCTCGACGCTGATCTTCGTGCCTTCCTTCTCCTCCAGCAGGGCCCGCCCGCCCCCGCCGCCGCAGCAGAAGTTCCTGTCGCCGTGCCTCTCCATCTCGGCCAGGCTGCCGCCAGCGGCCGCGAGCACGGCGCGGGGCTCCTCCGTTATGCCGGAGTAGCGGGACATGTAGCAGGAATCGTGGTAAGTGAACTCGAACGGCTCGGCCTTGAGCTTAAGCTTGCCGGAGTCTATCAGCTCCTTGATGAAAACCGTGTAATGGACGACATTGCCCTCGAAGCCGAGGTCGCGGTAGTGCACGCCGAGAGTGTGGCGGCAGTGCGGACAGGCGGTCACGATCTTTTTCACGCCGTACTTGGCGAAGGCCTTGATGTTCTCCCCCGCCAGCTCCTGGTAAAGGTACTCGTTGCCCAGCTTGCGCGCCGGCTCTCCGCAGCACTGCTCTTCCTTGCCGAGCAGGCCCGCCTTGACGCCGGCCTTCGCGCAGATCTCCATGAACTTCGCGGCCACGGCCTTGTTGCGCCTGTCGAAGGAGGCGTAGCAGCCGGCGAAATAAAGGATGTCGGCCGACGGGTCCTCCGAGAGAGGTTTCACGCCCAGCCCTGCGGCCCAGTCCGCGCGCGAGGCGTTGGGCAGGCCGAACGGGTTCTTGTTCACCTCGAGGCTGCTGACCGCGGCGCGTCCTTCCTCTCCGGCGAACTCGCCCTTCATCAGCGTCAGGTTCCGGCGCATCTCTATGATCTTGGGCACGTGCTCGACCGCGGCGGGGCAGGTGGTCTGGCAGGACCTGCAGGTCGTGCAGGCCCAGAGGGCCTTGTCAGTGACGGCCGCTATGATATCGGTCTCGGGACCGGCGAAAGCGCTGCCGCGCAGGTCCTGTATGACCTTCATCGGCGAGAGAGTCTTGCCGGTGGCATAGGCGGGGCATTCGTCCTGGCAGCGCTTGCAGGAGACGCAGGCATCGGAGTCATAGATGTCCTTCCAGGACAGCTCGTTCACCTTCTCCGCGCCGAAGGTCTGCGCGCTCTCGTCGGCCAGGTCTATGGTCTTCAGCCCGCCGAGCGGGCCGGTATCGGAGAAGAAGTAGTTCACCGGTATCAGGAACAGGTGGCGCAGCTTGCTGAAGGGTATCATCGCGATGAAGCCGAAAGCCGCGAACATGTGCGTCCACCACAGCGTCTTATGCAGCCCTTCGAGGGCCGACGGGTCCCCCGGCAGCAGGCCGGCCACGAGCAGGCCCACCGGTGAGAACCGGGCCAGCTCCGGGTTGGCGTGCAGCTCGGTGACGGCCATGCGGGCGCCCTCTATCACGAAGCCTGTGACCAGTATGAAGAAAAGCAGCGCGTGGGCGAGGCAGTCATCGGCGGCGGTATCCAGGCCCTTGGGCCTGTAGAGGAAGCGCCGCACGAAGAAGACGAGCAGCGCGACGATAGCGGCGAGGCCGGCGATGTCCAGGACGAAGGAGAAGCCGCGGTAGAAATCCCCCTGCAGGAAGCGGAGGCCGAAGAGCCGGGCGGTGAAATCCTCCTGCGCCATGATAAGCGTAGTGCCGGCCGTCAGCAACAGGAAGCCCCAGAAGAAGCCCGCGTGGAACAGCCCGGGGAACGGGTTGCGCAGAACCTTCAGCTGCGCCAGCGCCCAGGAAACGGCCCGGGCCAGCCGGTCCGCCGGCCCGGAAACCCTGTCCAGCGCCTTGCCGGACCTGTAGACGGCGAGCTTTTTATAGAACCCGTAGGCCATGGCGCCCGCCGCCGCGGCGAAAAAGCCGTACATCGGCAGTATCACGCCGTGACCGACGTTCCAGTATATCTCCCGGGTGGCTTCCATTCTTCCTCCGTGCGGGAACGCGCTAGGAGACCAGCGCCTTCGAGATCACTATGCGCTGCATCTCGTTGGTACCCTCGTAGATCTCCGTTATCTTGGCGTCGCGGAACATCCTCTCCACCTCGTAATCCGCGATGTAGCCGTAGCCGCCGTGTATCTGCACGGCCTCTTTGGTGACGTAGGTAGCCGCCTCAGAGGCGCACATCTTGCACATGGCCGACTCGGTGGAATAATTCACGTGGGCGTCCTTCATCCAGGCCGCCTTGTAGACGAGCAGCTTGGCCTGCTCTATGCGCGCGTACATCTCGGCCAGCTTGAACTGGACCGACTGGAAGGCGCAGAGCGGCTTGCCGAACTGCTTGCGCTGCTTGGAATATTCCAGCGCGCGGGCGAAGGCCCCGCCGGCAATCCCCAGCGCCTGCGCGGCGATGCCGATGCGGCCGCCGTTCAGCGTCTCCATGGCGATCTTGAAACCTTTCCCTTCCTCGCCGAGCAGGTTCTCCGCCGGCACCTTGAGGTTGTCGAAGGCGAACGCGGCGGTGGAGGTGCCGCGTATGCCCATCTTGTTCTCTTCCTTCATGACGGTGACACCGGGGGAGGACAGGTCCACGATGAAGGCCGACAGGCCCTTGTGGCCGAGTGATCTGTCCTTCGTGGCGAACAGGACGCCGGTGCCGCGGCAGCCGCCGTTGGTGATGAACATCTTGGTGCCGTTGACGACGAATTGGTCGCCGTCGCGCTTATAGTTGGTGGCTATCGAGGCCACGTCGCTGCCGGCGTCGGACTCGGTCAGCAGTATGCAGCCTATCTTCTTGCCGGAGGTCAGGTCGGGCAGCCACTTCATTTTCTGCTCCTCGGTGCCGAAGTTCAGCAGCGGGTCGCAGCAGAGCGAGGTATGGGCCGAGATGTAGACGCCGTTGGAGGCGCAGGCCTTGGAGACCTCCTCCACCAGCAGCGCGTAGGACATCGCGTCGAGCCCTGCGCCGCCGTACTTCTCCGGGATATAGCTGCCGAAGAAGCCCATCTCCGCCATCTTCGCGGTCAGCTCCTGCGGTATCCTGTGCTCCTCGTCTATCTTGGCCGCTATCGGCTTTATCTCCTTCTCTACGAAGTCGCGCACGCTGTCCCTGAGTATCTTCTGGTCCTGCGTCAGTTCGAAATTCATTCTTCCGTCCTCCCTGCTTACTTGCCTTTGAACTCCGCCTTCCTCTTTTCCGTGAAGGCCTTCATGCCCTCGCGCTGGTCCGCCGTCGCGAAGAGCAGCGAGAACAGCGCCGGCTCGTACTCCGGGTTCCCGGCGCCGTTGTCCACCGCGTCCTTGGCGGCGGCCACGGCCAGCGGGCCGTTGGCGGCTATCTTCCCGGCGGCGGCGGAAGCGGCTTTCAGCAGCTCCGCCTGCGGGAACACCTCGTTGACGAGGCCGCAGGCCGCGGCTTTCGCCGCGTCCAGCGGGCGGCCGGTGAAGATCATCTCGCGCGCGCGGGCCGCGCCGCAGCGGGCGGCCAGCCGGCGGGTGCCGCCGAAACCGGGGATCACGCCCAGCGTGGTCTCGGGCAGGCCGAGCCTAGCGTTGTCGGAGGCGTAGATAAAGTCGCAAGCGAGCGCCAGCTCAAGCCCGCCGCCCAGCGCGTAGCCGTTCACGGCGGCTATCACCGGCTTCCTCAGCTCCTCAATAGAGCGGAAAACCCCGCTGCCCAGCCGCGAGAACTCGCGGGCGGCGGCGGGGGACATTTCGGCCATCTCAGAGATATCGGCGCCGGCCACGAAGGCCTTCTCGCCGGAACCTGTCAGCACCACGGCCCTCACGGCCGCGTCGGCGGCCAGCTCGCTGAGCGCCTGGTCCAGCTCTTTCAGCACGGCCGTGTTCAGCGCGTTGAGGCTCTTCGGGCGGTTCACGGTCAGCACCGCTACGCCGGCTTCCGTCTTTTCCAGCAGCAGGTTCTCGTAGGCCATGTTATTTCGCCGCCGTGTAGTCGTAGAAACCGCGGCCGGACTTGCGGCCCAGGTAGCCGGCGTTGACCATCTTTACCAGCAGCGGGCACGGGCGGTACTTCGGGTCCTTGAAGCCCTCGTACAGCACGTTCGCGATGGCGAGCACGGTGTCGAGGCCGATGAAGTCGGCCAGCGTCAGCGGGCCCATCGGCTGGTTGGTGCCCAGCTTCATGCCCTTGTCTATGTCCTCGGCGGAGGCTATGCCCTCGTACAGCGCGAAGACGGCCTCGTTGAGCATCGGGATCAGTATGCGGTTGATGATGAAGCCGGGGTAGTCCTGCGACACCGCGGTCTCCTTGCCGAGCGCCTTGGCCAGCTCGGCTACCTCCCTGAACGTCTCGTCGCTGGTAGCGTGGCCCTTGATCAGCTCTACGAGCGTCATCACCGGCACCGGGTTCATGAAGTGCATCCCCATCACGCGCTCGGGGCGGGAGGTGGCGGAGGCTATCTTCGTTATCGGTATGGAGGAGGTGTTGGAGGCGAGTATCGCGCCCTTCTTCACGGCGGCGTCGAGCTGCCTGAACAGGTCCAGCTTCAGCGACTCCTTCTCCGTCACGGCCTCTATCACTATGTCGCAGTCGGCCAGCGCGGGGATCTCCTTGGCCGTCTTTATGCGGGCGGCTATCTCCTTGATATCCCCGGTGATCAGCCCCTTCTTGGCCTGGCGCTCCAGGTTCTTATCGATTGTCGCCACGGCCTTCTGCAGCTGCGCCTCGGAATTGTCGCACAGCACCACGTCGTATTTGGCCAGCGCCAGCACGTGGGCAATACCGTTGCCCATCTGCCCGGCACCAAGAACTCCGGCTTTCTTTATCATATCGTCTCCCGTCCCGTTAGTTTAAACCCGCTCGAAAATGACGGCTACCGCTTCTCCGCCGCCGATGCACAGCGTGGCCAGGCCGTACTTGGCGCCCCGCTTGTGCAGCTCCCTTATCACCGTGCCGGCCAGCCTGGCGCCGCTGGCGCCTATCGGGTGGCCGATGGCGGCGGCGCCGCCGTTCACGTTGACCTTCTCCTCCGGCAGGCCGAGCTCCTTGATGGCTATCATCGTCACCGTGCAGAAGGCCTCGTTTATCTCGAAGAGGTCTATGTCTGAGGTCTTCAGGCCCGCTTTGGCGCAGGCCTTCTTTATGGCTTCCACCGGCGCGTCCGGGAAATTCTCCGGCGCGAGGCTCGCGGTGGCGCAGGCCTTTATCTTCGCCTTAGGCTTGAGGCCGTACTTCTTCACCGCCTCAGCGCCGGCCAGCAGCAGCAGCGCGGCGCCGTCGTTGATCGTGGAGGCGTTCGCGGCGGTTATCGTGCCGTCCTTCCTGAACACCGGCTTCAGCTTGCCGATCTTCTCGAAGTCCACCTTGAACGGCTCCTCGTCGTCGGCTACCGTGACGGGGCCCTTGCGGGATTCCTTCACCACCGGCACTATCTCGTCCTTGAAGATGCCGGACTTCACGGCTTCCTGCGCGAGCTTGTAGGAGCGGGTGGCGAACTTGTCCTGCGCCTCGCGGGTGAGGGCGTGCTTGGACGCGCTCTCCTCGCCTATCTCTCCCATGTGGCGGCCGGTGTACGGGTCGCTCAGGCCGTCGTGTATCATCAGGTCCACCAGCTTGCCATTGCCCATCCGGTAGCCGTAGCGGGCCTTATCGAGGATATACGGCGCGAGCGACATGTTCTCCATGCCGCCCGCTATCGCGGTCTCGGAGTCGCCGAGGGCTATGGAGCCGGCCGCGAGCATCACGGCCTTCAGGCCGCTGCCGCAGACCTTGTTTATCGTCATCGCCGGGACCGACGGAGGGAGGCCGGCGTAGATCATCGCCTGGCGCGCAGGGGCCTGGCCCACTCCGCCAGCCAGCACCTCGCCGATAATGACCTCGCCGACGGCCTCGGCCGGCAGCTTGGTCTTCTCGAGCAGGCCCTTTATCACTCCCGCGGCCAGCTTCGGCGCCGGCACCTCGGACAGCGCCCCGCCCAGCGAGCAGAACGGCGTGCGCAGGGCCTCCACCACGAAAATATCCTTTTCCATGTCCTATTCCTCCCTGTTTGTCGTACCCCGTATGCGCGGGGCTTACAGATGAACTATCCCGGTATCCTTGCCGGTTATATTCTCCGGCCCGGAAGGTCCGACGACGAAGGTGTTCTCCACCCCCACCGCGCCCAGCCCGGGGAAAATGAACTTCGGCTCCAGCGCCACCACGCTGCCGGCCTCCAGCGGCGCCTTCGCGCCCATGCAGAGCACCGGCATCTCGTCGAGCTCCAGGCCCACGCCGTGGCCCACGAACTTCGCCTGCTCCCCCGGCACGCCCATGAAATTCTCCGCGAGGCCGGCCTTTTCCGCCATGGAAAGGGTCTTCAGATAAAGCTCCTCTCCTACGGCTCCTGCTTTCAGCCCGGCCGAGATCTCGTCGTGTATCTCCACCGACACCTCATAGGCCTTCGCCAGCTTCTCCGGCAGCCTGCCGAAGACGAACAGCCGGGTCATGTCGGTGATGTAGCCGGCGTGCATGAAGGTGTAGTCCAGGAACAGCGGCGCGTCGCGCCCCACGCGCGCCAGCGACGCGCCCACGGGGGAGGCGCTGGACAGGCCGGGGCCGGTCACGGCTCCGTCGAAATAGCCTGGGATGGCGCCGCTGGCGCCCGCGACGGCGACGCCGATGAAGTTCTCGCCTATCGGCGCTCGCATGCGGCAGCCCTCGTTGCCGGCCAGACGCGAATGATATTCGAAGGCCGCGGCGGCCTCCAGCTCGCTCATCTCCGGCTTCAGGAAGGACGGGGCGGCGGCGAAAACTCCGCCCAGCCGCCTCCCGCTCTCGCGGACCAGCTCCAGTTCGGCCGGGGATTTCACTGCGCGCAGGTCGCGCACCGCTGCGGAGATATCCGCGAACTCCGCGCCCTTCATAAGACCGGAATAGAACCTGAACAGCTGGGCGCTCAGGCCGTTGAAGACCAGCCCCGCTTTCAGGTGGCCTGCTGGAACGGCCTCCAGGAACGACGCCTTGCCGGCGAACGGCCGCACCTCCACACCCTCGGACTCCGCCTTCGCCTTCGCAAGGCTTTTCCTGACGAGCAGCACCGCCCGGCCGGAGACGGGCACCCAGAGCACGCTGTTCTGCCTGGTGCCGGAGAAATAGAAGATGTCGGTGAAATGGGTGATAAGGGCGCCGCCCAGGCCCTGCCCGGCCAGCTTTCCCTGGAGTTTCACAAGCCTGTTGGCGTGCTCGCTCATTTTTTCTCCGCGCCTCCCCACTCTTCGAAATGGACCAGCTCGGAAAGCTCCTTGCGCGGGCGCGGGGAGCTCTCCTTCTCCGGGTAGCCGAGCGGCGTCAGCGCGACGATGCGCGTGCGGTCCGGGATGCCGAAGGCCTTCTTCAGGTCGGCTTCGCCGAAGACCCCTACCCAGCAGGTGCCGAGGCCCAGCGCCGCGGCCGCCAGGAAAAGGTGCTCGAAAGCTATGCCGGCGTCCACCAGGAAGTAATCCAGCCCGCCGCGGGAACCGGAATCCGCGGGGTCAGCGCAGAGCAGTATGACCGCCGGCGCCGCGCGCAGCGCCTTCTTCGCCGGGTTCCCCTCCGGCACGGCGTCGAACACGGCTTTCCTCTTTTCTGGTGCCGTGACCACGAGGAAACGGGCGCACTGCAGGTTCTCCCACGACGGCGCCCTGCGGGCGGCCTTCAGCACGCGCAGGAGGTCCTCCCGGCTCACCGGGTCCGGCCTGTATCTGCGCACGCTGACGCGCTTCTCCACGGCCTCGAAGAATTCCATCACATATTGCGGCGGTAGCGCCCGCCTATCTCGTAAAGGGCTCCGGTTATCTCGCCCAGAGAAGCGTACCTCACGGTCTCCATCAGCTCGGCGAAGATGTTGCCGCCTGTCTGGGCCGCGCGCTGCAGCTTCTTCAGCGCGGCGGGGGCCTTGGCCTTGTTGCGGCGCCTGAAAGCCTCGAGGTTCTTTATCTGGCCTTCCTTCTCGGCCTTCGACGCGCGGGTGATGACCTCGGGCGCCTTGTACTCCCCTGCATGGGGGTTAAGGAACGTGTTCACGCCGATGATCGGCAGCGTGCCGTCGTGCTTGCCTTCCTCGTAGAGCATCGACTCGTCCTGGATCTTGCCGCGCTGGTACTGAGTCTCCATCGCCCCCAGCACGCCGCCGCGGGCGTCCAGGTTCTCGAGCTCGGAGAGCACCGCCTCTTCCACCAGGTCGGTCAGCTCCTCCATGATGAAGGAACCCTGCAGCGTGTTCTCGTTCTTGGCGAGGCCCAGCTCCTTGGTGATGATCAGCTGTATCGCCACCGCGCGGCGCACCGACTCCTCGGTGGGCGTGGTGACGGCCTCGTCGTAGGCGTTCGTGTGCAGCGAGTTGCAGTTGTCGTAGATGGCCATCAGCGCCTGCAGCGTGGAGCGGATGTCGTTGAAGTCCATCTCCTGCGCGTGCAGCGAGCGGCCCGAGGTCTGGATGTGGTACTTCAGCTTCTGGCTGCGCTCGGAGGCGCCGTAGCGCTCGCGCATCACCACGGACCAGATGCGGCGCGCGACGCGGCCTATCACCGAGTACTCGGCGTCCAGGCCGTTGCTGAAGAAGAAGGACAGGTTGTGCGCGAAGTCGTCTATCCGCATGCCGCGGGCCAGGTAGTACTCCACGTACGTGAAGCCGTTGGCCAGCGTGAAGGCCAGCTGGCTGATCGGGTTGGCGCCGGCCTCGGCTATGTGGTAGCCGCTGATGCTGACGGAATAATAGTTGCGTATCCTGTGCTCGATGAAGTACTGCTGCATGTCGCCCATCATCTTCAGCGCGAAGGCGGTGGAGAAGATGCAGGTGTTCTGGCCCTGGTCCTCCTTGAGGATGTCGGCCTGCACGGTGCCGCGCACGGTCTGCAGCGTGCACTCCTTCAGCGCCTCGTATTCCTTCGCGCCGGGGAGGCGCTTCTTCTCTTTTTTGAACTTCTCGACCTCGCCCTCTATGGCAGCGTTGAAGAACATGGCCAGCATGACCGGCGCCGGGCCGTTGATGGTCATCGAGACGCTGGTGTTCGGGGCGCAGAGGTCGAAGCCGGCGTAGAGTTTCTTGATGTCGTCGAGCGTGCAGATGCTGACGCCGCTCTCGCCCACCTTGCCGAAGATGTCCGGCGAGCGGCCCGGGTCGGAGCCGTAGAGCGTGACGCTGTCGAAGGCGGTGCTGAGGCGCTTGGCCTGCTCTCCGTCGCAGAGCAGGTGGAAGCGCTTGTTGGTGCGCACGGGAGAGCCCTCGCCGGCGAACTGCCGTTTCGGGTCCTCTTCCACGCGCTTGAACGGGAACACGCCGGCGGTGTAAGGGAAATGCCCCGGGAAGTTCTCCTGACGGCACCAGCGCACTATCTCGCCCCAGTCCTCGAAGTCCGGCACGCTGACCTTGGGGACCTTGGTGCCGGAGAGCGTAGAGGTATAAAGTTTCGTGCGTATCTCGCGGTCGCGGACCTTCGTGACCAGCTCGTCGCCGCTGTAGAGCTCGCGCAGGCGGCGGAAATCCTTCAGCAGGGCCTCGGTCTCGGGTTTCAGGCGGGCCTTCAGGTCCTCCTTCAGCGAATCAACGGCGGCCAGCGCCTCTTTCGCCGCGCCGGCCTTCTTCAGCAGCTCCGCGGTCCCCTCGGCCTTGTAGAGGTCGCGCGCGGCGGAAGCCTGGTCCATGGTGCCCTTGCGGTAAGCGCGGGCGGTCCTGGCTATCTCGCCCAGGTAATGCACCTGCGACTGCGGCAGCACCTCCCCGGCCGAGCTGTCCGACGGGGCGTTGTCCTTCCTTATCTTCCAGCCGAGCTTCTTCTTCTTGTCGAGCGCTTCTATCAGCGCCTCGTACAGGTCGTTGGTGCCGGGATCGTTGAAGAGGCTCGCCACGGTGCCGAACACCGGCACCTTCCTGCCGGAGTCTCGGGTGAGGCCGTGGTTGACGGCGTACTGGCGGCAGACGCCGCGGTAGGCGTCCTGCGCGTTGCCGCGGTCGAACTTGTTGAGCGCGACGATGTCGGCGAAGTCCAGCATGTTTATCTTCTCGAGCTGGCTCAGCGCGCCGAACTCCGCGGTCATCACGTAGAGCGAGACGTCGCCCAGCTCCACTATGCCGGCGCTGCCCTGGCCTATGCCGCTGGTCTCCACTATCACCAGGTCGAAGCCCGCGGCCTTCGCGGCGAGTACGGCGTCCCCGATGCTGGGAGAGAGCTCGGTGCCGGAGTCGCGCGACGAGAACGAGCGCATGTAGACGCGCGGCGAGTTGATGTAGTTCATCCGTATGCGGTCGCCCAGCAGCGCGCCGCCGCTGCGGCGGCGGGAGGGGTCCACCGCGAGGATGGCCACGGTCTTGTCGGAGAAGTCGCGCAGGAAGCGGCAGATCAGGTCGTCTATCAGCGAGCTCTTGCCGGCGCCGCCTGTGCCGGTGATACCTATGACCGGCGGGTCGTTCGGGCTCTTCTTCAGGCCGGCGCGCAGTTCGGCGAGGCCGTCGACTTTTTCGCCTGCCGCGGAGCGTTCGAAAGCGGTGATGACGGCGTTGAGGGCGGCGGTGTCGCCCGGAGCGAGACGGGCGGCGGCCTTCTTCAAGTCCGTCTTCAGCTCGAAGTCGCAGGACTTCATCATTATGTCTATCATGCCCTGCAGGCCCAGCTTGCGGCCGTCCTCGGGCGAGAAGATGCGGCTGACGCCGTACTTGTGCAGCTCGGAGATCTCCTTCGGGATGATGACGCCGCCGCCGCCGCCGAACACCTTGATGTGGCCTGCCTTGCGCTTCTTCAGCAGGTCCACGAGGTACCTGAAGAACTCTATGTGGCCGCCCTGGTAGCAGCTCACCGCTATGCCCTGCACGTCCTCCTGCACGGCCGCGTTGACGATCTCCTCCACCGAGCGGTTGTGGCCCAGGTGGATCACCTCGGCGCCGGAGGCGAGCAAAATGCGGCGGATGATGTTGATGGCGGCGTCGTGGCCGTCGTAGAGGCTGGTGGCGGTGACGAAGCGGACCTTGTTGGCTGGCTGGTAGGGCTTTAGCTCCTGCTGCATATGGCTCCTAGTCCTTCAGGATGAATTCCCAGCCGCACCAGGAATCCTCCGGGTGCGCGTCGGGCGGGCAGGCGAGGCAGCGCGTCTCTATGCGGGGGTCCACCGCGCGCGCGAACTCCGCGTATTCCACGATGCCGACGGACTTGCACGGAAAATCCGGCAGGCCCTTTCGCTTGCGGGCGGACTGCACGCGGCAGTCCAGCATGCGGAAGACGGCCTTCTTCTCCCCGGCCATCTCGAACTTCTGGTCGTTGAGCCTCGCGTAGAAACGCTGCTTCAGGCAGCGCCCCAGCGCCTCCAGGCCGCCGCCGGGCTTTATGCCCAGGCGCTCCATGATGCGGCGCGCCTCTATGACGGTGAACTTCCCCCAGGCCTCGGTGTCGGCCTTGATAGCGGCGTCCATGCCGTGCTCTTTCTCCACGGCCTGGAACCAGAGCCCGTCGTGGGCGAGCCAGTTCTTGGCGTCGTCCACGATGATGCTTATGAGTTCTTCTTTGCTGAGCGATTCCAACGTCCCTATGCAGTCGTCGCCCCGCCTGGCAGTACCTGAAGGCATCCCACCTCCGCTCCCCTTTAGAGTTTGTGACTTCGGCCGGGCGATAGATTCAATAAAATGAAGTCAATGATATCATTGACGGATGGCAATAAAAACGCGCTGCCGGCGCTAAAAATTATACACAAAAAGCGCCGGCCCTGACCATGCGGCCGCGGTCAGCTCGCCGCTTAATTACAAAGTAAGGGGCGAACCGCGGCCGGTCGGGGTTTTGGGCACCCTGCCGGAGTGTACCGTTTCCGACCGGAGGCGGCGGCCGACGATGCGCTCTACAGTCCGGCCGGTCTCCAATACGCGGTCCAGACTCAGGCCCGTGTCTATGCCCATCTCGTCCATCATTACCGCCATGTCCTCGGTAGAGACCAGCCCGACTATCCCGGGGTCCGCGTAGTAATGCTTGCCTGTCCCGGCCACCGGGACGCCGTCCACGAAGTCGGCGGGCTGGCCGCCTATGCCGCCCAGAGTGCCCTCGAAATGGGTGATGCCAGCCTGCAGCGCGGCCAGGACGTTGGCCAGGCCCCAGCCCCGGGTCACATGGAAATGGGCCACGTGCCGCGCAGGGTCCGGCATATCCTTAAGCACCATGGAAAAGTAGTCGAAGACCTTGTCCGGGGAGGCGGAACCGTCGTGGTCGGCGTGTTCGATGTCGTCGGCCCCGATGTCCAGGAAGCGCCTGGTGAACTCCACGGCGTGCCTGAGCTCCGTCGGTCCCGCGATGGGGCAGCCCCAGATGGTGGAAACTGTGCCGCAGACCTTTATCCCGTTCTGGTGCGCCTTCTTGATGTAGGTCTCGCACATCTTCCAGTACTCGTCCAGGGACAGTCCTGAATTCTTCTTGTGATGGGCTTCGCTGGTGGAGACCATGAACAGGATGCGGTCGGGACCCCAGCCCTTCTGGCGGGCGTCGAAGGCCCTCTCGGCCGCCTTTTCCCGGATGGTCACGGCCGTGAGCTCGACGTCCTTCAGCTTGTCCTTTATCAATTTGCTGCCGTGTATGGCCTGCAGCAACTGGTCGGCGTCGGCGAACTGCGGCATACCCGTCGGGTTGCCGAGGTTGGTCACTTCTATGCGCCTGAAGCCGGCCAGGACCAGCTGCTCCACGCACCAGAGCTTGGCCCGCGTCGGGATGGTCCTCTCCTCGTGCTGGAAGCCGTCGCGCACGGTAATGTCGCCCAATACGACTTTTTTCGGATATTTCATAGGAAGTCCTCCCCGAACCGGCTTTTTACAATTATAGATAAATCGGGCGGCCCCGGGCAGTTCCTTGTTCCCGCCTGGCCCGTTAATTTATTAGAATCCGGTTGGACCGCGGCCGTTCCGGCCGCTTTCCGGAGGAAGCATGACCGCGGTTAAAAAGATCCATCTGCAGGAAGTCGGGCTGAGGGACGGCATACAGCACGAGGAAAAACTCGTGCCCGCGGGGACAAAGATCCGGTGGGCGGAGCGCATGCTGGCCGCGGGGCTGGACCTGGTGCAGCTGGGCTCCTTTGTCCGCGCCGACAAGGTGCCGCAGATGGCCGACACCGGGGAGCTTTTTAAGCATTTTCTGGGCAGGGACCCTAAGCTGGCTTCCAGGCTAAGCGCGCTGGCGCTCAACGAAAAGGGCCTGGAGCGCGGCATGAAATGCGGCGTGCAGGTGTTCTGCGTGGGCTCTTCCGCGAGCGAGACGCACAGCCGAGAGAACACCGGCATGGGAACCGAAGAAGCGGCGCTGCGCGTGGCCGCGATGGCCCGCGAGGCGCTTAACGCCGGAAAAACGGTTCACGCCTCGGTCCATTCCTCCTTCGGCTGCGGCTACGAGGGTCCGGTGCCGGCGGAGAAGGTGCTTTCGGTGGTAAAGACCTATCTGGAAGCGGGCGTCGGCAGTATAGGCCTTTCGGACACGGCGGGGCACGCCAATCCGCCGCAGGTGAAGGAATTGTTCTCCGCCGTGGCCCGGCTGGCCCCGGGGCTGCCGCTGTCCTGCCACTTCCACAACGCCTACGGCACGGGCATGGCCAACTGTTTCGCCGCGCTGGAGACCGGTGTGACCTGGTTCGACACTTCGGCGGGCGGGCTGGGGGGCTGCCCGTTCATCAAGCTGCCGTCGGGCAACGTCTGCACCGAAGACTTCGTCCACACCCTGCAGAGGATGGGGCTGCGGAAGGACGTGGACCTGGAGGAGCTGATCTCGGTGGCCCGCGCCGCCTCGGCGTTCTTCGGGCGCGAGCTGCCGGGCGCGGTGATGAAGACCGGGCCGATCCCCGGCTTCGGGAAATAATTTTCAGGAATTACAGGGTGCCACGAGGACCGGAACGCAAAACGCGCGGGGACCTGTCGCTTCGCTCCATCCGTCCACACCGTGGCCTCGCTCATCATTCAGGCAAGAAAGTGTCGCTTCGCTCCACGCGGCGCTGTGCAAGCCTCGCCCTCACGAAGGTTTTGCTAACCCGGTCCTCGCGTCACCCCAGAGGATATCCAAATAATGCCCCAAAAGAGCCGGCCTGCATTAGCTGGTGGCGGAGGATTTGGAGCTGAGGGCCGTCGCGCAGGGAGGAGCTTGCGAAGGCCGTCTGACGCGCATAGCGCCTGATACGGCACGGCCATAGGCCAGCGCGACGACCGGATGGAGCGAAGCGACAGGTCTGCGTGCCGAGCGGCGAGCACGGTGGCCGCCTGCTGAGCATAGCTCCTGATGCGGCACGGGCATAGCCCAGTGCGAGACCGCGTGCCCGAAGATTCAAATCATCCGACACCCGCTCAGAGCGGAGTAGAATTGATCAAATCCCCAGGTGGCGGGAGATGACGAGGCGCTGTATCTCCGAAGTTCCTTCGCCTATCTGCAGCAGCCGCTGGTCGCGGTAGAACCGCTCCACGTCGTAGCCTTTCAGCAGGCCGTAACCGCCGTGTATCTGCACGGCCTCATCGGCCACTTCCTTCGCCACTTCGGAGCAGTAAAGCTTCGCCATCGCCGCTTCCCTGGCGAAAGGCTTCTTGTTGTCGCGCAGCCAGCAGGCGTTGTAGAGCAGGTTGCGGGCGGCCTCTATCTTCACCGCCATGTCCGCGAGCTTGAACGCTATCACCTGGAAATTGCCGATGGGCTTGCCGAACTGCTTGCGCTCCTTGGAATAGGCCAGCGCCGCCTCGAACGCGCCCTGCGCGCAGCCCAGCCCCATCGCGCCGATGGCGAGGCGCCCGCTGTCAAGCGCCGTAAGCATCACCTTGGCCCCGTCGCCGCGGTGGCCCAGCAGGTTCTCCGCCGGCACGCGGCAGTTGTCGAAGAAGAGCTCCGACGTGTTGGAGCCGCGCCACATCAGCTTGCCTTTCATCGTCCTGGCGGTGAAGCCCGGGGTCCCGGCTTCCACGAGTATGGTCGAGAATTCCTTCTTGCCGTCGCCGCGCACGCCGCTGACCGCCTTCACCGTAACGCCAGCGGTTATCTCCGCGGAACCGTTGGTTATGAAGGTCTTGGAGCCGTTGATGACCCAGAAGCCGTCCTTCAGCTCCGCGGTGGTGCGGGTGGCCTGCGAATCCGAGCCGGCGTCCGGCTCGGTGAGCCCGAAGGCCCAGAGCGCCTTGCCGGTGCAGAGCTTCGGCAGGTACTTTTCCTTCTGCGCCTTGCTGCCGAAATAGAATATCGGGCCGGTGCCGAGCGAGTTGTGCGCCGCCACCGTGGCGGCCTGCGAGCCGTCCACGCGGGCCAGCTCCTCCACGGCGATTATGTAGGAAAGGTAGTCCAGGCCGTGGCCGCCGAATTCCTCGGCCACCGTAGTGCCGAAAAGGCCGAGTTCGCCCATCTTGGCGGTCAGCTCCGCCGAGAACTCCTCGTTCTCGTCGAGCTTGCCGGCGACCGGTCTTATCTCCTTCTCCGCGAAGGCCCGGATGCTCTCCCTGATTATATTGTGCTCTTCCTTAAGGTTCATCTGGTTCATCCCGTCCCCTTTTCCGCCCCCCGGCTATTCCGCCCACTTCGGCTTTCTTTTCTCCAGGAAAGCGGCCATCCCCTCCTGCGCCTCCGGCGTGACCCGTATATCGGCTATCGCGTTGGCCGTGTACTCGACGGCCTCCTCAAAATCCAGCCTGTTGGTTACGTCGTAGATCAGTTTCTTGCATTGCCCTATGGCCACCGGGCCGCTGCTCTTCAGCGCGGCCGTCAGGCCGTCCAGGTGCGCGTCGAGCGCAGCCAGGTCCGGGAAGGAGGCGTTGACGAGCCCGCAGGCCTGCGCCTCGCGGCCGCTTATCCGGCGTCCGGTCAGCATCAGGTCCCGCGCGCGGCATTCTCCGACGCGCTTTATCACGTAGGGAGAGATGCAGGCCGGTACCACTCCTATTTTCACCTCGCTCAGGGAGAAGACGGCGTCGTCCGTACAGTAGGCGAAATCGCACGCGGCCGCCAGGCCGTTGGCCCCGCCTATCGAGGCGCCGTGCACGGCGCAGACCGTCGGCTTGGGGGAGGTGTAGATGGCCTTGAAGCACCTGGCCAGTCTTATGCTCTCGTCGTAGTTCTGCTCGCGCGTGTATCTGGCCGCGGCCCCGAGCCAGTTCAGGTCCGCCCCGGCGCAGAAGGCTTTGCCGCGGCCGCGCAGCACTATCACGCGCACCTCCTGGTGGACCGAAAGGTCCAGGAAGGCCGCCGTGATGTCGGCCACCATGCGTTCGTTGAAGGCGTTGCGCAGCTCGGGCCTGGCCAGCCAGACGGTGGCCGCCTGGCCGGAGATCTCGGTCTCTATGGTCTCGTATTTTTTCATCCGTCCCCCTACATGCGATAGACCGGGGTGCGCCCGGCCCCTATCATAGGCTGCGGGGAAAGCGCGGCCATCTCCAGAGCCCAGCCCACCACCTTCCGCGTGTCCGCTGGCTCTATGATGCCGTCGTCCCAGAGGCGGCTGGTGGCGTAATAAGGGTGGCTCTCGCGCTCGTACTGCTCCAGTATCGGCTTCTTTATCTCCGCCTCTTCCTCGGCCGTGAGCGGGCGGCCAAGCTTGGCCTGCTTGATCGTTACCATCACGCCGGCCGCCTGCGCGGCCCCCATCACGGAGACCCGCGAATTGGGCCAGGCGAACAGGAAACGCGCGCCGTAGGCCCGGCCGCACATCGCGTAGTTGCCGGCGCCGTTGGAGGCGCCCACTATCACGGTTATCTTCGGCACCGGCACCGTGGAGACGGCCTGCACCAGCTTCGCACCGTGCTTGATGATGCCGCCCTGCTCGAACTTCTTGCCCACCATGAAACCGGTGATGTTCTGCAGGAAGACCAGCGGGATGCCGCGCTGGCCGCAGAGTTCTATGAAATGCGCGCCCTTCTGGGCCGACTCGGAGAAGAGTATGCCCTGGTTGCCGATGATGCCTACGGGCCTGCCCGTCCAGGAGGCGAAGCCGCAGACCAGGGTTTTCCCGTAGCCGGCCTTGAACTCGTGGAAACGGCTTCCGTCCACCAGCCTCGCTATCACCTGCTTGATGTCGGCGGGCCTGCGCAGGTCCCGGTTGACTATGCCGTACAGCTCTTCGGCCGGGTAGAGCGGCTCGTCGAAGCCCGCCGAAGTCTCCGACTTCGGCGTGTTGAGGTTCTCGACTATGCTGCGCACTATATGTATGGCGTGCTCGTCCGATTTCGCCAGGTGGTCCATGACGCCCGAGATATGCGAATGCATCTCCCCGCCGCCCAGCTCCTCCTCCGTGGAGTCCTCACCAGTGGCCGCCTTCACCAGCGGCGGGCCGCCGAGGTACACCGTGCCGGTACCGCGTACTATCACGTTCTCGTCCGACATCGCCGGCAGGTAGGCGCCGCCGGCCGTGCACATGCCCATCACCGCCGAGACCTGCGGTATGTCCAGGGAGGACATCACGGCCTGGTTGTAGAAGATGCGGCCGAAATCCCCCTTGTCGGCGAAGACCTCGGCCTGCTTGGGCAGGAAGATGCCGCCGGAGTCGGCCAGATAGATCGTGGGCAGGCGGTTCTCGAGGGCTATCTCCTGCGCGCGCAGATGCTTCTTGATGGTCTCCGGGTAGTAAGTGCCGCCCTTCACGGTGGCGTCGTTGGCCACTATGACGCACCAGCGCCCGCCGATGCGCGCGGCGCCGGTCACTATGCCGGCGCCAGGCACCTCGTCGCCGTACATGCCGGCCGCGGCCATCGGGGAGAATTCCAGCCAGGGCTCGCCCGGGCCCAGCAGCCTGCTTATCCTCTCGCGCACCGTCAGCTTCTTGCGTTTGCGGTGCAGCTCCACCGCCTTCTCGCTGCCGCCTTTGTAGACGGTGCCCAGCCTGCCGCGCAGGTCGTCTATCAGCTCCCCGTGGTACCTGCTGTTCGCGGCGGCTTCCGGCGAGGAAGCACTGTAGGTGCTGGGTATTTCGGGGGTGTCCGGCGTCGGCCGGCCCCTGTCCTGCTTGTTTTCACGCTGGGCCATAGTTCTTCCCGTTGGGCCGGCGGCGGCGCCGGCATAATATGATGGGGCGGGTAAAGGCACAGCCTTCCCCCCCCGCCCCTTGGCGATATATCCTACAAAAACTGCGCATGAATTAAAACCGGCCGCGGGCTGACGGAAAGCGGCGGGGATAATAATGTAGAATTTAAACTTTCAAAAATCCGGTCCATACAGGGGAGCTGCCATGCAGAACGACGAAACCAAACGCAAGCGCCTGCGCGCCCTGGTGCGCGGCCAGGGAGCGGTCCTGCCCGGGGCCTTCAACGCGCTCACCGCGAGGCTGGTCCAGAAAGCCGGGTTCAGGGGCGTCTACATCTCCGGCGCGGGGCTTAACAACGGCGCCGGTTACCCGGACATCGGCCTCCTGACGCTGAGCGAATTCGCTACGATGGCGCGCTATATCACGCGGGCCGTGGACCTGCCCTGCGTCTGCGACGCCGACACCGGCTTCGGGGAGGCCGTCAACGTCTCGCGCTGCGTGCAGGAGTTCGAGCAGGCCGGCCTCGCGGCCATGCATATAGAGGACCAGGTCTTTCCGAAGCGCTGCGGCCACCTCTCCGGCAAGCAGTTGATCCCCTCGGAACAGATGGAGAGAAAGATAAAGACCGCGGCGCTCACCCGCCGCGACCCCGACTTCCTGATAATCGCCAGGACCGACGCCCGCGCGGTGGAGAGCTTCGGAGCGGCGGTAAAGCGGGCCAAAGCCTACCTGAAGGCCGGCGCCGACATGATCTTCCCCGAGGCGCTGAAGACCCGGGAGGAGTTCGCCGCCTTCGCGAAGGCCGTGAAAGCTCCTCTGTTGGCGAACATGACGGAGTTCGGAGTCTCGCCGCTGCTCAACTCGAAGGACCTGCTCGGCCTGGGCTACAAGCTGGTCATCTACCCGATGGGCGCTTTCCGCATCACGATGAAGGCCTGCGGCGAGTTCTATTCCGAGATAGCCCGCAACGGTACGCAGGAGGGGCTGCTGCCGAAGATGCAGACCCGCAAGGAACTTTACGAGCTGCTCGACTACGACAGCTACGCCCGGCTGGACGAAAAAGCTTACGGCGGCTTCATGGGCGGAAAAAACCTGAAGGAGAAAAAAAGGAAATGAGCCATATATCCAACGAGCGTCCTCCCACGGACGAGGTCATTGCCAAAATAGCCGGCTACGCGCACGACTTCGAGATAAAGAGCGCGGAAGCCTACGAGACCGCCCGCTACTGCCTGATGGACAGCCTCGGCTGCGGCCTGCTGGCGCTGAAGTTCCCCGCCTGCGCCAAGCTGCTGGGGCCGGTGGTTCCCGGCACCATTGTGCCGGGCGGCGTGCGCGTGCCAGGCACCGACTACGTACTCGACCCGGTGCAGGGCGCCTTCAATATCGGCGCGATGATACGCTGGCTGGACTACAACGACACCTGGCTCGCGGCGGAGTGGGGCCACCCGTCCGACAACCTCGGCTCCATCCTCGCCGTGGCGGACTATATTTCGCAGAAGCGCCGCGCCGAGGGCGGAAAGCCGCTGACGATGCGCGACGTGTTGACCTCGATGATAAAGACCCACGAGATCCAGGGCGTGCTGGCGCTGGAGAACAGCTTCAACCGCGTGGGCCTCGACCACGTGGTGCTCGTGAAGGTAGCCTCCGCCGCGCTGGCGGTCAAGCTGCTGGGCGGGACGAAGGAGCAGATAGCCGACGCCGTCTCCCAGGCCTGGGTGGACGGCCAGAGCCTGCGCGCCTACCGCCACGCGCCGAACACGGGATCGCGCAAGTCCTGGGCTGCCGGAGACGCCTGCAGCCGCGCCGTGAAGCTCGCGCTGATGACGCTGCAGGGCGAGATGGGCTACCCGTCGGTGCTGACCGCGAGGACCTGGGGCTTCTACGACGTGCTGTTCAAGGGGAAGCCTTTCTCGCTGCCGCAGCCGTTCGGCTCCTACGTGATGGAGAACGTGCTGTTCAAGATCTCCTTCCCGGCCGAGTTCCACGCGCAGACGGCGGTGGAATGCGCGATAAAGCTGCACCCGTTGGTGAAGGACCGCCTCGCGGACATCAAGGAAGTGCGCCTGACCACGCACGAGTCCGCGCTGCGCATCATCGACAAGAAAGGCCCGCTGCACAACCCGGCCGACCGCGACCACTGCATACAGTACATGTCAGCTATAGGACTGATCTTCGGGGAGCTGAAGGCGGAGCACTACGAGGACTCCGCGGCGAAGGACCCGCGCATAGACGCGCTGCGCGACAAGTTCGTGCTGACCGAGGAGCCACGCTACACGAAGGAGTACCTCGAGGCGGACAAGCGCTCCATCGCCAACGCGCTGCAGATAGTCTTCAAGGACGGCAGCGCCACAGAGAAGGTCGTGGTGGAATACCCGATAGGCCACCGCCGCCGCCGCAAGGAGGGCATACCGGAGCTGCTTAAGAAGTTCGACGCTAACCTGAAGACGCGCTTCACGGACTCGGAGGCCGCCGCGATCAAGGACTCTTTCGCCGACCCCGCGCGCTTCGAGGCGCTGCCGGTGGACGAGTGGATGGCGCTGCTGTCCCGCGCCCCGCAAACCGCCCGTCGTTGAGCGGGTACGGCGCGGCGGGCTTTCCATCGCGCCGATTTTGTTATAATTGGGCTTATATTAGGCTTCCGGAGGTAGGATGAAACCCATAAAGACCCCGCAGCAGGCGGTGGAGGACATAAAGGACGGAGCGTCCATCATGATAGGCGGCTTTATTTCCTGCGGCCGCCCCATGGACGTGCTAGAGGCCGTCTATCAGAAAGGCGTCAAGGACCTGACGATAATATCCAACGACACCCCGAAGGGAGAGGACGGCATAGTGAAGCTGGTCCTCGCGGGACGCGTGAAGAAATTCATCGGCTCGTTCATCGGCATGAACAGGATCATGGGCGAGAAGATGAAGAGCGGCGAGCTGGCGATAGAGCTGGTGCCGCAGGGCACCTTCGTGGAGCGCATCCGCGCCGCCGGCGCCGGCCTCGGCGGGGTGCTTACCCCCACCGGCCTCGGCACCGCTATAGAGAAGGGCAAGCAGGTGCTGGAGGTGGACGGCCGCAAGTTCCTGCTCGAGAAGCCGCTGCGCGCCGATTTCGCCATAGTTAAGGCGAACCGGGCCGACAAGTACGGCAACGGCTTCGCGGCCGGCTCGTCCAAGAACTTCAACGTGGCTATGGCCATGGCCGCAGACCACGTGATCCTGGAGGCGGAGGAGATAGTCGAGCCGGGCCAGATGGACCCGGAGAAGATCACCTACCCCAGCGTCTTCATCAACGCCCTCGTCAAGGTGGCCAAGCCCGCCAAAGGAGTCAACTAATGAGCGAAGAAGAATCCAGGCTCCGCATAGCCCGCAGGATAGCTAAAGAACTCCCTGATAACGCCGTGGTCAACCTCGGCATCGGCATACCGACGCTGGTGTCCAGCTTCCTGCCGGAAGGCAAGGGAATACTGCTGCATTCCGAGAACGGCTATATCGGCCTCGGCGCCCCGCCCCCGGCCGGCCAGGAGGACCCGGACCTCGTCAACGCGGGCGGCCAGGCCGCCACGCTGGTCCCCGGCTCGTCCTGTTTCGATTCGTCCATGTCGTTCGCGATAGTGCGCGGCAAGCACCTCGACTACACGATACTGGGGGCCCTTGAAGTAGACGAAGAGGGCAACCTCGCCAACTACATGATACCGGGCAAGTTCGTCCCCGGCATCGGCGGCGCCATGGACCTGTCCGTAGGCGCGAAGAACGTCGTGATAGCGATGGAGCACGTCAACAAGCACGGCGAGCCGAAGATCGTGCCTAAGTGCACGCTGCCGCTTACCGCCGCCAAAGAGGTGAACCTGATAGTCACCGACCTGGCCTTCATCCGCATCACCCCGAAGGGCCTGGTGCTCGAGGAGATAGCCGAGGACACCACGCTGGAAGAGGTGATCAAGAAGACCTCCGCTAAGCTGATAGTGTCGGAGAAGCTCGGCCGCTTCTAGCGCCGTCCGGGCATAAAGAAAAGACCGCCGGGCAAACCCGGCGGTCTTTTTTTGCGCCCAGGCGGTCAGTACTGAGCGAGCGCGGCCTTGTAATGCTTCCACAGGCTGGCTGTCGAATGAGTGGGCTGGCCGTACGGGCTGCCAGGCAGGGAGGCCCAAGTGGTGTTGAGCCTGGAAAGGGCGGCGGTGAAATTCTCGTAGACCCCGGACCCGCTGACCAGCCTGTAGGCCCCGGCGCGGCGGATTATCTCGAGCGCGGCCTTTTCCTGGTTCGGAGGAGTAAAGTCGGAAAGCCCGAGCGCCGGCGCGAGCCCGTCCCAGGTCTTGGAGAGGAACTGGTAACGGCCGGCGGCGTTCGAGCACAGTTTGCCGGAGCACTTCCTTGTCCGCGGGTGGTCGGCATAACTGCTGAAGGTGGCGAAAGTGAAGATGTAATTGTAGCGCTCATTGGTCCCCTCGGCGAAGGCCAGCGTGTCCAGGAAGGCGCGCACGCTCTTCGGCAGCTCCCAGGCCCCTCCGGCGGAACTGGAGGAAACGTCGGCCATATAGACGTACCCTTCCGTCATCTGGCAGTTCGGCAGCGGCCGGGCCAGCTTGACGGTCATGTACTCCCCGGTAAAGCCGGGCTTGAGCGTGGCCCCATAAAGGGTCCTGGCCTCCAGCACGCACTTCTCCGTGCCGTCCTGCAGCTCTCCGGACTGCGCCGGGCGGGACTTAAGGAAGGTCCGCGTATCGCCGATATAGAAGAACTGGTCCTGGGTGCGGGTGTAGTCCGGCCATTCGAAGCCGGGCTCGCCGTTATCGGGCGGGAGGTACTGCTCGAGCTCCTGTTCCTCCGCGCTCTGCAGAGGAGCGGCCATCGGCACGTCCGCGGCCGGGGCGGGGATGCTCGTCCCTCCTGAGAAAGAGGAAAGCTCGCCGAAGGCCTGGGCGCCGGCGTAAGCCGGGACGGCGGCGAGGAGGAGGCTTAGGAGGGCCCGCTTCATAAGGATATTCTCGCAGGCCGGAGCGGAATGGTTAAGGGCCCCGGGACCCAGGGCCGGCTGGGCCATATGGCCCAGGGGCTCAGGAGGCCAGGAACCTCTTTATGCCGGTCATTACCATCTGCACGGATATGGTAACGAGTATCATGCCCATCAGCTTTTCCATGGCCAGCAGGCCGCGTTGTCCCAGCAGCCGCGACAGCCAGCCGGACAGGCCGGCCAGGATCACGGCGTTTATCAGCCAGGCGGCGCCCACCACTCCCAGCCACATCGGCACCTTGCCCGGGTCCTGCAGCGAGAAGAGCAGCACGGTGGTGAGCGTGGAAGGACCGGCTATCAGCGGGATCGCCAGCGGAACGATGAACGGTTCCCCCTCCGGCCCCTCCGCAAAGGCCGAGTGGTGGGAGGGGAATATCATCTGCAGGGCTATAAGGAACAGCACTATGCCGCCGGCCACGGCCATCGCGGTAAGGTCCAGCGCCAGGGCTGAGACTATGTACTTGCCGAACAGCAGGAAGAACAGCATTATGCCGAGCGCGAAGAAAAGTTCGCGGATGATCACCGCGCGGCGGCGTTCCTCCGCCACGTTCTTCAGCGCGGACATGAACATCGGGATGTTGCCGAGCGGGTCCATGACCAGCGTCAGCGTGAACAGCGTGGAGAGGAAAAGCTTCAGGTCCATAGCACAATTCTAGCAAAAGAGAACGGCCGGGGAGGTAATCCTCACCCGGCCGTTCCTTTAGGTCCGACCGCCTACTTCTTCTCTTCGGCGGCGGGCTTCCCGCCTTCCTCTTCTTCCACTACCGGTTCTACGGAGGCGATCTTGTCGCCCTCCTCGAGCCGCACCAGGCGCACGCCCTGGGTGTTGCGGCTGATCACGCGCAGGTCCTTTATCGGCATGCGGATGATCTTGCCCTTCTCGGTCATCACCATCAGGTGGTCCTTGTTCTCCACCAGGTGGATGCCGACCACGGCGCCGTTGCGGTCCGTCGCCTTGATCGTGATGACTCCGGAGCCGCCGCGGCCCTGGTGCCGGTACTCGTCGAGGTCGGTGCGCTTGCCGTAGCCGTTCACGCAGACAGTCAGCAGCGTCTTCTTGGTCTTGGGCTCGGCCACTTCCATGCCGATGACCTGGTCGTCCTTGTCCAGCCTGATGCCGCGCACGCCCATCGCGCCACGGCCCATGCTGCGCACGTCGCTCTCGCTGAAGCGGATGCTCATACCGCCCTTCGTGCCTATGATGATCTCGTACTTGCCGTCGGTGTGGCCGACCGAGGTCAGGATGTCGCCGTCCTCGAGTCCGATCGCGATGATGCCGCTTCGGCGGATGTTCGCGAAGTCGGAGATAGGGGTCTTCTTGATGTTGCCCTTGCGGGTGCACATCACGATGAAGCTCTCCTTGCCTTTGGCCTCCTCGAAGGATTCGACCGCGAGCACCGAGGTGACCTTCTCGTCCTTGATCTGCAGCAGGTTCACTATCGCCTTGCCGCGGGATGTGCGGTTGCCCTCGGGGATTTCGTAGCCCTTCAGCGCGTACACGGTGCCGCGCGTGGTGAACATAAGGATCGTCGCGTGGCTGGAGGTGACGAAGAGCTTCTCGATGAAGTCCTCTTCCTTGACGTCGGAGCCGATGATGCCCTTGCCGCCCCTGCCCTGCACCTTGTAGGTGTCGGCCGGGATGCGCTTGATGTAGCCGCCGTGGCTCATCGTGATGACGACCTTCTCCTCTGGGATCAGGTCCTCGATGTCGAGCTCGGCCGCCTCGCCGGTGATCTCGGTCTGGCGCTTGTCACCGTACTTGGCCTTCATCTCTTTCAGCTCGTCGATGATGATCTTCAGGACCTTCTTCGGGTCCGCCAGGATGCTCTTGAGCTCCGCGATCAGCTTCATCAGCGCCCTGTGCTCCTCCTCGATGTCGCCGACCTCAAGCTTCGTCAGCTGGTGCAGGCGCATGTCCAGGATGGCCTGGGCCTGGATGTCGCTGAGGGTGAACTTAGCCATCAACTTGCCCTTGGCCTCCAGCGCGTCCTTGGATTTCTTGATGATGTCCACGACCGCGTCGATGTTCTGCAGGGCTATCAGGTAGCCTTCCAGTATGTGGGCGCGGGCGAGGGCTTTCTTCAGGTCGTACTTGGTGCGGTTGACGATCACCAGGCGGCGGTGACGCACGTACTGCAGCATCACTTCCTTGACCGGCAGCACGCGCGGCCGGCCGTCCACGATGGCCAGCATGATGACGCCGAAGCCGGTCTCCATCTGCGTGTGCTTGAACAGCTGGTTCAGCACCACCTGGGCGTTGCCGTCGCGCTTGACCTCGATGACGATGCGCATGCCGCGGCGGTCCGACTCGTCGCGGATATCCGAGATATCCGGGATCTTCTTGTCCTTCACGAGCTCGGCGATGTTCTCGATCAGCGCGCTCTTGTTGACCTGGTACGGGATCTCGGTGATGATGATGGCTTCGCGGTTGCCCTTGATCTCCTCGATCTCAGTGCGGGCCTGGATCTTGATCGAGCCGCGGCCGGTCTCGAAGTAGTCCATGATGCCCTTGCGGCCGCGGATGATGCCGCCGGTCGGGAAGTCGGGACCCTTGATGATCTTTACCAGCTCTTTGGTGGTGATCTCGGGGTTGTCGATAACGGCTATCGTGGCGTCGCAGACCTCGGCGAGGTTGTGCGTCGGGATATTGGTCGCCATGCCGACGGCGATGCCTGAAGAGCCGTTGACGAGCAGGTTCGGCAGCTTAGCGGGCAGCACCGTGGGTTCCTGCAGCGAGCCGTCGTAGTTAGGCCCCCACTTCACGGTCTCCTTCTCGATGTCGGCCAGCAGTTCCCCGGCTATGCCGGACAGGCGCGCCTCGGTGTAACGCATGGCCGCGGCGGGGTCGCCGTCGACCGAGCCGAAGTTGCCCTGGCCATCCACCAGCATATAGCGCAAGCTGAAGCTCTGCGCCATGCGCACGAGGGTGTCGTAGATGGAGGCGTCGCCGTGCGGGTGGTACTTACCCATCACGTCGCCGACGATACGGGCCGACTTCTTGAAAGGCTTGTTGTGCTGCAGCCCCATGTCGTCCATCGTGTACAGCACGCGGCGGTGCACCGGCTTGAGGCCGTCGCGCACGTCGGGCAGCGCGCGGCCTACGATGACGCTCATCGAATAGTCTATGTACGAGGACTTCATCTCCTCGCTGATGTCGCGGTCGACGATGTTGATGAACATGTTGTCCGGCTGCTTCGGTGTCTGATCCTTGTGTTCTGCCATTGAAATCGCTCCTTAAACTGGATCCCGGCTTCCGCCGGAATGACGATCCTTATATGTCCAGGTTCTTGGCGGCTAGCGCGTTCTGTTCTATGAACACGCGGCGCGGCTCGACCTTGTCGCCCATAAGGGTCGTGAACATCTTCTCGGCCTCGGCCGGGTCCTCGAGCGAGACCTTCAGCAGCTTGCGCCGCATCGGGTCCATCGTGGTTTCCCAGAGCTGTTCCGGGTTCATTTCGCCCAGACCCTTGTAGCGCTGTATATGCGCTCCGGAAGAACCAATCTTCATGGCCGTGTCCAGCAGGCCCTTCAGGTCCTTCGCGGCGGTCAGCGTCTTCTCGTTGGAGATCTCGAAGACGTCGGCCTTCTTGGGGTCCTCGTTGTGGAAGTCGGCGATAGCCCAGCCGAGCGGCTTGAGCTTGGCCGTGATGTTGTTGAGCCTGGTGAACTCGCCGAGCGGCTGGAACTCGGGGCCCAGCTCCTCGGTGTCGATCTCGGCCTCCGGCACGCCTTCCTTGGCGAGAGCGTCCTTGTGCTTCTGGATATACTCGTTCTCGTAGTCCTGCCATTCCTTCTCGGTGAAGAAGTACTTGTAGGTCTCGGGCCCTGTCTCGATGCGGTACAGCGGCACCGCGCCGTCGGCCTGGAACTTGACGTAATCCTTCAGCGTCAGGTTCTTGGTCTCGAGCTTGCGGGAGGTGTTGTCTATCGCGACGATGAGGTCGAGCAGTTCGTTGAGCTCCTTGCCCTCGAGCTTCTTGCCCTTCGCCTTCACGGCGATGCCGCTGACGGCCTCCTTCATCTGCCACTTCTGCAGCCTCTCCTCGTTCTCGAAGTAGGCCTCGAACTTGCCTT
>DAIENX010000002.1:0-90985 GCA_027340875.1 Elusimicrobiota bacterium
CCGCCGGCAAGACGGAGTTCTGGCAGAAGATAGCCAGGATAAAGCCGGTCTCCACCTTTCCGCACAGCTGGCGCGACCTTTCTATAGTGCTGGAGGAGCGCCACGAGTGGGGGGAGCTCGAGCGCTCCTTCTCCGGAGTGCAGGACCTGGCCTCGGCCAGGCTGGTGGACGTTTATAAGGGCAAGAGCATTCCGGCCGGCCACCGCAGCCTCACGATACGCTTCACGTTCTCCTCGATGGAGAAGACCCTGAACGACGCGGACGTGGGGACCCGCATGACGGCCATACTGGACAAGCTCTCCAGGAACTTCGGGGCCAAGCTCAGGGCATGATGAAGCACAAGCTGGAAGGGGTCTGCTCCAAGGAAGTGAGCTTCAAGGTGGTCTCAGGCCGTCTTAAGGACGTCAGGTTCTACCGCGGCTGCCCGGGGAACCTTAAGGCCCTGGCGCTGCTGCTGGAAGGCATGAGGGTGAGGGACGCGGTGGACAAGCTCAAAGGCATAACCTGCGGGGATAAGGCCACGTCCTGCTCGGACCAGCTGGCCAGGGTGCTGGAGAGGATAGCCAAGGAAGCGGAATGAGAGCTCCTCGGGAGCAATAAAAAGGCCGGGCTGTCCCGGCCTTTTTTGCGCCCGCCGGCCCATGCATGACCTTTTGCGTACTCCTGCGCCCGTGCAGGACGGTATACGCGCGTAGGTATTAAAGCCCCATGCTCTGGGTCCTAGTGCCCGTGCCGTCCCTGCCGTCCTCTGTTAAGATATCATCATAGTTATGGGACCGCTCAAGGCGCTGATCTCTGCGATGCTCCTGCTGTGCTGCAGGCCAGCCGTCGCTTTGGACCCGCCGGAAGGCGGCCGTTCCGATAAAAGCGTCGTTCATTACGGCATCGACCCGGAGCTGGGCATAGAGAGCCGCTCTTTCTCCCCGGAGCTGGTGAGCGGGCTGTATGAGCGGCTTTCCGGCCGCAAAAGTTCCGGCCTGATAGGCCAGGGCGGTTCCGGGCTGCCTTCGCGCGGCAGGGTGAAGATACTGGTCCTGCTGGTCGAGTTCGACGAATACCCAGCCCGGCCAGGCGAGACAGCTGAGGCGGTCCAGTCCAGGATATTCGGTTCGGGGGGGAGTTTCCCCTTCGAGAGCCTGTCCGCTTTTTACCGCCGTTCCTCCCGCGGCGCGCTCGAGATCGAAGGGAACGTGCTGGGCTGGTACAAGGCCGGCCGCCGCGCGGACGTGCCGCAGACCAGGGCCGGCCGCGAAGAACTCATCAAGAAAGCGCTGCTGAGCTTCAAGGGACACGACTTTTCCCAGTACGACAATAACGGCGACGGCGCGATAGACTATTTCGCCGTAGTCTGGACCGGCCCGTCCGGAGACTGGGCCACGTTCTGGTGGGGCGCGGCGCCTCAATTCTCCGACAAGGCTTTTTCCGTAGGCGGCAAGACGCTCGGCTCCTATTCCTGGCAGGGCGTGGCCGAGGACTGGGCGGACCCCTCCTCCGACTTCAGGATAACCACGCTCATACACGAGACCGGCCATTCCCTGGGCCTGCCGGACTATTACGATTACAAGCCCGGCGTCGGCCCTGACGGAGGCCTGGGCTATTTCGACATGATGGACTCCAAGCATTACGACCACAACTGCTTCAGCAAGATGATGCTGGGCTGGGTGGAGCCCAGGGTGGTGAATTACGACGGCGAGTTCTCGCTGGCGGCTGCGGCCATGTCAGGGGAATGCCTGATGGTGGTGCCGCCGGGAGCCCCGGGCGGCAGGTTCGGCGAGTTCTTCCTGGTGGAGAACCGCAGGCGCGCCGGCAATGACGCCGACCCCCGCGATATCGGAGAAGGCTTGGTGATCTGGCACGTGGACGCCAGGCTGAATTCCGCCGGTAACGATTTCCTCTTCAATAACCAGGACACCGAGCACAAGCTGCTGAGGGCAATGGAGGCGGACGGGAGCGAGAGAATAGAGAAAGGACCCAGCAGGCAGTTCACCCGTACCAGCTTCTACTCCGCAGGGCGCGAACTGGGCCCGGGCACGGCCCCGTCCAGCGCTTTCTACGGCGGCGGCGTGACCGGCCTGACTCTCACTTCGGTCTCCGACGGCCAGCAGGCCTCGTTCAGGATAAGTTTCAGGTAAAACGCGAGAGGGGATATAAAGGCCGGGTTTTCACCCGGCCTCTTTGCTTTTCGGGGAGACGTCTTACCTGGGCTGCTGGGGCTGGTGATCCTGCTGATAGGCCATCACGAGCGCCGCTATGGATGCCACCACTTCCTTCGGATAGGTCCTGGTGTCGACCGCGCCGTTGATGGCGTTGCGGTCGATGGTCAGGCGGATGCCGTCCTCCCAGATGTCGAACGAGCCGTCGCCGAAGCGGTCGCGCATCTCTAGCCGGACGCCGACGCTGTCCTGCTCCGGGCGGTCCACCGCCACCGTACCCGTTATCTCCCATCGGCCTGCCCACTCCTCCATGCGCAGGCTGGTGCGCCCGGCGCTGAGCTCGTAGCGGTTCGTGAAGAAGCCGCTGACGCGGCCCCACTGGTGGGTGCCGTTCTCCACGGTGATGTCGGAATCGTACTCCCTGTCGAAGACCTTCCTGAGGCCGATCTCTATGCGGGCCCAGGGATCGCGCGCCTCCACGGTGTTCCAGCCGGAGAAGCCGGAGCCGATGGTCAGCCAGATGCGCTGGCTCAGGTCGGCGGATTTTTCCTCCGGCTTCGGCTCGCCTTTCTCCACCTGCAGGGCCAGTATCATCGAGGTGACGGCGGCCACGGCCTTTTTGGAGATGCGCTCCGCGTCGTAGTTGCCGTTGATAGAATTGCGGTCCGTGTAGAGGTTCAGCCCGTTGCCGAAGACGCTGTAGGAGAAGTCGTCGAAGCGCTTGCTCACGCTGATGCTGACATAAGTGGTCTTGTCGCCGTCGCGGACGTTGCCGCTTATGAAGTAGGAGCTGTCCGAGCCGCTCATGCTGAGGAAGAAACCGGAGCCGGACATGCTGTAATAGGTGCCGGACTTGCGTATTGACGCCCAGGCGTAATCGCTGTCCGTGCGCATGTTGACCTCGAAGCTGCCCTCGAAGCTCTCCCGCACGCGGGTCTCTATGCGGGCGCCGTAGTCGTCGGCCTGCGCCTCCTTGAAGGACGGGTTGTTGCGCACGCCCATCCAGACGTACTGGCTGGCCGCCCTGGTGGCCGCCGGGACCGCCACGGGCGCATCCCCGCTCTCTTTCAGCGCGGAAAGACCGATGGAGGGAAGATCGAAAGAGAAGGCGGGATCCGCAGAGAATACTAACAATACAGCTGAAAGTATCTTGAACATTCCAAACCTCCGCATATAGCTTTTTCAATATTATAGATACCTTTAGAACCAGTCCGTAAGGGCCGCAGGGCCCAGGCACCGGCAGGGACTTTAGGGCAATTGCCGCATTTGCTAGACTTTCAGGAGGATAACGGAGACTCGATGAACTTCAGCAAAACAGCCATCCTTGCCCTGCTGCTCGGAGCCGCGGTCCCGGCCGCAGCCGCCGATTTCCGCGACGAGAGCATCTACCTGGTCCTGACCGACCGCTACGCGGACGGCGACCCCGCCAACAACGACGTGTACGGCGACGAGTACCGCCCGGGCAACCTGCGCTACTACCAGGGCGGGGATTTCAAAGGGCTCATGGAGAACCTGGACCACATACGGAAGATGGGCTTCTCGGCCGTCTGGATCACTCCGCCCGTCATGCAGCCACCGGGACGGTACGTAAACAGCTCCAGAACCTACGACGCCGCCGGCTACCACGGCTACTGGGGCTGGGACTTCTCCCGCATAGATCCGCACCTTGAGTCGAAGGGTGCCTCCTACCGGGAGCTGATAAAGGCCCTGCACTCCAAGGATATGAAGCTGGTCCAGGACATAGTGCTCAACCACGCCCACGGCGGGGACGCGGACCCGGCGGTCAAGTGGTACGCCGAGCGCGGGATAGCGCGCGGCCTCGGCCGGACCTACGATTATTTCGACGACAGGCAGAAGTGGTTCCATCACACGGGACCGGTCATCGCCGACCTGCTGGACTTCAACGAACAGAACCCTGAAGTGCTGAAGTGGTTCACGGAGATCTACCGGGGCTACCAGGCCATGGGCGTGGATGCCTTCCGCGTGGACACGCTGGTCTGGATGAACAACGATTTCTGGAGGGACTTCGCCAAGGCCATGCACGCCTCTAAGAAGGACTTCTTCATGTTCGGCGAGGCCTGGACCAACGACGACTTCGTCATGCTGTCCTCGTATACCAGGCTTTCCCCTGGCGCGCCTATGAACAACGCGATGAGTGTGCTGGACATGCCGCTCTCGTCCATGGGGACCTGGGGCCCGATGGAAAAGGTGTTCAAAGGGGGGGATTATTCCGAGGCTGACCGCCTGTTCTCTCACGACGCCCTGTACCGCGACGCCACCTACCTGGTGACCTTCCTGGACAATCACGACAAGCCCAGGTTCAACGGCGTGGAAGGGGACGGCACGCCCGCCACCCTGGCGCAGTACTTCGACGCGCTGGACTTCTACTTCACGGTCCGCGGCATCCCGTGCATCTATTACGGCACCGAGGCCAGGATGTCCGGCGGCAACGATCCGGACAACAGGCGCATGCTGGGCGCCGACGGCATAGCGCGGTCGGAGTCGGACCCGGTCTTTTTCCGCTTGACCAAGCTGAACGCCATCAGGAAGTCCGCCGCTCCGCTGCGCCGGGGGAGGCAGACGCGCCTGTCGTCCTCGCATGACCAGTACGCCTTCCGGCGGGATTATTTCCGCGAGACGGCCGCAGTCTTCCTGAACAAGGGAGAGGCCGCCGCGCCGATGAGCGCCGAGGGTCTGCCGGACGGCAGGTACCGCGAGCTGTATACGGGTGTGAGGGTAAAGGTCAAAGGCGGGAAGCTGTCGACGGAAGTGCCGGCCCACGGCATGCGGGCATTCGTGAAGGGGCGGGTGAAGGGAAAGCCGTGGCTGCTGGCCGGCGGCGAGGAGGCGGCGGAATGAGCTTCAGGGAGATAAAGGCCGTGATGGAAGGGCAATGGGTCGTGGAGGGGGCCGGCGTGAAGCTGAAGCGGATCTTCGGCTTCGGGAACACGGAACTGACGGACCCTTTCCTGCTGCTGGATAATTTCGGTTCTGACGTCCCTGAGGACTACGTCGCCGGCTTTCCCTGGCACCCGCACCGGGGCATAGAGACCATTACCTATATGCTCGAGGGGGAGGTGGAGCACGGCGACTCGCTGGGGAACTCCGGAGTGATACGGAGCGGACAGGTACAGTGGATGACGGCGGGCTCCGGTATAGTGCATCAGGAGATGCCCAGGCCTTGCGAAGGCACGATGCGCGGCTTCCAGCTCTGGGCCAACCTGCCGAAGAAGCACAAAATGACCAGGCCTCGCTACCGCGACATCAGGGCCGGGGATATAGCCCGTTACGACGGCGAGGGTTTATCGGTACGTATCATCTGCGGTGAGTACGGGGGGGCGTCCGGACCGGCGCAGGATATCATCATCAAGCCCTGGTTCTTCGACGTGAGGGTGGAACCTGGTGCCGTGATAGAGCTTGAGACGCGCCCGGAGGATAACGTGCTGTGCTGCGTATTCGAGGGTTCCGGCAGCTTCGGCCGGAAGAAACCAGTGGAGGTGCGCCCGGGCATGCTTGCCGCGTTCGGCGATGGCGACAGGCTGGCCTGCGCGGCCTCCGGGGAAGGGCTGCGCTTCATGCTGATGGCCGGCAAGCCGCTGCGGGAGCCGGTGGCCTGGCGCGGGCCCATCGTGATGAACACGGAGGCGGAGCTGCGCAGGGCCTTCGAGGAGTACCGGAAGGGTACCTTCATAAAGAACTGACCCGCCCTTACGGGCGGGCCGTCGGGCCGGTCCTGCGGGGCCGGCCTATTTTTTCAACGGGATGTGGAAGAAGAAGCGGGAACCTACGCCGAGCTCGGACTCTATGCCCATCTCGCCGCCGTGGCGCTGGACTATCTCGCGGGCGATCTTGAGGCCTAAGCCGAAGCCGGCCTTGCGCATGCCCTGGGCTTCCTTGGTCTGGAAGAACCGCTCCCAGACGCGTGGCAGGTCCTCTTTCGAGATGCCGATGCCGGTGTCGATCACGCTGACGACCACGCGGTCCGGCAGCAGCTCGCCCTTTATCGTGATCTTGCCGCCTTCCTTGGTGTACTGGATGGCGTTAGTGCAGAGGTTCTGCACCACCTGGCCGATGCGGGCGTCGTCGCCTGCCAGCGGAGGCAGCACCGGCGGGACTTCCAGCTTCATGTTCAGGTTGCGCTTCTGCGCCGCTATCTCCACGCGGGCGTAGACGTCGTGCATGACGGCCAGCAGGTTGAGCGTGCCTATTTCGACGCGCAGTTTTCCGGACTCGATCGCGGCGAGGTCCACCAGGTCGGAGATCAGGATGTTGAGGGTCTTGGCCGAGGTCAGGATGTTGGAGGCGTATTTATGCTCGCTCGGCATCGTCTGCAGCTTCTTGCCCAGCACCTCGGAGTAGCCGAGTATCGCGGTCAGCGGGCTCTTCACGTCGTGCGCCACGGTGGCGAAGAACTTCTTCTGGAAGCCGTTGATCAGCTCCAGCTGCTCCTTCTGCTCCTGCGTCTCTTTCAGCAGGCGGGCGTTCTCGAGCTTCAGGAAGCGGGCCTCCAGCGCCTTCTGCACGGAGAAGATCAGCCGCGAGGCCTCGACCGGCTTGAGCAGCGCGTCGTCGAGGCCCAGCTCCACCACCTGGCTGACGCCCTGCAGGGCCGCCTTCAGCGGGTACTGGTCCACCATGAAGATGATGCGCATGTCCGGATCGCGCTCCCGCATCTTCTGCGCCAGCTCCGCGCCGGTGAGCTCCGCCATGGTTATGGCCGTGCCGATGACGGCGAGGTGGAAGGAGCCTTTCTGCGTCAGGCGCAGCGCCTCCGCGCCGTCCATGGAGGAGGTGACCTCGTAGCCGGCGCCTATCAGCGCCTGGCCGAGGGCCGTAAGGGCGGGCTTGAAATTGTCCAGCAGGAGTATCCTCTCCCGCTCGCGCTCCTTGAGGCGGACTTCGGCCCCGCCCTCGCTGTTCTCCGCCAGGATGCCGGCCACGCGGCCCGCGTTCTCCTTGGGCAGGGCGACGGGATTGTTATCCTTGAGCGCCTGTATGGCGTAGCGGGCCAGGTCGGCGCCGGAGACCAGGTAGCAGACCGCCTCGGGCACGGCCGCGCGCACGGCGGCGTCCAGCTGATAGGCCTTGGCCATCGTGCCGCTGAACTGGGCCACCATGACGTTGTTCACGGGCTGCGCCAGCTGGGCCGGTTCCTCTTCCTCGCCGGAGCCCCCGAGCAGGGACCAGCCTTTCTTCTTGGTACGCTGGCTGACGGAGGCTATCTTGGCCTGGGTCTGGCCGAGCACTGCGCTGGGGAGGTCGTCCGCGGCTTCCACGGAGATCGCCTGCACTCCGGATTCTTTCAGGGCCGTCTGTACCGCGCCTGTGGAGAAAAGCACCTGGTCGGCGAGCAGGACTATGGGCCTGGCTATGACCCTGACCTGGTCGGCAAAGCCCATAGGCAGGGGCCAGGTCAGGCGGCGCAGCGGCGAGGAAACGGAAGGGCCCATGCTGGCCACCGACTCGAGGGTGAAAAGCGGCACGGCGGGATACTGGGCGTGCAGGTCCAGCACTGCGGAGCGTTCGGTGGGGGGCAGCCAGCCGAAGTCCACGACCACGGCGGAGCATTCGCCGGCGGCCAGTCTTTCGGCGGCGTATTTCAGGGAGGGCACGCAGAGCAGTTCCATGCCCCTGCCGGACATGGACGGCGTCATTTCCAGCAGCAATTCCTTGCCGCTGGTCACCAGCAGAACTTTGCCCTTGGTCTCAGCCATGTTCCTTATGCCCTGCAGCCGATCTGAATAGATTATAGCATTGGGGGCGGGGGGGAAGCGCGCCGCCGGGAAACGAAGGACCCCGCCGCTGGGCGGGGTCCTCGGCCTTGCAGGAAGGCGGATCTAGAAGCGCACTGTGCGGGCGAGGTCCTCGTTGTAGGGGACGTCCTCCGCGGCGGTCCTGACGATCTCGGGCTCCATGTTCCTGGAAGGACCGATCTCGGGGATGTACTTCTGCAGCACGGAGATCTTCGTGACGGCTTCGCCTCGGCCCTCGTTCTGGGCGGTGCGGACCTGCGTCTTGCAGCCGGCGGGGCTGTCGGCGAAGTCGTTGCCGCCGCGAACCAGGATGCCTTCTATCTTATTGGTCCTGGCGTTGAACACGGCCGAGCCTGAATTGCCGCCGAAGGTGTCGAGGTCGGTCATGAAGAAGGCCTTGGGCTTGGTGCTGCGCACGGAGGCGTCCCCCGCTACCTTTACCGGCAGGCCGACCGGGTGACCTATCACGAATATCCTGTCGCCGTCCTTAAGGTCCTTGTCGCGGTTGACCGGCAGCGGCTTGCGACCCTCCACCTTGCGGTCGAGCTGCACGAGCGCGAAGTCGGGACCCGCCCTGTTGAGCAGCGCGTTGAGGATGGCGATGCCGGTGCCGATTATGCCGGAGGCCTGTTTGTCCAGATCGCGCTTTATGATTCGCTTGCAGCCGTAGACGTCCTTGGCGGGAACGGAGGTGCGCGCCTGGCCGCCGGCCTGGTCTATGTTGAAGCCGAAGACGAACTTGGTGTCGGCGCAGCGGGCCTCGTCCGTGATGCAGTGGCCGGCCGTCATGACGATGTCGTCGCCGACCAGCGTGCCGGAGCAGAAGGCGCCTATGGGCTGCTCGCGGAACTTCTCTCCGGGGCAGAGGTTGAGTGCGTCGCCGAAGTTCATGGTCTTGAGTCTGGCTTCCCCGTTCTCTAAGTTCACCTGTTTGGAGGGCCAGAGCGAGACCACCGAGTCGGCCAGCTGGCGCATGGCCGGCGAGGATTCGAAGTAATCGAGCCGGTTATCGTCGCCGTAGATGCTCTTGGCCCCGGCGCTCGCGAGCTGCGGCAGCGCGATGGCCGCCGCGGCCAGTATGGAAAAGGATCTGAATATCTTGTTCATAGTTCCTCCGTAATACCTGTATACCTATATAATGGCGGTTTTCAGCGTTTTCCACAAAGGTCTTAGGACCCCGTTTTTTGCGGTAAAAGGGCAGGCTTGGCCTGGGCCCTAAGGGAAGGTGGCATGCCGGCAGGTCCAGGCGGGCAATCCTGTTTAGGTCGAAATGCCCATGACTGCGCCCATACGGCGGGGTATACTTTCAGTACAGGTCGGGCCCGTGACATAACCATGACAATCATCCGGACGGCAATTTGTATATTTTAACCATGCGCAAGAACTCCCTTTCCATAATCCATATCAAGAAGAGAGGAGCCTCGGAACGGGTACTGAGGCTGGCGGCCGCGCTTCGCGAGGAGCTGGACGACTGTTTCTGCCTCGAGTCCTGCCAGCGCTGGATCTGGGTCTTGCCGGCTTCGGAGTCGGACCGCCTGCCGGTCGCCGGGGAAGGTTTGGAGCTGATGCACGGCCGCGAGGCTTACGATTTCCTGCTGCGCGTCGCCACCGGACTGGAGAGCGCCGTGGTAGGGGAATCCGACATCTTCGGCCAGATAAAGGAAGCCTGGAAGGGTTTCTCGGGGAAGGGCAGCCCGCTGCTGCGGGAGCTCGGCGTCTGGATGCAGCGCCTCTTCGAGGACACCAAGGAGATACGCTCGCTGCATATGCAGGACCTCGGCGGCGCCTCCTACGGCAGCCTGGTGCGCAGGATGCTGCACGGGCGCCGCGTAAGGCCCGAAGGCGAGCGCGAGAAGGTGCTGGTGGTCGGCGCCGGCAAGCTGGCCCTTTCCATCGCTCCGTGGCTGGCCGGGTACGACCTCCTGCTCTGGAACCGCAGCCCCGGGAAGCTGCAGGCCCTCGAGGACGAGATCAATTCCAAGAAGACCGCCTCCGGCGGCACGATGACCCGCGTCGTCGGGCCCGAGGCCGAGAGCGCCGCCTGGCGCGACGCCGACCACGTGGTGGTCTGCGTGCCCGCCGACAAGGCCGAGGACGGCCGGCGCATGGCCGACCGGCTGGCTGGCGCCGCCGGCCGCGCGAAGGGGCTGGTGCTGCACCTGGGCGGCTTCAAGCCGGAATGCCAGGACTGGGCGGCCGCCATAGGCGACGGCTTCGTGGCGCTCGACGACCTTTTCCAGCTTAAAGAGGCACAGGATTCAGCGCGCGGCAAAGCTATCCGTGCGGCCCGGCACGCCTGCCGGGAGAGGGCGCGTCTGCGCGGCCTGGGGGGGCTCAGCGTACCGCACGGCTGGGAGGACCTTATGGGGTTCGCCTGTGACCGGGAGCTCTCTTTATCATGGGTCAGCTGAACACGTCCGTTACTCATCTCAAACTTGGTACCCGCCGTTCCCTGCTCGCCTGGGCCCAGAGCTCCTGGGTGGCGCGCGAGCTCGAGCGGCTGCATGCCGCCCGCGGCCTTAAGGTCGAGCTGGTGGGCATAGACACCCGCGGCGACAAGATACTCGATATCCCGCTCAGCCAGGTGGAGGGAAAGGAGTTCTTCGTGGCCGAGCTGGATGACGCGCTGCGCTCCGGCCGCGTGGACTTCTCCGTCCATTCCCTGAAGGACCTGAGCCTCGAGCGCCCCGCGGAGTTCGAGCTGGTCTGCATGCCGCGCCGCGAGGACCAGCGCGACGTGATAGTCTTCTCCCCTAAGACGCTGGAGCGCCTAGGAGCGGGAGAGCCGCTGACCGTAGGCTCCTCCTCTCCCCGCCGGCTCGAGAACCTTCCTCCTTTCCTGTCCAGGGCCCTGCCGTCGGTGAACGGCCGCGACCCGTCGGTGAAGTTCGCCGAGATACGCGGCAACGTCAACACCCGCCTGGGCCGCCTGCACGAGGCGCCCGGAGCCGAGCGCTATCTCGACGGCGTGGTGCTGGCGCTGGCAGGCCTCTCCCGCCTGTGGCGCGACGACAAGGGGCGCGCCGAGCTGGAAAAGCTTTTCAGGGGCTGCCGCTGGATGGTGATGCCCCTCAGGCAGAACCCCACCGCTCCTGGCCAGGGCTCGCTGGCCGTCGAGTGCCGCGCCCCGAAGAACCCTCGCGACGCCGAAGTGAAGGAACTGCTGCTGGCACTGCACGACGAGCCTACCCGCGCGCAGGTGGAGCGGGAGCGCGCCGTGCTGGCCAAGTGGGGCGGCGGCTGCCATCAGCGCTTCGGCGCCAGCTGCGTGCCGGTGCCGGAGCTGGGCGAGCTGCTCTATATCCGCGGCCGGCTGCCCGACGGCAGCTTCATAGACGAGGCCAAGGGCCCCGAGCGCGCGGCGCCCGCGTCCGGCCAGGCCTGGAACGGCTCCGACTGGCGCGGCGAGGGCCTGGAATGGACCTTTGAAGGCAAGGAGAAGGCGCTGGAGGGCAAGGACTGCGCTTTCATAGCGCATGCCCGCGCTGTGCCGCCTTCGTGGGTGGCGCTGCTGTCCGGAAAGCGCATCTGGACTTCGGGAGCGGCCAGCTGGTTCAAGCTGGCCAAGCTGGGACTCTGGGTGGAGGGCTGCGCCGAGAACCTCGGCTTCGATCACTTAGTCCCGACGCTGCGCAAGCCGGTGCTCGGCCTTGCCCCGCTTTCGGGCTGGGTGGCCCTGACGCACGAGGTCGGCGAGGCCGGCTGGGGCGAAGTCGCCGCCGTCGCCACTTACCGGGTCTCCGGAGAAAAGCGCGAAGAGGCCGCCGCCGCCCTGCGGAAGGCCGGCTCGGCCTACTGGGGCAGCGCTTCGCAGTTCGAAAGGTACGGCGCCGCTCTGGCGCCGGAGAAGCTCAAGGCGATGAAGCACGCCTGCGGCCCCGGCAAGACCGCTGCCGCGCTGCGCGCCAAAGGTCTGGAGCCGCAGGTTTTTTTATCTTCGGAGGACTGGAAAAAATGGACAGCAAACTGAGATACCCGCTGGGCGCTAGGCGTCTGCGCCAGAGCCAGGCCGTCCGCGAACTCGCGCGCGAGGTGCGCGTCTCGCAGGAGCAGCTGATACAGGGCTGCTTCGTAGTGGACGGGATAAAGTCGCGCGAGGCCGTGCCCGGCCTCACCGGCGTCTACCGCGAGACCCCTTCCACGCTGCTGCGCCAGGTCGAGAACGACCTGTCCAAGGGCGTAGGCAAGATCCTGCTGTTCGGGGTCCCGTCGGAGAAGAAGAAGTCCGGCTTCGATCCCTCTTTCACCGCCCGCCAGATCGCGGCGCTCAAGAAGAACTTCGGCAAGAACCTCTTCGTGGCCGTCGACGTCTGCCTTTGTTCTTATACGACGCACGGCCACTGCGGCATCCTGAGCCCGGAAGGCGATCACGTGGAGAACGGCAAGACCGTGGCCGAGCTGGCCCGCGTGGCCGCGGCCTACGCCGAGGCCGGCGCTGACTGCGTGGCCCCCAGCGACATGATGGACTCCCGCGTGGCCGCCATCCGCGAGGCGCTCGACGCGCGCGGGCTGGAGCGCACGCTGCTGATGAGCTACTCCGCCAAGTTCCATTCCAAGTTCTACGGGCCGTTCCGCCTGGCCGCGGATTCCGCCCCCAAGGGCGCGGTGACGCTGAAGGACCGCGCCACCTACCAGATAGACCCGGCCCGCCCGCAGGACGCGCTGGAGTGCTCGCTGCGCGACTCCGCCGAGGGCGCGGACATCCTGATGGTGAAGCCCGGCCTGCCCTATCTCGACGTGCTGCGCGACCTTTCCCGCGAGATCCCGAAGCCCTGGGCCGTCTACGAGACCAGCGGCGAGTACGCTGGCATCGAGGTGCTGGCCGAGAAGGGGCTGATAAACGGCCCGCTGGCCCACGTGGAGATGTGGACGTCCTTCGTCCGCTCCGGGGCCTCGATGATCATCACCTACGGCGCCCGCAGCGCTCGCGAATGGCTGCGCGCGGCCGCCGGCCAGTTCTGAGACAGGAGAGACCATGACCTCAAACCTCAAGCAGAAGACCAGCAGGTCCGCCGCGCTGTTCGAGCGCTCCAAGCGCGTCTCGCCCGGCGGCGTGCATTCCCCGGTCCGCGCGTTCAAGGGCGTGGGCGGCACGCCGCGCTTCGTGGAGTCCGCCAGGGGCGCGGTGCTCACCGACGTGGACGGCAATAACTATATAGATTTCTGCATGGCCTGGGGTCCGATGCTGTTCGGCCACCAGGACCAGGACGTAGCACGCGCCGTCAGGGAATCCATGTCCCGCGGCTGGTCCTACGGCACGGCGGAACCCTATTCCCTGGAACTGGCCGAGCTGATGACTAAGAACATCCCGTGGGCCCAGAAGGTGCGTTTCGTGAACTCCGGCACGGAGGCCGTGATGTCGGCGCTGCGCGTGGCCCGCGCCGCCACCGGCCGCGACAAGATCGTAAAGTTCGACGGCTGCTACCACGGACATTCCGACCCGCTGCTGGTGCGCGCCGGCTCCGGCCTCGCCGAGATGGCCAGTCCCGACAGCGCCGGCGTCTCGGCTTCCGTGGCGCGCGACACCGTGGTGGTCCCGCTCGACGACCTGGGCGCCCTCGAGGCCGCTTTCAGGAAGCACAAGGGCCATATCGCCGCCGTCATAGTGGAACCGGTGCCGGCCAACAACGGTCTGTTGGTCCAGAAGAAGAGCTTCCTCAGGGAGATGACAGCCATCGCCCGCCGCCACGGCGCGCTGGTCATCTTCGACGAAGTTATAACCGGCTTCCGCACCGCCTTCGGCGGCATGGCCGAGGTCACCGGCATTCGCCCGGACCTCGTGACCTACGGCAAGATCATAGGCGGCGGCTTCCCGGTAGGCGCCTACGCCGGCCGCCGCGACCTGATGGACATGGTGGCCCCTTCCGGCCCCGTCTACCAGGCAGGCACGCTCTCCGGCAATCCCGTCGCGATGGCCGCCGGCTGCGCGATGTTGAAAAAAATACTGCGCGCGAAGCCCTATAAGGGCCTGGCCGCAGAGGCCGAGAAATTCGCGGCCTCGGCGGAAGCCGCGGGCCGGAAGGCCGGCGTGCCGGTCAAGGTGCAGCGGTTCTCCTCGATGTTCTGGATGATATTCGGGAACATCTCCACCGCCGACGGCTTCGTTCGCAGGCCGGACCAGACCCCGGCCGAACATAAGGACCTCTACCTCAAGGTGTTCCATTACGCCCTCGAGCGCGGGGTCTACCTGACGCCCAGCGCCTTCGAGGTGGATTTCGTCTCCGTGGCGCACAGCGCCGCCCAGTTGGAGCGGGCCTCAAAGGTGGTCTGCCGGGCTATCGAGAATCTCGGAGAGAGCGCGTGAAAAAACTGGCCGCGGGCCCGAGACTTGTCTTCGTAGCGCAGGGCCTGTGGCTGCTGGTCGTGTTCCTTCTTGCCGGCTGGTGGGGCCACCTGATCTACCGGCAGGCCAGCCGGATAGCGGAGCTGGAAGCGAAGCTGGGCATAGCCGCGCAGCTGTCCCAGCTTTCCCTGGACAAGACGCGCCGCATGGTCTTCTGGGAATCCTCTTCCTTCTTCGCTCTGCTGCTGGCGGCCACGGCCTTCATGCTGTGGCTTTACTGGCTGGATTACCGGCGTAACCGCTCGGTACAGGCCTTCTTCGCCTCTCTGACCCACGAACTGCGCACCCCGCTGACCAGCATAAGGCTGCAGGCCGAGGCCATCTCGGGCGCGGCCGCCGAGGGCAGGCCGGACCCCGCGTTGATCGACAGGCTGCTTCAGGATTCTCTTAGGCTTGAGTCGCAGGTGGAGCGTTCGCTGGAGCTGGCCAGGGCCGAGGGCGGCGGTACCGTCCATATGCGCCCCGTGGGCCTGCGTCTCTGGTGGGACCGCTTCATCTCCAACTGGAAGGCAACCTGCGGCGCCGGCTGCTCCATAGAGGTCACGGCGGATATAGACCCGGAGCTTTCAGCCACAGCGGACCCGGGCGCTCTGGCCGTGATCTTCCGCAACTTGCTCGAGAACTCCTCGCGGCATTCCAGGCTCCCCTCCGGGGAGCCGGTGAAGGTTTCCGTCACCTCCTCGAAGAATAGCGGCAAAGTGGAGATAATCTATTCCGACAACGGCCGCGGCTTCGACGGGGATCCCAAAAAGCTGGGCCGTATCTTCCAGAAAGGCGAACATTCCCAGGGGGCCGGGGTGGGCCTCTATCTGGTGCGCCTGCGGGCGGGGCGGATGGGGGGGGAATGCGATTTCTCGGGCGCCGGCGGCTTCCGCGCGGTGCTCGAACTCCCCGAATTCACCGATAACACGGAGCGCGGCTAGTCATGGTAAAAAAGAACGCCGGCAAAATACTGGTGGTGGAGGACGAGCGCAATCTGGGACAGACGCTGGTCGAATGCCTGGAGAAGGAGGGCTACGAGGCCGCCTGGGCCAGGAGCAAGGCCGAGGCGGATGCGGAGATCTCGTCGCGCCGCTTCGACCTGGCCCTGCTGGACGTGGGGCTGCCCGACGGCTCAGGCTTCGACGTGGCCTCCGGACTGCGCAAGACGCAGCCCTCGGCCGCCATAGTTTTCCTCACCGCCATGGGCGCGCCGGAACAGCGCGTGCACGGCCTGGAGCTCGGAGCCGAGGACTACATAGTAAAGCCCTTCCACCTGAAGGAGCTGCTGCTGCGCATCCACAACGTGATGCGCCGCGCCCTGACGCTGAGCTCGGCCCAGGACGGGGTGAAGCTCGGCCGCGCGGTGGTGAACTTCTCGCGCTACGAGGCCGTAGTGGCCGGCGCGGTCACGCCGCTGACCCAGAAGGAGACCGCGCTGCTGAAGCTGCTGGTGGACAGGCGCGGCCACGTGGTCAGCCGCGACGAGATCCTGAACTTCGTCTGGTCGGAGGACGAGTTCCCGAGCTCCCGCACGATAGACAATTTCATCCTGCGCCTCAGGCGCCTGATAGAGCAGAAGCCGGACGAGCCGGAGCTGATACGCAGCGTCCGCGGAGTGGGCTACCAGCTGGCCCCTGAGGAGAAAGGAAAATGACCAACGCTACTGGAACTCTTTTCGGGGCCGCGATAGCCCGCGCCAACACCGGCCGCCCGCCGGTCTGGTTCATGCGGCAGGCCGGCCGCTACCACTCGCATTACCAGGAGCTCAAGAAGCGTTACACCTTCATGGAGCTCTGCAAGAACACCGACGCCGCCTGCGAGGCCACGCTGGGCCCTATAGAGGACTTCGGCTTCGACGCGGCCATACTCTTCTCCGACCTGCTGTTCCCGCTGGAGGCCATGGGCATGGGCCTGACCTACGATGAGGGCCCCAAGCTGGACTGGCACCTGAAGACGAAAGCGGACTGCGGCAAGCTGCGCGGCGGCGCTAACAAGGCAGCTTTCATGTCCTTCCAGGGCGAGGCCATGGCGAAGATCCGCGCCCGGCTGCCGAAGGAGAAGGGGCTGCTCGGCTTCGTCGGCGGCCCGCTGACGCTCTTCTGCTACGCCGTGGAGGGCTCGCACCTCGGCGGCCTGAAGGAATCCCACGCGGCGCTCGCCGACGGACGGTTCGAGGCCTTCCGGGACAATCTGCTGGACCTGCTGGCCGGGAACATGGCCATACAGGCCCGCGGCGGCGCGGACTGTATGGCCATATTCGACACCTGCGCCGGAGATTTCAGCCAGGAGGTGTACGGCAAGTACGCGGTACCCGCGCTGAAGGACGTGCTCGCGCGTTTCAAGAAGCTCTGCCCGGACACGCCGGTCACTTACTATTCCAAGGGCACGGGTCCTGCGCACTGGAAGCTGCTCGACGGCCTGCCGATAGACTGCCTCGGCGTGGACTGGCATCACGACCTCGCTCAGGTGCTCACGGACTGGTCCGGGAAGTACGCCATACAGGGCAACATAGACCCCGAGTGGCTGCACCTGCCGGCGGCGGAACTGGAGAAGCGCCTGCGCGAAGTGTTCGCCAAGGTCAAGGCGCTGCCGGCGGAACTGCGGCGCGGCTGGGTCTGCGGCCTCGGTCACGGCGTGCTGCAGCGCACCCCCGAGGATAACGTCAGGCTCTTCCTCAGGGTGCAGAAAGAGATCTTCGGGAGCTGATATGAACAACGAAGAGCTGCTGAGGAAGTACAACGTCCCGGGGCCGCGCTATACCAGCTATCCCACCGTGCCGTACTGGGAGACCTCGCCGACGCAGGACGAGTGGGTGGTCAGCGTTGCCCGCTCGCTGACCGGCGAGGAGAGCCCGGCCGATTCCGGCATGGAGCGCCAGAAGTGCGGAGCCGCTGTCTACGTGCACGTGCCGTTCTGCTCGCATAGCTGCCTGTATTGCGGCTGTAACACCCGCTTCACCCGCGACTACAAGATGGCCCACAACTACGTGGGCTCGGTGCTCAAGGAATGGAACCTGTACCTGGACCTGCTCGCCAAAAAGGACGCGCGGCTGGCCAGGCCTAAGGCCGTGAAGCTCTCCGAACTGCACGTCGGCGGCGGCACGCCCACCTATTTAAACCCGGAGGACCTGAAGGCCATGCTCGGCGGCATCATCGACCGCTGCGAGAGGGACCCGCAGGCCGAGTTCTCCATAGAGGCGGACCCCCGCGTAACGAAGCGCGAACACCTGCAGGCCCTGCGGGAGCTCGGCTTCACCCGCCTGAGCCTCGGCATACAGGATTTCGACCCGCAGGTGCAGGAGACGGTGCGGCGCGTGCAGGACGAGGCGCTGGTTCGCGGAGTCACCGAGACCGCGCGCGAGCTCGGATACACCAGCGTGAATTACGACCTGATCTACGGCCTGCCTAGGCAGACGCTGGCCAGCGTGACCGACACTATAGAGGCCGTGCGCCGCCTGAAGCCGGACCGCATAGCTTTCTACTCCTACGCCCACGTGCCGTGGATCAAGCCGGCCCACCGCCGCTGGTCCGACGCGGACATCCCCGCCGGCGACGCCAAGCGCGCGCTGTACGAGACCGGACGCCGCCTGCTGGCCGAGGCCGGTTACCGCGAGGTCGGCATGGACCATTTTACGCTGGAGACCGACGCCCTCTGGAAGTCCTCGCAGGAGGGCAAGCTGCACCGCAACTTCATGGGCTACATCACCAGGCAGGTCTCGCCGCTGATAGGGCTGGGCGTCTCCTCGATAGGCGATTCCTGGAACGTCTTCGCGCAGAACGAGAAGGTGCTGGAGACGTACGACGCCCGGCTGGCCAAGGGCGAGCTGCCGCTGCACCGCGGCCACGTGCTGACCGCGGAGGACCGCGTGCTGCGCTACCATATCCTCAAACTGATGACCCGCTTCGAGACCTCGTGGGAGAATCCGGCGCTGCGCGTACCTTTCATGGACAGCCTTCCCGAGCGCCTTGGGGAGCTGGTGAACGACGGGCTGGTGGAGCTTACGGCCTCCGGCGCCCGCATCACCGGGGCGGGGCGCCCGTTCGTGCGCAACGTCTGCATGGCCTTCGACGCCAGGCTGGTGCGCAAGGCCCCGACCACCTCGCTGTTCAGCAAGGCCATATAAAAATGAGCAAGAGGGGGGTGCTGCTGCTCAATTTCGGCGGCCCTGGCTTCCTCCGGGAAGTGCGGCCTTTCCTGTACCGCCTGTTCTGCGACCCATACGTGCTTTCCGGTATTCCCGCCCCTTTCAGGCAGGTTATGGCCGCCGTCATAGCGGCGGCGAGGGCCCCCGAGTCCTCCCGCTGCTACGCGGCCATAGGCGGCGGCTCGCCGCAGCTCCACTGGACCAAAGTGCAAGCGGAGGGCCTGGAGCGTCTCCTCAACGCCGGGAGGGCGGCTGGGGACGAGTTCAAGGTCTCGGTGGGCATGCGCTCCTGGGAGCCGGACATCCGCTCCGGCCTCGGGGAGCTCAGGTCCTGGGGCGCGGAGGAGCTGACGCTGCTGCCGCTTTACCCGCAGTATTCCTTCACTACTACGCGCTCCTCGCTGGAGGAGGCCAGGCGCCAGCTGGGGAGGATGGGATGGAAGCCTGCGCTGTCGGAGGTGGCGGGCTGGCCGGATGATCCGGGCTACATAACGCTGTCGCGCTCGCTGCTGGAGGACACGCTCAGGCAGGCGGCTTCGGCCGGCGCGGAGCCGCATGTCATCTTCTCGGCGCATTCGCTGCCGCTCAAGACGGTGGAGCGCGGGGACCCTTACCGCGGCGAGGTGGAGCGCACCGTGGCCGCGCTGTCCCGCGGCCTTTCGGTCCCCTGGTCGCTCGCCTTCCAGTCCAGGGCCGGGAGCATGCGCTGGCTGGAACCGTATCTCGAGGACGAGCTGCCGCGGTTGGCCGCGGCCGGAGCCAGGGACCTGGTGGTCTGTCCGGTCAGCTTCGTCAGCGACCACATAGAGACGCTTTGGGAGCTGGACATGCTTTACTCCGGGAAGGCCGCGGAGCTGGGCTTCAGGTCCTACCGGCGGGTGCCGGTGTTCAACGGCGACGAGAGGTTCTTTTCGGTGCTCAAAGAGGTAATGAATGATAGGAAAGCTTGATACTTCCAGCAGGGAAGCGGCCGTGATAGGTGCCGGGGTCTCCGGCCTGCTCGCGGCCTATCACCTGCACCGCCGCGGCTACCGCGTGGAGCTGTTCGAGGCCGCCCCGCGCTCCGGCGGCATGATACAGACGGTGAAAACGCCCTACGGCATAGCCGAGAGCGCGGCTCACTCCTTCCTGGTCAGCAGGCCGGTGAAGGAGTTCTTCGAAGAGGTCGGCGTTAAGCTGGCCCCGCTGAACCCGGACTCCAAAGCCCGCTTCATCTTCAGGGGTGGCAAGCCGCGCAAGGTCCCTCTCACGGTTTTCGAGGGGGCGGCGGCGGTGCGCCGCGCGCTGTTCGCCGGCCGCCATCTCCCGAAGGGGCTTTCCTACGAGGACATGAGCGTGGAGGAGTGGGGAGAGCTCTTCCTCGGCCGTCCCGCGGTGGACTACCTGCTCTCGCCTTTCGTGCTGGGCGTCTACGGCTCCTTGCCGTCGCAGCTCTCGGTGCAGGCAGCCTTCCCGTCGCTGCCAGCGCCGGAGGGCCGCCCGCTGCTGGGGTCCCTGCTGGCGAAACGCAAGCTGAAGAAGCCCGGGGCCGCCGCGGAGCCTCCCGGCCCGAAGCACCGCACCACGATGATGAGCCCGCTGGGCGGCATAGGCTCGCTGACGCAGAGGCTCGACGAGATACTTACCGCGGAGCTGGGGGCGCGCTTCCACAAGAACTGCCCGGTGGACAAGCTGCCGGACGTCCCCAACCTGCTCGTCTGCACCGATCCGCGTTCCGCCGGCCGCCTGCTGAGGAAGGAAAGTTCGGAGCTGGCGGAGAAGCTGGAGGCCGCGGAGTTCAGCAGCATAGTGAGCGTCACCGCGGTCCTCGACCGCGCGAAGTTCCGCCGCCCCGTGAAAGGCGTGGGCGTGCTGGTGCCTCCGGTAGAGAAAGGTCCCTGCCTTGGCATACTTTTCAATTCCAGCTCCTTCAAGGGGCGGGTGCTGGACGAGGGACGCCACGCCTCTTTCACAGTGATGCTGGGCGGCGCCGTGGACCCCGGCTTCGTCGGCGCTTCCGACGCGGCGGTGCGCGAGGCCGTGATGCGCAGCGCGCGCCAGCTGCTCGGTTATGAAGGGGAGCCGGTACATTTGCAGGTGTTCCGCTGGGAGCGGGCCATACCCGTCTACAGCCCGGCCCTGCTCAAGACCTGGAAGCTCGCGGAGCGCACCTGGTGCTCCGCGCCCGGCAGGGTGCTCTTCGGCAACTACAGCGCGCAGGTCAGCCTGCGCGGCCTGGTGGAGGGCAGCCGGGAACTGCCGCCCCCGCTGCCCTGAGCTACGACTAATCAATCTAATTATGTGCGTCTGGCAGCGGCTTGGCTCGGAAGGCCCTCGCGCAGGCCTGAGCTTGCGAAGCGCGAAGGCCGAGCGGGAGCGCGGCCACGGTGTGGCCGATAGCGTGCCTGACGAGACAAGCCGGTGACAGGCGCCGCGCACATTGAGGCGATTTAGACCGGGGAAGTTTATATAATTTATCTATGCATAACCGCATAAAGAGCCTGGAAGCGCTGGTGAACGAGGCCATGTCGCGCCTCTCCGCGCTCACCGAGGAGAATGCCATGCTGAAGAAGCAGGTGGAGATGCTCGGCGCGGCCCGCAGCAAGGCCGCCGCCAGCGGCGCCGCCGGCAGGGAGCTGGCCGAGTTGAAGGCCAGGGTACGCCGCAGGCTGGAGCGGATATGCGACAAGATAGAGCGGGCCGGCGAAGGGCAGCCCGGTCTTTTCGACGAGGACGAGGAGTAAGCCATGCCATCAGGCGGAGATTTCGAGGCCAGGATCTGCAACCGCAACATGAAGTTCCCCGCGGTGGACGGCCTCACGCAGATAGAACAGAGCTCCATCGTAGGCCAGGTGGAGGAGAAGATCAAGAGCATCGAGGCCAGGATGAAGATCGCCGACTCCTCCAAGCTGGCCATCCTCGCCGCCTACGATTTCGCGGTAGAGCTTTACAACCTGCGCCAGCGCTCCGAGACCAACCTCACCGCTGACTCCAAGAAGATAGACGAGATGGTGGAAAAGCTCAAAAAGACGCTGGGCGACGCCCAGGAGAAGGGAGAGTAGGGTACCGCATGTCAGGAGACCTCTTCGAGGAGAACTCTCCCGTCCAGGAACCCGAGGGAGGGCCGGCCTATTCCCCGCTGGCCGCGCGCCTCGCCCCTAAAGAGCTGGACGAGTTCGCGGGCCAGGAGGAGATCCTCGGTCCGGGCAAGCTGCTGCGCCGCGCTATAGAAGCGGACAACCTCAAGTCCGCGGTGTTCTTCGGCCCGCCCGGCTGCGGCAAGACCGCCCTGGCCCGCTACGTGGCCTCCCGCGCCAACGCCAAGGTGTTCGAGCTGAACGCCGTGCTGGCCGGCGTGCCGGACCTCCGGAAAATTATCGAGTATTCCAAGGGGCTCGGCTCCGGCCTGGCCGCGCGGCAGCGCGTGCTGCTGGTGCTCGACGAGATACACCATTTCAACCGCACGCAGCAGGACGTGCTGCTGCCCAGCGTGGAGAAGGGGGAGATCATCCTGATAGGGATGACCACCGAGAACCCGTTCTTCTACATCAACCAGGCGCTGCTGTCGCGCTTCATCGTGGTGGAGTTCAAGCCGCTCTCTACGGCGCACCTGTCGGACATCTTCGACAGGGCGCTCACGCACGAGGAGGGCCTGAAGGCCCTGAAGCCGGAGGCGACACCGGAGGCGAAGAAGTACCTGGTGGAGAACTCCTCCGGAGACGCGCGGCGCCTCCTGAACGCGCTGGAGCTGGCCGCAGTCACGACCAAGCCCGGCAAGGGCGGGGTCAGGAAGATAGACGAGGCCGTCGCGCGCGAATCCATCCAGCGCAGGAGCCTCCGCTACGACCGCAGCTCCGACGAGCATTACGACCATATCTCCGCCTTCATCAAGAGCATGCGCGGCTCGGACCCGGACGCCGCGGTCTATTGGCTGGCCAAGATGCTGGAGGCCGGCGAGGACCCGAGGTTCGTCGCGCGCCGTATTTTGATCTGCGCCTCAGAGGACGTCGGCAACGCCAACCCGATGGCCCTCGTAATGGCGCAGAGCGCCTTCAACGCGGCCGAGGTGCTGGGTATGCCGGAGGCGCGCATCATACTGGCGCAGGCGGCCATTTACGTGGCCTGCTCGCCAAAGTCCAACGCCTCTTATACGGCCGTCAGCGCGGCGCAGGACGAGGTCAGGAACGGGGTCGAGCGCGCGGTGCCGATGCACCTGCGCGACGCCAGCAAGGACGGCGACGCCCTCGGTCACGGCAAGGGCTACAAGTACCCGCACAGCTTCGAAGGACATTACGTCAAGCAGGAGTACATGCCCGACCCCAAGACCTTCTACGAGCCGTCCGACCAGGGCTTCGAGATAGAGATCGGCAAGCGCCTTAAACGTCTGCGGGGGCAGAAGTGAGCGCACCGAAGATCTATACCGTCACCGAGCTCAGCCAGGGCATAAAGTCCCTGCTCGAGAGCAATTTCCGCGAGCTCTGGGTGGAGGGGGAGATCTCCGGACTGAAGGTCTCGTCGCTGGGACATATCTACTTCGACCTGAAGGACGCCGGCTCCAACATCTCCGGTGTGCTGTTCCGCGGCTTCGCGCAGGGGCTCAAGTTCGAGCTGGCCAACGGCCTGCTGGTGCGCGTGCGCGGCAATATCACCACCTACGATCGCCAGAGCAAGTACCAGCTGATGGCCAAGGCCATAGAGCCCGCCGGCATAGGCCCGCTGCAGCTGGCCTTCGAACAGCTGAAGAAAAAACTCGCCGCGGAAGGCCTGTTCGATCCTTCCCGCAAGCGGCCGATACCGGCCCTGCCGCAGCAGATAGGCGTGGTCACCTCCCCGACCGGAGCGGCCATACGCGACATCCTCTCCGTGCTCAAGCGCCGCTATGCCAACATGCACATAGTGATAGCCCCGGCCAAGGTGCAGGGCGACGGCTCCAAAGAGGAGATAGCCCAGGCTATAAGGGACCTCAACGACAATTTTCCGGACATGGACGTGATGTTGGTGGGGCGCGGCGGCGGTTCCATGGAGGACCTCTGGGCCTTCAACGAGGAGATCGTCGCCCGCGCTATAGCCGGCTCGCGGATACCCGTGATCTCCTGCGTCGGCCACGAGACCGATTTCACCATAGCCGACTTCGTCGCGGACCTGCGCGCGCCGACCCCTTCCGCCGCGGCCGAGGTGGTGGTGAAGAGCAAAGAGGAGCTGGGGTCGCACATAGCGCAGCTCGAAAAACGCCTGCTGCAGAGCCTGCGCATCTACTACGAGAACCTGCGCGGCAGGTTCCTGCGCCTGGCCGGCAGCCGTATGCTTACCAACCCGCTGACGCTGCTGGAGCGGCCGCTGCAGCGGCTGGACCAGGCGGTCGAAGGGCTGTTCGACGCGTCCGGCGAGAAGCTGCGCCGCGCCGGGGAGCGGCTCAACCTCAATTCGGAGAAGCTCAAGGCGCTCAGCCCGCTGTTCCCGCTCAGGAAGGGCTACGCCATAGTGAAGGACGGCAAGGGTAAGGCGGTCAAATCCGCGGCGGCGCTGGCGCCCGGGGACAGGTTGAACCTGCAGTTCGCCGAGGGACGCGCCGACGCCGAGGTGCTCAAGGCCTATGGCGGCGCGGCGGAGGAGAATCCGTCGCCGAAGAAGAAGCAGGCGGAGCCGAAAGGCGGCCCGCAACAGGAGACTTTATGGTGAAAAAAACGGAAAAGGGCGGCTTCGAGGAGAAGCTGGCCAAGCTGGAAGAGATAGTGGGCAAGCTGGAGGACGAGGGCACTCCTATAGAGGAGTCGCTGACGCTCTTCGAGGAGGGCGTGGCCATTTCCAAGGAGCTTTCGGTGAAGCTCGAGGAAGTCAAGCGCAAGATAGAGGTCCTCAAGAAGGACGCCGAGGGCAAGCTGAAGCTGGAGAAGTTCGAGGACGAGCCGCAGTAGAATAGACCGTCATGACCGCAGATCGCTTGGACCATCTTATAGGCACCGCTGCCGGCTTCGGCGTGGCCGCGTTCTTCATCTACCGACGCTTCCGCAGGAACTTCGGCCGCCAGCGGCTCAAGCGCGGCACCCTGAAGCTGCGCGTAGCTATCTTCTGCTCGGCGGGCCTGCTGATACTGGCGTCGACCCTGCATTCCATCGCGGCTGCGCTGGCCGCCCTTGCCGGTCTGGGCGCGGGCCTTGGCATAGCTTTCGCGGCCGCGCGGCATACGCGTTTCGAGGAGCGCGACGGCGAGCTTTATTATGTCCCGCATACCTATGCCGGGTTGGCCGTCTCCGCCCTGTTCCTGGGGCGCCTGCTCTATCGCCTGGTGTCCGGACTTTCCGCGCCGGCCCCGTCGTCGGCGGTCCTGTACAAAACAAGCGCCTTCGGTTCCGTCGCCTTCAATCCGGCCACGATGGCCATCTTCTTCATCCTGGTCGGCTATTATGTCTATTTCTACAGTTACCTTCTGCTCCGTTCCGGCCGCCTGACGGCCGAGGACCTGGAAAGCCGCGCTGCTGCGGGAGGGAAGGGGATATGAGATACTGGGCTTATATCAATAGCGAGATCAGGGGGCCTTTCGGGAAGGAGGCGCTGGTCTCCATGAAGGAATTCTCCGGGTCGCTTCTGCTCTGCCCGGAGGGCGGGCAGAGCGGCCAGACGGCCGACTGGAAGCCGGCCTCCTCTTTCCCGGAAGTGATGTCCGCGAAGCCGGAAGCGCCCGCCGCGGCGCCGCAGGTACCGAAGCCCGCCGCGCCGGGGGCCGAGTCACCACTGGCGCTGACCATGCGCGGCTCCCTGATACTGGACCCTGAGATAGAGCAGGCCGCGATAAAGCCCGCGTCCGCTTCCCCTGCCCCCGCCCCCGCGGCCACCGTTGCCGTGAACAGGAGCGTATTCGAAGCGCCCGCTAAGAGCGCCGGCGGCGCGGCCCAGCCCGAGCTGCTCGCCGGCAAGCTGGACCAGATAGGCGCCATGCTGCTTTCCGTTTCCAACGGCCAGACCCAGCTGCTGAGCAGGATGACCAAGCTCGAGACCGAGCTGGCCGCCCTCAAGGCACTCATAGTCCCGCCGCCGCCCAAACAGCCTTAATCCCGCCGACTTTTGCCTTCCGGTCTAGCCTTTTCAGTCTATTGCAAGACCGGTCTTTCCATTTTGTAGGATAAGGACAGGGGGATAGCTTCACGGTCCAGTTCATCGGCCGCGCCGAGGGGCGCGGGGCCGCACTGTCCCCGTCAATCAAAGGGGGGAAAATGAACAAGAACATGAGAGTAACGACGAAGGCCAGGCACGCCTATACGCAGGCGTACGCCAACTACCTGCGCAGCGGGAACCTGGAGGAGGCCACGCGGCAGGTGGCGCAGGAGATTTACGAGCACAGGGGCAAGGCCCCCGGCACTCCGGACGGAGACTGGGCGGAAGCCGCTAGGATAACGGCCGAATGGCCGGAGACGATAACGGAGGCCTCGGAGTCGCACCTGTTCGACAAGGCGCTGGCGAAGACGCGCGCCTGGCTGAAGGACGTGGAAACGGAGCTGGACTACACCAATCCGAACGACGCCTACCGCGCCCTGCGCGCCGTTCTGCACGCCATCCGCGACAGGCTGCCGGTGCAGGAGTGCGCCGAGTTCGCCTCGCAGATGCCGGTGTTGATAGCCGGCATGTATTACAGCGGCTGGACCCCGGCCAACAAGCCGGAGAAGCTGCGCACCGAGACGGAGTTCTTCGGGAAGGTGGGCGCCGCGCTGCCGCCCGGGGCGGACCCGGAGCGCGTTACCAGGGGCGTAATAGCCGTCCTGCAGAAGCATATCTCCCCGGGGGAGATGAAGGACGTGAAGAGGAACTTTCCCGAGCGCCTGCGGTACCTCTGGGAGACCGAGGGAACGCACTGAGCCGGGAGGCGGGGCCGCTCCCGCCGCGGTGAGCGGGGGGAGCGGTCAGGCCTTGAGCAGCGGGAGCACGGCCTTCTCCAGGTCGCGCGCGAAGGCGGTGTTCAGCAGGTCGGCCGGCCTGCCGAGGGCCGTTTCCAACCCGTCGTCGAACCGGATGCCCGGGGAGGAGCCGGCGCGGCCGGAGCGGCCGCGCATGTTCTCCACCACGCCCAGCAGCGGTACCCCCAGCCTGCGGTAGAGCTCCAGCGAGCGCTCCAATACCGACCTGGCCATAACCGACGGGGTCGTCACCGCCAGCACCTCGGCCTTGGGCAGCAGCCTTATGGCGTCGAGCGCGGTGTCGTTTATGCCGGGGGGCATGTCCACCACCAGGAAATCAAGGTCGCCCCACAGGGTGACCGCCAGCATCTCCACCACCGCGCCGGAGATATCGGCGCCGCGCAGCGGCACCGCCCTGCCCGAAGAGAAGAAAGAGACCGACATGAACCTTACGCCGGACACCTCCGGCGGAAGAAGGCCCATCTCCTCCTCCGGGTAGGCGCCGTCGGCGCCCAGGGCCACGTGGGCTGACGCCCCGCAGAAGTCCAGGTCGGCCAGACCGGTCCTGTAGCCTTTCTTCGCCAGCAGCAGGGCCAGCGTGGAGGCCGTGACGCTCTTGCCTATGCCGCCTTTCCAGCCGGTGACGGCGATGACGCGCTTCACCCTGGCCAGCCTGTCTCCTATGACCGAGGGCCTCGGGTCTATCCTCGTCGGGGTCATTTTTCCCCCTTGAGGTATTTGATGTAGACGCCGCGGCCCGACTTCACCTCGAAGTCGGGGCTCGCGCAGGCGGGGCAGGCCAGGAAGGCGTGAGCGAGCTCCGGTATGAAATGGATGTTCTCGCCTTCCTCGTCGGTCTTCTTCAGGTGCTCCAGCGTGAAGTCCTTGCCGCAGGCGCGGCACCCGAAGGCGGCGGCTTCCTCTATGAGCTTGAAGCTGCAGGCGGGCGGCGGCGTGTCCTTGAGCAGCTCGCGCAGCGCCGTGGAGAAGATGTCCCTGTCTATGGCCTGCAGTTCGCCCAGCACCACGCCTATCTCCGAGAGTCTGCGGATCTTCTCCGAGGCCGCGTGCTTGTTAGCGGATTTTACCACCGATTCGGCTAGAGCCCATTCGTGCATATCAGCGTCCTATGTCCGTGGGCGCGCGGCCCAGGGAGTTCAGCAGCTTCACAACGGCCTGGATGCGGGAAGGCACGTCGTCCTCCACGCCGGCCCGGCCGGGGTAGATCTCGTACTGCCTGCGGTACTTCACCGGGGTCACGTTGATCATCAGGGAGTTCGCGCCGGCCATCAGCCCTTCCCTGGCGCCGTTGTCCTTGTCGAGCGTCTCGAGCGCGGTGGTGACCAGGATGTTGGCCTCCGGGTTCATCAGCCGGGCTCGTGCTATGGTGTCCAGCATGGAGCCCAGCGGCGGCAACTTCTCCGCGGAAAGCGGCGTCTCGGGGTGCGGGATGAACGGGCCGAAAGAGAACATCTCCGCGCCCAGCTCGGCGGTGAGCCGGATGTTCCTGAAGGTGTCGCGGTTGGAGCCGCCCGGCAGGCCGGCGAGGAAGCCCGTGATGATCATGTAGCCGAGTTCCCGGACGCCGCGTATCAGTTCCAGCCGCGCGTCCAGAGAAGCGCCGGGCTTCATGCGGCCGAACAGGTCCGGGTTCGAGGTCTCGAAGCGCATAAGTACGCCGCGGGCGCCGGCCTTGTAGAGCGCGGCGTAGGTGGAAAGCGGGCGCGGGCCGATGCTGACTATCAGCAGCACCGGGCAGCGCTTAAGGATGCCCGAGACTATGCGGGCGAGCTTCGCCTCGTCGTACCAGGGGTCCTCGCCGGACTGGAGCACCAGGGCCTTGAACCCCAGCTCCTTCACGGCGTATTCCACCGCGTCGAGGATCTCGTCCTCGGTCATGCGGTAGCGGCCGACGGCGGAGTTGTCGCGGCGCAGGCCGCAGTAGAGGCAGTTGGCCGCGCAATGGCTGGAGAACTCGAGGATGCCGTGCACGCAGCAGGAGTTGCCGAGCTTCTTCTGCCGTACGGCGTTGGCGCGCTCGTGGAGCGTGCGCGGCGCGGCGGCCAGCTTCCTGTCGGTGTCGCGCAGGCGGAAGAAGAGCCGGCGCCACTCGGCCATGATCTCCATGGCCTCGTCCTCCGGCACGGTCTGGATCACGAAACCGCCCTGCGCGTAGACGTAGTCGCCTACCGAGACGCTGGCCAGGCCCGTGTGCGCCTTCTTGGTCTCGTCGAAGTACTCTATGGTGGCGGCGAAGCCTTCTAGCTTTACCACCTTGCCGGGTATGGCGTAGCACATGGCGAGCTCCTAGAAGTAGAGGTCCCTGCGGCCCCTGGCTATCTGGGCGAGGCGCCTGCCGGCCTCTTCCCTCAGGGCCAGGTTCTCGATGCCGCCTACGCATCTGCGGATGAGCTCCCTGCCCTTCCGGCGCAGCCCGGCGTCGCCGAAGTCGCTCAGGTACTCGGCGAAGGTCAGGGCGGCGTTCAGGTCGCAGAACTTGTGGATGTGGCCGGGCTTGGAGAGCTCCATGAATCGCTCTCCGGTGCGGCCGCTGCGGTAGCAGGCCGTGCAGAAGCTGGGTATCAGGTCGCTCTCGGCCGCGGCGCGCACCACCTCGCGCAGCGGGCGGGCGTCGTGGATGTCGAACTGAGGCTGCCTGGCGCCGCTGCAGTAGCCGCCGGTCACCGGCACGGAGCCGGCGGAAGCCTGCGAGACGCCGATGTCGAAGGCCCTGCGGCGGATCTCGGGACTTTCCCGGGTGGACAGGATGATGCCGGCGTAGGGCATGGCCAGCCGGAGTATGGCTATCAGCTTCAGGAAGTCGGCGTCGCTGACGGGATGGGCCGGCTTGTAGCTGACCGAGGGGGCCTCGCGCAGCCTTGGCACGGAGATGGTGTGGGGGCCGACGTTGTGCACTGCCTCCAGGTTCCTCGCGTGCGCGGCCAGGCCCAGCAGCTCGAAGCGCCAGTCGTAGAGCCCGAACAGGACCCCCAGGCCGACGTCGTCTATGCCGCCCTCGAAGGCTCGGCCCGGAGCCCCGAGCTGCCGCTCATAGTCCGCTTTGGGGCCGGTGTGCAGGCTCTCGTAGGTGGGGCGGTGATAGGTCTCCTGGAAAAGCTGGTAGGTGCCGATGCCGGCCTCCTTGAGCTTTCTGTAGTTCTCTGGTGTGGTGGCGGCGATGTTGACGTTGACCCTGCGGATGTTGCCCTTCGGGACCTTCACCGAGTAGATCCTCTTTATCACGCTTACGATGTAGTCTATCGTGTTGCGGGACGGGTCCTCGCCGGCCTCGAGCAGGATGCGTTTGTGGCCCTGGCCTATCAGGAACCTGGTCTCCCTCTCCACCTCGGCCAGCGTCAGCTTGCGCCTGCTCATGCTCCTATTGGCGGAGCGGAAGTTGCAGTAGCAGCACTCGTTGACGCAGTGGTCGGAGACGTAGAGCGGCGCGAACAGGACCAGCCTGCGCCCGTATATCTCGCGCTTTACTTCGGAGGCGGCGCGGAACAGCCGCTCGGTCAGCGCGGTATCGGTGACGTGCACCAGCCTGGCGACGTCGGCCAGGGCGAGGCCTTTCTTCTTCCGCGCCTTCTCTATTATCGCGGCGATCTCGCCGTTCGACGGGTTCTTGGCCCTGTCGAGCATGTCCTGCAGGAAGCCGGTCCTCAGCGATAGCGGCACGGTCATAGGTTCCTCCGATCCATAGTTGTCTGCCTGTGCCCGGCCGTGGCCGGGAAAAATAGTTCAACGGGGCCCGAATTCCAGCAGGCAGCCCAGTATCAGCCGCGCGGAGCTCTCTACTTCCCGCGACAGGCCGGCGCCGTAGGCGGTGTTCTTGGGCTGTATGCCCAGAAACACGGTGCGGGCGCTGGTGTCCTCGCCTATTATCCCGGCGACTACGCTCAGCGGTATGGAATGGGTGGAGAGGGTGCCTTCTCCGATGTGTTCCGGAGCTATGACGCGCACCTCGCCCGGGCTGCCGCCGAAATCCGCCGCGTCGATGAATATCACCTTCGCCGGCTTCAGCCCGGCGGCCTTGTCGACCACGCTCTCCGGCCTATCGAAGGCGTTGATGAGTCTGAAGCCCAGCTCCCGGCCCAGCAGGCGGCCGCCGATGAACGGCCCCACCCCGTCGTCGCCCCTGAACGGGTTGCCGACCGTTATCACGAGGGTGTCGCCGCCCTCGCAGGGGGCCAGCGCCTGCCTGGCTTCAGCGGTTAACGTAGGTGACATTGAGCATATGCGTCGAGCAGGAGATGCAGGGGTCGTAGGCCCTTACCAGCATCTCGAGCGCGAGCGTTATCTCCTCTTCGGTCTTGTGCAGTATCTCCGGCAGCAGTTTCTTCATGTCGTGCTGGATATTGTTGATGTTCTGGTTCGTCGGGATGATGCAGTTGGCGTTGACTATGGCGCCCTTGGCGTCCGTCTGGTAGTTGTGGAACAGCGTCCCGCGCGGCACCTCCACGGCGCCCACGCCGTCCCCGGCGCGGAGCGGGACCTTGCCCTGTTCGTTCACCCCGACCAGCACCTGCTCGTCGTAGTTGATCCCGCGCTTGCGCAGGTCGTTCAGGATGGCGATCGCGTCCTCCAGGCAGTGCACGCACTCCACCAGCTGGGCGGCGGTGTTGAGGTAGGGGTTGCGGCAGACGGGTTTCAGGCCTATCCGCTCGGCCACGGCCTTGGCGTCCGGGTGCAGCTTGGCGGAGTTGAGATTGAAGCGGGCCAGCGCGCCTACCGCGTAGGACTCGCGGCTGAGCTTCGTGAACTTGGCGGAGGAGCGCGGGTCCACGAACTCGTTGGTGACCTTCCTGTACTCCTTCTTGCTCATCCGCACGCCGTCCGTGGAGCCGATGTCCCCCTCCAGGAACGGGTACTCGGGGCCGTCGTTGACCATGGCCACGTACTCGGTGTCGCGCTCGAACTCCGGGAACTTGAAGCCGGCGGCCAGGTCCACGGTCACGGCCATGTCCGCGCGCATGCCGCGCAGGATGTTCAGCATGCGGTCTATGTCGTGCTCGGAGGGCAGCTTGGTGAAGCCTCCGGCGACGCAGGAGATCGGGTGCACATGGCGGCCGACCAGGATCTCGCAGAGGTCGTTGCAGTCCTTCTTCATGCGCAGTGCCCGCCTGACCACCTTGTTGTGCGTGGCCACCAGCGGCACGAAGCTCTTGACCCCCAGCATGTCCGGGGCTACCAGCAGGTAGATGTGCAGGATATGGCTGTCCAGCGTCTCGAAGTGCATCAGCAGCTTGCGCAGCTTCAGGGTCTGGTCGGTGGGGGCTATCCCGAGGGCGTCCTCGGCGGCCTGTATGGAGGCCAGCGAATGGCCGCACGAGCAGATGCCGCAGATGCGGCTGGTGATGTGCTGCGCCTCGAACACCGAGCGGCCGCGCAGCATGCCCTCGAAGAAGCGCGGGGCCTCGACGACGTTGAACTCGCATTTCTCTATGCGGCCCTCCCTGACGTTGACCACGATGTTGCCGTGGCCCTCGACGCGGGTGACGTATTCGCTCTTGATGTCTACGTTCTTGTTAGCCATTATTTCTTTCCTTCCCTGCACTTGTTGTACATGTCCATCTTCGCGGCTATCATCGCGGGGGTCACGTTGTACTTGGCCATCACGTCCTTGGCGGCGTTCTCGCGCGGGTTGCTGATCATGCCGCGGCAGCCGTAGCAGACGTTGTTGTTGTTGACGCACCAGGAATTGCAGCCCGCCCTGGTGACCGGGCCCATGCAGGTCACGCCGCGCTCGTACATGCAGACGTTCTCGTTGAACTTGCACTCCACGCAGACCGGGTGGTCCGGCACGGTATAGGGCATCCCCTTCAGGATGTGCTTGAGGACCTCCACCAGCTCGGGGATGTAGGCCGGGCAGTTGTTGATGGTGTAGTCCACCTTGACCACCTGGTGCAGCGGCCTGGTCTTGGCGGTGGGGAAGCTCTTGTGGTCGGCGCCGTAGACGTACTTGCCTATCTCCTCCAGGTCGAACGAGTTCTTCATCCCGTTCACGCCGCCGGTGGCGGCGCAGGCGCCGAAGGCCACCAGGACCTTGGCCCTCTCCCGGATCTTCTTGAGCCGTTCCGCGGAGTGGTCGTCGGTGACGCTGCCCTCCACGAACGCTACGTCGTACTTCCATTCCCACTTCTCGGACATGACCTCGCGGAACTCCACTACGTCCACCAGCTCGAGCACGTCGAGCAGGGTCTCGCCCATGTTGGCGAGCTGCAATTGGCAGCCCTCGCAGCAGGACAGATCGAAGAAAGCGACTTTAGGTTTTGACATGGCGGTCCTCCGGGTCACATCTTGGCTACGTTCTTTATCCTGTCGTAGCTGAACACCGGCCCGTCCTGGCAGCAGTAGTAGTTGTCGATGCTGTCGATCTGGCAGTGCCCGCACTTCCCCATGCCGCATTTCATGTGCCGCTCCAGGGAGAGGATGATGTTGCGCTCGGCTATCTTCTTCTTCAGCAGCTCGGAGATCACGAACTTGTACATGACAGGGGGGCCTACCACCACGGCGAAGGTCCTCTCCGGGTTGATCGTGACGCCCGGGATGATGGAGGTTATCAGGCCGATGTTGCCGGCCCAGTCCGGGCTGCCCTTGTCCACGGTCACGTTGAAGTTGACGTCCACCCGCTTCTGCCAGAACTCCAGGTCGTCGGCGAAGAGCATCTCGCTGGGGTTGCGGCAGCCCAGCAGGATGTCCACCTTGCCGAACTCGCGCCGGTTGTCGATCACGTAGTTTATCAGCGAGCGCAGCGGCGCTATGCCGAGGCCGCCCGCCACGAAGATCAGGTCGTTGCCGGCCAGCACCTTGACCGGGAAGCCCTTGCCGAACGGGCCGCGGATGCCGATCTCGTCGCCGGCCTCGAGGGCGTGCATAGCGTTGGTGACCCGGCCGGCCGCGCGCACGCAGAGCTCGAAGGAGCCGCGCTTGGTGGGGGAGGAGCAGAGCGAGATAGGGGCCTCGCCCACGCCGAAGACCGAGACCTGGACGAACTGGCCTGGCTCGTAGTCCATCGCGCGGCCGTTGTCCAGCTCTATCTCGAAGAGCTTCTCCGAGGGGGTCATCCGCTTGACGCGGATGATGCGGCCTTTCCTGACGCGCCAGTTAGAGTTGACGAGCTCTTCCTTTATCATGCGGCCTCCTTTACCAGTGCTGTAAGCGTTTCCTTGAGCCGGATGCCCGCCATGCAGGTCCGGGTGCACCTGCCGCAGCCGGTGCAGAAGAAGCGGTAGTACTTGCCGAGCGAGAAGCGGAACTTGCGGTAATGGCGGTGCCGCAGGCGCTCGGCCTGGCCGCTGCGGAAATTCTCGCCGCCGGCCACCTTGGCGAAGGTCTCGACCTCGCAGGAATCCCAGGTCCGGACGCGCTTGCCGCTCTTCAGGTCCAGGTTCAGCGTGTCGGCTATGTCGAAGCAGTAGCAGGTGGGGCAGACGTTGGTGCAGTTGCCGCAGCCCAGGCATTTGTCCCCGATGGCCTTCCAGACCGGGCTGTTCTCGCTCTTGTCGAAGATGGCCGGGAGCTTCTTGCGGTCGACGTTCACCTCGTCCTTGAAGCGGGAGCGCTTGGCGTCCCTGATGGCGTAGAGCGCCTCCATCTGGGCCTGCGTGGCGGGCTTGAACAGGTTGCTGCTGTCCACCAGGTCGTCGCCGGCCTGGGTGTTCACGTGCGCCATGAAGACCTCTCCCATGTCGGTGAAGAACAGGTCGTAGCCGCCGTTGGGGAAGTTCGAGTTCATCAGGTTGCAGCTGGCGTGCTCGTCGCAGTACTCGGTGCACTCCAGGCCGATGACGGTTATGTTGTCCTTGCGGCGCAGGTAGTTGTAGTCGCGCGGTCTTTCGGAGAAGACGATGTTCAGGCACTGGATGCCGTTCAGGTCGCAGGTGTGGACTCCGAAGATGACGGTGTTCTCGTGCTCGAGCAGGGCCTCGGCGTTCTCCACGTGGCCGGTGCTGAAGCTCAGCATCGTCTCCTTCTGCGGCAGGAAGTACTTCTTGGGGGGCAGTATCGTGGGTATGTGCTTGAGGGCTATGTCGTTAGCGGAGGTGACCTCCGTGAAGGCGTAGTTGCCGTAGCCCTTGCTGACCGGCGCCACCACCTTGTGATTGCGCGAGAGCTTCACGATGAAGCTGTTAAGGTCGTCTTTTCTGAGGATGAAGTACCGCGTGTGCGTTCCCATAAGATGCCTCCGTGGCCGGGGCCCCGGCCTGGGACTTTCCGTCGGAAAATCCTCTATATTTATTGTGCAACATGGGGGGGCCGCTGTAAACAAGAACGGTCAACAGCGGGATTGAATTTAGTCAGGTCCCGGGGGGGAGTATGGTCAAGCCGCGCCCTGCCTTCGCCTGGCGCGCTGACGGCAAGGATATCCGCTTTCGGTCCCCCCGGTCCGGTCCCCAGATAACTGGATTTGTACGATATTTGGCCTGCCCGGGCAAGTAGCCTGTCGCGGTTATTCTATAATAGTCAGGTATGAAGAAGCGCTTGGACGTCGCGTGCGTGGAACTGGGGCTTTTCGAAAGCCGCGAGAAGGCCCTGCGCGCCATAATGGCGGGGCTGGTCATCGTCAACGGGAAGCCGGCCGACAAGGCCGGCATGCCGGTGCGGGACGGGGACGTGCTGGACCTGGCCGCCCCCGGCTGCCCTTACGTCTCCCGCGGGGGGCTGAAGCTGAAAGGGGCATTGGAGGCCTTCGGGCTGGAGCCCGCGGGCAAGATCTGCCTGGACGTCGGCGTGGCTACCGGCGGTTTCACCGACTGCTTCCTGCAGGCCGGCGCTTCCAGGGTCTACGCCGTGGACGTAGGCGAGGGCCAGATCCACGAGAAGATAAAAGCCGACCCGCGCGTGGTCTTCATGCCGCGCACGAACGCGCGCTTCCTCAAGCCGGAGCTTTTCCCGGAGAGGCCGGAACTGTGCGCGATAGACGTCTCTTTCATCTCGCTGAAGCTTATCCTCGGGCCAGTTCTGTCGGTGATTGCTCCCGGAGGGAAGGTAATAGCCCTGGTCAAGCCGCAGTTCGAACTGCAGCCTTCTGACCTGCGCAAAGGCATCGTAAAGGACGAGGAGACAAGACTGGGCGTGATGGTCTCCATGAGGGCTTTCCTTGCGGGATCCCTGCCCGGCGCGCAAGAACTGGGCCTGAGGGATTCTCCTATAAAGGGCGCGAAGGGGAACCTCGAGTTCCTCTGGCTGCTGGGTGTTTAATAGCTTCCCCCCGGAGGAAAAAAGAAAGGGCCCCTTCCGGGGCCCTTTCTTTTTTTAGGCTGTACGGCTTAGTAGCACTGACCCTGGTAGGTATAGATCTTCTCGGTCTCGACGGACTTGCCGGTGTAGCTGCCGAGCGTCTGATCGCCCTGCACGAACCCGGCGGCCAGGTCGCGCGTGGTGGTCTGGAAGTGGAAGGTCACGTTCTGGTGGCCCCACTGGGTGACCCACTGGGTGTAGCAGTTGGGGACGTGCGGAGGCTGGCCCTGGAAGTCGGGGGTGTGCACCGCGACCGGGTTGGGCACGGAAGGAGCCTGGCGGCTGCCGATCTCGTCCTGGCCGAGGCCGGCTTCCAGCGTCTTGGAGGCGGCGGTCTCATTGGACTTAAGGGCGCGGCAGATGGTCTCCGGGCGCTGGTAGGTGCAGGACTCCCAGCCGGACTGGTCGGCGGAGTTAGTGACGACGGTCTTCATCGTGCCCTTCAGGCCGAAGTTCTGGCCGATCTGGGCGGGGGTGAGGTCGAAGGTCTCGCCGATGTTGATGTTCTTGTCGAAGCTGATCTTGACCTTGGTGGGCTGGTCGGCGTTCTTGATCTCCAGCGTTATTTCCTTGTTGTTGCCGGACTTGCCGATGACGGCCTTGGTCTGGAACTGGCCGGGATTGATGGTCACGATCGCGCGGTTCTGGTTGGCGAAGGTCACAGGCGAAGTCAGGTCCAGCATACCGCCGAAGTTGATCTCGTTGCAGCCGACCAGGACGGCCATCATGGCGGCGATCCCGAGGCTGGATATTATCTTCTTGTTCATCTTTTAACTCTCCTCATTGCTTACCGTATTCTGCTTCCCCTTAACCCGATCATCGATCACTGGGGTACCTTCCATTAGACAAAATAGCGCGGACCCTGCATAGCGTCATAGGACCTATGCGCAAGTAGGTAAATGGTCCTATGCCGGGATAGGACCTTCGGGCAAAGGTTCCCGGCGGCCGGCAACTATCCGAGCGCGGAGAAATAATAGTATCATGAGGCTCTAGGGCAGACCTTCATTAATATGGCGACGAAAAGACAAGGCCCCGCATGCGTGGTCTGGGAGCTGACGCTGGCCTGCAACCTCAAATGCCTGCATTGCGGCTCCACCGCGGGAGGGCGCCGCGAGGCCGAGCTTTCCACGGCCGAGGCGCTCGAGCTCTGTTCCGGCCTTAAGGAGGCCGGCTGCGGCGGCGTGGCCCTTATGGGCGGCGAGCCGCTGTTGAGGAAGGATTTCCCGGCCATCGCATCCAGGGTGAGGGAGCTGGGCATGGAGCTCTCCGTCATCACCAACGGCACGGTGCGGCCTGACGGGATATTTACCCTGCTGAAGAGCCTGGGCCCCAGGGCCGTGGCCATAAGCCTGGACGCGGCCGGCCCGGAGCTGCACGACCGGATACGCGGGGTCCCGGGCGCGTTCGCCAAGGCCTCTTCGTTCATCGAAGACGCGCTGAAAGCCGGCCTGCCGGTCAGCGTTATCACCACGGTGCATAAACTCAACATCTCCGAGCTTCCCGGGCTGCGCGATATAATAAAAGGAAGGGGGATAGCCTGGCAGGTGCAGACCGCCGGCGCGGAAGGCGGCCGTTTCTCGCGCGACCTGCTGCTGGACCAGGAGGAGTTCTATTCCGTCGGGATGTTCGTGGAATCCTGCCGCCGCGAATATTCCCCGGAGGAGCTCCCGGTCATAGGCGCCCATGACCTCGGCTACCATTCCCTGCTGCTGAAGAACGTCTCGCTCTACGAGAAATGGGAGGGCTGTCAGGCCGGCGTCTCGGTGGCCGGCATACGCAGCGACGGCGGCGTGCTCGGTTGCCTGGCGGTCAACGACGACCGCTTCGTGGAAGGCAGCGTGCGCAGGGAGCCGTTCCAGGCCATCTGGAGCCGGCCCGGCGCGTTCTCCTACGCGAGGGATTTTTCGCCCGGGAAGCTGGGGGAGAACTGTGCCGGCTGCGGTCACGCCGAGACCTGCCGCGGCGGCTGCAGCGAGATGTCGCTGATGAAGACGGGCCGTCCGCACAACGATCCCTATTGCTTCCGCGCCATAGAGGACAGGCTGTTCTTCAAAGGTCCCGGAGGGGCCGTCAGGAAGCTCGGCGCCTCTATCGCCGCCGGCCGCGGACGTGCGCCGTTCGGCCGGCTCGGCCGGATATTCTCGGGGAAAAGGGGGGAGGCCGGTGGAGACAGATAAGGGCATACGCCTGAACCTGGGCTGCGGATATAACAGGCTCGAGGGCTGGCTTAACGCCGACGCCAGTCCGTACTCCGCGGCGGACCGCGTGATGGAGGCCCAGGACCTGGAGTTCGGGGCCTCGTCCGTGGAGGAGGTGAAGGCCCTGCAGCTCGTGGAGCATCTGGGCTTCTTCAGGACCAAGTATTTCCTGTCGGAATGCTGGCGGGTGCTGAAGCCCGGCGGCCGGCTGACGATAGAGACCCCGGACGTCGACGCGGCCTTCAGGGCCTATCTCGCGGGCGGTCACTCCGAGAAGGAGTCAGCGCTGGGCTGGATATTCGGTCCGGAGAGCCCGGGCATGCATCACCTCTACTGTTTCCCGCGGGAACTGCTGGCCGAGCTGCTCGCGGAGGCCGGCTTCTCCGTGGAAAAGCAGGAGGGCTTCCTGTTCCAGCCGTCCCGGCCGGCGCTGAGGTTCTCGGCCGTCAAGAAGGAAGGAGAGAAGGCTGCCCTTAATTCCGCCCTGCGCCGCCGCCTGCTGGACAGGGGGTTGGCCGCGTTCACGCGGGAGGAGGAGAGCGCGGGGCTGGAGCTGGCGGTGCGGAGGCTGGTGGCCGGCGGCGGGAATTCCGCGGCGGAGCTGGAGCAGGCCCTGATCAGCGCCCCGGCGGCCCTGGAGTATTTCGCGCTGGTGGAGGAGAACGAGCCGCGTCCGTCGCGCGAGGCGGCGGCCTGCGGCAGGCTGGCTTCCTGGTCGGCGCAGGGCAGGCTGGCGGCCGCGTTCCTGGAAGGGCTGCGCGGCGGGCTGGACGAGAACGCGGCGTTCTCGGCGGCGGAGTCGCTGGGCCGGCGCCTGCTCGCGGCCCCCCTGGAGGGCGGCGTCGAGCCGCCCGGGCCAAGGCCCCTGAACGGCGCCCCGGCGGCGTTCACTTTCGGCGCCGTTTCCGCCTGGGCTTTCCGCGAGAAGGCAGGCGGCAGGCGCTGAGGCGGTTCCCCGCTGGAGAGAAAATTAATAGAATTCTGTCGTATCCTGGAGGTGGAGAGGTGAATATGAAGAAACTTTTAGAGCTGGGCGCGAAGACGGGCCTGACCAAGGCCGAAGTGAACCGTGTGGCGAGGTTCGGGCTGCTGGGCCTGCTGGCCGTGGGCCTGGCCGGCATAGCGGGCTGCTTCAGGGCTCAGAAAGCGGAGGCGCCGCAGAGCGCCGATAAACCGGGCACTCTGCAGGATATAGTCAGCTCGGTGAACAAGAGCACCGGCGCCGCGCAGGGCCAGGACAACTGCGGTCCTTACCCGGGCTACCCCTGCGGCACCCGGTATTACACGGTGAGCGTTTCGGATTTCCGGCGGTCAGCCTGATGAGGGCCTGGCTGCTTTCCGTTCTTTTCCTGCTCCCGTCGGCGGCGGGCGCTTTCGACTGCCCGGCCGCCGGGGAGAAGCCGGAAGACTGCCCGTGGGCAGGGGTCGCCAGGCTGGCGGCCGGCGGAGCGGATATCGCGAAGACCCTCCGGGAGCATGCGCCGGGCCTGCTGGCCCAGGTGGACGCCGACAAGGCCAACGGCCGCCTGCTCGGTCTCTGGGGGGAGAGCATCAACTACGACGAGCTGGCCGAAGGCCAGATCGTAGACCCCGGCATACTTGCTTTCATAGCCGCGCGCCTGGGCGCCCCCGCGCCGGACGGCAGGATCATGCACGCCGGAGCGGAGCACACCTACGGCTATCTTTTCAGTCTCCTGCCGACGAAGTTCGGCTTTAAAAGGGCGCGCTGGGTCCGGCCTGACATCGAGGACGGCCTGGGGCTGCCTCGCGGCACGGCGGGACCTTCTCCGTCGTCCGGCACGCTGCTCTCCAACGTGACCTGCATAGCCGGCGGCATAGCCCTCCGGGACGACCCGCGAGCCTTCGCCTCGCTCAGGGAGGCCGGCGCTTCCTGCGCCCCCGCGGCGCGGCGCTTCATCGAGGCCGGGGCCGGGCGCGTCAGGCTCACTGAGGACGTCGGTCTGCCAGGCGGCAGGACGGTCTCGCTGCGCACCGATTTCGTCCGTTTCGCGAAGAGCTCCGGCACCAACTCGCGCCTGCTGATCTACTCCGTCAAGGATTCCGCCGCGGCCCATGCCTACCTGGTCACGGCCTTCCCCGTAAGCGAGGAATTCGAGGAGAAGGCCACCGCCCGTTCCGGCCTGGGGACCGATAAGCCGGTGCAGACCCGCTACAACGCCTTCGTCCGCGGCCTGACCGGCGCCGGCAGGTTCAAGGGCCGGCGAAGCGCGGCTAAACTGGAAAAATGAGGGGACTGCTTCTTCTGCCGCTGCTGGCCGCCCTGTCCGGGTGCGGCGGCTTCTATTCGGTCAGGGTGCCTTACCGCCTGCCGGCCAGCCCCGCGGCCGTTTCCGCCAGGCCGGCTTTGGGAGCGCTCTATCTGGTGCTGGTCCCTCCCGAAGGGGCGGCGGACAGGGAGCCCGGCCTTGCCGGCCTGCTCGGCAGACAGGGCCCTGACATGGACCTGCCTGCCCTCGCCGGGGCAGCGGCCGCCGCCATCAGGACCCCTTCGGTAAAGGTCTGCGCCTGGAACGTGGAAAGGGCCAGCGCATCGGCCGGCGCCTTCGCCTCCCGGTTCAGTCCCACCGGCCTGCTGGAGATATCGCTCTCGAGGCCGTCCATTTCCTCCGGGAAGGAGGAAAGGAGAGTGACCGTGACGGAGAAGGGGAAGAGCCGTCAGGTCAAGAGCAAGGTCTGGGTGTATACCGCCGTAGTCGGAGCGGACGTGAGGCTGTTGTCCTGGCCGGACCGGCGGCAGCTGGACAGCTGGTCGGATTCCGAGACGGTGTCCGAGGAGCGGGTGGACGATTCCCGCGATCCGGAGGACTGGTATTCCGGGTGGGAGGACCGGCTTTTCAAGGAGCTGGCCGGTAAAGTCGCCGCCAGGTACTCCGGGCGTACCGTGTTCAGGTCGCGCCCCCTGTTCGCCAAGAACAAGGACAAACTTTCGGAGAAGGCCCTGGCGCTGGCGCGCTCCGGGGACTGGAGCGGCGCCGCGGCCATCTGGCGCGAAAGAGCCGCCGCCGGCGGCGGCTGGCGCGACTATCTCGGCCTGGCGGTGGCGTCCGAGCTTTCCGGGGACCTTCCTGCCGCCCGCGGCTATTACGACCGCGCCAGGGCCGCCTCGGGCGGGGGAAAGGCCGCGTCCTCGGTGCGCTGGGAAGAAATATTCGGCGACATCGATTACGCCTCCTCGGCCCCGCCGGAGCGCGCCTGCGACGATTCCTGGTTCGGGGTGAAGACCGTCCTGCTGCCGTTCTCCGACGAGACCAACAGCGTGGACGGTCCGCCGCTGGTCAGGCAGCTGGTCTACGACCGGCTGAGGGAGGCCGGCTACGACCTGGTGCCGCTGGAGGCCGCGGACGAGGCCCTCAGGCGCCGCGGCTACAGCGACGGAGGCCAGCTGGCGGCCGCCAGGCCGGAGGAGATCGCTGCCTGGCTGGGCGCCGGCCGCCTGATATACTGCGATATCAGCGACTATGGCGAGGTCATAGCCGGCGTATACAACAGGCGCATGATAGCCGGCACGGCCAGGATATGGGAGAAAGGGGCGCCGGAAGTCTCCATCCGGGAAAGCGTGATAAAGATAAGCACGCAGAAGAGCCTGCTCGGCGGCCTCGCCTCACAGCTGGCCAGGGGACTGATGGAGAGGATCGGGAACAAGCCGTTGGGCCTTGAGGCGGGTCTTTTCGCCAGGCAGCTGTCATCCGACCTGCCGGCCATGTCCAGATAGGAGCGGTTCAGCCGCGCTCGAATACCAGCAGCGTCTCGGCGTGAGGGGTGTTCGGGTAGAAGTCGAAGCCGGCCGAACGGGTCAGTTTGTATTTCTCCAGGAAGAAGGCCGCATCCCGACCCTGCGTTATCGGGTTGCAGGACAGGTAGATGATCTTCTTCGGCAGTATCTCCATGATGCGCTTTATGACCTTGTTGTGCAGGCCCGCGCGCGGCGGGTCCAGCACAAGTATGTCCGTGCCGTCGAAGAGGTTCTCCTTTGCCTTTTCGGAAAGCGAGCAGACCGTCTCGAAATTCCTCGCGCCGTTGGCCTCGGCGTTCAGCGCCGCGTACTTGGCCGAGCTGCCCGAGGCTTCCACCGCCAGCACCTTGTCGGCCAGGTCGCGCAGCGTCAGGCCTATAACGCCTACCCCCGAATAGAGGTCCACCAGCTTGCCGCATTTGAAGGCGGCCGCCCTTATCTCCTTCAGCGCCTCCGTGAACAGCTCGATGTTGTTCTGGAAGAAGCAGTCGAAGCCGTAGGAGAACTTCCCGCCGAGTATCTCCTCGGTGACGAAGTCGTCCCCCCAGGACTTCATGATGCCGTCCACCTGGCTGACCGAGCTGACGGGGTTGGAATAGATGGCCAGGAAGCCGTTGAGACCCTCCACCTTCATGTCGGGGAGCTGTATATCCTGCCTTTTCAGGAACAGGGCAGCCACGCGCGAGCCGGGGGTCTTGGCCTCGCGGATTATCAGCGTTTTGAGATCCGCCGTAGAAAGTTTCAGGGAGTTCAATATCTCCAGTATCCTCTTCGCGGCGGAGTTCGTTTCGGGGCTGATCAGCGCGCAGCCCTCGGGCAGCAGGTACTTCTCCCGGTAGTTGCCGCGCTTGTGGAAGGCGAAGGAAAGCGAGCCCGGTTCTCCGGTGAAGCTGTACTCTATCTTGGTCCGGTAGCCGTACGTCCTCTCGGCGCCGTAGAACTTGTCCAGCCGTATGGTCTCCTTCGTGGTCTGGTAGAGGAGGTCCTCTATCAGGGCTTTCTTGGTCTCGCACTGGAAACCGTAGTCCATGACCTGCCACGGTGAACAGCTGAGGTAATGGTCCTCCTTAGGGGTCACGCGGTTAGGCGAAGGGGTGATTATCTCCAGCAGCTCGGCCTCCGCGAAGTTTCTCTTCTCGAAGGTGGTCCTGACCCGAGCGGTCTCGCCCGGCAGCACGCCGTAGCAGAAGACCACCTTGCCCTCGCTGCGGCCTAGCGCCTTGCCTTCCCCTACTATCTTCTTGAATTCCAGCGTTATCTCTCTCATCGGTGTCCTGCCTTGCCCTCCCCCGGGCGGACTGCGGGGAGCGGCTGTTGTTCGTGAGGCTCAAAAAACGACGGCTAATATACTACAATACTTGGGGGGACGGCTCCCAATAATGGACCTGTACAGCGCGCTTATCAAGATCGACATCCAGCGGGCTTCCCGCGGCTTTCTGCTGAGCCTCGCGTCCGCCGCGCTGGTCCTTAACCTCTCCACCTCGTGGAAGATCTTCGGCGGGGTGCCGCTGCGCGAGGCGGCCTCCCGCTCGCTGATGGCGGTGAATTCCTCTTTCTTCTACGATTCCGGCCTCTCGGAGCCAGTGCCGGTGGCGGCCCTGAAGGCCGGCATGCTTACGGGGGCGGACCCGGACCGGGTGGTCAGGGCCGAGGGCCTGGCTGCCTTAGCGGCGCTGTTCCTGGCTACCCTTTTCGTGCTCTGGAAGCGCTACGGCGATGCGGCCGCGTCGATGGCCGCGCTTTTCCTGGCGGCTAACCCGTATGCCGGCTACTACGCGATGCAGGGCGCGTCGCATCTGTACGCCCTTTTCTTCCTCCTGCTCTTCTGGCATTATTTCGACAGCCCGGAAGGCGGAAACCGCCACGCGGCGTTTGCGGGCGTCGCGGGCGGGCTGGCCTGTCTCAGCAGGCTGGATTCCGCCTGGGCTATGCTGATAATAGCCGCCCTTACCCTGGCGGTGAGGCGCGGGGGGCTGGACCTGAAGCGGGCTGGCCTTTCATTGGGCCTGGCGCTGCTGCTGTGCCTGCCGTACCTGGCCTGGCAGAAGTCACGGTACGGGAGTTCCATGTATTCGCAGGAGATATCCCTGAGACGTTGGGATAATGTCGACCGCTTCGGCTATGCCACCGGAGCAAAACGGGAACAGGGCCCGCTCCGGGTGACGGAGTTCGTTTTCCGCAACGGCGCCGCCGGTCCGCTGAACGACTCCTTCCGCGGCCTGGGAAGGGCGCTTTCCTATGAACTGCCCAAGACACTTTACTACAAGCCGCTGCTGGTGCTGGTCTTTCTCGGCGTATACGCCGGGTTCCTGCGCAAGAAGGACAGGCTTCTTTTCCTGCTGGCGGCGGTGCTGCTGCCGGTGCTGCCGCTGGCGGCCATCAACGAAGTCCCGTCCAGCGGCGGTATAGAGCTGAGCTATTATCTGCAGACGCTCTGGGCGCTGTGCGCGCTGGCCGGGCTTGGCCTGCAGGAGACCATGTCCTGGCTAGAGGAGTCCGGCATTAAATGGGCGGCTTCGCTGGCGGAGCGCGAAAGAAAGCACGGGAGGAAAAGGTGAAAATTCCAGTAAAGCACAAGTTCATCGCCGTCGTGGCGCTGATGTTCCTGCTCCCGTTCCTGCTGTTGAGCAGGCATTTCGTCTACGGCGAGCGGGAGATCCAGCAGCGGGACACGGTAGCCTACCTGGAGCTGCGCACCGTCACGGCCGCCTCGATCATCTCGGACGTGCTCAACCTGAACTACAGCCTCAACCGGATAGCGGGGCCGGAGGTCCAGTCCGGGGCGCAGGCCGTAAAGAAAGAGCTGGCTGCGCGCGTCAAGCAGAACCCTTTCGTCTATTCCGAGCTCGCGCTGCTGTCCGTTTCCGGTTCCGAGCTCGCCCGGTTCTCCGCGTACAAGGAGCCGGGGCCGCGGCTCGACTACGCCAAGAGCGACGTCTTCGCGGCGGCCAAGAAGACCTCCTCCCCGGCCGGGGCCGTGGAGTACGGGGAGTATACCCCGCCTGCGCTGGTGCTGACGGAGCCGCTCTACCGCAACGGCACGCCGGCCTATTACGCCGCCGGCCGTCTGAGCCTCGGCTACCTGGGAGAGGTCGTGCGGACGATGGGCCGCAATTCCCGCGGCAGCTTCGGACTGGTGGACATGGGCGGGCAGGTGATAGCGGATTCCCAGAGCATGTCCATAGTCCGCCCCGGGCTGAAAGCGCCTCCGGAGGTGCTCAAGATGGTCGCCGTGGCGGCCGGCAGGGAGTCCAGCAGCTTTTCCGGGGAGGCGAGCTTCCGCGGCAGGACCCTGCTGGCGGCCGTGGCCAACGTCCCCGGCTCTATGTGGTGGGTATATGAGATAGTCGACCCGGCCCGATTGCCTGCGCGCACCGGATCGTTCTGGGTCTGGCGGGTGGTGCTGTCCGGCGTGGGGCTGATCATCGCGTTCAGCGTAATAACCTGGATGCTGGCCATGCGCTGGCTGGCCGGTGGCGATACCGGGTCCGCCGGCTCCTAGGAGCCTGTCCGGCATAAGGCTTTCATGCGTGAAATTGACGATTTTGTTGACGAGCCGAAGCGACGCGAGGCGAGCATCCTCGAAGAGAGGCTGTGAGCAGAGCGGCGCAAAGGCGCAGGCCAAAAGCGGAAATTGCAGGCGAAATTGCTTATGTCGGACCGGCTCCTAAGGGCGTTTTTCCGGCCCATGTGCTATAATTGAACCGTGAGGGCGCCCGCCGCGCAGGCCGCGGGCCGATAAACAGGTCATGCTCCGCTCCAATCCGCACCTGATAGAGATAAACGCCAGGCTGTGGCTGAAACAGCTCAGGGCCAAGTATTCCCAGCCTGAGCTGACGCTCTCGTCCATCCCTGACGACGAATGGCTGCAGCTTCGCCATCTTGGCATCGACATAGTCTGGCTGGTGGGCGTCTGGGAGCCCAGCCCGGAATCCGAGCGCATAGCCAGGCAGGACAAGGCCCTGCTGGAAGAGGTCAAGACCATCCCGCCGGGCTTCGGGCCGGAGGACCTCTGTTCGTCCCCTTACTCCATCCACTGGTACCGCCTGAACCAGGACCTGGGCTTCGAATGGGAGCTCAAGGCCCTGCGCGAGAAGCTGAATTCCATGGGGATGAAGCTGATGGTGGACCTGGTCTCCAACCACACCTCCAGGGACAATCCTTACATCCGGGAATGCCCGGACTGCTTCATACACGGCACGGAGAAGGACTTCGCCGAGCACCCGGACTGGTTCTACGAGATGGAAGGGGGGGACGGCAGGAAGCTCTACATCGCCTACGGCCGTGACCCCAACTTCCCCGCCTGGACGGACAGCGCGCAGCTCAACTATTTCAATCCCGCCGCCAGGGAGCGGATGCTCTCGGTGCTGATGCGCATAGCGGACATGGCCGACGGCGTGCGCTGCGACATGGTGATGCTGACCCTGAACGAGATCCACGAGGCCACGTGGGGCTGGCTGCTGGGGCGCAACGGCTACCGCCGTCCGGACGAAGAGTTCTGGGACGGGGCGATCCGCGCTGTCAGGGAGAAGCACCCCGAGTTCATCTTCCTGGCCGAGGTCTATTGGGGCTTGGAGTGGCGCGTGCAGCAGATGGGCTTCGACTATACCTACGACAAGGGCACCTACGACAGGCTCCGCTTCCAGGGGCCCCAGGAAGTGCGCGGACACCTGCGCGCCGAGAAGCTCTACCAGAAGCGCTCGGCCCGTTTCATCGACAACCACGACGAGCAGCCCTCCCTTACGGCTTTCGGCCGTCAGAAGGCCATGTCGGCTGCGGTGATAATCTCCACCATCAAGGGCCTGCGCTTCTATAACGACAACCAGCTGGACGGCGTTCCGATACGCCCGCCCCTGCAGCTGGCCGGGCTTTATGACAGGCCGTCGGACCAGGAGGTCCGGAAATTCTATTCCAAGCTGCTGAAGATAACCGATCACCCTGCTTTCCACGGAGGGGAGTGGTCGCTGCTGGAGGTCCGCAAGTGCGACAAGGAGAACAAGACCAACGCCAATATCCTCGCCTGGTCCTGGGCCCAGCGCCGCACGCTGAAGGTCGTAGTGGTCAACTACTCCGGAGAGCCGTCCTGCGGCGTGATCAACATCTCCCTCAAGAGCGATGGCGAGACGAAGGCCATCTTCGAGGAGCTGTCCGACAGGTTCTTCTCTTTCAAGGCGGGGGACCTGGCCGGCGGCCTGCGGCTGCAGGAGATGGCCCCCTATTCGGCCTACATCTTCGACGTGGAATTCTGAGCGGCGTCGCTCTGGGCAGAAGGCCGGCTGAAGCCGGCCTTTCTTTTTGGTATGCGGCCGGAGCTTTACGGCTCCCGGGCCAGAGTGAAAGCCGCTACGGATACCGCCCCGGCCCGCCGGAGCCCGGAAGCCAGCTCCCTAAGGGTGGCCAGCGTGGTGGCCACGTCGTCCACAAGCAGTATGGACCTGCCTTTGACCAGCTCCGGCCTGGCCACCGAGAAGGCCCCCTCCACGTTCGCCAGCCTTTCCCGCTTGGAAAGAGCGGTCTGGCTGCCCGTATCCCTGTTCCTCGCCGCCGCGCCCTCCAGATGGAAAAGGTTGGCGCGGGCGGGCAGCGCGGCGGCCAGCAGCCCGGCCTGGTTGAAGCCTCTCTCCCGTTCCCGCGACGGATGCAGCGGCACCGCCACCGCGAAGCCGTGGCCGGCCAGCTCCGGGAAGCGCGGCAGCGCCGCGGCCATTTCAGCGCCGAGCCAAGCCGCCAGGTCGCTCCTTCCGCGGTATTTCAGCGCGTGCACGAGCGAGCGCAGCTGCGGGTTGAAGACGAAAGCGGAGCGGGCAGCGGACAACGGGCCGCCGCGGGCGCCGCGGCAGTCCCTGCAGGAGGCCCCGCCGTCGGGCAGCGGCAGGCCGCAGAAAGCGCAGTACGGAGCTCGCAGCGGCTCCAGCCCCCCGGCGCACGGCGCGCAGAGCGGCTCCCCGGCCAGGTAATGCAGGTCCTCTCCGCAATGGGCGCAGGTCCGCGGCAGCAGCGCGTTCAGCAGCCATTTGCCGGCCTTCGAGAGCGCCGTTCTCATGTGATCCCCCTGTAGGCCCTCCCGGACCTGTGTCAGAACTGGAACGTAAGCGTGCTGCCCGCCTGGTAGGAGAGGTATTCCTCCTGCTTCAGGTATTTGTGCCACAGCCGTTGCAGGCCGAGGTTGAAGGTGAGACGCAGGTTCTTGGCGGCCTCGTAGTCCGCGCTGGAGTTCAGCGAGAAAAGCCTGTTGTTCTCCGCTATGGTTATGGGCGAGGTCTTGATCGCGTAGCTCAGCGTCGTGGTCCAGACTATGCGGTTTGTGAAGATGATGGCCTGCTTCATGAACGGCAGCTTGAGCCCCTTGGGCAGCTGGAAGTCTGACTTTATGAGCACGCTGGGCGTCACGGTCCGGGTGTTGGCCGTGATCACTCCGAGCGCTCCCTTCGTCTTGTCGGATACGTAGTCCACCTTGGGGGTGAAGCGGAACTTGCCGCGGTCGAACGTGCCCTGCAGCGTGGCGTCGTCGTGGCGCGACTGCTGCGTGAAGCGGTCCACGCGCAGGTCCTTCTTGTCGGAGAGGCGCAGGTTGTAGCTGAGGGCGGTGTCTACCTTGTTCAGCAGCTTGAAGCGCAGGTCCACGCCATAGGTGCCAGCCGTCTCTAGGGAGACGGTCTTGGCCTCGTTGGTGTTGCGCGAGTATTTCAGGTTGACCGTCGCGCCCTGCGCCCAGCGCTGGACCCGCATCAGCGTCTCGAGCTGGGACAGCGAGAGTATCATGTCGGGGAAGGTGCGGTTCACGCTCTTGGATATGGTGCCGGTGACCTCGGAGCGCTGTACCGAGTTGGTGAAGTTGTTGGTCAGCGAGAGCGTCTTCAGCGGTGCCGCCCCTCCTGTCAGCCCGTAACCCTCGAAAGGCTGCCAGCGCTGCGTGGAGTTAACGGTATCGCGCAGCGTTACCGAGTTGCGCAGCGCGAACGGGCTGGCGGGCTTGAGCGAGTCGCGCAGCCAGAGCCTGGAGCGGGTATTGTAGTCCTTCTCCACGTTCAGCCACGAGTCGCCGTCCTGGATCTGGTAGTTGGAGGACAGCACCAGCGAGCGGAGCAGGCGGTTCCGCGGCATCAGGTCGTTCATGCTGAAAGTCAGGCCCACGCCGCCCTGCGCGGTGCGGTTCACGGTCTTGATCTCGCCGGTGGTGAAGACATGGGAGGACCGCGCCACCGTCACCGTGGTGATGTTGAGGTTGTTGCTCTCTATCGTGGTCACGGAATAGTTGATGGACGGGTTCAGCCAGCGGGCGAACAGAAGGTTGGAATTGAAGTCCACCGTCTGCTGCAGCGACTTGTTGTAGCGCTCGAGGCTCAGCGGGTCGGAGAGAGGGCTCCTCTCCTCCCTCGCTGTCTGCAGCGAGTAGCCGGGGTTGAACGAGGACCCCGTCCACGGTATGAACGTGAGCTTGGCGCCGTAGGCGTCGGTGCGCTCGCGGGTCTTGTATAGGCCCGACAGCAGGAGGAGCTTGTCGGCGTTGTAGCTGACGCGGTTCAGACCCAGCGAGTAGTTGAGGTTGAGCGTCCGAGGGAAGAGCGGGAAGCTGCCGGGCACGCTGTAGCCCAGCGTGGCCGCGTAGAGGTCCCTGTCGTCCTTGCGGCTGAGCAGGCTGTAGTCCACTACCCCTTTGGTGTAGTTCAGGCCCAGCTTCGGCAGCGCGGGCAGGCTCAACGTGCCCGCCGCCGTGCCGTCGAACTTCTTCACGCGGCCCTGCTGCAGCGAATTGACCAGGTTGTTGGAGCCGGTGACCAGCGTGTTGGGCGTCACGGTTATCTGCCTGGCCGCGGTGAAGTTCATCGGGAAGAAGGCCAGGCGGCTGATGTTCAGATAACCGGTCTGCTGCTCGTTATCCTGGTTGGAGATGGCGGTGACAGGCGTCTGGAAGCTGCGGTCCATGAAGCGGTGCTTGCCGCCGAAGCTGATCCAGCCGGGTATCTCGAAGGCGCCCTCCACCTTGCGCGCGTTGCCGACCCGGGTCAGAGGCTTGGCGACGTGAAGCTCGTTGAAGTAGACGGTGCCGGTGTGCGCGGAGGAATCGGTGGCCTCCACGCCGGCTATGAACTGCGGTATCTGCTGCAGGCTAGGGGCGCCGCTGGAGGAGACCGTCACTCCGAAGGTGCCGGAGGTCCAGACGTCCGGGATCTCGTCGCCGGTGATGTCCTCCTGGTCCAGTGTTATCAGCTTCCAGCCGGTGAAGTTCAGCGGCACGGAGGCCTTGAAATAATTGTTGCCGTCGCCGGCCTTCAGGTAGAAGGAGGCGCCCGCGTTCGCGCCGCTCTCGCTCTTGACCAGGAAGCGCAGCTCCTTGTGCTGGGAGACGTCTATCGCCCGGGTGAACTTGCGGTAGACGTAGACGGTGGACGTGGAGTAGATCCCGGTGTAATCTATTGCCAGCGTCTGCTCCGTGATGGAGCTGGCATTGCTCTTCTTCTTCTGCTCGGAAACGGAGCCGTAGAGGTCGTTGAAGACCCGCGTCGCGTCCCCGCCGGCCTCGTAGATCGGGGTGTAGCCTGGGTTGTCCTGGTTGTTGACTCCGATGGCCTGCATCGAGCCCGGGCTGGTGGAGGACTGCACCGACCAGGTGTTGCCCACCGCGGAGATGCGGGCGAACTTGACGACGCCAGAGTTCGCCCCGCCGGCGGATTTCTTCAGCGTGATGCGGACCTGCTTGATGGCGCTCCACTTGTAGGTGTCGGTGGAGGTTATGGCCAGCGGCAGGTAAAGGGTGTGCCAGCCGGTGAAGTCCACGGTGTTCTTGCGGTTGCCTGGCGCCGGCGTGCTGTCGTTGTTGTCTATGAACGTGGTGCCGTTGACGTAGCCGAGGCTGCCGCCGGTGAAATCCTGCTGGTCCAGGCGGCCGTTCTTGTTCAGGTCCTCCGAGTCCAGGCGGCCGTTCCCGGAGCCGTAGCGCTTGCTGTTCTTGCCGGTGGGAGCGTAGAGCCAGCCGATGTCTTCCGCGCTGGAGACCTGGCTGTCACAGTTCAGGTCCTCGCTCTTCGGCGCTCCCGAAAGGACTAGGCCTGAGGTGCAGACGAAGTTCTGGCCGCCGGTGTTGTCGGAGTCTTCGTCGATCTGGCCCAGGTGGATGTTGAACTGCGGCCCGGGCGTGCTGGGGGAGTTCTGGCCGTACATCACCAGCTCGAGCACGTTCTTCTGCGAGAAGTCCAGGCCGGTGGGTGACAGCGGGTAGACTATCGAGACCTCGTTCGAGTTCGTGAAGTCGTAGCTGATATCCAGCACCTGCTGCGTGCCGTCCGAGGTGGCCGCCGGGTTGATGTCCCTGGCCTTCACGCTCTCGTTGTACCAGTCCAGCGACAGCGGGTCGGCCGGGCCGGAGGAGCCCGGGGGGTTTGAGGCGATGAACCAGTAGTTCTTGTCCATCGACGGGGAGTCTTCCTGCTTGACGCCCTCCATGTTGTCTATCAGAGCGTATTTGTTCAGGTTGGGGTTCAGCCTGCTCTGCGCGGCCTCGGCCCCCAGCGTGGTCCTCAGCCCGAGCAGGTTAAGGCCCTTGAGCTGGGCGTCGCCTTCGTAGACCAGCATGCTGTTGGTCAGGTCGGTGATGTTGGGCACCGTGTTGGACTTGATGCCGCCCTGATAGAGCAGCGTGGAGCCGGCCGAGAAATGGCTGCCGAAATCGTAAGAGACTCGCCCGCCCACCAGCGACTGGTTGCCCACGCCGCCGAACGGCGAGACCTCGTAGGTGATCTCTATCTTCGAGTCCTGGCCTATGCGCTCCGGGTAGTAGAACGTGATGAAGCCGGAGTCGTAGTCGATGAAATATTCCTCGTTGCGGCCCAGCTTCTTGCCGTCCACGCGCACCACCTCCGACTGCAGCACGATATTGGGCTCCAGGATGAAGGTCTTGAAGCGGTACGAGTATTCCACCCGGATGACGCGCTTGGAGACCGGGGCGGCGGAATAGATCTGCGGGTCTTCCTGCGAGGCGTTGTCCTGGTCGGCGAAAGGCTTGAGCAGATGGAAGATGCCCTGTTCGAAGTCCACCTCGATAGTGTCCGGGTAGGTCTGCGGCGGGTTCAGCGTGGAGCCCACCGGCGTCCGGTTCAGGTCCTGCACCTTCAGTATGAAGTTGCCGCTGCCGTTGTCGCGCACGAGATTGCTCTGGCCTATGGAGTAGTAGGTCTTGAGCTCCCGGCGGTGGGATACCTGCTGCGCGGCCACGGCCGTATCCGAGGAGATCGCGATGTCGTTCTGCGTCTTGATTATCGCCGGTATCGCCGGCGCCGCCGCCGCGTCCAGGGTCGACGTGGAGCTGTTCTGCGACAGCATGGTGCCGCCCGCGTTCTGGAAGTCTATTATCACCACGTCCTGCGGGTTCAGCGTACGGCCGAAGGTCACGAGGCCCTTGGCGTAGTCCATCACGTAGTCTATGCCGGGGCTCATCAGCTGGAACCGGCCGGTATAGCTGGAGGTCTGGACGGACATGTCCTTGCCGGTCAGGGCGAAGACGGTCACGTTATCCACCTGTGCCTGCGTCTGCTGGTCGATATAGACCCGCTCCGAACCCGACTTGATCGGCAGACGGGCCGTGTTGCCGAAGGTCACGTCGTAGTATTTGCGGCGCAGATAGTTGGTGTCGAGGACGTCGACCCCCTGGAACTGGGTGTTCCCCGTGAACTGCCGGGTCTTCGTCTGGCCTTTCGTGCGGGAGCCCACCACCGTCATCTTCAGGCGGTTGGTCCTCAGGTCGGCCCTGATGCCGAACAGCTGCTTGTTGTAGGAGACGAACTCCGTGGCCGGCAGCGAGAGGTCTATGTCGCCGAACGACACGTTCTGCACCACCTCGTTCGGGTCGCCCTGGTAGACCACCGAGATGTCCTGCTTGTCCTGCTTGGTGTCGTCGTAGTCGACGTTGACGGTGATCTTCTGGCCGACCTTGCCCTGCATGCGCACCTGCATCTGCTGTGTGATCTCGAACAGGCTGAGGCTGCGCGGGCGCGTGACGGTGGTCTGCTCGTTGATGAACTTCTTGCCGCTGTAACTGAGGGCTATCACCTTGCGGCCGGTGACCGACAGCGAAGTGCCGGATTCGCGGAACTCCACCTGCGGCTCCGGGGGGGCGGGGGCCTCCGTGGACACCGCCACGGCCGCCACCGGCGGCAGTTCCTCGCTCATGTAGCGGCCGGTCTCCACCGCTTCCCTGGCCTCGTTCCAGGCCTCGTTACTGTAGGTGATGGGCACGTCCTCGGCCATGCTGTCGATGTCCGCGGCTCCGGTGGAGGTGGACACCTCTCCGGAGTCCAGTATCGCGGACGGGTCCTGCCTGTCCAGCAGCAGGAAGCGGCCGCCGCCGGGGGAGAGCACGGCGAAATCAGCCGCCCGCGCGGGCGCGCAGCTCAGGGCCAGGGCAAGTGACAGCAGTACAGGTTTGAAGTTCATTCCTCGCTACGGCGCCGGCAACGGAACCACCCCGCCGGGGGCGGGCAAACAGCAACAGCCCGTACCGCGCGGCATTCCGCGCGGACCGGGCTACTACAGTACGGCCGATATATAATAGAATAAATAAATGGCCGTGCCTATAGCCCGCCTGTACGTATTGAAGACGTTCGCCAAGTTCTTCCTGCTTTCCCTTTTTATATTCATTTCCCTGCTGGTCATGCTGAACTTCGTGGGCATAGTGAACCAGGGCGTGCTGGCCGGTTTCTCCTTCTATTTCTTCTCGGCGAGCATCTTCTACATGCTGCCGACCATCGTGTCGATGTCGCTGCCGCTGGCCTTCCTGCTGGCCGTGCTGCTCAGCCTCGGACAGATGTCGCAGGACGGCGAGATACTGGCCCTGCGCGCCGGCGGCTTCTCCTTCTTCGAGATCTTCTCGTGGGTGTTCGGCGCCGCAGTGCTGTCCGTGCTGCTTCTGGCGGCGGTCAATAACTGGCTGGGGCCGGCGGGGCAGAAGGTCTCCGGCGACTATACCGAGGCCATGCTTACGCGCCTGACCAAAATAGACCTCAAGCCGCGCACCTTCCAGCAGATCTCTGACTGGGTGCTTTACGCCGACGAGGTCAACAGCCTGACCGGCTCGATGCGCGGCGTGAAGCTGACGCGGCGGATAAATAAGAGGACCGGACCGGCCTTCATCAACAAGATCAGCGCCGCTTCCGGACGCTACAGCATGGCCATCGGCCGCGGCCTGCTCATTTCGCTTTCCGACGGGCAGTTCAGCCAGACCGATTACCGCCACCAGGAGAAGGTGCTGTACGGCCGCTTCGCCTCCTACTCCACGATGCTGCCGTTCTTCTCGGACGCGGGGCCAAAGAGGAAGCTGGGTCCCAAGGAACTCACTTCCTCACAGCTCTTCGACCGTGCGGCCGGGGCCGCCGACGCGGACCAGGCCGCGCGCTACCGGGTGGAGGCGCTGTCCCGTTTCGCGATGTCGCTGGCGCCGCTGGCGTTCTTCCTGGTGGGCGCCCCGCTGGGAGTCGGTCTGGACAAGCGCGGCAGGTCGGCCGCGTTCGCGCTCACGCTGCCGGTCATCTTCTTCTATTACGGGCTGACCATAACCGCCATGGTGCTCAGCCGCAAGCACGCCGTCCTCTACCCCTGGGCCATCTTCCTGCCCGCTGCGCTCATCATCGCCGCAGGGCTATGGTTCTGGAAGCGCAGGCTTTACGCGAAATGAACAGGATATTCTTCCGATATATAGCCGCCAGTTTCTGGGCCCCGTTCGGGTTCGGGCTGACGGTCTTCTGCCTGCTCCTTACCTTCGGCAGCCTCTTCGATTCGCTGAACTTCTTCATCCGCAGCGGCGCCGGGCCGTGGGTCTTCGCCAGGTACGTTCTTTTCCAGGTGCCGTATTTCGTCGTCAAGATGGCGCCCATAGCCACCCTGCTGGCCGTGCTGTTCTCCCTGGGCGGCATGATGTCCAGAGGGGAGTGGAAGGCCGGCCTGGCCGGCGGCTGGCGCCCGATGGACATGATAAAGCCGCTGCTGGCGTGCGCGCTGCTGGTCGGTGCCGGACAGTTCCTGCTGCAGGAGACCATAGCCCCAGAGCTCTATCTGCGTTCCACCCACCTTTACGAGGAGAACCTCCGCGGCCGCGAGGACTGGCAGAGGCTGGTCAAGAAGAACGTCACGTTCTCCGCCGGGGAGGGGACGTTCGTCACGGCCGCGCTCTTCGACGGGCTGAAGAAGACGATGTCGGGAGTGGTGGCGGATTTCTACGGCGGCGGCAGGCTCTCCCGCGAGCTCAACGCCGCCAGCGCCCGCTGGGACGACGCCGGGAGACGCTGGATATTCTCCTCCGGGGTGCGGGTCGACTACGAGGGCGACAGCCCGCGTTCCATCACGCGCTTTCCAGAGTACGTCTCCGAGGTCTCCGTGCCTCCGGAGGACCTGGTGCTGGAGCGCCTGGTCCCCGACGGGGTCTCCATCCCCGACGTGCTGGCGCGCATCGCCCGCCTGAAGGCGGTCGGCGCGCCCTCCGGAGAGGAGCGCACGCTGTTCTGGGTGCAGTTCTTCTCTCCGCTGGCCGCCCCGGTCATGGCGCTCATTGGCGCGGCCATGGCCATGTTCATGGGGCGGGGCAACAGGCTCTACAGCGTCGGCTTCTCGGTGGGCTTCGGCTTCTTCTTCTGGGCCATGCTGATCATGGGCCAGGAGGCGGGCAGCGCCGGGATGGTCTCCCCTTTCCTGGCCGGACTGCTTCCGGTGTTCGTTTTCGCGGCGGCGTCTTTCTGGGCGCTGAGTAAAGCCAGGGCGCTTTGAGTCCCGAGGCAAAAAAAGCCGGCCCTGCGGCCGGCTTTTTTTATCGGCCGTTCGGCCTACTTCACCATCTTGCGGGCCGTCTCGGCTATCCTGCGCGCGGTAAGGCCGAGCGCCTCATAGGCCTTTTCGGCCGGCGCCGACTTGCCGAACGTTTCCACTCCTACTGTCTCCACGTCGCCGCCGATCAGGTCGCGCCAGCCGGCGGACCTGCCGGCCTCCACGGCCACCTTCGGGAGCTCCGGTATGAACACGGAGTCGCGGTATGCCTTGTCCTGCCCGAGGAACAGCTCGAAGGACGGTACGGATATGATGCGCGCCCCGATGCCTTCCTTCTCCAGGAGGGCGGCGTCCTCGAACAGCAGCTGAACTTCCGAGCCGGAGCCGACCAGCTCCACTGACGGGACTATCGACGGGCCGCGCAGCAGGTAAGCGCCGCGCTTGACCCCGGCCGCTATCTTTTCGCGGTACTGGCCCATCAGCGGCAGCTTCTGGCGGGACAGGGCCAGGCAGGCCGGGCGGCCGGAACGGACCGCCGCCTCCCAGGCATAGAGCGTCTCCCAGGCGTCGGCCGGGCGCAGCACCGTCAGGTCCGGTATCAGCCTCAGGCTCATCAGGTGCTCTACGGGCTGGTGGGTAGGGCCGTCCTCGCCCACGCCTATGCTGTCGTGCGTGAAGACGAACACCGCGGGCGCCTTCATCAGCGCGGCCAGGCGCAGGGCCGGCCTCATATAGTCGGAGAATACCAGGAAGGTAGCGCCGAAGGGTATCAGCCCTCCGTGCAGGGCCAGGCCGTTGAGGACCGAGCCCATCGCGTGCTCGCGGATGCCGAAATGCAGCGTGCGCTCCGGCTCCTTGAGGAAGTCCGTCTTCGTCGAGGGGCCCAGGTCGGCCGAGCCGCCTGTGAGGCCCGGGAGCTTTTCGGCCATGAGGTTTATAACCTTGCCCGAGGCCTCGCGGGTCGCGAGCGGCTTGTCGAAGAACTCGGGGCCTGGCTCGAACAGCCCGTCGGGTATCTCCCGGCCGAGCATGGCCTTGGCCAGCTCCGCCTTCTCCGGGAGGGCCTCTGAATAGTTCTTCCAGAGCTTCAGCCAGCGCTTGCGGTCGCGCTCACCGGCGGCGGCCAGCTCGGCGAAGCGGGCCTTGGCCTCCTCCGGAACGCAGAACTGCTGGTCGGGATCGCAGCCGAGAGTCCTCTTCGTGGCCTGTATCTCGTCGGGCTTGAGCGGCTCGCCGTGCACCGAATTCCTGTCCTGCTTGGGACTGCCGAAGCCGATATGGGTCTTCGCGATTATCAGGGAGGGCTTCTCCTCTTCGCGCTTGGCCTTCTTGATCGCGTTGTCCACCTCGGCGAGGTCGTTGCCGTCCTCCACCTCTATCACCTGCCAGTCCTGCGCCTGGAAGCGCTTCTTAACGTCCTCGGTGAAGGTCAGGGCCGTGGAGCCCTCTATCGTGATGCCGTTGGAGTCGTAGAGGCAGATCAGCTTGCCCAGCTTCCAGTGGCCGGCCAGCGAAGCGGCCTCGTACGAGACTCCCTCCATCAGGTCCCCGTCGCCGCAGAGCACGTAGGTATGGTGGTTGACCAGCTGGAACTCGGGGGTGTTAAGCTTCCCGGCCAGCAGTTTCTCGGCCAGGGCCATGCCGACGGCCGAGGCGAAGCCCTGGCCCAGCGGACCGGTGGTCATCTCCACGCCCTTGGTGTGGCCGTATTCCGGATGGCCCGGGGTCAGGCTGTCGAGCTGGCGGAAATCCTTGAGGTCGTCCATCGTCAGGCCGAAGCCGTACATGAACAGCATCGAGTAGAGCAGCGAGGAGCCGTGCCCGGCGGAGAGCACGAAGCGGTCCCGGTCGAACCAGCCGGGGTCTGAGGGGGAGATCCTCAGGTGCCCCGCCCAGATGGCGTACGCCAGCGGGGCGGCGCCCAGTGGCAGTCCGGGGTGGCCGGAGTTGGCCTTTCCCACCATGTCTATGGAAAGGGTCCGCAGGGTCTCCACGCAGAGCTTGTCGGTGTTGTCGAATTTCATTTTCTCTCCAGTAGGCTGATCTTCCAGGCCTGCAGGGCTATGACCGTCTTCGAGTCGCGTATCTTGCCGGTCCTGACCATGCGCCAGGCTTTTTTGAAAGGGATGGTCTCGAGCGTGAGGAACTCGTCCTCGTCGGGCTCGGGCTTGCCGCCGGCGAGGCCGGTGGCGAAATAGATGTGCAGCACCTCGGTGGAGAAGGCGGGGGTGGGCCAGTAGGAGAGGATGCGGTATATCTTCTTCGCGGTGTAGCCGGTCTCTTCCTTGAGCTCCGCCTTCACGCGCGCGAGCGGGCTGTCCTTGGCCGAATGGAGCTTGCCTGCCGGTATCTCCAGCGTGACCTGGCCTACCGGGTAGCGGAACTGGCGGACGAAGACTATGCGGCCGTCGGAGAGCACCGGCAGCACGGCGACCGCGCCCGGGTGGTCGACGAACTCGCGGGTGGCTTTTTTCCCGTTCGGTATGGTTACGGTATCCGCGCGGAAATTTACGGTGCCGGAAAAGATAAGCCGCTTCTTATGCCTTTTCTCGGTATAAGGATGAACGGCCATATAACGATTATATAAATTCCGTAACCCCCGCGCCTTGACCAAAGTTCCGTGTCGCTCATCAGCGGTCAAATCTTGGAGAGTGAGAGACAAAGACAGATATGTTTTGAGAAGCCGCCGTGGAGCCCCGGCGGTTTTGTTTTCAGGGGAGATCGATGGCGGCGCGCACGGTGTGCGCGACCGCGTGCCTGAAGACCCGATACCACGCCAGCGCCGTTCCAGGCGGGGATTTCCCATAGGTCCTATTTTATTTATATAATTAAAGTCCGCGGTCAGGGAAACCGCGGGTTTTTCGTTTTCAAATATCTGTAATGGCTCCGGAATTCATTCACCTCCATAACCACTCCGAGTACTCGCTGCTCGACGGGATGCTGCGCATCTCCGACGGTCACGGCGGCCCCTCTGAATTCCTGAAGGGTCTCGCCGCCCAGCCCGGCAACGCCTTCGCTCTGACCGACCACGGCAACATGTACGGCGCGATGGAGTTCTATTTCATAGCCCAGAGCCTGGGGCTCAAGCCCATCGTCGGCTGCGAATGCTACATCGCCCGCGGCTCGCGCAAGGACAAGGAGAAGGGGACCACCCGCCGCGACAACGGCCACATGACCGTGCTCGCGAAGAACGAGACAGGCTACAAGAATCTGATGAAGATGGTCTCCGCCTCGTTCATCGAAGGCTTCTACCACGATCCCCGCATAGACGAGGAGCTGCTCGAGAAGCACAAGGAAGGCCTCGTCTGCCTCTCCGGCTGCCTGAAGTCGCACGTAGCGCGCAATTGCGCCGAGGGCAAGATCGACGAGGCGGTCAAGCTCGCCTCCCGCTATAACGACATCCTCGGCAAGGGCAACTTCTACCTGGAACTGATGGACCACAACATCCCCGAGGAGCAGGCGGCCATGGCCGGTCTCCTCGAGACGGCCAAACGCACCGGGATACCTCTCGTCGCCACCAACGACTGTCATTACCAGAAGAAAGAGGACTGGGAGGCGCACGACGCCCATATCTGCATCTCCACCGGCGCGCTGATGGATGACCCGGACCGCATGCGCATGACCACGCATGAACTCTATTACAAGTCCCCGGCGGAGATGATAAAGCTCTTCTCGCATACCCCGGAGGCCGTGAAGAACACCCTCGTCATAGCCGACATGTGCAACCTCAAGGTGGACAACAGCAAGCTGCACCTGCCCGCCTTCGACATTCCCGCCGAGTACAAGGCCAAATACGGCGACGAGGGGGACTTCCACTATCTGAAGGACCTTTGCGAAGAAGGCCTGCGCAAGAAGGTGCCTAACGCCGGGGAGGAGTACCGGAAGCGTCTCGAGTTCGAGCTGGATACCATCAAGAAGATGGGCTTCTCCAGCTACTTCCTGATAGTGATGGACTTCATCAGGCACGGCCGCAGCGTAGGCGTTCCCGTGGGCCCGGGCCGCGGCTCCGGCGCCGGCGCGCTGGTCGCCTACACGCTGGACATCACGCGGGTAGATCCGCTGCCCAACTCCCTGCTGTTCGAGCGTTTCCTCAACCCGGGCCGCAAGAGCATGCCAGACCTGGACATCGACTTTTCCGACGAGGGCCGCGAGCGGGTGGTGCAGTACGTGCGCGAGAAGTACGGCTCCTCGCGCGTGGCGAACATTATCACCTACGGCACCATCAAGGCCAAGAGCGCCATTCGGGACGTCGGCCGCGTGATGGGCATACCGCTCGCCGACGTCAACGCGATAGCCAAACTGATCCCCGGCGACCCGAAGGCCACCCTCTTCAAGTCCATCAACGACAGCAGCGAGTTGAAGGGCTTCATGCGGGACCCGAAGCTCAAGAAGATGTTCGACATCGCGATGAAGGTGGAGGGCCTGCGCCGGCACACCGGAGTGCACGCCGCGGGCGTCGTCATTTCCAAGGACGACGTGACCGACTACGTCCCGCTCGCCAACCGCAACACCAAGGAGATCATCACCACGCAGTACGACGGCAACATGCTGGGCTCGCTCGGCATGCTGAAGGTGGACTTCCTCGGCCTGCGCACGCTTTCGGTCATTGAGACCGCCTCCGAGTTCATACGCACGCTGCCCGGCAAGTCGGATTTTGACATATATTCCATCCCGATGGACGACAAGGCCACGTTCGACCTGCTCTGCGAGGGCCGGACCACCGGCGTGTTCCAGCTGGAAAGCGAGGGCATGAAGAAGCTGGTCAAGGGTCTAAAACCCACGGTCTTCAGCGACATCGCGGCCCTCGTGGCGCTATACCGCCCCGGCCCGATAGAGAGCGGCATGCTCGAGATGTTCGTCGAGCGCAAGCACGGCCGCAAGAGGATCGTCTACGACCACCCGCTGCTCGAGCCCATCCTGAAGGACACCTACGGTACGATGGTGTAACAGGAACAGGTGATGGAGATAGCCAAGAGCATGGCCAAGTTCACTCCGAGCGAGGCCGACGACTTCCGCAAGGCGATGGGCAAGAAGAAACTGGACGTGATGGAGAAGCTGCGCGAGAAGTTCATCAGGCAGTCCAAGGAGCACCACGACGTCCCGAACAAGCTCTCCGCCAAGATATTCGACGACATGGCCAAGTTCGCGGGCTACGGCTTCAATAAGTCCCATTCCGTAGCCTATGCCCTGGTGGCCTACCAGACCGCGTGGCTGAAGGCCAACTACCCCACCGAGTTCATGGCCGCGCTGCTGACCAGCGAGATCGGCCACAGCCCTATCGGCTCCGAGGACAAGGAGAACAAGCTGGTGACCTATATCGGAGAGGCCCAGGACATGGAGATAGGGATCCTGGGGCCGAGCGTGAACCGCTCCCAAAAGCGCTTTTCCATAGAGCCCCATAACGGCAAGCCCGCCATCCGCTTCGCGCTGACCGCGGTGAAGAACGTAGGTGAGGGCGTCGTGGAGGCTATGGTGGCCGAGCGCGCCAAGAACGGCCCGTTCCGCTCTTTCGAGGAGTTCACGCTGCGGGCGGATTCCAAGCAGCTCAACAAGCGCGTGCTGGAATCCCTGGCCAAGGGCGGCGCCTTCGACTGCTTCTACCCGGCCGAGAAGGCCGAGATCTCGCGGACGAAGGCGATGGAGGCCTACGAGTCCTTCTGCGGCGGCAAGGGCTCTTACGACTGCAACCAGACCATGCTGTTCGCGGAAGAGAAGAAGGAAGCGCCCGTGATGAACGAACACACGCTGCTGAAGAACGAGCGCGAGGTGCTGGGCTTCTATTTCTCCGGCCACCCGCTGAACAGCTACCGCCGCCATCTGGCCATGGTCTCGAACGCCCCGGTGGAGAAGGTGCTGGCCGGCGCTTTCGCCGAAGGGGCGGTCGTGCGCGTGGCCGGCATCGTGGCCCAGTTCAAGAGCATGCAGACCAAGAAGACCGGCGAGCCGATGGCCAAGTTCGAGGTGGAGGACCTGACCGGGAACCTCGGCGTCTGCCTGTTCCCCAAGAAGTACAAGGTCTACGGTCCGCAGCTCGGACCCAACAAGGTCGTAGTGGTCGCCGGCAAGGTGCAGAAATCTGATTTCGGTGAGCAGAATTACGAGCTGATAGCAGAGGAGGCCTACAGCCTCTTCGACGCGATGAACAAGTGGGCCAGGGGGCTGGTGGTCAAGCTGCCGGAAGGCATACTCTTCGACGAAAAGCAGCTGCACGAGCTCAAGACGCTGCTCGGGCGCAACCACGGCATGTGCCCGGTCTATTTCCAGGTGGACGCCAAGGGGCGCGGCACCTACCTGATAGAGACGACGGAGCGGGTGGAGCTCGGCGACGAGCTTCTGAGGGAGATAGAGAGGCTGCTCGGAGACAAGACATGGAAAGTGGAAAGCGGATCCTGATAGCCGACGACGACCCGGACCTGATAGACCTGCTGGAAACCTACTTCCGCAGGCAGGGCTTCGACGTTACCGCCAAGGTCAACGGTAAGGACGCGCTGCAGGCGGCCGAGTCCGACAGGTTCGACCTTGTGCTGCTGGACGTGATGATGCCGTATATAGACGGCTACCACGTGGCCAGCGAGATCTCCTCCCGACTCGGGACCAACGCGCCCAAGATCATCATAATGACCTCGAGGGACACTTCGAGCGAGCGCGGCATCGCCCTGCTGAGCGGCGCCAACGAGATAGTGCAGAAGCCCTTCTCGCTGGAGGACATGGACGCCAAGGTGAAGGCCGTGCTCGGGACGTGACCCGCGGCGCAGAAATAAACTCAAGGAAGGTAAGATGAAAAAACTCAACCTCGTACTGGCCATGCTCCTCGTCCTGCCGGCGCTCGCCGCCGCGAAGGACGACGGCGGGGAAGCTGTCGTCCTCCCGGACACGGAGATGATAGACATCCCGACCGCCGGCATACTGGACTACTACGGCTTCATGCTGAAGACCCGTTTCTACTCCGCCGGCGGGGTGCTCGGCGGGATCAACTTCGGCGTGCAGGAGCGGCTGAACCTGGGCGCCTCGATGCTGGTGGACAGGCTGGTCGGCTCGGATTCCCCTATTAAGATGCGCCGTCCCGAGATCCGCGTCAAGTTCCGCTTCTCCGACGGCGGCTATTACATCCCGGCCATGGCCGTAGGTTACGACGGACAGGGCTACTACTACGACCCGGCGGCCAAGAAGTACCTGGAGAAGGGGCACGGGCTCTACCTGGTGGGCTCCAAGGAAGTGCTCGCCCCAGGCCTGGCCGTGCACGGCGGCTTCAACGTCTCGGACTTCGACAAGCAGTACCTGTTCGGCTTCCTGGGCGTAAACTACACGCTGGAGGACAAGGTGGCCTTCATGGTGGAGGAGGACAACCTCTTTCACACTGACGACCCTTCCAGGCTCAACATCGGCACGCGCCTCTACGTTACGCCCTACTTCCAGCTGGACTTCGGCGTGCGCGAGATAAACCGCAGCGGGCGCTACTCCAACGGTCTCAAGCGCCGCGCGGAGCGCATAGTGCAGATGCGCTATAACACCAGTTTCTGACCTTATCCGGACTTATTACCAAGGAGACGAAAATGAGCAAGAAAATAGCTATCCTTACCGGCGGCGGGGACTGCCCCGGCCTGAACCCGGCCATAAAGGGCTGCGTCTGGGCGGCGGAGAAGTTCGGGTTCGAATGCATAGGCCTCAACGACGGCTGGAAGGGCCTGGTGGACGGCCTGACCACGCCGCTGAACCGCGAACTGACCGAGTACGCGATAACCCAGGGCGGCACGATGCTCGGAACCTCCCGTACCAACCCCTTCAAGAACGAGGATAACGTAAAGAAGTGTCTGGACACGTTCAAAAAGCTGGACCTGCACGCGCTGGTCGCGATGGGCGGCGAGGACACCCTTGGCGTGGCCACCCGCTTCTACAGGGACCACGAGCTCAACGTGGTCGGCGTGCCTAAGACGATGGACAACGACCTGAACGCCACCGACTATACTTTCGGCTTCGACACTTCCGTTACCAAGGCGATGGAGGCCGCCGCCTCCCTGATGGATACCGGCCGCAGCCACCGGCGCGTGATGGTGCTCGAGGTCATGGGCCGCCATGCCGGCTGGGTGGCGTTGTTCACCGCCATCGCGGCCGCGGCCGACTTCGTCTGTATCCCGGAGAGAACGATAGACACGGAGGCCATGCTGAAGAAGATCAGGGGCTCCTACGCCCGCAAGAGGTTCGCGCTGGTGGTCACCAGCGAGGCTTCCGAACTGCCGGCGGTCGGAGAGGGCGAGCAGAAGCGCGAGCTCGACCAGTTCGGCCACGTGATCCTCAAGGACCGCGGCATGGGCGAGCGCATAGCCTCATTCATAGAGAAGAACACCGGCCTGGAGACCCGCTCGGCGGTGATAGGCCACATGCAGCGCGGCGGCGCGCCCACGCTGTTCGACCGCATGCTCGGAGTGCGCGTCGGCGTCAAGGCGGCCGAGTTGGTGCGCGACGGCAAGTTCGGCCAGATGTCCGCCCTGGTGGGCAATCAGATAGTCGGCGTGCCGCTGGAAAAGGCCACCGGAGAGCTCAAGACCGTCTCCAAGGACTGGGACGAGCTCATGACGGTGTTGTTCTAGGAGAGGGAAATGGAAAACGCTCAAGCCAAGGCGCCGGCCAAGTTCCAGCGCCGGACGATACTGATAAAGAAGCACCTGCAGTACCGCTACATGTCGCTGATCTTCTTCAGCGTACTGCTGGCGTTCATCGTGGTGGGCCTCGACGTGCTCTGGACGGTCTCTAAGGTCGTCAACGAGCATCCGATGATGCAGCCGCTGCTGGACGAGATGGCTCAGATGGTGCCTCTGTTCGCGCTGAAGATAGTGATGTACATGGTGATGGTGCTGATAGTCTCGGCCGTCATCTCGCACCGCATGGCCGGCCCCATCTTCAAGTTCGAGAAGAGCTGCTCCACCGTGGCCGACGGCGACCTGACGCACCGCGTGTACCTGCGCGAGGGCGACCAGCTCACCGAGCTGCAGGACCACTTCAACAACATGACGGGGGCCGTGAACGAGGTGGTCAGGGAGTACGAGAAGTTCCGCGGGGAAGCCGCCGCCGGGGGGATGGCCGAGAAGGCCGCCGAGCTGGGCCGCAAGGTCTCGGAGATAATGCCCAAGTTCAAGATATGACCCTTCTTCCTGCCGCGCTGGCGCTGGCCCTGGCCGCCGCGCCGGCGCCGGCCTTGGCCGAGGGGAACCCCCTGACCCTGGAAGAGGCCGTCTCGATAGCCGTCAAGAACAGCCCGGCGGCACTGGCCGCCGAGCAGGACATAATCATCACCCGGCAGCGGGTCAGCGAGGCCAGGTTCATGGCGCTGCCGCAGCTGGCCCTGTACGGCAGCGTGAGCCGGCTCAACCTGGATTCGCCCGTAGTCTCCGGCGCGGATTCCGGCGGTCCGGTGATCTACCGGGAGTTGGGCGACTACTTCTATCAGCTGCGCGCCCAGGCGCTGCAGCCGCTCTATACCGGCGGCAGGAACACCAATGTTCTAAAGCTCGCCAAGACCGCCAACAGCCAGGCCAAGGTCAATTTCGAGGCGGCCCGGTCGTCGGCCGCGCTGGAGGCCAAGAGGGCCTTCTATTCCCTGCTCTACCATTCCAGGATAAGAGGAGCCTCCTCTTACTGGCTGGAGCTGGCATCCAAGCTGTCCTCGGCGATGCGAAAGGACCCATTCGAGGAGATGGAAGCGGCTATGCTCCTGTCTTCGCTCTCGGACCGGCTCGCGGAGGCTTCGGAGGGGCTGGATAACGCCAAGACGGACCTTCTCAAGGCCCTGAACAGGGAGCCCGGCTTCGACGTAGAGGCCCAGGGCGATTTCAGACCGCTGCCGGTGGACGCCGACGTCAGCCGCAGCCTCGTTACCGCGATGGAGGCCAGGCCGGAGCTGAAGAGCGAGGTCTACAAGGCCCAGATGGAGGACATCGCCGTGAACATGGCGCTGGTGAGGCGCTACCCTACCATTTTCCTTTCCGCCAGCTACGACCTGAGCGCCTACAAGTTCTCCTCTCTCTCGGAAAGTACGGAGCGAAACGGCAACTGGCTGGCCTCGGTGGGGATACGATTCCCTCTCTCTTACGATATCTGGACCCAGGTGCAGCAGCGCCGCGCCCAGCAGCGGCAGGGCGAGCTGAAGAGGGCCGAACTGCAGGACAATATACGCTTCGGGATAATCTCCGCGCATAAGGAGGCGGTCGCCCGCCAGCAGGAGGCCGCGCGCCTTTCCGAAGAGTTCGAGCGCATGAAAGCGGCTTACGAGACGGCTTCGCGCCCGTCCCGGCCGTCGATGTCCCAGCTGCGCGCCCTCTGCTCGCTCTGCGGTCTGGAGCGCAAGTACCTGGACGCGGTCTATAAGCAGCTGCTGGCCCGCATACGCCTGGAGTGGGCCCAGGGAAGGGATTTCCAGTAGCCTTCATCCAGCATGCGCCCGAAGAGGATCCTTCTCGCACTTATACTGGCCTTCGCGCCTGGAGCCGCGCTCCACGCGCAGGAGCCGGAGGCCCGCGCCCCGCCGGCGGGATTGGTCCCCTGGGCCGCGTCCTGGGGCGACGAGACCGATGACGACGTACTGCGGGAGGCGGTCTGGACCCGCGTGGCCTCTTCCAAGCCTCCGGCGCGGCCTTCGGTGGGGCTCGCCTTGTCCGGCGGCGGCGCCAGGGGTTTCGCGCACGCCGGTGTGCTTGAGGCCCTCGAGTACGCCGGCTTCCCTGTCGACGAAGTTTCCGGCACCTCGATGGGTTCGGTAATAGGCTCCCTTTACGCGGCCGGCACGCCCGTGCAGGAGATCTGGAAGTTCGGCCGCGAAGCGGAGCGGCTCAAGATCTCTCGGGACTTCCGGAACATCAGGGTTCTCGGACTGCTGCTGGCCGACAAGCTGCTCACGCCCACCCATATAAACGAGTTCATAGAAAGTCATCTGGGCGGCAAGACCTTTGCCGATCTCCGCATCCCCTTCGCCTGTTCCGCGATGGACCTCCGCACCGGCGAGAAGATCGTCTTCACCGAGGGTCCGCTGGCCATAGCCGTGCGCGCCAGCGTGGACCTGCCCGGCATCTTCGCGCCGGTGCAGTACCGACACCGCTATCTGGTAGACGGCGGAGTGGTCGATTTCATCCCCGTGGAGGCCGCCAAGCAGTTGGGCGCAGAATGGGTGCTGGCCAGCGTTACCAGCAGCTCGCAGAGCCGCATGCCGGAGAACGTCCTTATGTCGCTGCTTCAGGTCATAGATATCAGGGGCTCCCTGCTGGCCGGCGCCGAGGAGAAAGAGGCCGGCTTCGTCTTCAAACCCGAGCTGGGCGGCGTGGGCGTGGCGGATTTCGACAAATGCGAGGACGCCGGAGAGGTCGGCCTGCTCGAGGCCTCGCGCCGCATGAACGAGGCCAAAGAGGCGCTGCTGATCTATTCCGCGCCGAGGGTGGTGGAGAAGTTGTGAGGACCCTGCTGCTGACGCTGCTGCTGCTTGCATCCGCCCGGTCGGAGGCCTTCCTGTTCTTCGGAGGCTCCCGCGACCGCGCCGCCGAGGCCGCGCTGGAGCAGGCGCGCGCCGCCTACGCGGCAGGCGACTGCCAGACCGCCCTTCAGAAGGCCGACGGGCTGCTGGCGGGCAAGCCTCCCTCCGCGGTCAGGGAAGGCGCTTACGCGCTGATGGGGCCGTGCTATGAGACGAGCGGAGCCGCGGACAAGGCCATAGGACTGTACCGGCTGGCCCTCGGACTGTATCCGGACAACATCGTCTTCTCCTCGCGCCTGGCGGACATCTACAACCGTTCCGGTTTCTACGAGAACGCGGTCCCGCTTTTGCTCAAGGTCCTGAACCTGCGTCCGGGCGACCTCGGAGCCACGCTGGGTCTGGCCAGGGCCTATTCTTCGCTCGGTTTCCTTTCCAAAGCCAAGGACTATTATTCCAAAACGGCGGCGCTGCAGAACTTCGGGGACGCCGGTCTGCTCGAAGAATACGCCCGCTGCATGCTCAGGAAGCGGGACTGGGACGAGTCGCTGTTCCTGGCCGGCAAAGGGGCCGCGCTCTCCCCGCGCTCGGCCGTCTGGCCGCTCGTGGAGGCAAGGGTGGCCGCCGGCCGCGGGGATTACTATGCCGCCGTAGCGTCGATGGAGCGGGCGATGCGCTTTTCGGACGCCAGGCGCCTGAGGATGGAAAGGGCTCTCTACCTGCTGCTAGGGGGCCTGCCAAGGCGCGCGGCCGATGCCGCCGAAGCGGAGCTCTCCTCCGCTCCGGAGGACCCGCTGGCTTCCGCGATAAAGGGCATGGCCCTGTATTCCCTGGGAGAACGCGCTCCGGCCGGCGCTTACTTCAAAGCCGCAGAAAAGGGGGGCGGGTTCACGGCCAGGCTGGCCGGAGCGTTCCTGAAAGGGCCCGGCTCGACGGGGGAGGCCGCGTGCGCAAAATGAAGTTCTGGAAGCTGTCCGGGGCCGGGAACGATTTCGTGCTGCTGACCGGGGGCGGGCTGACCGGCGCCCGGCTGAAGAAGCTGGCGCGTTCTCTCTGCGAGCGAAAGCTCTCCGTAGGCGCCGACGGTCTGCTTTACGTGAACCGGACCGGCTCCGGGGCCGTAAGCGTCCGCTATTTCAATCCGGACGGATCGGAGGCTTTCTGCGGCAACGGTTCGCGCTGCGCCGCCCTCTGGGCCAGCCGCCGGGGACTGGTCTCCGGCAGCTTCACGCTCAGGACGATAGCCGGCGACCTGGAAGCCAGGGTCCTGTCCCGTGGCATGGTGGAGATGCGCATGCCCGACGTGCGCGCGGTCAGCCTGCGCCATCCGGGCAGCTACCCGGCCGGAGTGCGCGAGGTCCATTTCCTCGACACCGGCGTGCCGCACGCGGTCGTGCAGGTGCGCTCCGCGGCCGCGGCGGACGTGGAAAGGCTGGGGCGCGCGCTGAGGCATAATCGGGCGTTCGGGGGCCCGGGCGCCAACGTGAATTTCGTGGAGGTAAGGAACGGCGGCCTGGTAGTGCGCACTTACGAGCGCGGAGTGGAGGGGGAGACCCTGGCCTGCGGCACGGGGATAGCGGCCAGCGCTGTGGCGCTGGTCCTGGACGGCAAGGTCAGGTCCCCGGTGGACGTGACCGCCCGCAGCGGGGAGCGTTTCCGCGTCAGCCTGAGGCCAGGCGAGGGCGGCGCCTCGGAAATCCGCATGAGCGGCCCGGCCGCGCTGGTATTCGAAGGCCGTCTGATGGTCGTCTGATGCGCAGAGCGCTTGATACGACACGCACATAGTACAGAGCAAAGCTCCTTAATACGGCACATGCATAGCACAGGGGAGATAACATGCTGAAACTTAAAGGATGTTTTACCGCCATCGTCACCCCGTTCAAGGGCGGCAAGCCCGATCTCGAGGCGCTTAAAAAGATAGTCGACTTCCAGGCCGGCAAAGGGGTCAGCGGCATAGTGCCCTGCGGGTCCACCGGCGAAGCGGCCACGCTGGTTCCCGAGGAATACCTGGCGGTCATCAAGGCCGCGGTCGCCGCCGCGAAAGGCCGCCTGCAGGTTATGCCGGGAGTAGGGACGAATTCCACGGCGAGATCGGTGGAGATGGTGAAGAAGGTCTCCGCGCTAGGAGTGGACGGTCTGCTGGCCATAGTTCCTTACTACAATAAGCCCACGCAGGACGGCCTCGCCGCGCATTTCTCAGAGATCGCCGGCGCCACGCGCCTGCCGGTGGTCCTTTATAACATCCCGGGCCGCACCGGCGTCAACATGCTGCCGGCCACCGTCCTCTCGCTCAGGCGCCGCTTCAACAATATCACCGGCATCAAGGAGGCTTCCGGCAGCCTGGACCAGGTCAGCGAGATAATAAACGGCGCCGACCAGGCCTTCTCGGTGATGAGCGGGGACGATTCCCTGACCCTGCCGATGATGTCGGTGGGCGCCCGCGGCGTTATCTCGGTAGTGTCCAACATCGCTCCGGCGGAGACGGCGAAGATGTGCGAGCTGTTCCTGCAGGGCGACATCTGCGGCGCCGCCGAACTTCACCATACGCTCTTCCCGCTGGTCAAGAAACTGTTCGTGGAGACCAACCCTATCCCGGTAAAGTACGCCGCCTCCCTGCTCGGCCTGTGCTCGCCGGAGCCGCGCCTGCCCCTGACCCCTCTGACGGTTAAGAACAGGGCCCCGCTCAAGAAGGCCATGGCCGCCGCCGGAATAGGGGCGGCGTAGCCGGGCCATGACGTCGAGGGGGCGAACTGCGGCTCTCTCCGCCGTGGCGGCCGCGCTCGGCGCCTGCTTCCTCCTGCTCGGCCTCAGCGCCTCGCGCCGTTCGTCGGCTTCGTTCGACGAGAGCTTCAATATCCTCTCCGGCTGGGAATTCTCCAGGAGCGGCCGCCTGCCTGCCGGGCAGCCGAACCCTCCGCTGCTGCTGCGCCTGCTGGCCCTGCCGCTCCAGTCCGAAGACTTGACGCGGCCGGACGAAGAGGCCTGCCTCGCGGAGCCGAGATCCTGCGGCTACCGCTTCATCTACGGCAACACCGTTCCGCCGGACACCCTGCTGGGCCGGGCCCGCGCGGTCTCCATGGCGCAGGGCCTGCTGCTGGTGCTCCTCTGCGGGCTGTGGGCCTACGGACTCGGCGGCGCGGCCGCCGCCGTCCCGGCGCTGGCGCTTGCCGCCTTCATGCCGCCGCTGCTGGCGCACTCCGCGGTGGCCGGCGCGGACATGGGCAACGCGCTGCTCTGCACCGCCGCGCTGTACCTGTTCTGGCGGTCCTCGGTCTCACGCCGGGTCCTGTTCACGGCCGCGGCGGGTATATTCTTAGGTCTCGCCCTGGCGGGGAAGTACACGGCCGCCATCCTGCTGCCGCTCTGCGCTTTCTATGCCCTGCGCGGCGGCGAAGGACGAGGCCGCCGATCCATCTGGTGGTCCTTGGCCGCCATCGCGGCCCTCTTACTGGCCTGTCTTCCCGAGCCGCCGTGGCGGTGGCTGTCCCGCGGTCTGGCGGTGGCCCGCGAGCTCGATGGCGGGCATCTCACCTACCTGCTGGGCGCAGTAAGCCGCGAGGGCAGCTGGTATTATTTTCCGCTGGCCCTTCTGGTGAAGACGCCGCTGCCTGCGCTCATCCTCGGGGCGGCCGGCCTGCGCTACTTCCCGGCCGGCAGGTCGGACAGGTTTTATCTGCTGCTGCCGGCGGCCGCCTGGCTGGCTCTGGGCCTGGCGGCGAAGACCCAGGTGGGGGTACGCCATCTGCTGCCGCTGTACCCGCTGCTCTGCGTCTGGTCCGGCGCGGCGGCCGGGGAGCTCTGGAAGGCCGGCGGCGCCGCACGCAGAACGCTTACTGCGGGGCTGCTGTTCTGGCAGGCGGCGGCCGCCGTGGCCGCCTCTCCCTGGCAGCTCTCCTACTTCAACGAGCTGGCCGGCGGAGAGACGAGCGGTTACCGCTTCCTGCTGGACTCCAACCTGGATTGGGGACAGGGCCTGAAGGAACTGGCAGCCTACTCACGTGCGAAAGGGACGGACCACGTCTACCTGAGCTATTTCGGTTGCGGGGACCCGCACGCTTACGGCCTGAAGTATTCGCCGGTGCTGATGACCACCTGCGCGCGTCTGCCCGGCGACGGCCCGCCGCCGGGAGGCGGCAGGCAGCTTCTCGCCGTTTCGGCCACTAACCGGCTGGGCGTGTATTACACGCCGAGGACGCTGTTCGGCTGGCTGGACGGCAGAGCCCCGTACAGGATAGCTGGCGGTTCCATCTGGGTGTACGACGTAACGGGGGACGCCAGGGCCCTGAAGTTGCTTTCCTGCCCGGGGCTCTCTCAGTAAGGGCCGGTGCTGAGCAGTACGGCGGTCCCGGACGAGAGCGAGATGTCCTCTTCCTCTTCGGGTTGGTCTTCCTCTTCGTCCTCGGGCAGGTAGCCGGAGGCGCGCATCCTGGAGATTATCCTCTCCTTCTGTCTTTCCATGAAGCGCGTATCCTTTACCGGGCTGTAGCGGCGCGGGCTGGGGAGCACGGCCGCGAGGGCGGCGGCCTCCTCCGGCGTCAGGTCGGCCGCGCTCTTGTCGAAGTACTCGCGGGCGGCGGCCTCCGCGCCGTAGATGCCGCGGCCCCATTCCGCGACGTTGAGGTACAGCTCCAGTATCCTGCTCTTGCCGAGCGTCCGCTCCAGGCGCCGGGCTATCAGCATCTCCTTGAGCTTGCGCAGCGGGTTCTTGGACGGCGAGAGATAGAGGTTGCGGGCCAGCTGCTGGGTTATGGTGCTGCCGCCGCGCGCGAAGCGCTTCTGTTTCCAGTCGGTCTCCAGCGCCTTCCTCGTGCTTTCCCAGTCTATGCCGCCGTGGCGGTAGAACGCGTCGTCCTCCGAGATGACGACGGCATGCCGCAGGTTCTCCGAGATGTCCCCGAGCCCGCGCCAGATCATCACGCGCGGCAGCTTCTTCCCCTTGGCCCGCGCCCGGGCCTCGTTTATCAGCATGAACGATGTGACCGATGGGTTCTTCGTCCTGAGTGGCGAGACGTCGGGCAGGAGCAGCAGGTATGAGGCCGATAAGGCCAGGGGCAGCAGCAGCAGGGCGGCCAGGAGATAGAGCTCTTTGCCGGCCAGCGGCCGCCAGTCGATCAGTTTCCGGAGCGAATGTCCAGACATGGCGGCCACTTGAGACTAGCGGCCCCGCAATATCTCGCGGGCGGCCTCGAGCCCTTCCTTCACGCTTTCTTCCATGAAGGAATACTTCCAGGCGCCGTAGCGGCCGATGGAACGGGCTTTTCTCGACTTGAGCCAGTCGAAGATGACAGGCAGGGCCCGGGCCCGTTCCCGGTTATAGACGACGTAGGCGCAGGGGATCTTCAGCCAGAGCCTCTCGGCTATCTGCGAGGAGCTCCTGATGAACCCGCAGGACTTCAGCCCCTTTATGACCGCGGCTTCCGCGGAAGCGAGGCCCAGCGCCGAGCCTGGGGTGGCCAGTTCTATGTAGAACGATTCATATCCGCGCGGCGCCATCGCCGCGGAGAAGTTGGTGGCTATGCCGGCGCGGTAAAAGGGGAACTCGGCGCCCGGGAAGTAGCCCCAGTGCATCGGAGAGGCCGCGCCTTTTACTCCGAGGTTGAGCACGTAAACGGTATTGTGCCGCAGCGAGGCCGCGGCGCGGCGCACGGCCGCCGGGGCGTCCTCCGCGCGCGCGATAAGCTCGTTCAGTGGAGCGGTGTTCACCAGACGGCGGAAATGCACCGGCCCGAAATGGCGCACGTTGGCCACGCCCTTACGCAGGTTCAGGCTCTCCACTTCGAGTCCCAGTCGCAGGCCGCTCAGGCCGCGGGCCAGGGCGTTGGACAGCGAGCCGATGCCGCCTCTCCTGGGGTAATAGAAGACGGTATTGTAGCCGAGGCCTTCGGCCTTCCTGCCGTATGCCCCCTGTACTACCTCCTCGGGCCGGGGCATCGGCACGAACGGCGCGCACCATTCCGTGGTGAGACGCTCGAGAGGGTACTGCCAGAGCTTGGCGTTGTACGGCAGCATGAAGTGCCTGGAGATGCCTTCGCCGAAGACGCGCCTGGTCCAGCGGCTGAAGACCTCGGAGCCGTCGCCCGGGGCTTGGCCGCCGGAGGAGTAGGCCTTCAGGAAGCCGCTCACGCATTCGGACTTGACCCCGGCCGGCATTCCCGAGAGGTTGGCCTGGAACGGGTACGGGGTCCAGCTTCTGTGCGCGTAGATGCGGGCGTCGCGCTTCAGTTCCCGCGCGTTGCCCTTCAGCGCGCCGAGTATCAGCCTGCGCGTCTCCGGCCAGCGCAGGTGCAGCAGGTGCCCGGAATAGTCGAAGTGGTAGCCGCCTTTCTTTATCGTGGCCGCCAGGCCGCCGGGGCGGTTCTCCTTCTCGGCGATCAGATAGTCCTTGCGGCCTTCCAGCGCGCCGCCGGCTGCCAGGCCGGCGAGCCCGCCGCCGATCACGAGCACGTCCGTCTTAAGCATGCGCCCCGGCCTCCGGAGAGGAGCCCTTCACGCCGTAGCAGCTCCAGCTGTTGCCGTCCCGGTTGCTGATGCTGACGCCGCCCAGGCCCGCCCTGTCGAACCAGGGCCTGACGTCGTCCTCGTCGTAATAATTGACCACCGGCACGAACAGCTTGTCCATGATCGTGCAGTGCATCTCGCGGAAGTTGCGCACGGCGTACTGGCGGTACGGCACCTTCTCCGCCGCCGCGTAAAGGCCCGCGGCGCGCAGCGACAGGTAGGCCCACTTGGCGAAGAGCAGCGGCAGCGCGCACGGCAGGCTGAGCAGGTTGGCCAGCGGCTTCGGCATCCGGTGCATCGCCTTGCGCAGGAACTCTATAGCCGGCACCGCCGGGTCCTTGCCGTAGACCCAGATGAAGATCTCGCCGCCGGCCTTCAGCGCGTTCACGAGGCTCCTGAAACCGGTCTCCGGCTCCGGCAGGTGGTGGATGACGCCGTGGGAGATGATGAAGTCCAGCCCGGGCTTGAAGGGCAGGTGGAAGATGTCTCCCTGCACGGCGGTCACGTTGCCGTAATGGGCGGTGCGCCGGCCCGCCGTCTCCACGTCCAGGCCCAGGTTCATGCCGAAAAGGCGCTTCGCGCCGTAATGCTGCATCCTGTCCAGGAAGAAGCCTACGCCGGTGCCGGCCTCGAGCACGTTCTTGCCCTGCACGATGTCGGGCGGCAGAGGGGCCAGCGTGCGGACATATTCGTTCTCGCAGAACTCCGGCGAGAGCTCGGTGAACTCGTTCCACTCGTAGGCGAAGGCGCTCATCGTGGCGCGCTGTTTGGCCAGGAAGTCCTCCGTCTCTATCGTGCTGCGGTGGTCCCGCTTCTCGAGAGGGAACGAGAAGGAGAAGCCGGAGAAATCCTCCTTCAGCTGGGCGGCCAGCACCGGCATCAGCGAATCCGGCAGCAGGCGCGGGATGCCCCTGATCACCGGGTAGTCGCGGCCGCAGCCGGCGCACTTGAGCAAGGCCTTCTCTATCGCAGGGTCGGAACCTTCAGCCGACAGGCCGCCGCCGCATACGGGGCAGGCCAGGAAATTCAGGTCGTCTCTTCTCATGCTTCCTCCAGTGGCTTCTTGGCGCAGGACTCTCCCGGCGGCAGGCCCCTCAGCCTGCGCCAGCCTTCGGCCAGCGCGCAGGCCGCGAACATTATGAAGTAAGGGTCGGCCGGGACGCGATAGCGCAGCGTCACCGCGAAAGGGATATAGACGGCCGTATAGGAGACCAGCAGCGCCAGTAGCAGCGAGGTCTTCCTGAACGCGGGCAGCGCCAGGAAGAACCCGGCGGCGGCCAGCGGTATGTAGAGGCCGGACGTGGCCATCGCCGCCCATTTCTGCCAGCGGTAGGCTATCACCGGGTAGAGGCGCCACAGGTGCAGCGTACGGCGGTATAGCAGCCAGGCGTACTTGCCCGGGTTGTTCCTGATCCAGGACAGGGCCTTCTCCTTGCAGTACTTGTCGCGTTCCGGCAGCGGCAGGGAACCGACGTAGTTCCAGTCGGACGGCAGGAACTGGTTCACTTCGGCCACGCCGGGGCCCTTGTCTATCTCGCCGGTGTTCTCGTCGAGCAGGGCCTCGTCGCAGGCGGAGCCGTAAAGCGTGAACCAGGGCGTGCTGACCGGCATCACGTAGCCGCCGCTGAAATGGAGGTAGTTGCGCATCGACCAGGGCAGTATCACCAGCAGCGAGAAGGCCCCGGCGAGGAAGCCGGCGCGGAACCGGCCGGTGCGCCACCACAGCCAGGCGCAGGCCAGCAGGAAGAAAGGCAGTACCACCGATTTGGTAAGCGCGGCGCAGCCTATCAGCAGGCCCGCGAAGGCCAGGTTGCGCGTCGACGGGGCGGCGGCGGCCCGGACCACGCGGTACACCGCCGCGGCGAGTATGAAGGTGAGGAACGTCTCGCTGAGCAGGTCGGCGGAATAGGCGATGAAGTACGGGTAATAGGCCAGCAGGGCGGCCGTTATCCTGGCGGTGAGGGCGTCGAAGAGCTCGGCCGCTGTCCGGTAGCATATCCAGACGGTGGCCGCGGAAAGGATGGTCTGGATAACCTTGGCGGCTATTACGGACTTCCCGAAGACGGAGAACACCGCCGCCAGGAAGAAGGCGTAGCCCGGCGGGCGCCAGGAGCCGCCGAAGCCGTTGCCGGAGGCCACGGACCAGCCGGTGTTCATCCAGTCGTAGGCGTCGGGGGAGAGGCTGCCGGCCCCGGTCTTCAGGACGTAGACCAGGCGCAGCAGCAACGCCAGCCCCGCGCAGGCCAGCAGGTAGTTCCTTTCCGACGACAGCCAGGCCGCCGCTCTTTTGATCATTTCTGCCCCTGCTCCATGTCGAACAGCATCGCGAAGAGCAGGAACTGCGTGCCGGAGATTATCATCAGCGCCACCAGGATGGCGCGGGCCGGCGTCACGGCGTAGCCGCCGAGGAAGAGCTTGTCGTAGACCAGGTACAGGCCGTCCAGCAGGCCGGCCGGCAGCAGCACCAGCGCCAGGTAGTAGAAGAACACCAGCGGGTGGAAGTCCCGGTACATGTACTTGAAGTTCAGGCGCCAGAAGAAGTCGCGCACCAGCATCGGCGAGACCTTCAGGGCGTAGTTGAAGCCCTTGATCTGGCTCTGGCGCTCGCCGGGCAGATAGACCGCGGTGCGCGGTATGTCCACGATGCGCAGGCTGTAGGCGTTCATCCTGACCAGGAAATCCATCGGGTAGCCGTAGCCTTTCCAGGCCCTGTCCCAGTTTATGGTCTCTATGGCCTTCTTCGTGATCGCCGTGTAGCCGTCCACCACGTCCATCGTCTTGTAGTAGCCGGAGGAGATCTTGGTCAGCGCGGTTATCAGCCAGTTGCCGAACAGGCGGACCTTGGGCATCTTGGAGAGCGTGTCCTCCAGCTTGGAGTCCATGAAGCGGTTGCCCTTGGAATAGTCGGCCCTGCCGTCTATCAGCGGGTCCAGGAACTGGGCGGCCTCCGCGAGCTGCATCTGGTTGTCGCCGCCCACCACCATAGCGATGTCGTAGCCGTCGGCGGCCGACTGCCGGTAGCCGGTGATGATGCCGCCGCCCGGGCCCTGGTTCACGGTGTGCCTCAACAGGGTGACGCGGGGGTCCTTCTTGGCGTATTCGAGCACCACCTCGGCCTGGCGGTCCGGGCTCACGTCGTCGACCACGTAGACCTTGTCCACCAGCGGCGGCACTCCGGCCAGCGTGCTGGAGATGAGCTTTTCCTCGTTATAGGCCGGTATGACCAGCGAGATCTTCTTTCCTCGGTACATGTCGTTCCCCTATAGAAGTCTATATGATAGCCTCTTTTGCCCCGGCTAGGCAAATTGCCGCAGGATTAATGATAGAATAGAAGCGGAACTATGGCCCCTGACGCAAAGAACCTGAAATTCGCCCTGGTCGGCTGCGGCCGCATAGCCAGAAGGCACTCCGATCTGCTCGGCGGCGGGCAGATAGCAGGCGCGCGGCTGGCCGCCGTCTGCGACATAGTCCCGGAAAAGGCGAAGGCGCTTGGCGAGAAGTTCGGCGTGCCGTACTATACCGACATGCTGGAGATGATGGCGAAGACCCCGGTGGACGCCGTCTCCATGCTGACCGAGAGCGGCAACCACGCCAGGCACGTGGTAGAGCTGGCGAAGTTCGGCAAGCATATCGTGGTCGAGAAGCCGATGGCGCTGACCCTCGACGATGCCGACGCGATGATCAAGGCCTGCGCCGGAGCCGGGATAAAGCTTTTCGTCGTGAAGCAGAACCGCTTCAACGTGCCGGTGGTCAAGCTGCGAGAGGCCCTGGAGGCCGGCCGCTTCGGCAAGCTGGTGCTGGGCACCGTGCGCGTGCGCTGGTGCCGCGAACAGGGCTACTACGACCAGGACAGGTGGCGCGGAACCTGGGCGCTGGACGGCGGCGTGCTGGCCAACCAGGCCAGCCACCACGTGGACCTGCTCGAGTGGATGATGGGCGACGTCGAGGACGTCTTCGCGATGAGCGCCACCGCGCTCGTCAAGATAGAGACCGAGGATACCGCCGTGGTCAGCCTGCGCTTCCGCAACGGGGCGCTCGGTGTGATAGAGGCCACCACGGCCGCCCGCCCCAAGGACCTCGAGGGTTCCATTTCCATCATGGGCGAGAACGGCGCCGTGGAGATAGGCGGCTTCGCGGTCAACCAGATGAAGACCTGGAATTTCCGGACGCCACAGCCCGGCGACTCCGAGGTGATGACGAAGTATTCCGTCAACCCGCCGGACGTCTACGGCTTCGGCCACAAGGCCTACTACGAGCACGTCGTGGACTGCATAGTCAACGACACGAAACAGCTGGTGGACGGGGCCGAGGGCCGGCGCAGCCTGGAGCTTATCGCCGGTATCTACGAATCCATAGAGACCAAGCGCGAGGTCAGCCTGCGTTCGCGGCCCAGGAAGACCCGGCTGGGGGGGAAATGATGGGGAAACCCGAGGTAAGGATAGCCGGCATAGTCGACGTTAAGTTCGGGGACGGCGTCAAGGTCGTCGGCCCGTCCAACCTGTACGGCTGCGAGATAGGCGACGGCACCTTCGTCGGGCCCTTCGTGGAGGTCCAGAAGGGGGCGAAGATAGGCAGCCGCTGCAAGGTGCAGTCCCATGCCTTCGTCTGCGAATTGGTCACCGTCGGGGACGACTGCTTCATCGGCCACGGCGTGATGTTCATCAACGACACTTTCTCCTCAGGCGGCCCCGCCGGCGGCAGGAAGGAGCTATGGAAGTCCACCAAAATAGGCGACAGGGTATCGATAGGCTCGAACGCCACGCTGCTGCCGGTCTCGGTATGCGACGGCGCCGTGATAGGGGCCGGGGCAGTTGTCACTAAGGATATAACGAAGCCCGGCATCTACGCCGGCAACCCGGCAAGGCTGATAAGGGAGCTTAAATGACGACGACCAGGACCGCCGTTCCGTTCGCCGACCTGCACGCGCAGTACCTGACCATCAAGAAAGAGATAGATGGCGCTATCGCCGAGGTTATCGGGTCCTCCGCTTTTATCCGCGGACCGCATGTGGACGCTTTCGAGAAGGAGTTCTCCGCCCTGATAGGGTCCCCGCACTGCGTCTCCTGCGGCAACGGCACCGACGCGCTGTACCTGACGATGCGCGCGCTGGGCCTGAAGCCCGGCGACGAGGTGATAACCGCCGCGCACTCCTGGATAGCCACCAGCGAGACCATAACGCAGGCCGGAGGCTCGGTGGTCTTCTGCGACACCGACTACGACACTTTCACCATAGACCCGGCGCTGATAGAGGCGAAGATAACCCCGCGCACCGTAGGCATCATACCCGTGCACCTGTACGGCCAGCCGGCGGACATGCCGGCGATAATGCAAATAGCTTCGAAGCACAGGCTCTGGGTGCTGGAGGACTGCGCGCAGGCCCACCTGGCGCGCGTGGACGGCCGGACGGCCGGGACCTTCGGCATGGCCGGCTCGTTCTCTTTCTATCCCGGCAAGAACCTGGGCGCTATGGGCGACGCGGGCGCGGTAGTTACGGCGGACGGGGTCCTGGCGGAGCGGATAGCGATGCTGGCCCGCCACGGCGGGCTGAAGAAAGGCGATCACCGGATAGAGGGCGTGAACAGCCGTCTGGACGGCCTGCAGGCGGCCGTGCTCTCCGTGAAGATGAAGAAACTGGCGGCCTGGACGGCCGAGCGCAGGCGCCTGGCCGGCGTCTACGACATGGCGCTGACGGGCATAGACGGCCTCGAGGTTCCCATCTGCGCCGGCGGCCGGGAGCACGTCTACCATCTCTACGTCGTGCGCCATGAGAGGCGCGACGAGCTGAAGAAGTACCTCGCCGATCGCGGCATCGAGACCGTGATAAACTACCCGGTTTCCCTGCCGTATTTGCCGGCCTATTCACGCCTGGGAGCGCGGCCGGAGGATTTCCCCAACGCCTACCGGAACCAGTCGCGCGTGCTATCGCTGCCGATGTTCCCGGAGATGACCGAGGCCCAGCAGCACGCGGTGATAGACGCGGTCAAGGCCTTCTGCGGGGCCTGATTCAGCTAAGGTATTCGGCCTGCCAGAGGAAGAGCGAGGCCAGGCAGGTCAGCTTCCGGGTGTTGTCGCGGCGCCCTTCCAGGTGCTCCCTGAAGAGGCCTTCGGCGAAGGAATAATCGCAGAAATCCGGGTTCTTTGCCCTGGCCGCTCCCAGCGAGTCCAGGAAGAAGCCTTTCAGCTCCCTCTTCAGCCACTCCGCGGTAGGCATGCTGAAGCCCTTCTTGGGCATCTTCAGTATCTCCTCCGGCAGGTAATGCCGCAGCGTCTTGCGGATGATGTGCTTCGTCGTGAAGCCCTTCATCTTCAGCGACAGCGGCACCTCCTCGGCCAGTTCCAGCATCTCGTTGTCCAGGAAAGGCACGCGCGCCTCCTGCGAGTTGAACATCGTGACCAGGTCGGTGGAATGCAGCGAGCAGTAAGGCAGGAAGACGTTCAGGTCCAGGTACATCAGGCGGTCCAGCAGGCGGGCCGAGGCCACGTCGGGCAGATGCTGGGAGAATACCTCGAACGGGTCCTCGTGCTTCAGGTGCGGCATCAGCGCCCGTATCTCCCTGTCCGTCAGTATCTCCTTGTACTTCATGTGGGCTATCTCGGGCCGGAAGGCGGCGCCGCGGGCGAACGATTTGATCTTGAAGTCCAGGCTCAGCCTGGCGGTGGAGACCGGCAGGCGCTCGGCCGCGGCGCGCAGCGCGTCTTTCACCGGTCCCGGCAGGTACTGGTAGACGCGGCCCACCTTGGCGGCCGTCAGCGTGGGATATCCGGCGAAGAGCTCGTCGCCGCCGGCGCCGGTCAGGGCCACCGTGATGTCCTTCCTCGAAACGGCGGACAGGCGCTGCATCGCCAGCCAGGTCCAGTCGCCGTGCGGCTCGGCGAAGCCTTTCACGGCTGCGGGCAGCATCGCGGCTACGTCGGATGCGCCGAACAGACAGTCGTGGTGCTCGGTGCCGTATTTCCGGGCGACCAGGCGCGCTTCGGCGGTCTCGTTATGGGTGCCGCCGTCGGCGTAGCCTACCGTGTAGGTCTTCGGGCGCACCCCGAGCTTCGACATCATCGCTACGATGGCCGTGGAATCAAGGCCGCTGGACAGGAACACCCCCAGCGGCACTTCGCTCACCAGCTGGCGCTTTACCGAGGCCAGCAGCGAGGACTCTATGCGTTCCGAGGCCTCGGCCTCGGACATCTTCTGCGGGCGGAAGCGAAAGTTCCAGTAAGGCCTGACTTCGGCCTTGCCGCCGCCGGCCTTTATGAAATGCCCCTGCGGCAGGCGGCGTATATGCCTGAACACGGAGCGGGGGGAGGAGATGTAGTAGAAGGACAGGTAGTCGGCCAGCGCCTGCGGGTCGGCCTCGCGGGGCATGCCGGGGAAGGACAGCAGCGCCTTTATCTCCGAGGCGAAATAGAGAGAGCCTCCGAGGTCCGCGTAGAAGAGCGGCTTGATGCCCACGCGGTCGCGCGCGACGAACAATTCCTGTTTCTTAGCGTCCCAGAGGGCGAAGGCGAACATGCCGTTGAGCTTGTCCAGGCATTTCTCGCCGAGCTCTTCGTAGAGATGGACGATGACCTCGGTGTCGGAGCTGGTGGCGAAGCGGTGCCTGGGCTCCAGATCCTTCCTGAGCTCCCGGTAGTTGTAGATCTCGCCGTTGAGCACCACGGCCAGTGAGCGGTCCTCGCTGAAGACGGGCTGGCGGCCGCCGGCCACGTCGATGATGCTCAGCCTGCGCATCGCCAGGCCGCAGTGCCTGTCGGTCAGCACGCCGTCGTCGTCCGGGCCGCGGTGGAACATCTCGAAGAGACCGGACTTGAGGTCAGCCTCCCTCACCGGCTTGCCGGAGGAATAGTTAATCTGTCCCAGTATTCCGCACATATCTCAAAAGCAGGAGCCTGTTCCCGCTGTAGTCGAAGGTCCTCTCTTCTTCGAACTTGCCGGAGGAGAGGAGGGCGGCGGTTATGCCGCGGAAATCCGCGTCTATGCCGGGGATATTCGTGCCGGGCAGCAGCAGGTAGTCGAAGCGCCCGTCGGCCACCCTGGCTTCTGCCCTCCCCGCGTCGAGGCCAGGCGGGAGGTCCCTGTCCCAGCGCACCTTGCCGGCCAGGCCGTACTTGGCCAGGTAGAAGTGGCTGGGTTCCACCTCCATCGGAGCGTAGACGCTCTGACCGGGCCTTAGATAGCGCGCCGCCTCGGAGTAGGGGTAGACGTTGGCGGCGAAATTGAAGGCCGTCTTGCGCTGGTAAGGGTCTTTGGCCAGCATCGCCTGCCAGGCGAACAGGGCCAGTGCGGCGTATGGCAGCAGCCTGCCTGCCTGGCCCTTCAGCTTCGAGGAAAGGGCGGAGAGCGCCGGCAGAACAAGGACCGCCAGTCCTATGTAGAAGGGCTGCGCGTGACGCACGTAGCCTACCGCGGCGCTGGCGCTGATCATGACATAGTAGGCCGCAGTGAAATAGAGCAGCAGCCAGAGAGGGACCGATCGTCTCCGCATCACGGAGAACGCCGCGGAGGCGGCCAGCAGGGCCGTGATCGCGGCTCCCGAAGTGCGGTACAGGTCTATGAGGTCCAGCGTCATCAGCCGCGGGGAGAGCAGGTTGGCGGCCTGGAGGGCTGTGTTCCGTATCCCGGTCAGCGTGCTGATGGTTATGAACGGCAGGCCCAGCGCCGCTGGTATCGCCAGCGTCTTCAGCCCGTAAAGCCATTTCTCCCTACGGTCGGGGAGGAAGATGGCCAGTGCGGCCAGTGCCGGCAGGAAGGAGAGCAGGAGCCCCAGCAGCAACTGCTTGTAGAAGAAGCCCGCCGCGGTCCAGAACGCGCATTTCAGGAATTCCTTCCTGTCCCCGTCTACGGCGGCCAGGAAGTGATAGATGGCCGCCGCGAAGAAAAGGACGGTGCCGGCCTCGAGTTCCGCGCTGATGGCCAGGTTGAAGAAGGTGGGGAAGAAGAGCACCAGCAGGAAGGATAACCGCCGCGGCAGCCCTGACCCCAGCAGTCTCGAGGTTCGGAGCATATATGCCGCGGCCGCCGTCATGAACAGGAACTGCACCAGCCTGGGGGCGGCCTCGTTGACGCCGAGCAGCGCATAGGCGGGGAAGTACAGGAACTTGCTGAGGGGGGGGTAGCGGAGCACTGTTTCGAAGCGGCCGATAGCGCCGGCGATACCCCAGCGCAGGTCGGCGAGGAAATATATGTTGCCGGCCGCGAGCAGGGCGATGGCCGCAGTCCCGCGTCCCGGCACAAAGCGGTCTGCCGGCGCCTTGCGGACCGCGGCAATGGCCAGAAGCAGGGCCGGGACGGAGAACAGCGGCAGCAGCCTGATGTTCAATCCGGCGGCCGAGGTCAGGCGGCCTAGCAGCCAGGCCGCCGGCCCGGCGTGGGACTGTGCGTCCGAACCCGTCGGCAGAGGCAGGAGCCAGAAGGGCAGGCACACCGCCGCCGCGGCGGCCGCCACAGGCCAGAGCTCCCTGAGCTCCTCTGCCGGAGCCTGGAGCTCGACCTCGTCCAGGGACGTATAGAGCAGGGCCGCCGAAAGCAGAAGGAACAGGTTCAGGAGGGCCCATTGCGCCGGCCACGGGAGCGGCAGCCTCCATACGGGGTACGCGGCGTAAGAAGCCGCGGTCAGCGCGGAGAGTACCCAGTTGAGGCGGAACTTCATTTGGTTGCCGTAATCAGCAGGGAGCCGGCTATCTCGCGCAGCAGCGGCACCCGCTCCAGGAAGGTCCCGAAGCTGTCCGCCGCCGGCGCCAGCGCTCCTGGCACCCATGGGTGCAGGAAGTCGAACGGGCGCGCTGACGGCGCGGCGAAGCCGGCGCGCCGCAGCTCGCCGGCTATGTTCCACCTGAAGAAGGCCGTCTCGTCCGGGGAATCTCCCAGCAGTCGCTTCAGCGGCGGGATGTTCTTCTGCAGCATGATCTGCGGGTTGAGCATGTTGGGCTCGGTGAAGACGAAGGTGCCGCCGGGACGCAGCACGCGCAGCATCTCCGGAAGGGCCTTGGAGAGGTCGAGGTGGTGCAGCACCGAGCTGCCGCAGACGCAATCGAAGGAGTCGTCCGGGAAGTCCAGGCGTTCTACGTTCATCACCAGGAACTTAAGATTCGGGGAGGCGCTGTTGCGCTGGCGCGCCTTGTCCGCCAGCTCGGGGGAGAGGTCTATGGCGGTGATCTCTGCGCCGGAGCGGGCCAGCAGCCCGGAGAAGATGCCGGTGCCGCAGCCTATTTCGAGGACCTTTCTGTCAGGGGCCAGCCGCCCCTCCGAGATGTACATCGCGGCCCGGCGTTCCGAGCGCAGGCGTCCGGCCACGCCGGACCAGCCCCAGTAGAATTCCGGGTTGTCGGATATCTTCCGGCCGTGCGCCAGCTCGTTCTCTATCCTGTCCATTCTTTCCCCGCGCTAACGAAGCTTCAGCTTTACAAAAGCGATGAAAGCCATGCGGAACAGCAGCAGGCCGTGGCGGAAGCGGCTTATCTTTGTGACGCCGTACTTCCGCTCCTTGTAGCCGACCGGCAGCTCGGTGATCTTCAGGTTGAGCTTGCTGGCGCCGAACAGCAGGTCGAAGTCCCCGAACGGGTCGAACTCGCCGAAGTAGGCCCGCCCCGCCTTGATGCGCTCGTAATCCGACTTCAGCAGCACCTTGGTGCCGCAGAGCGTGTCTTTGATGCGCTGGCCGAGCGTCCACGTGAAGATCAGCGAGAAGGTCTTGTTCCCGAGCATGTTCAGGAAGCGCATCGCGCCCTTCTCCATCGGGTAGACCAGCCTGGAGCCGTTGATGAACTCGCCCTTGCCCTCGGCGATGGCGGCGTAGAATTTCTTCAGGTCTTCCGGCGGGACCGTCAGGTCAGCGTCCAGTATCATCAGGATGTCCCCGGCGCAGGCGTCGAAGCCCTTGCGCACTGCGTCCGCCTTGCCGAAGGCGCCGCCCTGCAGCAGGACCTTGGTGGGGATCTCCGGGTGAGCCGCCGCCTGCTCCTTTATCTTCTCTACGGTCCCGTCGGAGGAGTTGCCGTCCACGAAGACCAGCTCGGTGGAGGAGCCCAGCTTGGGCAGCTCCCTGAACAGGCGCTCCATATTGCCGGCCTCGTCGCGGCAGGGTACCATAACGGAGACCGAGTAGTCCTTCGCCTTGGGCCTGGAGGGGATCTCCCTGGCTATGATGAACTGGATGAGTCCCAGCTCCTTGAAAAGCGGCATCTTGGCGAGGAATCTGTTGAAGAACGCCGAGACCAGCGGCACGTAGAACGGCATCAGGAAGCGGTAGCCCTTCTTTACCACCTCGTAGCCGTTGAGGTACAGCAGGTTCTCTATGTCCGCCAGAGCCAGCCAGTTCTGGCGGGGGTTCTTCGCCTTGAGGCCGGCGGCCTCGGCGAGCATTACCAGGGGTTCCCAGAGCGGGTTGTAGGCCGTTATCACCACACGGGTATCGGGTTTCGTCACCTTGTGGAGGCTGCGGAAGGCCAGCCAGATGTCGTCCAGGTGGCCGAGCAGGTCCTGCATGACCACGTAGTCGAACTTCTCGTCTACCTCCAGCGCCTCTACGTCCCCGGTACTGAAGTCCAGGGCCGGGTGGGCCGCTTTGGCGGCGGCCGTCATGGCGGGGCTGAAATCCACTCCGAGCGCCTTCTGCGGCTGCAACTCGGCCAGCAGGCCGCCGGTGCAGGAGCCCAGCTCCAGGACGGAGGAGCCGCTCGGTATCAGGAAGCGGAAAAAGGCCAGCAGCTCGTTCTGGTAATGGCGGTTCCTGGCTCGCCAGGCGTCGCGGCTGGCGGCCGTCTCGTCGAAGAACTTTATCTTCTCTTCCTTGGTCATCGGTTGGCTTGTTCCCGGTACCACTTTATCGTGGCCTTAAGGCCGTCCTCGAAATGGGTCTTGGCCCTGAAGCCGAACTCGGAGAAGGCCCGGGAGGTGTCCAGCATCCGGCGCGGCTGACCGTCGGGCTTTGTGGTGTCCCAGTTTATCTTTCCGGAGAATCCCGTGAGGCGCGCTATCACGCCGGCGAGGTCCTTGATGGAGATCTCGAACCCGGCGCCTATGTTGACCGGCTCGGGCTTGTCGTAGCGGGCGGCGGCCATGCAGACGGCCAGCGCGCAGTCGTCCACATAGAGGAACTCTCGCGTGGCTTTGCCGGTGCCCCAGACCGTGACTTCCCCTGCGCCGGAGCGCACGGCCTCGTCGAACTTCTTTATCAGCGCCGGTATCACGTGGGAGGATTCCGGATCGAAATTGTCCCCGGGGCCGTACAGGTTCACCGGCAGCAGGTAGACCGCGTTGAAGCCGTACTGCTGCCGGTAGGCCTGCGCCTGCACCAGCAGCATTTTTTTAGCGAGGCCGTACGGGGCGTTGGTCTCCTCGGGGTAGCCGTTCCAGATGTCGTCCTCCCTGAACGGGACAGGGGCGAACTTGGGGTAGGCGCAGATGGTGCCGATGGCTACGAACTTCTGCACGCCGGACCTGCGCCCTTCCTCCATCAGCTGGGCGCCCATCATCAGGTTGTCGTAGAAGAACTTCCCGGGGTTGACGCGGTTGGCGCCTATGCCGCCGACCACGGCCGCGAGGTGGATGACCACCTCGGGTCGCGCGTCGGCGTACAGACGGCGGACGGCCGCCATGTCGGTGAGGTCGTAGTCCCGGCTGCGGGGGACGAAGATATCCTTGGCTCCGGCCGCGCGCAGCTTCTCCGCCACGCGCGATCCCAGGAATCCCGCGCCCCCGGTGACGGTTATCCTTTTTTCCGTCAGCCCCTGCATCCGTTACTTCGCGGTAACGGACAGCGAGGTCTTGACCGCGTCGGTCACTGCCTTGATCTGCTCGTCCGTCAGCTCCGGGTACATCGGCAGCGAGAAGACGGTGTCCATCACGGCGTCGCAGACGGGCAGGTCGCCCCTCTTGCCGCCGAGGTGTCGGTACGCCTCCTGCAGGTGCAGGGCTATCGGATAGTAGATCTGGTTCGCGATACCCTGCTCGGTCAGGTACTTCTGCGCGTTGTCGCGCTTGGCCTTGCTGTCGAAGCGTATCGTGTAGTAGTTGAACGAGTGCTTCGCGTTAGCCGGCACGGCCGGGGTCACGCAGACGCCCTTGAGCTGCTCGGCGTACTTGGCGGCGACCTTCGCGCGCATCTCTGTCCACTTCTCTACGTGCTTCAGGCGGATGGAGAGGACCGCGGCCTGCACGGTGTCGAGGCGGCTGTTGAAGCCCTCCATCTCGTGATGGTAGCGCACCTTGCTGCCGTGGTTGCGCAGCTGGATCAGCGTCGCGTGGATGTTCTCGTCGTTGGTCAGCACGGCGCCGCCGTCGCCGAAAGCGCCGAGGTTCTTCGCGGGGAAGAAGCTGAAAGTGCCGCAGTGGCCCATCGTGCCGAGGTACTTCCAGTCCTTGCCGCCCAGCTTGTACTTGCCGGTGAAGGCCTGCGCGGTGTCCTCTACCACTATGAGGCCGTGCTTCTTGGCTATGGCCATGATCGCGTCCATGTCGCACGGCATGCCGTAGAGGTGCACCGGTACGATGGCGCGGGTCTTTTTCGTGATCTTCTTCTCTACGGACTTCGGGTCGAGGTTGAAGGTGACGGGGTCGATGTCGGCGAACACGGGGACCGCGCCTACCTGGGAGATGGTCTCCGAGGTGGCGATGAAGGTGAACGGGGAGGTGATGACCTCGTCGCCCTTCTTGATGCCGCTGGCGATGTAGGCCATGCGCAGCGCGTCGGTGCCGTTGGCCACGCCGACGCAGTACTTCGCGCCGTTATGGGCGGCGAAGTCCTTTTCGAACTTGGCTACGTCCTCGCCCAGTATGAAATGGGCCTTGTTGAAAACGTTCTTGACGGCCGCCTCTATCTCGTCCTTTATCGGGGGATAACCGGCCAGCATATCTACCATGGGTACTTTCATGATTCCCTCCTGTGACCGCAATGATATCATTATAATAAAATAAAACCTTTCGCCCAAGGGAGGGAGGCGCCGCCCGATTTGTTATAATCTATCCTTAATGAAGACCACCATCGTCATCCCGTCCTATAACGAGATGAAGACGCTGCCCGCCGTGCTGAAGGCGGTGGCGGCCGTTCCGCTGGACAAGGAGGTCATAGTGGTGGACGACGGGTCGAAGGACGGCACCCGCGAGTGGCTGGAGAAAGCCATAGCCGCCAAAGAGTTCCCGTGCGACCTGAAGCTGATCAAGCACGAGAGGAACAGGGGCAAGGGGGGCGCGCTGATAACCGGTTTCGGAGCGGCCGCCGGCGACATCGTGATAGTGCAGGACGCCGACCTCGAATACGACCCTTCCCAGATCCAGGACATCGTGCGCCCCATCATGGAGGACCGCGCCGACGCCGTCTTCGGCTCGCGGATGCTGACCGCGAGGACCTATACCTACAGCCCCGTCTACCTCGCCGGCAACAAGTTCCTGACCTTCCTGGTGGCCCTGCTGTTCGGGATGCGGGTGACGGACTCCTACACCTGCTACAAGGCCTTTCGCACCCCGCTGCTCAGGAAGATGCGGATAGCCTCCACCGGCTTCGAGATAGAAGCGGAGCTCTCCTGCAAGACGGCCTTCTTCGGGCTGCGCTTCCTTGAGCTGCCCATAAAGTACACCTCCCGCTCCAGGCAGGAGGGCAAGAAGATCAACTACAAGGACGCCGTCAAGGGCGTGCTTAAGATCCTGAAGCTGCGGCTGACCCTGCGGTCCGCCGATTTCAACTGATGCGCGCACTTATCATAGGCGCTTCCGGGCAGGTGGGCGGGGCCCTCTCCTCCCTCTGTGTGAGGCGCAGGATAGAGGTGTACGGCACCTCCCGCGCCGGCCAGGGCTTCCTGTACCTCGACCTCGGCTCTCCGGAAAGCGTGAAGGACGCCTTCGCCAAGGCCAGGCCGGACCTGGTGCTGCTGGCCTCCGCGTTCACCAATGTGGACGGCTGCGAGCGCGAGCCGGAGCGGGCGCGCCGGATCAACGCCGAGGGCCCGGCGCTGGTGGCGGAGGAATGCCGCAAGGCCGGCTCTAAGCTGGTCTATTTCTCTACCGAGTACGTCTTCGACGGGAAGAACGGGCCTTATGCCGAGGAGGACCCGGCGGGCCCGGTCAGCGTATACGGACGCACCAAGCTGGAAGGGGAGAAAGCCTGCCTCGAGCTGCCCGGCGCGCTGGCCGTCCGCACCACGGTGGTGTTCAGCCACGACCCCGATTCCAGGAACTTCGTGATGCAGCTGATAAGCAGCCGCCGCGCCGGCGCCAGGATGCGGGTGCCGTCGGACCAGTACTCCAATCCTACGTACGCTCCGGAGCTGGCCGCCGCGGTGCTGGACCTCGTTGACAAAGGGGCCTCGGGCGTCTACAACGTAGTCGGTCCGGACCGGCTGAACCGCTACGAGTTCGCGCTCAAGGCCTGCGCGGCCTTCGGCTTCGACCCCGCCTTCCTGGAGCCTAAGCTCACTTCGGAGCTGGGCCAGCTGGCGCCGAGGCCGCTGAACGCGGGGCTCAAGAGCGACAAGCTGGCCGGCACTCTCGGCCGCCGGCTGCCGCCGGTGGAGGAGAGCCTGCGGAAGATAGCCGGCCTGCTGAAACAGTATGAATGACCTGCTGGAGAATTCCCGCCTTTATATCATAGCGTTCGTGCTGCCGCTGCTGCTGTCGCTGGGGCTGACGCCGCTGCTGCGCGCGTTGGCGCTGCGCTTCGGCCATCTGGACAAACCCACGGAGATCAAGACGCACAAGCATCCCACCCCGCTTATGGGCGGCACGGCCATCTTCCTGGCCTTCTCGGCCTCGCTGGTCTTCATGCGCTTCTACACGTCGTTCCCGACCGGCACGCTGCGCGACCTGCGCCTGCTGATGGGCGGGGGGGCCGTGATGTTCGCCCTGGGCCTGGTGGACGACCTCCGCAAGCCGCACGGACTGGGCTTCAAGACCAAGTTCGTCGTGCAGTTCGCGGTGGCGGCCGCGGTGGCGCTGCACGGCATCCGCATACATTTCATCCAGCCGGACTACCTGGGTTTCCTCATCAGCGTGTTGTGGATAGTGGGCGTCTCCAACGCTTTCAACATCATCGACATCATGGACGGGCTGTCCGCCGGGCAGGCCGCGCTGGCGGCCTTCGGCTTCCTGCTGATAGCCTTCCCGTCGGAGGCCATCTACGTCAACTTCGCCTCGGCGGCGCTGGCGGGGGCCGCGCTGGGCTTCCTGCCTTACAATTTCTCGAAGAGGCTGAAGATCTTCATGGGGGACTCGGGCAGCCTGCTGTGCGGGTTCGTGCTGGCGCTGGTGGCGATGGGTACGCGCTATACCGACGTGAACCCGCTGGGCGTGTACGCGCCCATCTTCATCCTGGCGGTGCCGATCTACGATACGCTTTTCGTCTCGGTGCTGCGGCTGCGCCGGGGACATTCGCCGTTCCTCGGCAGCAAGGACCATTTCGCGCTGCGGCTGGAGAAGATAGGATTTTCGCGCCACGGCGTGGTGCGGCTGGCCTCGCTGGCCACGCTGGGCCTGGCGGTGTTCGCCTGGCTGCTGACGCAGGTGTCCCTCACCTGGGGCATCCTGATAGTCTGCTTCCTCGCCGTAGAATTCATTCTCGTCGCCGTCGCCCTCGCGAAGATCAAGATATAATTATCCGGCGTCCGCGGAACCGGAACGCAAAACACGCTCGGGCACACCGTGCCCTCGCTCGGCATTCGGGCTCAGCGCGATGCAAGCTTCGCCCTCACGACGGTTTTGCTTATCCGGATTCCGTGTCCGCCGGTTATCCCCATGCCTCAACGGGGCCTCAGCGTTGCGCAAGCGGCTTTGGTCCGAGACGGCCTTCGTGCCCCGCACCCCGCCGCCCCTCCAGTCCCGCAATTTCAACAGGCTATGACTAAAGTTCGAATCCCAGTCCCTGAGAACCCTCTTTAAAACCCTGGCAACCTGCCGGGGCTTACTTTTGGATACCGCGTCCATTACAACTGACTAAATTAAGTATACTGTCCCCATGTTCCGCAAACTGCTGATAACTGCGACTTTTCTCGCCGGGTGTTCCTGCCCTGTGTTCTGCGGGGAGCAGAAGTATGAAATCATAAGGTATTCGCTCCACAGTCCTGAAGAGCTTGTCAGATGCTGGACGGGGGCGGAAGAGTTGTCGGCGAAGTTCCCAAAGTTATCCCCGGCGGAGATCTTGCAGCTTTACCAGTATGAGGAATGCGGTTTCCGTTCGATGCGCGGCACCATTGAGGACTATGAGGCCAACGCGGTGTATCTTTCGACTTGGGGTGTCCTGGGGGTGAAATACCTCAAGGCTCATCCGGATAGATATCGGGAGATTGTTCACAGGGAGTTTGATGCATCAGCGGAGAGATTCCCTAGCCGCGTCCTTCTTGATCTCCTGATCAAAAAAGCGCCGGGTTCTCCGGAGAGATGGGCTATCGAGTGGGACCTGGACTATGCGGATTTTATCCGGCAGTTCAGTTATGACCATTCGGGCCGTTCAAAGGGGAAAAGTTGCGCGAAGTATTATAACGACTATGTTAAAAGCCACAAAGAATTGCAGGAAGCCTATACTACAGAAGAGATCAACAATAGGATTAGGGACTGCGAGGCTGCCAGGGAGAGGTATAAAAAAGGTTTGAAAATTCTTTTTGAGAAGTTCAAAGACAAGCCTGTTGTCCCAAAGTTATATGACCCTGATGAGACCAATGTCGACTCAAAGGAGTATTTCGGGATTTCTTAGGAGTCACTTATCGCAGAACTAGGTTAGGTCTTGAAACTTGACATGCAAACCGCCGGGGAAGCCCGGCGGTTTTGTTTTTTTGGGGCGTGGTAGACGCGTAAAAGGGGGACGACGGGGACTGGTTCGGAGTGCCTTCGCGGAGGCCGAGGCTTGCGTAGCGCCGAGGCCGAGTG
>DAIENX010000029.1:0-18211 GCA_027340875.1 Elusimicrobiota bacterium
CGCGCGGTGGCGCATGCCCAGGATCTTGGAAAGCTCCTGCTGCTCGGTAAGCGGCAGGATGCAGCCGGCCGCCACCAGCCTGTTGTTGGCTATGACGGCCGCGCCGTCGTGCAGCAGCGTGTTCTCGTGGAAGACGGTCAGCAGCAGCTCCTTGGAGATCTCGCCGTTGACGCGCACGCCGGTCTCCACGATGTCGCGCAGGGCCATGTCCTGCTCCAGCACTATCAGCATGCCCATCTTCTCGGCGGCGGCGGAGCGCACGGCCTCCATCATCTCGCCGATGAACTTGTATTCCTGCGACACCATCACGCGGCCCAGCGGGTTGGACCCTATATTGGCCAGCGCGAAGCGGATCTCCGGCTGGAACACGACTATCAGCAGCACCATGCCGGCCACCCAGAACTGCTGCATCAGCCAGACCGTGGCCGACAGCCGCAGCAGCTGCGCCAGCGCGGTTATCACCGCCAGTATGGAGACGCCCCAGATGACCTGCATGGCCCTGGTGCCTTTCAGCATCAGGATCAGGCGGTACACTATGTAGTATACCGCCGCGATATCCGCCAGCGTCCTCAGGTAGTTCAGGTACATTCCAGTGCTTGCGTCTCCGGTGCCGCGCCGGCAGCGCTATGCGCGCGCCGCGACAGGCGCCATGCCCGTCAGGCGGCCTTGGCGGCCGCCATGATGGAGTTGATCTCCTCCGCGTCGACCACCTCGTTCTCTATCAGGCGGGCCGCTATCGCGTCCAGCGCCTTCCGGTTGCCGGTCAGCGCGGCCTTGGCCTTCATGTAGCAGTCGCTGACGATGCGCTTTATCTCGTCGTCCACGCTGCGGGCCGTCTCGTTGGAATAGCCGGGCTGGCGGACTATGTCACGCCCGAGGAAAACCTCGTTCTCGTCCTTCTTCAGCGAAAGGGGACCGATCTTGTCGCTCATACCGAACTCCAGCACCATCTTCTGCGCGAAGTTCGTCACCTTCGCCAGGTCGTCGTGGGCGCCGGTGGTGATCTCGCCTATGACTATCTCCTCGGCCGCGCGGCCCCCGAGCAGCACGCAGAGGCGGTTGAGTATCTCGGTCTTGGAGGTCAGGTACTTGTCCTCGAGCGGCAGCTGCAGCGTGTAGCCGAGCGCCGGGCCGCGCGGGATGATGGAGACCTTGTGCACCGGGTCGCAGCCGGGCAGCGTCTTGGCCACGAGCGTATGGCCGGCCTCGTGGTAGGCCACGACCTTCTTTTCGTGATCGGATATGATGCGGGACTTGCGCTGCGGGCCGGCCATCATCTTCTCGATGGCCTCCTCCAGGTCCTTCTGGTCCACGACCTTCTGCTCCTTCTTCGCGGCTATGATGGCCGCCTCGTTGACTATATTGGCGAGGTCCGCGCCGACGAACCCGGGGGTGTGGCGGGCTATCACGGAAAGGTCCACTTCCGGGGCCAGCTTGACCTTGCCGCCGTGCACGGCCAGTATCTCCTGGCGGCCTTTGATGTCGGGCACGGGCACGTTGATGCGCCTGTCGAAGCGGCCGGGGCGCAGCAGCGCGTTGTCCAGCACGTCGGGGCGGTTCGTCGCGCCGATAAGGATGATGCCTTCCTTGGATTCGAAGCCGTCCAGCTCCACGAGCAGTTGGTTCAGCGTCTGCTCGCGCTCGTCGTGGCCTCCGCCTATGCCGGCGAAACGGGAACGGCCGACCGCGTCCAGCTCGTCCAGGAAGACTATGGCCGGGGCCGATTTCTTGGCGCGCTCGAACAGGTCGCGCACGCGGCTGGCGCCCACGCCCACGAACATCTCCACGAACTCGGAGCCGGAGGAGGTGAAGAAAGGCACGCCGGCCTCGCCCGCCACCGCCCGCGCCAGCAGCGTCTTGCCGGTGCCGGGAGGGCCGTACAGCAGCACGCCCTTCGGCAGCTCGCCGCCGAGCGTCTGGTACTTCTTGGGGTTCTTAAGGTAGTCCACGATGTCGCGCAGCTCTTCCTTGGTCTCGTCGCAGCCTGCGACGTCCTTGAACGTGATCTTCTGTTTCTTCAGGTCCTGCTGGCGGGCGCGCGACTTGCCGAAGGCCATCGCCTGCTTGCCGCCCATCTGCGCCTGCCGGATGAACAGGAACCACCAGATGAACACGAAAAGCAGTATCCAGCCCACGTTCAGCACCAGGCTGGCTATCCAGCTGCGGTCGGCCTCGGCCTTGTATTCCTTCACGCCGGCGGAGTCCATGTCCTCGATCAGCTTGGGGTCGCTCATCGGGATGGTCCTGAAGGGAACGGCCTTGTCCCCCTCGGTCATCTCTCCGGAGATCTTGTCCTGGCTCACGGAGACCTTGGCTATCTGGTGATCGCGGAGCTTGGCCTTGAACTCGGAGTACGGGATGTTGCGCTCGCGCTCCACCCCCTTCATGTTCTGATAGACGGCGATGAACAGCATGAACGCCAGGAACCAGAATAACAGCTGCCTTAAATTCTTTTTCAACGGCATGGTCAGTTACCTTCTATTGCTCCTTCCCTCAGCACCCCTATGTACGGCAGGTTGCGGTAGATCCCGTTATAGTCCAGGCCGTAGCCGACCACGAACTTGTCGGGTATAGTGAAGCCGGCGTACTTTATCGGCACTTGGGCCTTGCGCCGGCTGGGCTTGTCCAGCAGGGTGCAGATCTCGAGCGTCCGGGGACGGCGCGTCTTCAGGTTCGGCAGCAGATAGTTCATCGTCAGCCCGGAGTCGACGATATCCTCCACGATCAGCACGTCGCTGTCCTCTATGCTCTCCTTGAGGTCCAGCATGATGCGCACCACGCCGGTGGAATGCGCGCCGGAATAGGAGGAAAGCATCATGAAGTCCAGCCGCACGTCCGTGGTGATGTGGCGCGCCAGGTCCGTCAGGAAGAAGACGGAACCCTTCAGCACGCCCACCAGCGTAAGGCAGCGGCCGGCATAGTCCGTGGATATCCTCTCCCCCAGCTTTTTAATGCCGGAGGCGAGCTCCTCGGAGGAGATAAGTATCTCCTGCAGGTCCTTATGCATCATATTATTTTAGATTTTTTAAGCGCGTTTTACCATTAAAAAGAGGAGCCGGGGCATAAGCCCCGGCTCCTCCGGCTGGCCGGCTTTCAGTTAGCGGTCCTGGATCAGGCCGTCCGCGCCGGGGGCCTGCTGCTCGAGCTGCGCGTAGAAGAACTGCGACATGATCTGCGACACCATGCCGGGCTTGGTCTCCAGCTCCCTGGCGTCGCTGATCTTCTTGGCCGCCGCGAGGTCGCGGGCGAAAGCCGCGTCCAGCTGGGCTACCGAGGAGCGGTCGAGGACGTTCACGTTCACCTCGGTATCTATGCGCTCCCCGCGGGGGTGCAGGTTGTAGGAACCGATGTCGGCGAACTCTCCGTCCACGGTCATGAACTTGGAGTGCAGGGTCTGCATGTCGCCCTGCTTCAGGTAGATGTTAACGCCGGCCTGCTGCAGCGGGATCAGGCACTTGGCCATAGCGTCGACTATCGGCTTGCCCTCGGAGTCTATGCTCTGGCTGGAATTGGTGAGGATATTGACCTCTACACCGCGGGCGCGGGCCTCGAGCACGGCCTGCGTCACGGCCGGGAGGGCCACGAAGTAGGCGTTCTCTATGTTGATATTGCGGGTGGCGCCGTACATGGCCTTCACTATGCTGACCAGGATAGGAGAGGTCTTGGGCGGGTTCTGCAGCACCACCGCCACGCGGGCGGAGCCGCCCTCGTATTCGGGGGCCTGCGGGGCCCGCACGTCCACGGACTTGAAGCCGAGCTTGCGGACGGACACCTGCTTGTTCCAGACGTCGCCCAGCAGGCGCTTGGCCTCGGCCACGGCCGGGCCGGAGAAGAGGATGTCGGTATCGCGCCAGAGCACGGTGCCGGCCTTGTGGGAGTAGACGTCGCCGAAATTCATGCCGCCGGCCACCGCGTACTGGTCGTCGGCTATCATCACCTTGACGTGCCAGATGTCGCCGGAGCGGTCGAGGTCCTTGTGGCGGATGACGGCTATGCCGGCGTCCTCCATCATCTTGACCACTTTCTTGCCGTGGGTGTTGGCCACGATCGAGTCGATGATGATCTTAACGTCCACGCCTTCCTTGTGCTTGGCTATCAGCATCCGGGCGGCTTCGTAGCCGGTGGTGTCGTCATAGAAGGCCCAGCTGGAGATCAGCAGGCTCTTCTTCGCGCTCCTGATCAGGGCGTCCTTGGCCTCGAAAGAGGCCTCTCCGTCGATAAGAAAGCGGGTGTAGTTCGAGGAGGAGAAGCTGGCGCCGGTGACGGCCTCGAACTCGGAAACGAAACCGGGTTCCGTGAACAGGGAGGGCTGGCCGGCGCTGCGGGCCGGGAAAGCGGCCGACTTGGAGGCGTTGATGACGCGCTCGGAGATCTTCTCGAAAGACGGGGCGCCGGTGCCGGGCAGCCAGCCGAGGTCCGCGATCTGGGTGCCGAGGGCGTGCCAGAGAGTGACGGCGGTGCCGGCGTAAGAGACCGGTTCAGGGCCGGAGAACTGCTGGGGAACGCCGCCGCCTTCCGCCTTCGGCTGCGGTATAGGCGAAGCCTTGAGCTCGTCACCGTTCAGCCCGAGCGAAGCGGACGCGGAACCCAGGTTCTGGGCCGCGGCGAAGCCGGGGAACATGACGCAGGAAAGAAGTATGGTAAGGGCGGTCTTTTTGTTCGTCATGCCTATAGTATACGCCCTTCAAGCCGCCGCCGTAAGGGCCGTAAAGGCAGGCGAAGGCAAAAAAAGGGCCCAGACTTTTCTGGGCCCTATGGGTTAGCGGCCCTGGGACCGGGCCAATGTACCCGCGCAGGCGCGCGGGCGTATCCTATCGATATCTATATTATGGACTCAATCCCAGTCGAACGGATTCTCCGGCCTGGAGGTATCCCCGGAGTCCTCGATGCGCTTCTTCTCTTTCTGGAACTTCTCCTCCAATTCCTTCTTTTTTTCCTCCATGGACTTGCCGGCGTTGTTGAAATAGTCGTCCAGGCGGGTCTTGTCGGCCTGCATCTTCTTCATCGCCTCGGCCATCAGGTCGCCGCCTTCCTTGACCTGCGGCTTGTCCCAGTGCTTGAGCACCTTGCCGGTCTTGCGGTCCACCTCTATGCGCGCCTTGCAGCACGGACAGTCTATCAAAAACGTTCCCTCGCTCATAAGACCTCCCCTTCCTCATTTACAAAATCATTGCCCATTGTCAGGCACGGCAGGCCGGATAAGCAAAACCTTCGTGAAGGCGAGGCTTGCATAGCGCCGAGCCTGAATGATGAGTGAGGCCACGGTGTGGCCGAACGCGTTTTGCGTTCCGGTCTGCCGGGACTGACTCTCACTTAACACCCCAAATTGGGTGCTGCTGCGGCAGCACCGTCACATGCCTCAGCCGCTCGGCTGCGAGGCACGAAGCCTCGCGCACGAAACGCCCCGAGGGCGGCCTGCTCACCCCGCGGCGGCGCGTGGCAGGCTGTATAAAAAAGGGAACTTCGGAGTGAACCCCGGCGGCCAGCCTGACGGCTTTAGCGAAATCTGCCATCGTGCTTTCCGACGTCAGCACCGTCTTGATGAAGGTCTTTTCCGGCGCCACTGCCAGGAAGCGGCCATGAGCCGTCCAGAAGCCGCGCTGTCCCGTCGAGGAAGGCAGCTTTATGTCCATCGCCACCACGTCGACCAGGGCGGAGACGTTTTCCAGCTCCCGGCAGAGGACGCCGTTGGTCTCCAGGTGGAGCCGGAGGCCGGCCTTTTTCAGCTTCGGCGCGAGGATTTTTATGAAGCGCCACTGCAGCAGCGGCTCCCCTCCGGTCAGCGATACATCCCCGGACTTCTTCGCCCTGGCGAGCTTTATCACCCGCCGGGCGGCTTCGTCCGCGGACATCGTTTCGGCAGAGGCCTCGTCCAGCGCGGCCGGCTCGTCGCAGTAGCCGCAGTCCAGGTTGCAGCCGGAGAAGCGCAGGAACACCTGCCGCTGTCCGGCGTAAAGTCCTTCGCCCTGCAGGGAGCAGAAGATCTCGGCCACCGGAGCTGTGATGGTCTTCATACGGGAGCTCAGAGGGCGGGGTCCGCTAGCCGGGCCTCGGCGAAGCCTTTCGCGCGCAGCTTGCAGGAATCGCAGCGGCCGCAGGGGCGTTTGCCGCCGCTGTAGCAGGACCAGGTCAGCTCCAGCGGGGCCTTCAGCCTGACGCCCAGCCTGGCTATACCGGCCTTGCTCAGCCTTATCAGCGGGGTCAGTATCTTTATCGGCCGCCCCGCGGCGCCGCGGCGGGTGCCGAAAGCCGCCGCCCTCTGCAGCGCCCGGTAGAACTCCGGCCTGCAGTCCGGATAGCCGGAATAGTCCAGCACGTTGGGGCCGAGCACCACGGCGTCGGCGCCCATGGAATCGGCCAGCGAGAAGCCGATGGAGGCGAAGACCAGGTTGCGACCGGGAACGTAGGTCGACGGGATATCCCCCTTCCTGCCTATCTCGCCGGCGGGCAGGTCAGGCAGTTCCAGCTTTCTGTTCACGAGGGAACTGGTAGCCAGCCACGGGAAGTCCAGCCTGATCTCGTAGAGCCTGACCCCCAGGCGGCGGGCGATGGCGCGCGCCGCCGCGTTCTCGCGGGAATGCCGCTGGCCGTAGTCGAACGAGACGGCTTCGCAGGCGTAACCCTTATCAAGCGCCCAGCAGAGGGCGGTAGTGGAGTCCAGCCCGCCGGAGAACAGTACTACCGCTTTTTTCTTTGCCATATGTTTAGGACGTCAGTCGGCCGCGTTCTTCACTATGCCGGCGCCCGCTTTGAAACGAATGCTGGGCACCGCCTTCATAGTGCCCTTCTTCAGGACCATGTCCATGTCCCGGCGCCCGGTCTCGGGCCTGAAGGCCATGAAATCCAGCACGCGGCCGCTGGCGTGTATCTCCTGCAGCGCCGCCGGGAAAGCGTCGCGGCCCTCGAACTCCTCCGCCAGGGCGCGGGCGCAGATCATATCCTCTACGTGGCTGGCGTCGTAGAAAAGGCAGGCCGGCACTATCAGCGTGGGAGCCGGGTTCGCCCGGCAGTAGGCCGCCACGGCGGGGAAGTTGGCGAAGCAGGCCACCAGTATCTCCCCGGCCAGCAGCAGCGAGGCCGCGGCCGGCGAGCCGGAATTGGTAACGGAAAAAGCCGGGCGGGACGGGTCGGAGCCGTGCAGGGCGGTGTACGGGGAGTTGTCGTACTGCTCCACGCCCGGGCCCAGCGCTATCTCGGAGAAGATGTCGGCTTCCGGAGCGGCCCGCCTGGCGGCGAGGGCCATCGAAGGCGTGGCGTAGACCCTGACGTCGGCGCGCCCGCTCTCGAGCAGGGCGCAGACGGTATTGGAGAACCGGAAAAGGTCTATCACGATCCCGCGGCCGCGCCAGGTGCGGGCCTCCGCGCGGTCCAGCGCTATCCGGACCTCACTTCGCGACGGGGGTAGAGACCTCTGTGACATACCTGATAGCCAGCGCGCTGACGAAAAGCTCCGGTTCCTCGTAAACTCCCATCTCCGGCCCGGCCGAGGCGGAGTCCACCGAGAGGATGACCGCGTCGGCCCCTATCTCGGCGGCCTGCCGGCGGGCCTGCAGCTTCATCCTCTCCAGGGCCGCCTCGCTGCCGGAAGCCTTGACCCTCGGGCTGTGTATGATCGCTATTCCCCCCCACGGCCGGCTGGTCTGGTCGCGCGAGGAGAACACCTCCACATTACGCCAGTCCCGGGGCTGGAACCACGGGCCCACCTGGATGACGTCCAGCTTCGCTGTCGCGCAGGCGCAGGCGGCCAGCAGCAGGATGGCGGCCGCCAGGGGCTTCATCAGGGCTGGTCCACACCGAGGTCGCGGCAGATCTTGCGGACCGTGAAGTCCGCGATCTCGTTGTGCCGCGTGACGGGAACTTCCTTGTTGTTGACGGGATTCGTGAAGATGGAATATTTTCCGCCTTCGCGGGAGAGCACGCAGCCCTTGCTCGTGAGATGTCTAACCAGGTCCTTGCGTTTCATATCTTCCTCCCTGCCGGGAAAGCTGGCGCTCCTCCGGCAGGCATATTTTAGCAATTATGGCGCTGCGGCGAAACGACCGGCCCGACGGCCGGTCTCACTCGCCGCTGCGCGGTATGCGGCCGGCCAGCTTCCAGGAAACGCCCGTCTTCCCGAAAGTCACCTGCACCAGCGAAATGGCTCCGTCGTCAAGGCTTTCGAAGACCAGCAGGCTGCGTCCGCCCTCGGTCATCACTCCCCGGCACTGGCCGTAGGATGACGGTATGCCGCCGGGCACCCCGGCTCCGACGTAAGCCGGCGTCTCGGTCCCCACGTCGGAGTCCTCGGCGTCGTATTTCGTCGAGTCGATAAGGACGCCGCTGTCTTCCTGCTCGTCCGCCGCCTTGGTCTGGGCGGCGGCCGGCTTGGCCTGGGCGGCCGCCGGCGCCTGCTGGGCCGGCTGGTCCTTGGCCAGCAGCACCCCGGCGCAAGCCAGGGCCAGTACAGCTGCCAACGCTTTCTTCATATCCTGCCTCCGTAGCCTCTTAAAGAAACTTCAAAACCGCTTGAACTTCACTTTCCCTGTCCTTATCCCGAGCAGCTTCCGCGCCAGCTCCGAGAAGCGCTCCGGCGCGTCGCTGACGATGAACTCGGAGCGGCCGCCGCGCCCGCCGGACAGCAGGCCCCTCCTCGCCAGCTCGCCGAGCGCGGCCTGAGCCGCGGCCCTGGCCGAGTCTATTATCCTGACGCGGGGGCCGACCACCCCGGCGATGACCTTCTTCAGCATCGGGTAATGCGTGCAGCCTAGTATCAGCACGTCGGCCTTGCCCCTGAACGGGGCCAGATATTCCCTGGCCACCTCGGAGGCCACGGGCTTCGAGCACCAGCCCTCTTCCACCAGAGGGACGAACAGCGGGCAGGCCTTCTCCGTGACCCTGACCCGGCCGCCGGAAAGGGCGCGGGAATATGCGCGGCTGGCCACCGTGGCGGAAGTGCCTATGACCAGCACCCGCCCTCCGGGAGGGGCCTCGCTCAGGGCCGCCCCCGCGCCGGGGGCTATCACCCCCAGCACCGGCACGGGCGACATCGCGCGTATCGCGTCCAGGGCCAGCGACGAGGCGGTGTTGCAGGCGACCAGCAGCAGCTTTATTTTCCTGCCCAGCAGGAAGCCCGCTATCTCCCTCGAGAAGGCCCTTACGGCCTCGGGGGACTTGGTGCCGTACGGCACCCGCGCGGTGTCGCCGAAATAGATTATGTCCTCTCCGGGCAGCATCGCGCGGAGCTCCTTGAAGACGGTGAGCCCGCCCAGCCCGGAATCGAATATGCCTATCGGCCTTCGCGTGTCCTTCATGCCGTCAGCTCCGGCCGCGCCGCTACTTCCAGCCCTTCTTTTTGGCGTAGTCCTGGACGCCGCGGTAGATGGCGGAAGCTATCTTCTCCCGCACCTTGCCGCTGTTCATGCTCTTCTGGTCGTTGGAGTTGGTCATGAAGCCCATCTCCACCAGTATGCCGGGGGCGTAGGTGCCGCGCAGCACGTAGAAAGCCGCCTGCTTGACCCCGCGGTTCTTGAAAGGCGTGCGCTTCTCCATCTCCGCGCCGACGAAACCTGCCAGCTTGCTGCCCTCGTTGAGGTACTCGTTGCGGGCCATGGAATGCAGCAGCATCGCGGCCGGGTCCTGCTGGCCGCCGCCGTCCTCCATGCCGACCACGGAGTTCTCGTAGTCGGCCACCTGCGCCGCCCACGGATCGGAGGCTTTCTCCGACATGAAGTAGATCTCGAAGCCCTTCTCCCGCCGGTCGCTGGAGGCGTTGGCGTGGATCGAGATGAAGATGTCCGCCTTGAAATTGTTGGCTATCACGGAGCGGTCCGCCAGAGGGATGAACTCGTCGCTGCCCCGCGTCATCACCACGTCGAACGCGTCGTCCGCCTTCAGCAGCTTGTAGAGGTCCTCGGCGACGTAAAGGTTGATGTCCTTCTCCTTAAGGCCGAACAGCTTCCGGCCGCCCGGGTCCTTCCCGCCGTGTCCGGCGTCTATCACCACGCGCTTCTTGCCGGAGCTGACGTCAATCTTGTCGGGGATGTTGGGCAGCACGGACGGCTGGAGCGGCTGCGAAGGCTGGGCCGGCGCGGCTTCGCCGCCGCCGGAAGGAGCTATCACCGGGGTTATCGAGGCGGCAACGGCTGCCGCTGCGGCCGGCGCGCCGGAGGCCGGGACGGCGGTGTCGGCCGAGCCGGGGGCCGCGGCCGGAGCGGAGGCGGAGGGAACCGGCGCGCCGCCGATGCCCTGGGGCACCGGCGCCATCTTCTTGGACACGTCTATGACCAGGCGGTCAGGGTCCGAAAGGCTGAACGCCTTCACCTCTCCGAAATTCTCGTCAGGGTCCAGCACCAGACGGGCGGTCTTGTTCTCCTGCAGCAGGTCCACGCCCTTCAGCACGCCGTCGCCTATGGGCAGCTTCTCCTCGCGGGCTATAACCCCGCCGAAAATATTGACCTTGTAGAGGTTGTTCTCCTTCTGCGAGGCCTGCCACTCCAACGGCTCCTCCATGTATACCACTATGCGCGTCTTGTCCGCGTGCGAGAAGTAGTTGATGGAGGTGACGTTGACGGCGCGCTGCGCCGAGAGGGTGGAGGTGTCCTTGTTGAAATCAAGGCTGAAGCCGAAGGCCTCCGAGAAGTGGCCGGAGACGAAGAAGCTGAGCGCCAGGAAGGCTTTCCCGCCGCGCACTATCATAGGGTTAGGGTACTCCACCTTCTCGTCGTTGATCGTGATCGAGTCGGACTTCAGGAAGAACACCACCCTCTTGCCCTTTATCTGCAGCATCAGCTTCCCCGAGACCGGGTACCAGTAGATCTTGCCGCCTATGAGCTTCGCCGCCTCCGAGGCGTCCAGATAAGTGGTCCCGCCGAGGGCATAGGTGCCTATCTTGCCGGAATAGACGCCGTTCTTCATGTACGAGATCTGGTCCACCCTGGCGTGAGCCGGGGCGCAGAACGCGCCGAGCAGGAATAGTATGGCTAAACGTTTCAGCATTTCTCTCATCTCCATGTCCGTCGGGAAGGGGGGCCGCCCCTTCCCGCTACTATTTAACAATTACCGGGCCTGCCCGCGCAACGCTATTCCAGTATTATCCGGTAGTCCTCCCAGGTCAGCTGCGGGTCCGAAGCCAGCTTGACGCTGCGGTGGACGTTCTTCTCCATCATGCTGACCTTCTTCTTCAGCACCTCGCAGAGGATCGGATGGGTAATCACGCGCAGGTTCCCGCCGGGACGGCCCATCGTGATGTTGTGTATCTCCCGCTGTATCTGTATGCGGATGCTCTCACTGGAGAGCACCCGGCCGGAACCGTGGCATTCCGGGCATTCCTCGGTCAGCAGGCTGTTGGTGCTCTCTCGCTTGCGCTCGCGCGTCATCTCCACGAGGCCGAGCCGGGTTATCGGCAGGATGCGGATCTTCGCGCGGTCGCGCGCCACCGCCGCCTCCAGCGCGCTGACAACCTTGCTGCGGTTGGAGGCCTTCTTCATGTCTATGAAGTCTATCACGATGATCCCGCCGATGTTGCGCAGCCGCAGCTGGCGGGCCACCTCCCCGGCGGCCTCGATGTTGGTGGCGGTGACCGTCTCCTCCTGGGACTTGCTGCCGGTGAAGCGGCCGGTGTTCACGTCTATCGCGCAGAGCGACTCCGCTTCCTGGATGATGATGCTGCCGCCGTTCGGCAGCGGCACCTTTATCTTGCGCAGCTCCTCTATGCCCTTCTCTATGTTGAAGGCCTTGAAGATCGGCGTCTTGCTGTCGTAATACTTCACGCGGTCCTTCAGGTCCGGCGAGATCTTGGCCGCCAGCTCCAGCACGTTGTTGTAATCGTCCCTGTTGTCCAGCATGTAGATCGCGGTCTCGTCGGAAAGGATGTCGCGCGTGACCTGCATCGTCATGTCGAGGTCCTTGTGCAGCAGCGCGGGCGGCCGGGAACTGTCGTAGCGGCCCTGCACGGTGTCCCACATCCGCAGCAGGTACTTTATCTCCCGCTCCATCTCCTCCTCGGTGGCCCCCTCGGCCTCGGTGCGCACTATGCAGCCCTTGGTACCCAGCATCTTGGAGTCGGCTATCTTGCGCATGATCGCGGAAAGGCGCTTGCGCTCCCCGTCGTCCTCGATGCTCTTCGACACGCCGACGAAGTCCTGGAACGGCGTCAGCACCAGGTAGCGGCCCGGCAGCGAGACGTCCATAGTCACCTTCATGCCCTTGGTGCCGATGGCGTCCTTAGTGACCTGCACCATGACTTCCTGGTCCTTCTTCAGCAGCTTGTCTATCGCGTCCTTCTGGTTCCCGAGCACGTCGGAAATGTAGATATAGGCGTTCTTGTCGAGGCCTATGTCCATGAACGCGCTGGAGATGCCGGGCAGCACGTTCTCCACGCGGGCCTTGTAGATGTTGCCCACGATGTTGCCCGAGCTCCTGCGCTCCCAAAACAGCTCGCTGAGCTTGCCGTCCTCGAGTATCGCTATGCGCGTCTCCTCGAACGAGGTATTTGCGAAAATCTCTCTCTTTACTTTCTTGGTCGTCATTTTGTCTCTCCTTGGGGATCGCTAAAAAACTTCCAGCCGGCCTCCCGAGCCGAACCAGTACAGCTCCTTGCGCACTATGCGCCTGAAAACGGGACGGGCACCGGCCATCAGCTCGGCAGCCACCTCCGGCTTGATGTTCTTGCCGGGTTCGAGCTTCAGCGTGACCTTCAGCAGCGAGGCCGCAGGGTCGAACGAGGCCGATAGCACCGGGGCCCGGGCGTCGAGCATCTTGCGTTCTCCGGTGGACTTCACCTTCTCCCACTCCACGCTCTTGCGCGCCATGAAGGCGTCCACGGCCGCGTCCGAGAAGCCGGCGGGGAAGTCGGCCTCCATGAAGTACTCCGCCGCGTTGACCGCCGCCTCTATGGCCGGGAAGAAGACCGGCACACGCTTTGCCGATACCAGCCTGAAATTATCGTCGTCGAAGGGGCGGATGCTCTCCGCGGCCGCCTCCTCTCTGGCGAACTCCTCCAGGTAGAGATCGGCGTATTCGCAGAGGCTCTCGTGGCCGGACGACGCCGCCGGGCCGAAGGCCATCTTCGGCACCGCCTGGCCGCCTATCCTGGCCGGCCAGAACTTCAGGCCCGAGCGCGCGGCCCTGGAGCGCAGCTCCCTTATCTGCTCGAGGTGCGTCATGTCCTTCGCCGCGGCGAGGCGCGCGAATTTGAGCCTTATGCGGGACTTTGGTCCTTCGTTCATAATGTAGCCTTACTAGTCCGGCCGCTCCGCTCAGACCAGCGCGTACCTCCTGGCGTAGACGGACTCCGCTATGCCGAGCGCCATCATAGTGGCGACCAGGTTGGAACCGCCGTAAGAGACCAGCGGCAGCGGCACCCCGGCCACAGGGGCCAGCCCCAGCAGCATGCCGAAATTTATGCAGAAATAGACCAGGAACATGCCCAGGACACCGCAGTTCACCAGGTAGCCGAAGCGGTCCCTTGCCAGTCGCGCGCCCAGCATGATGCGCCGCATCATCAGGGCGTACAGCCCGGTGACCAGCAGCATCCCCCAGAAGCCCATTTCCTCGCCGACAACGGCCAGGATGAAGTCCGTGTGCCGCTCCGGCACGAAGCCGAGGCGCGACTGCGTGCCTGAGAAGATGCCGCGCCCGAGTATGCCGCCGGAACCAATGGCTATGCGCGCCTGCAGCAGGTTGTATCCCGCTCCGCGCGGATCCGACTCCGGGGACAGGAAGACTTCCAGACGTTTCTGCTGGTAATCCTTCATCTGGTTCTTCACCATGACACCCGAGAAGAAGCCGAGTATCAGCACCAGCGCCGCCCCGGCGAAATAGACGCCGGACAGGTTGGCGTAGAGCTGCACCGACAGGCGCCACAGCAGCCAGAAGCCGAACGCCGCGGCCGCCACGAACACGGCCGCTCCGGCCCAGGAGTCCGAGAGGTGGAAGAAATAGGAGACGAGCGAGTTGTCGAGCAGCTCCGGGTTCAGGTTGATGATGGTCCACAGCACCGGGAAAAGGGCGGAGATCACCGCGTAGCCCACGATGATGGAAAGGTGGAAGACGCTGGCGCCGGCAGCGAACAGCATGATCAGCGCCACCGGGAAGGTTATCAGGATGGCCGAGAAGTCCGGCTGCTTTATCAGCAGCAGGAAGACCGGCACGCAGAGCGCGAAGGCGCCCAGCACCGTCCTCAGCTCCTTGATCTTCCCCATGCGCTTGTCGAGGAAATTGGCCAGCACCAGTATCAGACCGACGCGGGCGAACTCGGAGGGCTGTATCGAGAAGAAAGGCAGGCGGTACCAGGAGCGGGCGCCCTTGTCCACCACTCCGATGAAGAGCACGCCGGCCAGGAAGACGAGCAGCGCGCCGTAGACGAACTTCCACTGGTCCTGGTAGACCTGGTAGTTGACGCTCCAGACGGCCGCCATAGCTATCAGGGCCAGCGGGATGGCGGTGAACTGCACGCGCACGATACGCGTCTGCCCGGGCAGGGCGGCGACGGAGGAAAGTATGGCTATCGTGCCGATGGCCAGCAGGGCCATGGCCGCGATGAACAGGACCCAGTCCATCCTGTTCTTCTTGAGGGAGGCGCCGGGAGTGAATATCATGTGGCCTCCTGCGCGCGCGCTCCGGCCGGCGCGGCCGTGGAGGGCGCCGGCGGCTCACCCTGGGCCGGCCTGGCCTGCTTTCCAGGGAGATCGCTCCTGAGCACCGCCTCTATGACGGCCTTGGCTATCGGAGCGGCGGCCGAGGCGCCGTGCTCGCCGTGTTCCACCAGCACGGCCACGGCCACCCGTGAGGGTTCTCCGTTAACGGTGGCGTATGAAACGAACCAGGCGTGGTCCTTGCCGTGCGGATTCTGCGCGGTGCCGGTCTTGCCGTAGACCTCCGCTCCCTTGATCTGGGCCGCGCGGCCCGTCCCCTCGTCCACCACGCTGTGCAGGCCTTCCCTTATCAGGGCCCACGTGCTGTCCTTTAGCCTCACCTCGCCGGTGATCTCCGGCTTGGAGCGCTTCATCACCTGGCCGTCTCCCCGTACGATGCGGTCGACGTAGTACGGCCTGTGTAAGACGCCGCCGTTGGCCACCGCGGCTATCATGTCCGCGGCCTGCATCGGGGTGACCAGCGTTTCGCCCTGGCCTATGGCCAGGTTCAGAGTGTCGCCTATGAACCAGTAGCTCTTCTTGTCGGCCCGCTGGCTCGGACCGAAGACGTTGCCCGACCTCTCGTCCGGCAGGGAGATGCCGGACGGCCGGCCCAGGCCGAAGGCGCGCTCGTATTTCTCTATCGCGAGCGCGCCCGCCCGCTGGCCCATCGTGTAATAATAGACGTCGCAGGACTTGGCCAGGCCCTCTATGAAATCCACGTTGCCGTGGCCCTTCTTCTCCCAGCATTTGAAGATCCTGCTGCCGGCGTCGTACCAGCCCGGGCAGAAGACCCGTTCGGAAGGATCGACACGGCCGCTCTCGAGTATGGCCGCGGAGGTAATGACCTTGAAGATGGAGCCGGGCGGGTAGGTGCCCTGCAACGCCACGTTGAACTCCGGCAGCACTTCGCCGGCGGCCAGCCCCTCCTTCTCCGAGCCGGACATAACGAACATGTTGGGATCGTAGTCCGGCATCGACGCGAAGGCGAGCACCGCGCCGGTGCGCGGGTCCAGGGCCACCACGGCGCCCTTGCCGCTGACGGACTTCTTCAGGCCTTCCTCGGCCGCGGCTTGCGCCTTGGAATCTATCGTCAGGTAGATATCAGCCCCAGGAGACCATTTGCGGCTCTCGAGCACCCGGTTCAGCTTGCCGCGGGAATCCACCTCTAGGTAGATGCCGCCGTCCTTGCCCTTCAGCTCCTTCTCGTACATCTTCTCCAGCCCGGCCTTGCCGAGGCGCGAATCCATAGAATAGGTCTTGTCCCCGGAGAGGCGTGCCCAGTCCCGGGAGTCCATCTTGCCTATGTAGCCGACGAGATGGCTGAGGTACGCGCCGAACGGATAGTAGCGCCTGGCCTCGACGATAATGTCTATGCCGGGGTAGACCGCCTTCAGCTCGGACAGAGACAGCATCACCTTGGACGGCAGGTTCTCTGCCAGACGCACCGGCGTCTCCCTGGTCGCGGCCCTGGTTATCGTCCGGCGGAGGTCCTCGAAGTCGGCGCGCAGCGGGCCGGCGAGGGACCGCGCCATGCGGTCCAGCTCCGGCCCCGGCTTGGTCTGCCCGGGGAAATAGATGAGGCTGAAGGAAGGCTTGCTGGTGGCGATGGCCTCTCCGTCCGCCGCGTAGATGCGGCCGCGCGGGGCGGTCTGGCTGATGACCTGCGTGCGGTTCTTCTCGGCGAGCTCCCTGTAGTAGGAGCCTCCTATGACCTGCAGGCTTATGAGGCGGACGATGAAGATCAGCGCGGCGGAAGAGGCCAGCACCCAGAGGAGGTCCAGCCTTTCCTGCGAGGTCTGGCTGTCCCTCATAGGACGTGCAGCCGCCGTTTCGCCCGGTAGAACAGCTGGAACACCGCCGGCACCGCCAGCGCGTTCAGGAAAGGTTCCGCCAGGAAAATTTTAAGCCCTGTAGGGTTTATCCTGGCGAAGGCCAGGCTCAAACCCATGTAGAAAAGCATGCTGATCCAGGAAAGGGAAACGGAAGCCACCAGCTGCGAGAAGAAGCTGTCCATGTCGAACTGGCGTTTCACCAGGTGGACGATGTACGCCATCAGCGTGTAGGTGAGGGCGTAGGCGCCCAGCGGGCCGGAGCCGAGCATGTCGGCGTACAGGCCCAGGAAGAAGCCCCAGGCTATGCCCTTGACCGGCCCGGCCAGTATCGCGGCGCTGAGCGCGGCGGCGAAGATGAAGTCGGGGGCCAGTCCGAAAAAGGAGAGGTTCTGCGTCCACCACCAGTAGAAGACGCCGGTGCCCAGGTAGATGAGTATCTCCAGCAGCAGGGTCATTGGGGCCTCCCCTCCTGCTCGGAGAACTCGCGGGGGAGCTTACGGCGGACGACGTACACTTCCTTCAGCGTGTTGACGTTCACCAGCGGCTGAACTTCGGCGGTGATGAAGTTCATCGAGGATTCGCGGGGATAGATCTTGGTCACGGTCCCGACAGGCAATCCGGCCGGGAAAAGGATGCCGACCTTGGCGGTCACCAGCTCCGCCCCCTCGGTCAGACCCGATTCCTCGGGCACGTAGTTCATCTTCAGCCGCCAGGTCCCGCGGCCCTCCACCAGCGCCTCCATGCCGGCCGGCGCTATCGAACAGACCGCCGAGGCCGACGGGTTGGTCAGCAGCAGCACTTTCGAGAACTTGGGATAGACCTCGAAGACCCGGCCGGCCAGGCCCGCCTTCTCGCCCTGCAGGCCGAGCACGGTGTCGTTGACCGCGATCCCGTCGTCGGAACCCTTGTCTATGAAGAAGGAGCCGTACCAGTCGGAAGGGTCCTTGTTGATAACGCGCGCCCAGGCCCCGGCCCACGGCAGGTACCTGGACAGGCGCATCGCCGCGGCCAGGCGCTCGTTGTCGGCCTCTATCACGGCGGCCCGCTGCAGCTGCAGCTCGAGCTCCTTGTTCCTGGCGCGCAGCGTCCTGTTCTCCTGGTCCGTCTCCAGCAGCGACACTATGTTGGACGGCACGTTGCGGACGAAATGGGCGTACTTGGCCCCGTAGTGCAGGGACGGGTAAAGGCTGTAGCTGGCGACGATACGGGCCGTGTGGGCCAGGCGGGAAGCGGGGAAAAGGAGGAGGAGGACCGACAGAACGGCGAAGGAAATTAAAGCGTAATTGGCGGCGTCTTTCTCTCTGCTCATCGCCAGTCCCCCGGGGGGACCCTCCTGGAACCGCGGCCGGCCGGGAGGCCGGACGTCAGCGGTACGAGTTCAGGGATTCGGGCCGCTGGATCTTGTCCAGCTCTTCCAGGTATTTTCCGCAGCCCAAGGCGACGCAGCTCAAAGGATCGGCAGCCCTATGGACGGGGAGCTCTGTCTCCTGGCGGATCAGCTCCGGGAAACCGCGCAGCAGCGAACCGCCGCCGGCCAGCACCATGCCGCGGTCAACCAGATCGGAGGAAAGCTCCGGCGGGGTGGCCTCCAGCACTTGCTTTATCACGTCCACTATCAGCTGAACAGGCTCCATCAGGGCCTGCCTTATCTCTTCCGATGTCACAAGAATCGTCTTGGGCAGCCCCTTGGCCTGGTCCCTGCCCTTCACTTCTATGGTCTTCTCCTCTTTCAGCGGGAAGACCGAACCTATCTGTATCTTGACC
>DAIENX010000030.1:0-4087 GCA_027340875.1 Elusimicrobiota bacterium
GCGAAGACCTACGGCCTCGAGACCGTGGCGCTGCGCTATTTCAACGTGTTCGGCCCGAGGCAGAACCCGGAGTCCGTCTATTCCGCCGTGATCCCGCGCTTCATGGAGCTGATGGTCGAGGGAAAGCCGCTGGAGATCCACTGGGACGGAAAGCAGTCCCGGGACTTCACCTACGTGGCCAACGTGGTGGACGGCAACATCCGCGCCGCGCTGGCTCCGGCCTCGGTTTCCGGTCTGACGATAAACGTCGCTACCGGCACCAACATCTCGCTGCTGGACATCGTGCGGGAGCTGGAGAGGATCACCGGCAGGAAGGCAGCAAAGCGCTTCTTCCCCAAGCGCCAGGGCGACATCCGCAAGACCTATTCCGACATAGGACTGGCGCGCCGCGAGCTCGGCTACAAGCCGCTGGTGAAGTTCCCCGATGGTTTGAGGCTGACTTGGAATTACTTCTCCGCCAAATGGGGGAAGAAATGATATTCAACGTCTCCGCCTCTTCGGGCTGGATAGAAGTGGTCTGCGGCAGCATGTTCTCGGGCAAGACGCAGGAACTGATCCGCCGCCTGAAGCTGGCCAACATCGCCCGCCAGAAGGTGCAGGTCTTCAACTCCCACCTGGACGTCCGCTACGCCAAGGAGCACCTCGTCTCCCACGACAAGTCCACGCTGGCCGCGCACCCGGTGAAGACGGCCAAGGAGATACTGAAGGCCGTGGACAAGGATACGCAGGTCGTAGGTATCGACGAGGCGCATTTCTTCGGTCCGGAGATAGTGGGCGTGGCCCAGAAGCTGGCGGATTCAGGCAGGCGCGTGATAGTGGCGGGCCTGGACCAGGATTACCGCGGCGAGCCTTTCGATAACATGGCCAAGCTGATGGCGGTGGCGGAGTTCGTCACGAAGAACCTGGCCATCTGCATGGTCTGCGGCAATCCCGCGCATTTCAGCCAGCGCCTGACGGACTCGGGCAAGCGCATCGTGGTGGGCGCCGGGGACAAGTACGAGGCGCGCTGCCGCAAGTGCTTCCAGCCGGAAAACTAGAATGTACCGCTCCGAGAAATTCAACCCGACGCTGTTCGGCAAGCTGTTCCACCTGGGCTCCAAGCTGGCCGACGGCAACCGCTGGCTGAAGCTGGCGGAGGCCCTGCCGTGGGAGAAGCTGGACGCCGAGTACGGCAAGTACTTCGCCGCCGGCTACGGCCGGCCCGCCAAGGATTCCCGCCTCGTCTGCGGCCTGCTGCTGGTCAAGCAGCTCAAGGACGTTTCCGACGAGGACGCCGTGACCGAGTTCATGGAGAGCCCGTACATACAGGTCTTCTGCGGCCAGGAGTATTTCGCGGTGGAGGACGTTCTTAACCCGGGCATACTGTCCGAGCGTCGCAAGCGCCTCGGGCCGGAATTCATGGCCCTGCTGGAGACGGAGCTGGCCGCCGCGCTGAAGGCCAACAAGGACCTCAAGTTCTACCGCGCCCCCCGGCCGCGGCAGGAAGGCTCCCTCTGGATCTCCCTTCTGGAAAAAGCGCGGTCCATCTTCAACTGAACCGCCGGCTACGGATAAAAAAAGCGGGACTTGGTCCCGCTTTTTTTGCGCCCACCGGAAACCCTACGGGCTCCAGTTCGGGGTGAAGGAATTGCCCTTCATCTCGGCGAGGGGGTGCGGGGCGCTGCCGTCGGCGTCCATGATGAAGATCTCGCGGCGGCCCCGCCGGGTGGAGGTGAAGGCTATGAACCTGCCGTCAGGCGACCAGGAGGGGTCCTCGTTGTCGCCGGCGTTCGCGGTCAGCCTGCGTATCTGGCCGCCGGTCAGGTCCGTTATGAAGATGTTGAGCGGCTCCTTGCGGGTCTCCCGGCCGGAGAAGACTATCCAGGAGCCGTCGGGCGACCAGGAGGGGGAGTCGCACCAGTTGAAGCGCGTAAGCCTGCGGGTATCGCTCTTTGCCACGTCCAGCACGTAGAGTTGCGGGTTGCCGGCCCTGTCGGAGACGAACGCCACCTGGGTGCCGTCCGGGGCCCAGGTCGGGGAAGAGCTGACGCCGAAACCCTTCAGCAGCTGCTTGACCTTCTTCGTGACCACGTCCAGCATGTAGATACCCGGGTCGTCGCCGCGGGAGAGCGTCATCACCATCGTCATGCCGTCCGGAGAGAAGCCGCCGGGGATATTGAGCCCCTGGAAGGTGCTGAACGGACGGATCTTGCCGGCCTTCAGGTCTATTTCGAACATGTCCGGGTTGCCCCAGCGGTAGGTGGTGTAGTAGATGCGGGAGGAATCCTGCGACCAGCGCGGCAGCAGGTCTATGCTGTTGTCCGAGGTCAGGCGGGTCAGGTTCTCGCCGTCGTAATCGGCTATGTAGATCTCCTTGCGCCCGGTGGCGTTGTTGGCGAAGGCCAGCTTGGAGTGCGCTATCCCCTGGCGGCCGGTGAGCCGCAGCGTGACGTCGTCGGAGAACATGTGCGCGGCGCGGCGCATGGCGCGCTTCTCGCCGCGGTAGAACTTCTCCATTATCACCTTGCCCTTGGAAAGATCGTAGAGACGGGCGCTGAAGGTCCAGACCTTGCCGGCGTCGCGAGCCTTGGCCGTCACCAGGCAGCCGGCGAGCTCTTTCCACCAGTCCAGAGACTCTTTCGAGTCGTCCAGGTTGGCCTTGGCCAGCGGGTCTTCCTTGATGTCGAAATATCGGGAGTAGAGCAGGTCCGAGCGGATGATCTCCCTGAAGGACTGCGCCAGGGCCATGTCGGTCTCGCTGGCCGCATCGGCCGGGAGGAACTGCGCCAGTGCGAGGGTGTTCTTAGGGACTTCCGCGCCGGGAGAAACGCCTATGTAGACGTCGGTGGCGGCGCGGACCGGGAATACGGCCAGCGCCAGCAAGGCGGCGGCCAGCAGCTTGCCGCGCATCGGTCAGCCCTTCTTGGCCGGGGCCTTGGCGGGGGCTTTGGCGGGGGCCTTCGCTGGAGCGGCCTTGGCGGGAGCCTTGGGGGTCATTCTGGCTATGTGCTCTTTGGCGGTCTTCGCTTCCTCCGAGGAGGGGAAGTCCTTGACCACGGAGTGGAGGTACCGGAGAGCCTCTTCGGTCCTGGGCTCAGGCATCTTCAGCAGCGAGAGGGCGTACTTGAGCCTGGCCGCCGGGACGCGGGTGCTCTTGGGGTACTTCTCGAGCACGTTGGCGTAGGCCAGCGCGGCTTCCTGCCAGTGCCCGCGCAGGTAAAGGGACTCGCCGAGGTAGAAATACGCCCCCTCGGCGGTCTCTCCCTCCGGGAACTTCGAGAGATAGGCCCTGAAGCCGGTGGCGGCGCCGTCGAAGTTGTTGTTCAGGAAGGCGTTGTAAGCGTCGTTGTAGATCTTGGCCGGCAGCAGCGAGGTCTCCACCTGCTCCTGCTGGGTCTTTATGCTCTTGTCGATGGCGCTGACGCGCTTGTTCATCGAGGTGCCGAGATCGTCGAGGTGGGTGGAGAGGCGGCTCATCTGGGTGGAGATGTCCTTCATGCTCTCCGAGGAGGCGTTCAGGTTCCGGGAGAGATCGTCCATCTTGACCGCGAGCTCGGCCTGGTTCTTCTGCATGTTGGCCAGGCTGGTGTTGAGGTCGTCCATCTGGCTCTGCATCTGCAGCATGTCCTGCTGCGTGGCCACGCAGCCGGCGGCCAGCAGGCAGGCAGGGAAGAGTAAAAGGGACTTCAGGTTCCGCATTATATGCTTTTGACCTTGGTCTCGGCGCGGCGGTTCCTGAGCCAGCAGTCCTCGGTGGCCTCGCCGCAGACGGGCTTCTCCTCGCCGTAGGAGATCGTGCCGATGGAGCCTTCCGGCACGCCGAGGCGCACGTAGTAGTCGCGCACGGCCTTGGCGCGCTTCTGGCCGAGGGCGAGGTTGTACTCGACGGTGCCGCGGTCGTCGCAGTGGCCCTCCACCATGACGGCCCAGTCCTTGCGGGCCTTGAGCAGCGCCGCGTTGGCCTGCAGCGCCGCGCGGACCTCTTCGGAGAGCTCGTAGCGGTCGTAATCGAAGTTGACGGTCTTGATGACCTCGAGCGACTGGAAGTCGCCGCCGCGGATGTCGCCCTCGGTGGAGGAGGCGGTGTCGGTGCTCTCCTGGATCTCGA
>DAIENX010000080.1:0-11758 GCA_027340875.1 Elusimicrobiota bacterium
CTATCTGCAGCAGCTGACGATGGAGAGCAACGGCAAGCGCGTCACGCTGAACGGCCGGGCCGTCGACTACCAGACCGGACAGATCTACTGGGGCGAGCCCGGCACCAACGGCCAGCACTCCTTCTACCAGCTCATACACCAGGGCACCAAGCTGATACCCTGCGACTTCATCGCCTTCTGCAGGCCCCGCCACAGGCTGGGACGCCACCACGACCTGCTGATGGCGAACGTCTTCGCCCAGGCGGAGGCCCTGGCCTTCGGCAAGACCGCCGAGGAGCTGAGGAAGGAAGGCGTAAAGGACTGGCTCGTCCCGCACAAGACCTTCGAGGGCAACCGGCCGTCCACCACGATGCTTCTCGACGAGCTGACGCCGGCGGCGCTGGGGCGGCTGGTAGCCCTCTACGAGCACTCCGTCTTCACGCAGGGCATGGTCTGGCGCATAGGTCCGTTCGACCAGTGGGGGGTCGAGCTGGGCAAGGTGCTGGCCGGGCGGATAGCGCCCGAGCTCGAGGCAGGCGAAGCACCCGACCTCAAGCATGACAGCTCGACCAACGCGCTGATCAGGCGCTACCGAGGGAAACGCTGAAAAAGCGGGCCAGAAAAAACCCGGGGAAGTCCCCGGGTTTTTTATTGCGGTTCAGGAGGAACGGGTTCCTCATAAGGGTCGGCCGCCGCTTCGGGCTCCGAGGGAGGGTCCGGGTCCTCGTCCCCGGAATGCTTTATCACTCCCCACGTCATCACCAGGGACGAGATCAGGATCGTCCAGAGCAGCACGCTGTCGGGTATCATCGCCAGGCGGAAGTCCGAAGGGATGCCCATGAAAAGCAGTATCGTGATAAGGCCGCGGGGGGCCACGTAGGTCAGCGCCGAGGCGCGCAGCTTCGGGAGCATCAGACGCAGCGGCAGGGCCCTGGAAGCGTAGACGATCAGCATCAGCGGCAGGACTATGGCCATCGCGTTGCGGTCCAGCAGCTTCGGGATATCGGCGGAATAACCCAGCAGCACGAAGAAGAAGGTCTTGATCACGAACGTGCTCTCCGCGATCACGCTCTTGAACTGCACCACCTCGTCCTGTATCTTCTCCAGTCTGAAATACTTGCGCATGTTCCCGCGGATGAACAGCGTGATATTGTTCAGGAAGAGCCCGAAGACCAGCACCAGTATCAGCGGCGAATAGTGCATCATCTTGGCCGTGGCGTAGACCAGCAGGAGTATCGCGAACACCGGCAGGTGCTTGACCTGGTGGCGCACGCGCTCGACGAGAGCCGTCAGGCCGAGCGAGAACAGCAGCGAGAGCAGCGTGGTGACCACTATCTCGAGGAAGAACGAGAACAGCGAGCCCACCCCGAACACCGCGTTGAGGGCTATGAAGTTGAACACCAGGATCCCCAGGATGTCAGAGAAAGAGCTCTCGTACGTGACGAACTCGCGCCGGGAATCCGAGAAAAGTCTGGCTCCGGGGATGGCGATCGCGCTGCTGATGATAGCGAAAGGCACGGCGTTTATCAGGCAGACGCGCCAGGGCTCTCCGAAAAGTAGTTTGTAAAGCCCGGCTATGCCGAACAGGCAGAGCAGCAGCCCGGCAAGAGAGGAGAGGGAGCTCTTGCGGATGAGGCGGGTCTTCTCTAGGTTGAGCTCCAGGTCGAGACCGGCCTCGAGGACGATGAGTATCAGGCCTATCGTGCCAAGGGGAGCGAGCACGTAGTCCAGATAGGGGATGATGTAGCCGGTCCAGTTGGAGATCAGGCGCAGCAGCAGTCCCGAAAGTATGAGAAGAACTACCGGCGGCAGCCTGGTCCGGTCGGAAAGCATGTCGAACAGGTACGAGACCAGTACGATGACGCTTACGATTACGAGGACGATCTCAGCGCTCATGGCGGCGCCGGTAATTATACAAAAATACTTTAATCCCGCGAGTATTAATGATAAAATCACTCTGGGGAAGGGTTCAGCCCGCCGCTCCCGCTCCGGCGCCACGCCGGTCCGCTGGGAGAACCGCCGGGCGAACGACGCGGCCCTTGACCGCGAAACTCCAGGATCTGCCGCCGCCGGCGGCCGCGGGCCGGTCCGCAAACTCACAGGAGTCTGCCTTTTATATGAGAATAACCCTCCGACTTATCATTTCATTGAGCCTGGTAGTGATAACGGTGGCTTTCAGCTCCACCTGGATAAACGTGCGCCAGCAGAAGAAGCGGATGTACGAGGAGGTCACCGCCCATTCCGCGCTGCTCGCCGCGACCTTCAGGGAGAGCGCGGTCCGGCTTCTCGACGCCGGCGACGCCACCGCCCTGCAGAAACTGGCGGACAAGCTGCAGAACCAGAAGAACCTGGAAGGAGTGGCTGTATACGGCGAGGAAGGAATGCTCCTCTCCGGCTCTTCGGCTATCCCGCCGGAGCTGCTGGTCCGGGGCAAGGAGATAAACCGGGCCGTCTCCGATGCCGGCGGGCAGGCGGTAGCGCTGACGGTGGGGAACAGCCGCATCCTGCTCTACCCGCTGGATTTCACCTACCGGGGCGGCCACAAGGCCCGCATGGTCCTGTTCAGCAACGTCTCGAACATAGATTACGAGCTGTTCCGCATCTGGGAGAGCACGCTGCTGCGCCTGCTGGCCCAGATGATCCTGATAGCGGTCGTCACACTGCTGGTGGTCCGCTGGACCGTGGTGGACCCCATCAAACAGACAGCCGAATGGATGAAGCGGCTGCGCGTCGGCGACGCTTCCGGACATTCCATGCCGCTGAAGGGCAGCCTTTTCGCGCCGCTCGCCAAGGAGGCCACCACGCTGGCCAAGAACCTTAAGGCCGCGCGCAGCGCCGCGGAAAAAGAGGCCCGCCTGCGCAACGAGGCGGGCTCCATCTGGACGGCGGACAGGCTGAAGGAGCATATCAAGATGGTGATGGACGGCAATCCGATCTTCGTGGTCTCCAACCGGGAGCCGTACCTCCACATGAAGGAGGGCAGCGAGATACGCTGCATCCGGCCTGCCGGCGGACTGGTGACCGCCCTGGACCCGATAATGAAGGCCGCCTCCGGCACCTGGATAGCCCAGGCCAGCGGAGACGCAGACTTCGACGTCACCGACCGGAACGACCGCATCAAGGTGCCGCCGGAGGAGCCGGCCTACACGCTGCGCCGCGTTCCGCTGACGAAGGAGGAGGAGGACGGCTATTATTACGGCTTCTCCAACGAAGGCATCTGGCCTCTCTGCCACATAGCCCACATCCGACCTATCTTCAGGAAGGAGGACTGGGCCCAGTACTACGCCGTGAACAAGAAATTCGCGCAGACCGTCCTGGAGGAGATCGAGGACGTGAAGGACCCGTGCGTGCTGATCCAGGACTATCATTTCACGCTGCTGCCGGGCATGATAAAGGAGGCCCGCCCGGACGCCCGAGTGGCCGTCTTCTGGCATATCCCCTGGCCCAACCCGGAGACGTTCGGCATCTGTCCCTGGCAGAAGGACCTCGTGCTCGGCCTGCTGGGCGCGGACCTGATAGGCTTCCAGACGCAGTTCTACTGCAACAACTTCCTGGAGACCGTGGACCGGACCATAGAGTCCAGGCTCGACTGGGAGCATTTCACCGTGCAGAAGGAGGGCCACGTAACGGCGGTAAAGCCCTTCCCGATAAGCGTGGACTTCACCCAGCCGGAGCGCGAGGAGAGGCAACTGCCGGCGAAGCCGGAGCCCGCCGCCGTCCTGAAGGACCTGGGCCTGCGCGCCGAGAAGCTGGCCGTCGGCGTGGACCGCATAGACTACACCAAGGGCATCCTGGAAAGGGTGAAGGCCGTTGAGCGCTTCCTGGAGAAATACCCGGAGTACGTAGGGAAGTTCACGTTCATACAGCTCGGCGCCCCCAGCAGGACCCACATACCGCAGTATCACCGCTTTATCGCCGAGCTGCACGCGGAGGTGGACCGGATAAACTGGCGCTTCCGCGCCAAGAACTGGAAGGCCATAGTGTTCTTCGAGAAGCACCACGACCACAAGGAGATAACAAAGTACTACAAGATAGCCGACACCTGCCTGGTCACGTCGCTGCACGACGGTATGAACCTGGTGGCGAAGGAGTTCGTGGCGGCCAGGGAGGACCTGGGGGGCGTGCTGATCCTGAGCCGCTTCGCCGGCGCCTCGCGCGACCTGAGGGACGCCCTGATAGTCAATCCGTACGACGTTGAGCAGATGGCCGACGCTATCTACTATTCGCTGACGATGCCGGCGGCGGAGATAGAGGAGAGGATGTCCCGGATGCGCCGCCAGATCTATGAGAACAACATCTACAAATGGGCCGCCGACCTGACCGGCGAGGTCATGAAGCTGCGGCTGGACAGCTTCAGCGAGGTCTCATGAGGCGGTTCTGGGACAGCTCGGCCCGTCTTGCCGGGCAGCTGGCGGCGCCCCGCCTGCTGGTAACGCTGGACTTCGACGGGACACTGGCCGCGCTGGCGCAAACCCCGGGAGCCGCGAGGCTGCGCCCCGAGTACAGGACGGCTCTGATACGCCTGGCGGCCGCGCCTGGAGTATCCGTCTTCATCCTGAGCGGCCGCACGCTGGGGGACGTCAAGGCCTTGGTAGGCCTGCCCCGCCTCTATTACGGCGGGAACCACGGCATCGAAGTGGCCGGGCCAGGATTCTCCTGCCGCGACCCGAGGGCGGAGAAGACCAGGGAAATGGTCGCCAGCGCCGCCGCCGACATGCTGCAGCGCTTCCCGCCGGGGACCGGCGTGCTTGTGGAGGACAAGGTCTTCTCGGCGAGCGTCCATTACAGGACGCTGAAGCCGGCCTACAGGGCGGGCTTCTTCGGCAGGATGCGGACCCTGACGGCCAGGCAGGGGGGCAGGCTGCGCTGGCGCCGCGGGCACAAGGTGTTCGAGCTGCGCCCGGTCTCGGCCTGCGACAAGGGCGCTGCGGCCCTCCGCCTGCGAATGGAGCTGGGCAACCCGTTCGCGGTCGCCGTCGGCGACGACCTGACCGACGAGGACATGTTCCGGGCGCTGAAGGGCCGCGGCATAACCGTCAGGGTGGGGATGAAGCGCGGCTCGAAGGCGGAATATTTCCTCGACCGGCAGACGGAGGTCCTCCGCCTGCTAAAGTTCATCCTGGCCGCGCGCAAGGCTAGGGGGATATGAAGACCGCCGCAGGAACACCGGCTCCGCTCCTAATGCGGCCCTCCGGAGCCCATCGCTCCCCGGCGGCGGCTTCAGCGCCCATTTTGTGTATAATGGCTGAGGCGGGCCTCCCCGCCAACGGACCGATCTGATGCATCCCCTGCTTAAGACAAAAAAGGTAGGCCTGCTGCTCCCGCTCTTCTCGATGCGCTCCGTACGCGACTGGGGTACCGGAGACTTCTCCTCGATGCGGGGCTGGCTGGACGTCCTGCATTCCGCCGGCCTTACCATACTGCAGGTGCTGCCGCTCAACGAGATGCCGCCTGGCGTGAACTGCCCCTACACGGCCCTCAGCGCGTTCGCGCTGGACCCGGTATACCTGGACCCCTGCGCGCTGCCGGAGCTGGCCGAAGCCCCCGAAGCCGCGGCTTACATGGAATCGCGGGAGTTCAAGGCCAGGCTGGCCGCGCTGCGTGCCTCGAAACAGACCCTTTACGACGATATCCGCGCGCTCAAGCATGAGACGCTCTGGCGCGTCTTCACCGCTTTCCACAAGCACCACGTACTGGGCGGGACGCCTGAAGGCAAGGCCTTCGAGGCGTTCTGTTCGAAGAACGCCTACTGGCTGGAGGACTACGCCCTGTTCCGCCGCCTCAAGGACGTGCACCGCTGGATATCCTGGACGCACTGGCCCGGCCCGCTGTCCGCGCGCGAGCCTTCCGCGGTAGCCGCCGCCGCGGCGGAGCACGGACTGGAGACGGTCTTCTTCAAATACCTGCAGTGGTGCGTGCAGCGCCAGTGGCGCCAGGCCCGCCAGCGGGCGGCCGAGCTGGGTATCTCTCTCTTCGGGGACCTCCCCTTCATGGTCAACCAGGAATCGGCCGACATCTGGTCGCGCCAGCCGGAGTTCGACATCAGTCTGTCCATCGGGGCCCCGCCGGACACCTGGACCCCGGAAGGCCAGAAGTGGGGCCTGCCGGCCTACAACTGGGACGTGGCGGAGGCCACCGGGTTCGAGTGGTGGAAGCTCAAGCTGCGCAGGGCCGAGGAGCTCTACGACATCTACCGCATAGACCATATGGTCGGCTTCTTCCGCACCTGGATAGTGCCGGAGGACAAGCGCCTGAAGCCGCATTTCGACATAGAGGGGGACCGGGCCCAGGAGGACAGGGGCAGACGCTTCCTGAAGGCGCTGACCTCGTCCTCGCGCATGCTGGCGGTCGGCGAGGACCTGGGACTGATACCGCCTTACGTCGGGAAGGTGCTGGCCGAGGCAGGCGTGCCCGGCTACAAGGTGCTGCGCTGGGAGAAGACCGGCGACGATTACGCCGACCCGGCGGATTTCCCGAAGGTTTCGCTGGCCACGACGTCCACCCACGACACGGAGCAACTGGCCGCCTGGTGGAAGTCGGCGGGTCCCAAGGAACGCCGGCTCTTCTGGAAGATGGTCTCCGGGCGGGACGGAAAGCCTCCGGCCTTCGCGAAGGCGCTGGACCCGCTGCTGCGCAAGATGATAGCCGGCGGCTCGAGGGTCGTGATACTTCCCTATCAGGACCTCTTCGGCATCCCTGACAGGATCAACACCCCGAACACCGTCGGGCCGCACAACTGGTCCTTCCGTCCCGACGTGCCGCTCGAGCAGTTCCAGCAGAAGCACGGCGACAGGCTGCGGCAGCTGGCTTCCTGGATAAGGGAGGCCCGGTGAAGGCTTCCGCCCCGCTTGCCGCCCAGGACCCGCTCTGGTACAAGGACGCGGTCATCTACGAGCTGCACGTAAAGTCCTTCAGCGACAGCAACGCCGACGGCATAGGCGACTTCCCCGGCCTGACGGCAAGGCTGCCCTACCTCAAGAGCCTGGGCGTCACGGCCCTCTGGCTGCTGCCTTTCTACCCGTCCCCGCTCAAGGACGACGGCTACGACATCTCGGACTACTTCGACATCAACCCGGACTACGGGACGATGGCCGACTTCAGGGATTTCCTGAAGGAGGCCAGCAGGCTGGGCCTGCGGGTGATCACGGAGCTGGTGGTCAACCATACCTCGGACCAGCACCCCTGGTTCAAGCGGGCCCGCGCCGCGCAGCCCGGCTCCTCGGCCCGCGATTTCTACGTCTGGAACGACAGTCCGGAGAAGTACAAGGACGCCAGGGTGATCTTCAAGGACTTCGAGTCCTCCAACTGGACCTGGGACCCGGCGGCCAAGGCCTATTACTGGCACCGCTTCTACCACCACCAGCCCGACCTGAACTTCGATAATCCCGCGGTGCAGAAGGAGCTGTTCAAGGTCGTGGACTTCTGGCTCGGAATGGGGGTGGACGGCATGCGCCTCGACGCCGTCCCGTATCTCTACGAGGAGGAGGGGACGAACTGCGAGAACCTGCCGCAGACGCACGCCTTCCTGAAGAAGCTCCGCGCTCACGTCGACTCCAGGTTCAAGGGCCGGATGCTGCTCTGCGAGGCCAACCAGTGGCCGGAGGACGCGGCCGCCTATTTCGGCGCCGGCGACGAGTGCAACATGGCCTTCCATTTCCCGGTCATGCCCAGGCTTTTCATGTCGCTCTGGATGGAGGACAGCTTCCCCGTAACGGACATCCTGGACCAGACCCCGGTCATACCGGAGTCCTGCCAGTGGGCCGTCTTCCTCCGAAACCACGACGAGCTGACGCTGGAGATGGTCACCGACGAAGAGCGGGACTACATGTACAAGGTCTACGCGCGCGACGCCAAGGCCCGCATCAACCTGGGCATCAGGCGGCGCCTGGCCCCGCTGCTCGGCAACAACCGCAGGAAGATAGAGCTGATGAACATTCTGCTGTTCTCGCTCCCGGGCACGCCGGTGCTGTATTACGGCGACGAGATAGGGATGGGGGACAACTTCTACCTGGGCGACCGCAACGGCGTGCGGACGCCCATGCAGTGGAGCCCGGACCGCAACGCCGGCTTCTCGAAAGCCAACCCCCAGAAGCTGTTCCTGCCGGTAGTCACCGACCCGGAATACCACTACGAGGCCGTCAACGTCGAGAGCCACGAGGGCAACCTTTCCTCCCTGCTGTGGTGGATGAAGCGCGTCATCGCGATGCGCGAGGACTACAAGTCCTTCGGCCGCGGCACCTTCGAGCCCGTGCGCTCCAGCAATCCCAAGGTACTGGCCTTCACGCGCCGCTACGGCGACGAGATAATGCTGGTCGTCGCCAACCTTTCCCGCTTCTCCCAGTCCGCTTCGCTCGACCTCTCCAGGTACGCCGGCTATACTCCGGTGGAGGTGTTCGGCGGACACAAGTTCCCGGCCATCGCCGACAAGCCCTACCAGCTCACTCCCGGCTTCCACAACTATTACTGGTTCCGGCTGATGAAGGGCTCGGGGCCGGTCCAGACCGGGCCGAAAGCCCTGCCGGAGCTGAGCTTTCCCGGAGATGACTGGGCCTCGTTCGTCTCCGGACGGCGCGTCTCGTCGCTGGACCAGGCCCTGGAGGAATACCTCCGGCGCGGCGGACCGCCGCAGTACGACGCGGAAGGACTGCGGAGCGCCGCCGTTTCGGACCTGTTCCCGCTGCCCTCCGGCGCGGCACTGGCCACTCTCTCCGCCTATCACCCGCAGGGCCGTTCCGAGACGCTGCTGCTGCCGCTGCGCTTCGTCACCGGGGCAGCCGCGGAAGAGGCCGCGCGCAGGCGCCCGGAACTGGTGGTCGCGGCGGCGACCTTCTCCGGAGAGAAAGGGCTCGTCGTGGACGCGCTCTACGACCCGGTCTTCCACGCGGACCTGCTGTCCCTGTTCATCTCGCGCAGGCGCGCCCGCTGCGGCAAGGGGGAACTGAGGGCTATCGCCTCGCCGCTGTTCCGCCGGTCGCTGGACACCAACCCCATGCCGGCGGATTCCAAAGTATTGAAGTCCGGCCCCAACGGCGCTACCATCCTTTACGGCTCCCACTACGTCCTGCGCTTCTGCCACCGTCTTGAGGAGGGCCCCAGCCCGGACCTCGAGCTCGGCCTGCGGATGACCGAGGCCGGCGAGCAGGGTGCACCCGTCACTTTCGGCTCGCTGAACCTGAGCCGGGCCGGAAAGTTCCACGGCACCCTTGCGGTGCTCCGTTCCTTCGTTCCCAACCAGGGAAGCGCCTGGACCCTGATGCTGAACGAAGTATCGAAGTTCTACGAGGCCACACAGTCGGCGCCGCCCGCTGGCACGCCGCCGCCGCTCCCCGCTGCCGGACCACTCGAGATCAAGGACATCCCGGCGGTCCTTACCGCGGCTTCCGGCGCCGTGGCTTTCGAGATGGCGTCCATGCTGGGGCACCGCCTCGGTAAGGTGCACACCGCGCTGGCCGCGGGCGCCGACCCGGAATTCGCCCCGGAGCCTTTCTCCAGGCTCTACCAGCGCTCGGTCTACCAGTCCCTAGCGGGTCACGCCAAGAAGTCGCTGCTGGCGGTTTCCGCGCGCCTGCAGGGAACCGCCCCGGAAACCGCGGAGGACATCTCCGCAGTGCTGGCCGGCCAGCAGAAGCTGCTGCGCCTGGCCCAGCGCCTCAACGAGCGGAAGTTCGCGGCCCGGAAGATACGGATACACGGCAACTGCACGCTGAAGCAGGCGCTGTTCACCGGCAAGGACTTCGTCTTCACGGACTTCGAGGGCGACCCGGCCCGGGCCTTCGGCGAGCGCCGCATCAAGCGCTCGCCGCTGCGCGACGCGGCCTCGATGCTGTTCTCTTTCTACTACGCCGCTCACGCGCCTTTCCTGCTGCCCGGAGGGATCCCTAGGAAGGAGCTGGAGGCCCTCGGCCCCTGGCTCAGGCTGTGGTACGCCTGCGCCGCCGGCTCCTTCCTGCGCGGCTACTGCCACGCCACCGGAGATATGCAGCTCCTGCCGCCCGACTGCGGCGACGCGATGCTGCTGCTGGATATATTCCTGGCCGAGAGGGCCGTTCAGGCCCTGCCCGAGGAGATGGCAGCAAGGCCCGACTGGGCTTTCGTTCCCGCCAGGCTTCTGCGCGAGCTGATGGAAAGGGCCTGACGGACCCGCCTGAAGAGAAGAGGCCGGCTCCCGGGAGCCGGCCTCTTTTCTCTTCTGGGCAGCGCGTCAGCGCCTCAGGCTGTTGACGGCGTCGTCCACCTTCTGTATGAACCTTATGGCGAGCGCGGCGAGGCCGCCGGGCCTGGGGGAATAGGTGGAGCGCATCTGCTGGAGCTCCTTGCCCAGTTCGCCTTTCACCGACTCCGACTTCATCATGGACAGTACCTGGGACGGGTATACGCTGCGGTTGCCCGTCATCAGGAAGCTTATGACGCAGGCGACCGTAGCGTACGGGGCGACCGCGGGGCCGAAGAGCTCCACGGCCATGATGCTGGCGGCTATCGGTGTGTTCGCCGCACCAGCCAGGACCGCCGTCATGCCTATGGCCGCGAATGTAGCGTGGTCCAGGTGCAGCAGACCGGCGTACAGGCTGCCGGCGGTCGTACCGACGAAGAAGACCGGAGTGATTATGCCGCCGCTGCCGCCGAAGCTCAGCGTTATACCGGTGAAGACCGACTTCATTATGAAGTCGTACCAGTGGGCCGGAGCGCCCATCAGCGAGTCCTCTATCACGTCCAGGCCGAGGCCTAGGTAGCGCTTGGTGACCAGCAGCGTAAGCGCCACTATGACGGTGCCGCCTATCAGGCCGCGATAAGGTTCCCAGATCTTAATGTCGTGGGCCTTCTTCTCGAAATAGCTCACGGTCTCGATAAGTATCATCGCCGCCAGGCCGCAGAACACGCCGGCGAACATGACCTTCAGCATGAAGGTCTCGGAAAAGACGGGGATGAACTTAAGCGGACGGTAAAAATAGGATACGCCCATAGCGGCCGATATCTGGTAGGCGGTGATGCCCGAGATGAAGGAGGGCAGCAGCACCTCGTACAGGATGGAGCCCACGAACAGCACCTCGACGCCGAATATGGCCCCGGCTATCGGGGTACCGAAGACGGCCGCGAAGCCGGCGCTGATGCCGCAGATGACCAGTTTCTGCCTATCATGGTCGTTGAACTGGAACAGCTGGCTGAAGGCCGAGGTTATGCCGGCCCCTATCTGAGCGCAGGGACCTTCCTTGCCGGCCGAGCCTCCGAGAGCCAGGGTTATCAGCGTGGCGACCAGCTTCACGGGCACTACCGCCAGCGGTATGCGGCCGGCGCGGCGGTGTATGGATTCTATCACTTTCTCTGTGCCGTGGCCCTTGGCCTCCGGGGCCAGATATTTCACCAGCGCGGCGCTGGCGAACATGGCTACAGGGAGCAGCAGATAGTAATATTCCCAGCCGGAGGCCCAGTCGGAGGTTATGCGCAGGTACTTCAGGAACAGCGCGGTGGGGAAACCGACTATGGTGCCGGCCAAAGTCGCCAGGAAGACCCACTTTACTATGCTTATGAAGAGGAGGGTCGACTCTGTTATGTGCGTTTTCATCTGCAGCTTCCTATATAAGTTATCAAATTCCCGCCGCATATGCAAAAGCCCGTCCGGGCATGCGGCATGGGGCCGCGGCCGCTATTTGTCTTTCAAGGGGGTTTTTGATATACTTTTCCCGACAACCCGAAGGCCGCAGGCCCCCGGGGGTGCCCCGGTGGCTGCCGCGGGGCAGGGAATCAGGGGGCTGCGAGGGCTTTCTAGCTCCAAACGCCTTTC
>DAIENX010000052.1:0-23165 GCA_027340875.1 Elusimicrobiota bacterium
CCGACGCCGGTGCTGTTCGCCACGGCCGTCCCCGCGTCGGTCTCCGACCTGGAAAAGAACCTCAACGTGCTGGTCATCAAAAAGCCGGTCACGCCCGGCGTGCTGGTCGGCGCCGTAAAGGACCTTCTTAAAATATCCTGACGCAGCCGACCGGGAATGAAAAAACCCCCGGCGGGATCTCCCGGCGGGGGCTCACGGCGCGCGGCGCGTCTATTTAGCTTTCTTATCCACCTGGTTCCAGGCGTTCTTCAATTCCACAGTCAGGTGGCGCAGCTCGTCGGAGGTTATGGACTCCAGACGGGAATATTTATCGGCGACCTTGTCCACCAGGCGCAGGTAGGTGTCCCGGTCTATCTTCTTCATGGATTCTATCTTCTCCAGGACCTCGCCCTTCATCTTCAGGCTCCAGCCGCGTATGGCCTCGCGGTTCTTCGCGCCGCGCTTGCCGCCGAGGAAATAAGCCCCGGCCGCCGCCAGCGCGGCCAGGCCTATGCCGCCTATGATCTTTTCGCTTTTCTTCATAAATGGTCGCCTTGCACCGGGCCGGCTAGTTTATGGATCCGGTTCCGCGCCAGTTCTTCTCAAGGCGCCGGCCGCGGCCGGCAAGCCAGAGATAGGCTCCGTGGCTGGCCGGTCTTATCGCCGGGGTATCGGTACCGATGTCCTTCACGGGCGGCAGGCGGAGTATCAGCTTATCCGACCTGCGCATTTTCCTGTCGTCCCTCTCGAAGTTGCATGTCATCGTCATACGCTACTCTCCACTTAACCCCCGCGACTATATACTATGAAAATTGACCGGACTTGAACAGGTCCAAAGGTCCCAGCCGCCGGCCCTATTTTGTCCCAGCCGGGGCACGGGACCTCGCGTAAAGCCCGACAAGCTCGGCCTCGGAGATCACATGTCCCTTCATGGCGTCCAGCAGCGCGTACTTGCCCCCGCCGGCAGGCAGGCGCGCCGCGGCGTCAAGCGCGTAAAGCTTGAAAAAATAACGGTGCGGCTTTCCCGGGGGAGGACATGGCCCGTAATAGCCTACTCGGCTGAAATCCCCTTCCTTTATCCCCCAGACCAGCCCCTGGCCGGAACCGTCAGGCAGCGCGGCGTTCCTGGCCACCCCCTCCGGCAGCCCTTCGGAAGACGGCGGGATGCCGTACATCACCCAGTGCACCCAGGTACCGGGAGGGGCGTCCGGATCGTCCATTATCAGGGCCAGGGCGGCCGCTCCGGAAGGGACACCCTCCCAGCGCAGCTCCGGCGAAACATCGTCCCCGTCGCAGGTGTGCCTGACCGGGATGTACCCGCCGGCGCCGAAGGCGGGGCTTTCCATCTTCATCACGGTCTTCCCGGAGGGCGGGTGCCTGTCGCCGAGCACAGCGGCGCCGGCCTCCAGAGAGTGCCCTCCGAAGAAGCTCCAGATCTCCGCGTCGGCGTCCAGTTCCCTGGAGGTGGGTCCTATCACTCCCGTCGGCAGGTACTGCAGGCCGCCGGGCCAGGTGTGACCGCCTCCCTCTATTTTCACGAACTTCACGGCCGAGCCGCCCGCGCACGTGCCGTAGGTCTCGGTGACCGCGGCCGTCCCGTCCTCGGGGTCGGAATCGGACCTGACCGAAGTCTTCTTAGTCTTGTCGCAGGAGTCCAGCGCCAGCCAGAGGTCCCTGCTCTTCTCCACGGAAACGGCACGCCCGAATTTGCGCTTGCCGAAGGGCCCCGTCACCTCACCGCCTCCCCAATGCACCAGGCCGTCGGCCGTGCCGTTGATGATCAGCACCGGTACCGGGCGGGACGGGCGGCACGAGGAGTAGACCGTTTCCGGGACGGCCCCGGCCACCGCCGCTATCGCGGCGAAGCGGCCCGCAGCCCGGCAGGCCAGCGTATACGACATCATCGCGCCGTTGGATATGCCCGCGGCGTATACCCTGTTCCCGTCCACCGGGTAGGCTTTCTCTATCGCGCGGACCATCTCCTCAAGGAAGGCGACGTCGTCCACGTTCTCGCGCTGCGACTTACGACTCTTATCGCCGCGGTAGTCGTTCCAATGCTTGTCCACGGCCTCGGGGTAGGCTATTACAGCCCCGTGCTCGTCGGCCATAGCCTCGAAGCCGCCGCGGGTCAGGCGCCGCATGCCGGCCCCGGTCCCGCCGCCGCCGTGAAGGAGAAGGATCAGCGGCAGCTTCCGGCCGGCGGCGGCCCCTACCGGAGAGTAGACGGAATAGTGCCGTTCCCTGCCACCGGACTCGATGGTGAAATGACGGAGCTCCCCGGCGGCCGCCGGGACGCTAAACAGCAGAGCCAGTATCGCGGACAATGTTCTCATTACCCCTCCCCATTCCCGCCCGCCATGGACGGCACCGCCAAGTCAGAAGCCCTGCATCCCCGAAAGCAGGGACTGGTACAGGAGCCAGATCCTGTGCAGCTCGTAGAGCACGAAGACCGTGGCCAGCGATATAAGCGCCGTGTATACCTGCTTCCCCCCGCGGGAGATCAGCGGCGAGCGCCAGACATAGAACAGGCTGAAAGGGCCAAGGCCGAGCAGGGTTATCAGGATGACCCCCCAGTGCCTGTAGTACCAGGGCACGCTGCCACCCTGGCCCTTGCCGCAGCGGCGGCAGTAATTGTCCCCCTGGTCTATGACCGCGCCGCAGGACCAGCAGGAGCTCCCCTCGGCGGGCGCGTCGTCAAACCGGCCGTCCATGCCCTTTACTCAGCCTGATCTTCGAATACGGCCTGGGCCGCCTGCGCACCAGCGGCGTCCCGGAGCCGCCCAGCACCTCCGCCTGCAGCAGCAGGGAATCGGCGCGGCGCAGCGACCTTTCGGCCCGGTACGGCACTATCCGGTAATGACGGGCGGCGTCGAGGCGCCTGCCGACGAAAAAGACGTTCTTGTCCGAATGCAGCCAGTCGGAACGCAGCGAGGACGCGTTCAGCGGCACGGAGAACTCGCGCAGAGTCTTCTCTCCTGAGCTGTTGTAGTAGAACTCGAAATAGCTCCTGGCCAGCTCGGCGAAAGAGGCGTAGACCGGCTCCCGGTAGCGCAGGCCGCAGAAATGGGACTGGGCTACCGCGCCCCAGCGCCCGCCCTCCAGGAACGGCGCCACCACATGGTCGTCGTCGCTGGCGTTGGCGCGCAGGTCCATCAGCAGGGGACGGCGGCCGTGGAACATGAACGCCGCGGCGGCCAGCATGGCGCCCTCGATGCAGTGCGCCCTGCGCTGCTTCAGCACCTCCAGCGGGGAGAGGCAGGTATTCACTTTCGAATCGTTGTAGCGGAGCTCGTAGTCCAGGAAGTCCTGGACCTTCCGCGGAGTTCCCAGCCTCCGCAGCAGGGCCAGCTGGCCGGAAGGGAAGCAGCTGAAGCGGGCCGGCAGTTTCACTTCTTGCCTTTCTTCACCCGCCAGGGCTTGTCGCTCGAGCCGTTATGCTCGTCCCGCTTCTCCAGGTCCTGCAGCGCGTTGAAGACCACCGCGCGGAGACGGTCCACGTCGAAAGGCTTCGTGAGATAGCCGCTGGCCCCGCCTTTCAGCGTGAAGGCCGCCATCTCCAGGTCCTCGTCACCGGTCAGCATCCAGATCACCGGCGCGGCGGCCAGGCCGCGTATCTTCTCCAGGACCATCACGCCGGACATCCCCGGCATGCTTATGTCCAGGAACACGAAATCGGGCTTCTCGCGGGAAATTATCTCCAGGGCGGTCGGCCCGTCCACGGCCGTGAGGACGTCGCAGTGGCCGGACAGCGCCTGCTTCACTATCAGCAGAATGTTCTCCTCGTCGTCCACTATCAGCACTTTGTGAGCCATAATAGCACCATCCTAAATATCAAATCTTCAGATCGGGTCTGTATTCCGGCAGCTCGAAGAAGAACCGGGAGCCCTTGCCTTTCTCGCTTTGTACCTGAAGCCTGCTGCCGTGCAGGGCCAGCAACTCGCTGGTTATCAGCAGCCCAAGGCCGAAGCCGCCTGCCCTGGCGCGGCCTTCCTCGGTACGGAAGAAGCCGGAAGAGATCCGCTCCATGTCTTCCGGCGAAATCCCTATACCCGAATCCTCCACCGAGAACGAGACGCTGCCGGGAGAAGCCCGGCCTATCCTCACGGTTATCCTGCCGCCGCTGCCGGTATATTTTACGGCGTTCCCTATCAGGTTGCTTATCACCAGCGCCATCGCCTCGCTGTCGGCGTTGACCAGCAGGGGCTCCGTAGGCAGCTCGGTATCGAGCTCTATCTCCTTCTGGCGCAGCATCTCGGCGAGGGACCCGGCGACGTCCGCGGCCAGGTCGCGCAACAGAACGGGCATCCTCTCTATCTTGAAGCGTCCCTCCTCCATGCGCGCCTCGTTCAGTATGTTCTTGACGTAAAGCGCAAGCTTGCGCTGAGCCGCCTGCATGGCCGTATAGATCTCCCTCCGGGGCGTCTCTCCGGCCGAGAGGTCCGTCTCCTTGAGCAGGAACAGGCCCGCGGCAAGGCCGGTAAGGGCGTTGTTGAACTCGTGGCTGACCGTATGGATCATCAGGGATTTAAGCTTTGAGGCGGCTCTCTCCCTGTAGACCATCTCCCGCAGACGGTCTATGAGAGCGACCACCACCGCGAAGAAGGCCAGTCGCACCACCGCGTTCCAGATTATCACATGCACCTGGCCCGTCAGGTCCGGGATGTAGATGCGCTCGTCCAGCAGCCAGACGAAGACGCTGGCCACGGCCGTGGTCATGCCGAGCCACAGCCCTCCCCGCCAGGTCAGGATGAAGATGGGCAGGAAGTAGAATACATCGATGGAGATCTCGTTCCTTACCAGGAAATCCCCGGCCGATACCAGCGCGAAGCAGGCAAGGCCGGAGACCAGGGCCCGCCGCCTGGTACCGAAAAAGAAGTCCTTCAATCCCTTCATGATATACCGGTCATGCGGCCGCTCCCCGGGCCGCGGCACCGCCGCTCAGAGCAGCGGGTTGGAGACCACCCCGTCCGCCAGCTTAGGCTCGAACCAGGTGGACTTGGGCGGCATCACCTGCCCGTCGTCCGCCACGCTGATCAGTTCGTCGAGCGAAGTCGGGAACAGCGCGAAAGCGGCGGCCATCTCGCCGGAGTTCACGCGCTTCTCCAGTTCCTCCAGCCCTCGGATGCCTCCTACGAAATCCACGCGGTCGCTCTTCCGCAGGTCCTTGATGCCGAGGACGCGGTCCAGCACTAGGTCCGACAGCACGCTGACGTCCAGCGCCTTCACCGGGTCCTCCCCCCTCGTCGGGGTCTTCACGGACGGCTTCATCAGGTGCCATTTGCCGCCCAGGTACAGGCCGAACTCGCGGCGCGCGGCCGGCTTGGCCCGGCCGGGGGCCGCCTTCACCTCGAAGCTCTCTCTCACCTTGGCGAGGAACTGCTCGGGGGCTAGCCCGTTGAGGTCCTTTACCACGCGGTTGTAGTCCCAGATCTTCATCTCGTCCACCGGGAAAGCGGCCGCGAGGTAGACGTTGTACGGCTCGTCGCCTTTATGCCCGGCGCCGCGCTCCGCGACCATCAGCTTCTTGACGCGGCTGGCGGCCGCGCTCCTGTGGTGTCCGTCGGCGATGTAGACCGTCTTCTGCTTCTCGGAGGCGGCGGAGATGGCCTTTATGTCCGCCTCCTCGTCCACCAGCCAGAGGGTATGTATGACGCCGCCAGAGCCTTTCGCGGAGAACAGCGGCTCCTTCCGCACGTTATTCTTTATCACGGCGTCTATCTCCGGGACCTGTTTGTAGGCTATGATGCCCGGGCCGGTCTGCGCTTTCACGTGCTTGATCTGGTTGACGCGGTCGTCCTCTTTCACGGGCCGGGTGAACTCGTGCCGGCGGATGCGGCCGGCGTCGTAATCGTCCACGCAGGCGCCGACCATCAGCCCGGTCTGCACATGGCCGCCCATCTGCAGGCGGTAGACGTAGAAGCAGGGCTTGCTTTCGCGCAGCAACAGCCCCTCCCTCAGCATCCTCTCGAAGTTCTCCGCGGCCTTGCTGTAGACGGCCTCCGAGTAGACGTCGGTCCCCGGAGGCAGGTCTATCTCCGCCTTCGAGACGTGCAGGAAGCTGTTGGGCTTGCCCTTGGCCAGCTCGCGGGCCTCGTCCGAGTTGAGCACGTCGTAGGGCGGCGCGATTATCTCCTGGGCCTTCGCCTGCGAGGCGGGCCGGATGCCGAATATCGGCGAAAAAAGCGGCAGCTTTGTCATAAGAAGTCTTCCTTAATCTTCCCAGCGAGGCGCCTGTTTCCCGGCGAGCGACCGGGAGGTTTAGCCTCGCGAGCGAGGTTTTAGAGGGTATCCCTCCGGGATGCCGAGGAATGTCTGAGCCCAAAAGCTTTGCCTTTTGGGCGAGTTCCGCAGGCACCGATAAAACCGAAGCGAGCGACGGCGTTAAAAACCGACCTCGGAGCGAGGCGGGAAATTGGCGCCTTATATCTTCTCGCCGTTGACCGCGTGGGTGCGCTTGCCGTCCAGCAGGTAGTCCGCTATCTGCTCGGCCGCCTGCCTGGCCACCGTCACCTGCGCGTCCTTGGTGGAGGCGGCGATATGCGGCGTGCAGATCACCTTCTCCATGCCGAAGAAGAGGTGCCTGGTAGCGGGCTCCTCTGAATAGACGTCCACGGCCAGGCCGGCGATCTGCCCGCTCTCCACGGCCGCCTTCACGTCCTCTTCGACCAATATCGCGCCGCGGGCGCAGTTAATCAGGCGCACGCCCTTCTTCATCTTGGCTATAGCGTCCTTGTTTATCATCCCCTTGGTGGCCGGGTTGATGGTCACATGGTAGGTGATGAAATCGGACTTAGCGTAGAGCTCGTCCAGCGTCGCCATCTTGACGCCCAGTTCCCTGGCGCGCTCAGCGTTCATGACGGGGTCGTACACGATAACGTTCATCTTCAGCCCGCGGGCCCTGTCGGCGACGACGGCGCCTATATGGCCGCAGCCGACCACCCCGAGGGTCTTGCCGGTTATCTCCACTCCCTCGAAACGGCTCTTCTCCCACTTGCCGGCGTGCGTGGACGCGTTGGCCTGGGGGATGTGGCGCGCCAGAGCCATCATCATGGCTATGGCGTGCTCGCCGGTGGAGACGGTATTCCCGAAAGGCGTGTTCATCACCAGCACCTTCTTCTCGCTGGCGGCCGCCACGTCGATGTTGTCGACGCCCGCTCCGGCGCGGGCCACGGCCTTCAGGTTCTTAGCGGCCTCGAATATCTCCCGCGTGATCTTGGTGGCGGAGCGGACTATGATGGCGTCGTACTCGTGCGCGCAGGCCTTCAGCTCTTCGGGCTTCATGCCGGTCTTCACGACGGCGTCCAGCCCGCGCTCCTTCAGCACCTTCTCGCAGAGCGGATCTGCCTTGTCGGCTATAAGGACCTTGCTCATTTCACGGCCTCCTTGGCGTATTCCTTCGAAACCTGCTCGTGGGCCCAGTCAAGCCACGGGATGAGGGCCTCGATGTCGGCCGTCTCCACGGTGGCCCCGCACCAGACGCGGATCCCGACGGGAGCCTTGCCGTAGGAGTTGATGTCCTTGGCCACTCCCTCCTTGTCCAGCAGGCCGGTGATCTTCTTGGCCGCTTTGGCCTGCTCCTCGGCCGGGAGCTTCAGGAACCACTCGGACTTTATCCTGAAGCAGACCGAGGTGTTGGAGCGGATCTCCCTGGACTCGGCGAGGAAGGCTATCCAGTTCGACTTCTCGACCCACCGCTCGAAAGCGGCCAGGTTGGCGGTGGAGCGCTTAACGAGCCCGGGCAGGCCGCCTATCGTCTCGGCCCACTTCAGGGCGTCTATCGCGTCCTCGACGCAGAGCATGGACGGGGTATTGATGGTGCTGTACTCGAGCTCGCCGGGGGCGAGCTTCTTCTCGTCCACCAGGCGGAAGATCTTCGGCATAGGCCAGGTGATCTTGGCGTTCTGCTCCTCCATGCGCTTCACGGCGCGCGGCGAGAGGATTATCACGCCGTGCGCGGCCTCGCCGCCCAGCACCTTCTGCCAGCTGAACGTCACTACGTCGAGCTTAGTGAAATCCATGTCCATCGCGAAGACCCCGGAGGTGGCGTCGCAGATCACGATGCCGTCGTGGTCCTTCGGCAGCCAGTCGAGGTTCGGGACCTTCACGCCCGAGGTAGTGCCGTTCCAGGTGAAGATGATGTCGTTCTTCGGGTCGGCCTTCTTCAGGTCCGGCAGCTTGCCGTAGTCGGCCTTGTACTCGTTGACCTTCGGGAGCTTGAGGTACTTCACCGCGTCGGTGATCCAGCCCTTGCTGAACGACTCCCAGCCGAAGATGTCCACCGGCCTGGGGCCCAGCAGCGACCACATAGCCAGCTCCACCGCGCCGGTGTCCGAGCCGGCCACCACGCCTATGCGGTAGTCCGCCGGCAGGTTCAGGACCTTCTTCATGCGGTCCGAGACCTCCTGCAGGCGGGCCTTGCCCTCCTTGGAGCGGTGGGAGCGGCCGACGAGAGCGCCCTTAAGCGCGTCCACGGTCCAGCCGGGGCGCTTGGCGCAGGGGCCGGAAGAGAAGTTGGGGCAGCCTGGTTTCTTGACTGGTTTTTCCATGTTGTTCTCCTGTTAACGAAATAGGGTTACGACAGTTTTTCCCTCACGCCTATAATTATAAATAATTTTACCGGCAGTCTGGCACCCCCCTGCCCTCCCGGCGCGGCCGGGCGCAGGTTTTTGTAGAATATCTGTCTATGGAGAACAACAAGCGCGCTGGCGACTACGAGGTGGAATTCGGCGGATTCGAGAAGCTGATGCCGCACAGGATAAAGAACGTCCTGCTGGTGGCCTCGCTCTACGACTCCTTCCTGCTGGCCGACGACGACCGCCTTAACGAGGCGCTGTTCGGGGAGATGCTGGACTCCTCCCCGCGCTCGGCCCCGCGCATAACCCGCGTTTCCACGGCCGAGAAGGCGCTGGAAAAGCTCAAGCGCGGCTCCTACGACCTGGTCATAGCGATGATCCAGGTGGGCGAGACCGACATGGGGGACTTCTTCAGGAAACTGAAGGCCACGAAGCCCGGCCTCCCGGTGGTCCTGCTCTCCTTCAACACCCAGGACATCTCCAGCATACCCGAGGAGGCCTGCGCGCTGGCCGACGGCCTGTACCTCTGGAGCGGCGATACCCGCATCTTCTCCGCGATAATCAACATAATCGAGGACGCGCAGAACTTCGAGCACGACTCCCAGGTGGGCGTGCAGGCCGTGCTGCTGGTGGAGGACAACATCAAGTTCTATTCCTCCTACCTGCCGACGATCTACTCCGAACTGATGAAGCAGACGCAGATCGTCATGGCCGAGGAGCTCAATCCCGCCAAGAAGATGCTGCGCCTGCGCGCGCGGCCGAAGGTGCTGTTCTGCAGCACCTACGAGGAGGCCTGGGCGCTGTACGAGAAGTACAAGTCCAACCTGCTCGGCGTGATAACCGACATCGAGTACCCGAAGGGCGGCTCCTCCACCTCAGAGGCCGGCCTGGAACTGACGCGGCGCATCAAGGCCGATACGCCGGACATGCCGGTGCTGCTGCAGTCCTTCAACATGTCCTTCGCGGCGAGCGCCGCCGCGCTGGAGGCCTCCTTCATGCACAAGGCCGCGCCGGACCTCTCGAAGCAGCTGCGCGCCTTCATCGTCCGCTATTTCGGCTTCGGCGACTTCATCTTCTCCGACGCCTCCGGCGCCGAGCTGGCCAGGGCCTCGGACCTGGGCACGATGCTGAAGCTGCTGCAGATAGTGCCGGTGGAGTCGGTGCTCTACCACGCCGGGCGGAACCACTTCTCGAAATGGCTGTTCGCCCGCACCGAGTTCGAGATGGCCTACAACATCAGGCCCAAGAAGATATCCGAGTTCGGGAACCCGGAGCAGCTGCGGAAGTACCTGGTGGAGACGATGCACCAGTTCATCTACCACACGCAGCTGGGAACGGTCCTGAAGTTCGACAACAAGCTGTTCGACGACTCCACGCCGCTCTCGAAGATAGGCGGCGGCTCGATCGGCGGCAAGGCGCGCGGCCTCGCGTTCGTGGACTTCCTGCTCTCGAAGACCGACATCGAGAACCGCTGGCCGGGCATCACTGTGACGGTCCCGAACACGGTGGTGATAGGCACGGACGTCTTCGACTTCTTCATAGAGCAGAACGGTCTGGACTCGCTGGTGAACGAGAACAACACCAGCGAGGAGACGGCGGCGCTTTTCGAGAAGGCCAGGCTGCCGGACTACGTCAAGCGGGACCTGGAGGTGCTGGTCACGCGGCTGAAGGGACCGCTGGCGGTGCGCTCCTCCTCGCTGTTGGAGGACTCGAAGACGCAGCCGTTCGCCGGCGTCTACAAGACCTACATGCTCCCGAACAACTCGCCCGACCCGGCGCAGCGCCTGCAGGACCTCTCGCACGCCATCAAGCTGATCTACGCCTCCGTGTTCTCGCAGGAGGCCCGCGCCTACCGCAGGCTCAACCCGTCGCTGATAGACGACGAGAAGATGGCCGTGGCCATCCAGCGGGTGGTCGGCCGGGCCCACGGCCCCGACGGGCGCTTCTATCCGGCCTTCTCCGGCGTGATGCAGTCCTACAACTTCTACCCGGTGCCGCCGCTGGAGGCGACCGACCCGATAGTGCATATCGCCCTCGGCCTGGGCAAGACCATCGTGGAAGGCCACAACGCGCTCCGCTTCTCCCCGGCCCATCCGCACAACCTGCACCAGTTCTCCACGATCACCGACTTCCTGACCAACTCGCAGAAGAAGTTCGTCGCGCTGCGGCGGGACAGGAGCGAGGGAAGGCTGGGCTACAACTCGGAGCCCGCGCTGGAGGAGGCGGGCATAGACGAGGCCGAGACCGACGGCACGCTGGAGCTGGTAGGCTCGACCTATTCGGCCGAGAACGACAGGGTGTACGACAACGTCTCCTCGCCCGGCCGCCGCCTGATAACCTTCGCCCCGGTCCTGAAGAACGAGGTGCTGCCGCTGTCGGAGATACTGCAGACCCTGGCCGAGCTGGGCAAGGACGCGATGGGCGCCAACATAGAGATGGAGTTCGCCTGCGACTACGACGTCGAGTCAGGGAACGCCGTCTTCAACATACTCCAGATGCGCCCGATGGTGGCCCGCAGCGCGGTCAAAAAGGTCTCGATGAAGGACCTCCGCCGGGAGAACCTGCTCTGCCTGACGAAGCAGGCCCTGGGCAACGGCTCCATCAAGAACATAACCGACCTGATCTACGTCATCCCGGAGAAGTTCGACCGGATGAAGACCCTCGATATCGCCGATGAGATCGGGGCGCTGAACGCCAGGCTGCGCGACGAGAAGCGCTCCTACATAGTCATCGGCCCCGGCCGGTGGGGCTCCAGCGATCCGAGCCTCGGCATACCGGTCAAATGGAACCACATCTCCGGCTCCAGGATAATCATCGAGGCGGCGTACGGCGACTTCACGGTGGACCCCTCCTACGGCACGCACTTCTTCCACAACGTGACCTCCCTCGGCATAGGATACCTGACCGTGAACGAGACCGGCCCGGATTCCTTCATAGACTGGAAGCGTCTGAAAGGGCAGAAGCCGGTGCAGGAGCTCTCCTACATCCGTCATCTCCGGTTCCAGTCGCCGCTGGATATACGGATAGACGGTTCGGAGGGCCAGGCCGCCATCTCGCTGTAGGCCGCCCGGGCGAAAAAAAGGGCCCGCAGAAGCGGGCCCTTTCATTTTAGATCACGGTACGCTAGAAACCATCCTTGGTATAGCGCTCCAGCAGCTCGCGCGCCAGGCCGCCTTCAGGATTGAGCCTCAGCGCCTCGTCGAGGGAAGCCTTGAAGTCCGCCTCGAGGCGGGCCCGGCCGCGAAGGCGCGGCCCTTCCACCGCGCGCAGCGCCGCCAGCGAGGCGGCCTTCAGCGCGTACGCCTCGCCGAGGAATCTGGAAGGTTTAACAAAAGGTATCAGGTTCCCGCTCCTCTGCGCCTCGGCGATCACGGCGGAGGAATCTCCGTACGCCTTATAGAGCAGCCTGGAGGCCTCTTTCTGGTCCTCTCCGGCGGCGGCCAGGGAAGCCCCCTCCTGAAAATCCGTCTCGGCCAGCTGCCGCCTGGCGTCGATCATCCCCGGGAACTGCACCAGCGCGCCGCGGTAGAAGGCCCTGGCCTGCGGATAATCCTTCTTGACGAGCGAGGCGTTGCCGCGCACCGTCATCTCCACGGCCTTCCTGAAAGCCTCGTCCGAAGCGGTCCTGGCGCTGAACGCCGCTATATCCGCCCGGCCCTGCGGGTCCTTAAGGGCGTCCGCGGCGGCCACCTCGGCGGCCGAGGACAATTCCTGAGGGGCGTGCTTCTTCAGCGACGGGTCGGAGGCGTTCAGCTTGTCCAGCTCCCCCTTGAGCTCGCTGACCTTAGAGGACCCCGCGGCATAGGAAGCGGCCTTCTCGAAGAGCGTTTCCGGGGACCTGTTCAGGCTGAGGTAAGCCTCGGACTCTATCCAGGGCAGGGCCGAAGCCCTGGCTTCCAGCGCCGCCAGCAGGGAGCAGTACCTGGTCCCCGCGTCCTTGGAGGCGAGAAGTTCCTGGGCCTGCGCCGCCATAGCCTCGAGGCCGCCGGTGTCGCCGAGGGCCCCGTAAAAGTTGGTCAGCGACTCGCGGGCGGCCCAGTTCAGCGGCGCGCCGGCGAGCGCCTTGCGCAGCGCGGCGACATGCAGCTCCTGCGCGCCCTGGAAGCCTGTGTTGGCGGAGACCTCGGCCAGGCGGCTTAACAGGTCCACCGCCGCTTCCGAGCCGGGAGCGTAGTTCAGGGCCTTGTCCACGGAAGCGAAAGCGGCCTGCAGCTCCTGCGGGGCGGGATTGCGGGCTTCAGCGGTACGGCGCGCCTTGGAGAGATAATAGCCGGCGGCCTTCTGCCTGACCAGGCCGCAGCCCGAGAGCAGCAGGACGGCCAGAGCCGCCAGTCCAAGCCGCCGGGATCTCATGCGAAGCTCTCCGCTTTGATTATCCTGCCGAAGTAGAGCGTGTGCAGGTCCGCCGGGGCGGGGTAGTACCGGCCCAGCGCCGGCTCGGCCACGGCTCCGTCCTTAAGATCGGTCCTGCCGCAGACCTCGCAGAAATAGACCAGCTCGCAGCCTTCCAGGTATTTCACCCCTCCGGCGCCTTCGGCGGCTTTCAGGCCGCAGGCGCGTATCTTGTCGTAGTCGCGGCCCGACTTGGAGCCGCAGAAGGCGAGCTCCTTCTTCAGCTCGCCGCGGCGCGGCACGCAGACGCTGAAGGTCTTGGCCTTCTCCAGCAGGCCGTGGGTGTAGCGGGACGGCCTGACCAGCACCGTCATGACGGGCTGGCCCCAGATCACTCCGGCCTGCGCCCAGCCTATGGTCATCGCGTTGACGCGGCCGCCGCTCTCGACCACGAGGAAGGCGCCGGGCCCCTCGAGGGCCTCGCAGAGCTTCCCGAAATTCTCGTCGTACCTCATAAATCATACCACCCGTAAGGGATTGACCGGGGGATGGGACCGGAGGGCCCTCGCGCAGGGTGAGGCTTGCGCAGCGCCGAACCCGGGTGGAGCGAAAGCGACACCGCTGCGCGGGAGCGCGGCCACTGTGTGGCCGATAGCGTGCCAGACGGGTCCATCCCCCGGTCGGTCCCGCCCACTAGACCCCCGTCCAGTCCAGGATTATCTTGCCGGACTTGCCGGAGGACATCACCTCGAAGCCCTCCTTGAAGTCCTTCGCCGGAAAGCGGTGGGTGATTATAGGCTTGATGTCCAGGCCGCTGGTCAGCATCGCGCACATCTTGTACCAGGTCTCGAAGATCTCGCGGCCGTAGATGCACTTCATCGTCAGCGCCTTGAAGATGACGTTGCCCCACGGTATCGTGGTGTTGGGCGGCAGGATGCCGAGCAGCGCCAGCTTCGCGCCCATCTTGACGTTGGCTATCATGTCGTTGAAGGCCTGGGCGTTGCCGCTCATCTCCAGGCCCACGTCGAAACCCTCGGTCATCTTCAGCGCCTTCATCACGTCCGGCAGCTTCTCGCGGCGGGAATCGACGACGGTCCTTATCCCCAGCTTCGAGGCCAGCTGCATCCGGTAATCGTTGACGTCGGTTATCACCACGTGGCGGGCTCCGACGTGGTTGGCTATGGCTCCCGCCATGATGCCTATGGGACCAGCGCCGGTGATCAGCACGTCCTCGCCTATCAGGTCGAACGACAGCGCGGTATGCACCGCGTTGCCGAGCGGGTCGAGGATGGCGGCCTCGTCGTCCGAGACGCCGTCGGGGATGGAGAAAACGTTCTCGGCGGGGATAGAGAGGTACTCGGCGAAGCAGCCGGGCCGGTTCACTCCGACGCCTTTCGTGTTTATGCAGAGGTGCCGGTGGCCCGCCTTGCAGCTGCGGCAGTGGCCGCAGACGATGTGCCCCTCGCCGGAGACGCGCTCCCCGACGAAGTGCCCCTTCACCGCTTTGCCCAGCGCCGCTATCTCGCCCACGAACTCGTGGCCGACGTGCATAGGCACCGGGATGGTCTTCCGCGCCCAGTCGTCCCACTGGTAGATGTGGACGTCGGTGCCGCAGATGGCCGTCTTCCTGATCTTGATGAGGACTTCGTTGTCCGCCGGCTCGGGCTTGGGCACGTCCTCGAGCCACAGGCCTTTCTCGGGTTTGGCTTTGACAAGGGCTTTCATGGTGGTTCCTCCGCCGTTATCCTGGCAGTATGCCAACGCCTACATTATAGCGATTTTAGCGCACGGCGGCAGGCGATAAAAAAGACCGGCGGTACCGGCCTTCGGTGCGTCCGCGCGGCCGCATCGCGGCCGTCCGCTCACGGGCGCCGCAGCAGGTCGTCCCAGACCTTGCCCTCGGTGCTGTAGCCCTCGTGGCCGCTGTCCGGGAAGGCCGTGTACTCCACGAGCCCGCCCAGAACGGAAACCTCTTCCCTGAAAGTATCCACCGGCACGAAGGTGTCCTTCCGGCCGGCATACAGATACAGTTTCAGCGAGGGATTCTCGGCCAGCGAGGTCCTGACCGCGTCGAGCGTCAGCGGGTCTATCCCTGTGACCGAGTCCAGAAGGGAGTCCAGGCGCTCGTTCTTAACCGCGGCTATAATGCGGCATTCGTTCACCGGCCAGAGGTCCGGGTCGTCTCCGGCCGCCCTCAGCCGGCGGGAAGCCTCGGCGCATTCCGCCACGTCGCTGGCACCCTTGTTTATCTCGACCTTGTTGATCACGGAGCTGGGCAGTTTGGAGCGGGTGAAATCGGTAGCATAGACCAGCAGGAAACCGTTCATCATGTTGTCGCTGTACTCGTTCTGCTGTGAGAGGGTGTCTATCCACCAGTGCATGTCCTCCCAGGAATTCCGGAAGCCGAGAGGATGCCTTATGGCGTCTATCATGGCCGGACCGCATATGGTACTGCCTTCGTCGGTAAAGCACTTGTCCGGAGGGATCCTGGCGCGGATAGTCTCCAAAAGCTGCCTGTCCTGCGGGTATCCGCGGAAATAATCGTCCGCTACCCGGTCCTGCGAAAGGATACGCTCCTTCATCCATTCCACCTGGTCGGTCATCACCGCGTAGCCGTGGGAATACGCCGCTTCCAGCGACCCCGGCGCCACTGCCAGATAGCGGTGCACTATCAGGCCGCCGTAACTTTGGCCGAATATGCGCCATTTGCCGTTCCTGCCCAGGAGCTTTCTCCTGACAGCTTCCGCGTCATGCACGATGGCGCGGCTGGTGTATCCGGTCAGCCGGCGCGCCGTTTCGCGGCTCTCTCCCGGGGGATAGGGCGTGGAACAGCCGGTCCCGCGCTGGTCCATGAAGACGAAATCTACGCCGGCGGAACGCGGATCCGATGAGAGCTTGCGGTACAGACCGTGACTGTCCGACGAGGGGCCGCCGTTGAAAACGGCCACCACGGGGTTCCCTGAACCCGGGCGCAGCCTGCCGTAATAGAAGACCTCTATCTTTTCTCCCTGCGGTTCGTCCCAGTTCTCCGGTACGGAAACGTGACCACGCACATAGTTGTCCGGCAGGGAAGAGATGAGCTCCTCGCAATCGTTCTGCGCGAGAGCGGCGGAAACGCCGAAGAGGCTTCCGGCGAGGAAAATAAGGGGCGCGATGCGTGTCGTTAGTCGGTGTCTCACCAGCTAAAGTATAGCTTTCGGATATCGGGAACGACAGGGTCTTTGGTCCGCCAGTTCAGAGTCAATGGGCCTATGCGTCCCGGCCCTTCCATCCCCGGAATATCCCACGGTAAGCGGAACCGCCTGGAAATGCGCGCGTTCCGGCATAGCGCTATACGCCGGCGCTGAAAAGCCGGTACCTGGTGGACCATCCGGTCGCGGGACCCGGATATGGAGACATGTCGTATTGTCGCCGAACCGTTACGCCGGCAAGGCCGCCATCATGGCAGGTTCAGCCCCTCCCCGCCCAGTGCCGTCCTCGTGACGCCCGCGCCACGGGCCGCTTGGGACCAGGAATCGGGAGCGCGCAGTTATTTGCGACCGACCTTGAGCCGGAACGACTTCAGGAACCCGTGCCAGACCTTGGCGCCGTCATAAGTGGAGTCCGGCAGGTCGTCCTCGTAGGAGTAGCTCAGCACGAAGTATCCCGAACGCGCAGGAACTACGCAGAACTCCTCATCGGCATAAGAGGCCGGCCCGCCCATGTCCGGCAACGGCAGGGAGACGGCCGCCTTGCGCTTGTAAAGCATAACCTTCTGGCCGGCCACCGCCACGTGCCCCAGCTTGCCAGGGGCCTTTCCGTCCGCGGAGCGTACCTCCAGGCCCACCAAGAAGTCAGCGGCCTTCTTGTAGCGGGATTTTTCGCCTCCTGAAAGGCGTACCGTTATCCTGTGCAGGCCATACTTTAGCACGGCCTGCGGATCCCCCTGGTTCCGGGAAAAGGTCTCCTTCCAGCCCTCGGGCAGGACGTAAGAGGCCGCCGAAGTTATCTGGTCTTTTGGCATAATCGTTTTCGCCTTCGGCGCCGTGGCGGGCGCTGCGCCCATCAGCAGCAGAACCGGGATGAACATAATACGCTTCATTTTACACCCCCGTACTGGCAGTCCTGCCTGTCCTTGTTGAGCATCTCCTTGAGCTGCTCCCAGGTCACCTGCCCGGCCTGCGGAGGCGGCGCTGTGGTCTCCGCGCTCTGGCCGGCCAGCAGCCCGTCCAGCTTCCTGCGGTTAGCCAGGATCACGGCGTCCCTGTCCTTCAGGAACTGCGAAGAAGCGCCACGTCTGAGCACTTCGAGCGTCGCTTTCCCTTTCTCAGTGGATAAATACGATATCCGCTGCTCGAGCGCCTTCTTGATGTCGGCATACATCTTTTCCGAATTGGGCAGCGCCTTGCTGGAGTTGGCGATGCTGTCGCGGATGTTCCTGAACGAAGCCTCGTCCATCTTGTGAGCGTTGACGAAGTGGTCGACTATCCTGGTCCAGTTCTTCAGGTTCTGCTGCCGCTTAGGGATATTGGCCTGCAGTTCGCTGACCTTGTCCAACCTTTCCTGGTACACCGGCAGCGGGTCCTGCATCTCATCTGTGGTGAGCTGCAGGGCGTAATACGGATGGCCCATCGTCAGGTCCTGCATGGACCGGTCGGGGTTGGCCGCATAGTCCCAGATCTCAGCCTCCGGCGGCACTCCCAACTCGGTCCTGACCAGCCAGCCTATCATCCTGGCGTTCTCCTCCTCGGTAATGGCGCAGGTGTTCACCAAGGCATCGGCCCCGCTCAGGGTACTGGCCGAAACGGCGTGCCCGAAAGTCTCGTGCGCGAAAGTCCCCACTCCGACATCCGTGTCATAGTCGAGGAACTCCTTGTTGATCTGCACTCCGGGCGGGACTTCCCTGATATGCGTCACGCCCCTCGGACCCCAGACCTCCTTCCTCCCGTTCACGGTAGCTATAGTGGTGCCCGTCATGTCCGCGAAAGAAAAGGTTATCTCGCGGCCGTCCTCCACGAACTTCCGAGCCTCCTGCCTGGCAGTAGGACTGTTCATCAGGCGGGTAAGCATGCGCTCGTAGCCCTCACGCTCCCTGCTACTGCCGTGGTCATCGAAAACGATGTGCTTCTTGAGCTCGGCCTTCAGCGCCTCGGGGGACATCTCCGAGGGCGAGGTCCCGGACTGGAGGGCTTTGTAATGCCCGGCGCCGTCGAAGAACCCCGAGCCCTGCTGCAGTTCCTCGCCTACGGCATTCGGCGCAGGGAGATAGGCAGCGCCCAGGAGGCCCAAAAGCAGCGTTAACGCGTATCGGCATCTCATAGAGTTATGGCGGCTTCGAAGCACGCGATGAAGCACAGCTGACACTGACCGCGGCGATCACTGCCTGGAACATCTCGGCCCATCTGACGACAAGCGTCCCCGAGAGATCTCCGGCCGCGGCCGCCCTACATCAGCAGGGAGAGAGCGCTCCGGAGCTCCTCCGCGCTGCGGAAGCGGGCCTCCTGGTCGGGGGCCAGGCAGCGGGCTATCACGTCGTCGATGCCCTGCGGCAGCCCCGGCACGGCCTGTGAGAGCTTCTGGAAAACCATCCTCTCCTTCTGATGGTGGAAGTCCGGCCCCTGGAACGGGAGCACCCCGCTGAGCGCCTCGTACAGGCAGACCCCGAGCGAATAGATGTCCGACTGGGCCGAGGCCGCGCCGAGGTCCTGCTCCGGCGCCATGTAGGCCGGAGAGCCGACCACCTCGCTGTGGGACAGGCGGGCTGCCGACTCCCTCGCCCTGAAGGCCAGACCGAAGTCCATGACCTTGGCCGCGCCTTCAGCGCTGAGCATGATATTGGAAAGCTTCAGGTCCCTGTGCACCACGTTCTTGGAATGGGCGTAGGCCAGCGCGTCGGCGGCTTCGGCGAACACCTTAAGCGCCTTGTCAGGGAGCAGGCGGCCTTCCTTCTCTATCAGCCGGTCCAGCGTCTCCCCGCCGACATGCTCGAAAACGAGGTAGATATCCTCGCCTTCCTCGAAGATGGTGTAGATCTCCACTATGCCCGGATGGTGCAGCAGTGCGACGGTGCGCGCTTCCTCAAGGAAGCGCTGCTTCTCCCGGTCGTTCACCTTGATCTCGTCGCTCATCTTCTTGATGGCGACCTTGCGGCCCAGCGACTGGTCCGTGGCCTCGTACACGACGCCCATAGCGCCGGCCCCGAGCTTGCGCTCTATCTTGTACTTGCCGGTGGCCACGCCCTCGTAGAACACGGAAGGAGAAAGAACGTCGGGATGGGTGCTGCGCGGCGCGCGCTCCTCCTCCGCCGCACTTCGGGAGGACATGATGTGCAGCAGGCCCGCGGCCACCAGGCCGCCGCCGGTAAGCGTGAAGAACATCAGCGTGAGGAAGCGCCGCAGCGGGCTGCCGCCGCCGGCCGGGGTAGTCCCGCCGCCGTCCTTCGCCGAGGCCATCCTGGCCGCCCCGGCTTCGGCCGCGAAGCCCGGCACGCGCGGGCCGTACTGGGCCACCGCGTCCTGATAGCGGCCGGAATAGGCCCCGCTGAGCGAGGCCGCCTGCTTGAAATCCTCCAGCATGCGCTTGTAGTCGCCCTGTTTTTCGTAGGCGAGGGCACGGTTGAACCAAGCGTCGGCGAAGCCGGGATTTATGCCTATGGCGCGGCTGGCGTCGCTCACGGCGTCCTTGGCCTGCCCTTTGCGGTTCAGCGCCCAGGCGCGCATGTTGTAGGCCTGCATGTTGGAGGGGTCCTTCTCGATGACGTAGCCGGCGTCGCGCACCGCGTCGTCGTAGCGGCCGAGGAAATTGCTTGCGTGGGCGCGCTCCAGGTAGGCCTCGTAGTTGCCCGGGTCCTTCTCTATGGCCAGCGTGGCGTAATGGGCTGCGCCCCGGTAATCGCCCAGGTGGTTCTTGGCCAGCGCTGTCTTAAGATAGGCCTTGGACCTGGCGAAGTCCGGATCCGCCTGGGCCGATATCTCCCCAGCGCGTTCCCCGCCGCCGGAAGCGGCGGCCTGGCCGCCCGCCCCGATGAGCGCGGCGTCCTCCTCCGCGTCGCCCAGCGCGCGCCTGATCTCGCTCACCGAAGAGATGGTCTTCAGGCTGGCGGTGGACCTGCGGCTCTCAAGGAGCGCCCCGAGCACACGGGCGGACTCGTCCTGCGGGTCTATGCTCATCGCCTTTTTTATATCCTCGATGGCGCCCTGACGGTCCTGCAGCGAGGCCTTGGCCAGGGCTCTGGCCTTGTAGGCGTCCGGGTCCTTATCGTTCAGCTGTATGGCCGCGGTGGCGTTCTCCTGCGCCTTCGAATAGTCCTTCTCCTCGTTGTAATAGTTGGCTGCGGCGGTCCTGACGGAAGGGTTCTGCGGGTAGGCCTGCACCGTGGCGTCCAGTATCTTCCCGGCCTTGTCCTTGTCGCCGGAGTCAGCCGCGATATGCACGTCCACCAGCGCCTCCACAGCGTCACGCTTCTTGCCGCCGGAAGGGGGCCAACCCTGGAAACCGCGCTCCGTAGGCGGATGCAGGTCGAAGGGAGAGAGCTCCGTGACCGCCTGCAGGAACTCTTCGGTGGTTATACGATGCCCCACCACGGCCCTGTGAAGGGAGACCATCAACTCCGCTATCTTGCCGCAATGCTGCTGTCTGAAGCTGTCCAGGTCATCCTTGGTTTTTCCCTGGAGGAGGCGGGCCAGAGCGTCCGCGGATTCCAGCGGATGGTCCGCGGTGTTCAGCCGGAAGACGTCCATGTCGCTATCGCCCAGCACCTCGCCAGAGCTGTAGGCACCGGACTGCAGGCTGCCGGGACCGGGCACGGTTTCGGCCGCAAGACCAGCCCGGGCGGAGTCCAGCAGGACAAAGCAAAAAAGAACAGAAAGCATCTTCCTCATAAGAATAAGGATACACTTATCTGAAACATTAATAGCATAAAGGCCAGGCTGACTTTTGTCAAGGGCCCACAGGCCCCGGACCCTGGGCCCATTTCCGGCCATAACCTGGGCCATTGGGCGCTTGCCTGCTCCCCCTCCTCGCGGTAGACTATAGCCGCATGACGCTATTCAGAACCGCCATCCACGCCCTGCTCGCGTTATCCTTCACCCTGCCGGCCTGCGCGGCCACGGCCACGGCCGAAGAGGTCGTACAGCGCAACATACTGCTCAGCGAGACCGTCACGCCGCTGACCCCGGCCGACGCCAGGGCCATAGCCGCCGCGCGCGGGGACAAGGCCATAGTTATCCCCGCGGCCCTCGTCATACTGGCCGGAGCCAAGGTCTGGAACGTCATAATGGACAACCGGCCGTCAGCCGACCTGGCCTCGGCCTACGCCAGCGCGATACCCGGCTTCGACTTCAACTGGAACGAGCTTTCCTCCTGGAAGAAGGTGACCAGGAAATACCGCTTCACTATAGACCACTGGCTGCAGGGCCGCGCGGTGGACATAGTCTACGAGATCTCCTTCTATTACGGCTCCATCTCCCTGCCCGGAAGCGGCAAGCTCCGCGGCCACTATCTGGCCAATTTCGTGATAAAACCCGAAGTCATAGACCTCAAGTGGGGCTGGAAAGTCGCGCTCACTGCGGCCATGTCCGACCCGATGAACATCGGTACCCCCGAGGAGCCGGTGGCCATGCTGAACGCGGACCTCAAATGGCAGTACGCCAAGCCCCTCAGCACCAAGCCCAATATAGGCATGAACTCCGTCTCGGTCAACGGGCTGGGAGAGATGGCCGAGGAATCATACGGCGACCTCGCCATAGCGCCGGTGCCTGCGGGCGAGCAGCGTGACTACGCCCCTGAAGTGAAGTGGGACTGAAGGCCCAGCCCGTCTTGGGCCCCGCGGCACTTGCCGCATTTTCCGGAGAAGTTAAACTATATACAAGACCTAAGTTCAGGAGACGAACCGTGAAAAACCTCTTCCTCGCAGCCGCCTTCTGCGTTTCCCTTTCTCCGCTGGCAGCCGCCGGCGCGGCCGACAATGATTATTTCAGGACAGGCCTCACGAGGCTCACCTCCGAAGTCACGGAAAGAGACCTTACGGAAGCGGACACTGTCAACGTCCCGATGAAGCCCGATAACGAACGCGTTGGCCCCGCGGCGGCGATAGTCAACGGCGGCGTACAGGCGTGGAACGTGATCAACAGCGGCAAGCCGGACGCCAACCTCTCCAGCTCCTACGCCAGCGCTATCCCCGGCTTCAGCTTCAACTGGGCCAATTTCAGCGGCTGGAAGAAGAGGGAAGCGGTCTACACCTACACCGTGACCAACCTGATGCAGGTGGACGTCATTAAGATAAAGTTCGCGGTCTCCTACTACTACAACGGCCAGAACCTGGTGGTGCAGGGCAAGCCGGGCTCCGATCCCATCAGCAGCATGGCCCAGCGCGATGTCATCAAGGGCCACTACATCACCAACTTCACCGTCCGCCCGCTGTCGATGAACATCAAGTGGGGCTGGAAATTCTCGCTCAACGTCCGCATGTCAGACCCGATGAACATCGCTGCCCCAGGAGAGGACCCGGTGGCCTATCTGCAGTCCGATCTTAACTACATAGTCTCCACCCCTTTCTCCACCGACGGCGCGGTCTGGACCTACGGCGTTGACGGCCTCGGCGGTTTCAGGGACCTGACCGCGGAGAACCGCGAGCTGGCCAGGCAGATCCCGGAGATAACCCCGCTGGAGGCCAAAGAGATACAGTGGTATTGAGCAGAGCAGTCTCCAGAAAAGAAGGACCCCGGCTTTTATGCCGGGGTCCTTCTTTTATCGCGGTCGCGGACTACTTGCCCGGTCACGGATAAGCCGCATAGCGGCTTTCCTGGCCTATGGCCGTGCCGCATCTGCGCTATGCGCGTGCCGTATCAGACGCTATGCGTATCAGACGGCCAGGAGCTATGCTCTGGGCTATGCCCGTGTCGTATCAAGCGCTATGCGCATCAGACGACCATCAGGCGGCCGCGACCCCGGCAAGAAGGAACCGCTTCGCGGTTCGCGGCGCTCGTCGCTGTGCTCGCGCCTCCGGCCTTGCGGGCCGGCCGCACGGCATGATTATGCCGTGCTCTAACGCCGGCCCTCACCGCAGCACTTCTTGAACTTCTTGCCGGAACCGCAAGTGCAGGGGTCGTTCCTGCCCACTTTCGGTTCCTCGCGTCTGACGGTCTCCACCTTCACGGTCTCGCCGCCCTGCAGCACCTCGGGGTGCTTCTTCATCCACTTCTTCACTTCCCTGTCGTCGTTGATGTTCACGTTGTCCAGCAGCATCTTGCGGTAGATGCCGATGATCAGCGCGCGCATCTGCGGGTCCCTGGCCTGCGCCAG
>DAIENX010000060.1:0-11336 GCA_027340875.1 Elusimicrobiota bacterium
TGGTGCTGAGGCCCAGCGAGAACGTGAACATCAGCAGTCCGCCGGTAAGGACCGCCTTCTTCGCGGCGACGTATGCCAGAAGCGCGCCGAGCACGGGAGCCGTGCAGGGCGAAGCGACCATGCCGGAGGTGAGGCCCATGACGAACGGGCCGAGGAAGGGGGACTTCTTCACCGATTCGGATGCTATACCGGGCAGGTTCGGCATGGGGATGTAATACCAATCCATCATGCTGCCGCCGAGAAACAGCATCATCACCCCGAAGGCCAGGTACACCCAGTTGTTTGAGGCCACGGAGCCGAACAGCGTGCCGCTCAGCGCCGCAGCCAGGCCGAGGGACGTGTAGACCAGCGAAAGGCCGAGCACGTAGGAGATGCTCGCGGCCAGCCGACTGCCGACCCCGCCTTCGCGGGAGCCGAGATATCCTACTACGATGGGGAGTATCGGGTAAACGCAGGGCGTAAGAGAGGTGAGCAGGCCGGAAACGTAGACGAGCGCGAAAGTGACGATGGAGACCGACTCGAAGTTCAGCTGTGGCATATCTCTCTCCTTTCAAGTTCCAGTCCGGGCTTGAGACCGCAGTTGAGGACACGGCCGGAGGACAGTATCATTACGCCTCCGGCGTCGCGGCGCCGCCGCAGGAACGCCTCTCCCTCCTCGGGGCCCAGGGCCATCGCCGAGATGGAGCAGGCGTTGGCCAGCGCCGCCGTGGACGCAGTCACCGTGACGCTGGCGACGCCGTCACGCACACGGCCGGTGCGGGCGTCGAGAACGTGGTGGTACTTCCTGCCGCCGTGTATGAAGAACCTCTCGTAATCTCCGGAGGTCACTATGGCCCCGGAGCGGATGTCCAGAAAACCGGCGGCCCGGCCGTCGGAAGCGAAGGGATTGCGGATCGCCACCCTCCAGGGGCGCGGGGCCGCGGCGGAGGACGAGAGGCGGATGTCGCCGGCGCCGTCCACCAGGACATCCTCCAGTCCCAGGTCCCTGAGGACCCGGAAAGCGCGGTCGACGCCGTAACCCTTGCCTATGGAGCCGAGCCCTATGCGCATCCCTTTCTCCGGGAGGCGCACCGTGCAGGCCCTTCTGTCGAGCTCCACTTTCGCATGGTCTACCAGCCGCAGGGCCGCGTCCAGCGCACGGTCCGGCGGAGGGACTCCGGTGCGGAAGGCCTCCCGCCAGAGCATGCCCGCGGACGCGAAAGTGATATCAAAGGCTCCGGACGAGTCGCGGCACAACCCGAGAGCGAAGTTGAGAAGATCCACCAGCTCTCCCGGAACGGGCACGGGGGGGCCGCCGGCCCCGGAATTGACGCGGTTGAGAGGGCTGTCGCGGAAGTCCGTCAGCAGGTCCTCGACGCGCGCTATCTCCTGATAGGCCGTGGCTATGGCCGCCTGCAGCTCCTCGCTGGTCATGGCACGGCGGCCGGCGCCGGGGTAAGCCGTTATGCAGAACGGGGACCCCATCAGGTCGCGTTTTATAAAGACGGGCGGGGGCATCAGAATTTGGCCGTAAGCGACGCCTGGGCCACTGCCACGGACAGGCCGTCGGAGCGTTTGTAATAGAGCAGAGTGCCGCCGTACTCCCAGGCGGTCCTGCCCGGCTCGCCTTCCGGGGCGTAGGCCAGCTGCGCTGAGACCTCGTCGGCAGAGAACTTGGCCAGGTCCGAATCCGAGGTCATGTAGGTCTTCATCACCGGGAAGGAGCCCGCGTAATACCTGGCCGCCGTCTGTGAATAGCGCCTGTAACCCAGCTTGATCGTGCCTGCCTCGTCGGAGAAGGACCAGGCCAGCGAAGGTTCCCAGGTATGCGCGCGGATATTCCAGGTATCGGTGTAGTACCTGTAGTCCAGATGGAAGGCCAGTTTCCCGGAGAGGCTGCGCACGTAGCGTACGTTGGCGGTCCATTTCTCCCGGGCATCTGGCAGCTGCTCCGAGGCCCGCTGGGTGACGGTACCCGTGCTGACCGTGTTGCGCGTGCCCTCTAGGAAGCCGTTCTGCCTGGTGAAGCTGATCCCGGCCAGGGCTATGGACCTCTCGTCGAGTATCTGCGTCGCGCTGGCGTTGGCGGAATTCGTGGTCTTCGACTGGAAACCCGCGAACTTGCCTTTCTGGATGTCCCAGGGGTTCGCCTCGTCCGAATAATGGAAGAGGCCGGCGGAGAGCACGAAGTTCTCCTCCGCCAGGAACTTCTGCACGTTCAGGCCGCCGTGGAGCGAGTTGTAGGACAGCTCGTGGGAGCCGCCCGCCGTGGGGGTGAACACCCAGGAGCCCTTGCGCTTCGAATAGCCGGCCTCCGCGCCCACGCGCGTCTGCCAGCCCTGGAGCAGGCCCTCTCCTCCGCCCTCGCCGTCCTCCCCGCCGCCAGTACCGCCGCGGGAGGCGCCGGTGCCGGAGTCGAAAGCCTTGGCGGAGGCCGAAGACAGCACGTCGAACACGGCGCTGCCGAAGACGCTGGTATCGTGGTCTATCTGGGAGTTGATGTACAGTACCGGTTCGTAGAGGGTGAGCGACTGGTCGCCGCTGCCGTCGTACACCTGCTTGCCTCCCTTGCCGGACTGATACATCGAGTTCACTACGAACTCCATGTCCGTGGAGGCCGAGGCGGCTTTTTCCAGACAGAGGGCGAGGACCGCGGCAAGCGCGAGCTTTCTAATTGCAGCCACAGCCGCCTCCCGCGCTCTGACCCACCCCGCCCGAAGCGCCTTCCCTTATGGAATGCACGTCGTTGATGAAGGCCTGCCGGCTCCCCGTCGGTTCGAACTGCATTATGCGGGTGGACAGGGTTTCCCGGTCTATCTGGTGCACCCTGACGCACGAACTGGCCAGCGCGGAGAGCGCGGCCAGAAAAGCAAGCTTCACATATGGCCCCATGTTGCCTCCACGGCAGCAAAAGATGAGAGGAAGGGATTTTACCATAAACAGGCACCCTTCTGCCACTTTGCCGCCAAAGGACTTATTTTCTATACTGGATTCATCCAGTAAGGCCCGGCCTGACATTGAACACATGAAGATCGCGATTGCACAGATAAACCCCAAGGTAGGCGACATAGCCGGCAACCTCCGGCTGATCGAGGCTTTCGGCCACCGGGCACAGGCCGCCGGAGCCGACATCGCTGTTTTTCCCGAGCTCACGATAACCGGCTACCCTCCGCTGGACCTGTTGGAGAAGAAGTGGTTCATCGACTCTAACCTGCGCGCGCTCAGGGAGCTCGCGGCGCTGCGGCTCCGGACAGCGCTCGCCATAGGCTACGTGGACCGCAACCCGGCGAAGAAAGGCAAGCCGCTGCACAACGCCATCGCGCTGATAGACGGCGGCAGGATCGCCGCCAGGCGCTTCAAGTCCCTGCTCCCGACCTATGATATCTTCGACGAGGCGCGCTACTTCGAGCCCGCCGCGGAGAATAGGCCGCTGCAGTTCCGGGGGAAGACGATAGGACTGACTGTATGCGAGGACATCTGGGCCGACACCGCGCTGCTCCCGAGCCGTCTGCTTTACCGCAACAATCCGGCCAGGACCCTCTGCGCGGGGAAAGCGTCGATAGTGATCAACAGTTCGGCCTCCCCGTTCTTCCGCGGCAAGAGCGCGTTGCGGCGCAGGATACTGTCCGGTCTGGCCAGGCGCACCCGCACCCACATAATCTACGCCAACCAGTTCGGGGCCAACGACGAGCTGATCTTCGACGGCAACAGCTTCGCGCTGACGCCGGAGGGCACAGTAGCCTCCGCTGCCGCCTCCTTCTCCGAGGACCTGGTGCTGGTGGACACCGAGGCCAGACCCCTCCGGACCGCTGCCACTTCTCCGGACCCGGCAGCGGAGATACGCGACGCCCTCACGCTGGGCATCAGGGATTATTTCTCCAAGCTGGGTTTCAGGAAAGCCGTACTGGGCATCAGCGGCGGAATAGATTCGGCGGTGGTAGCGGCCCTGGCCGTAAGGGCGCTGGGAGCCGGCAACGTCACCGGCGTCATGATGCCGTCAGGTTACACCTCCCGCCGCAGCGTCAGGGACTCGGAAGAGCTCGCGAAGCGTCTCGGGATAGAGCTGCGCGTCATACCGATAACCTCCGTTTACCGCGCTTATCTCGATGAGCTGGGTCACGGCGGAAAAGACGTTTCGCTGGCGATGCAGAACCTGCAGGCGCGGTCGCGCGGCGCCATCCTGATGGCTCTTGCCAACGAACACGGCTGGCTTACCCTGGCCACCGGCAACAAGTCCGAGATAGCGGTCGGCTACTGCACCCTGTACGGCGACACCGTAGGCGCGCTGGCGCCTATCGCGGACCTGTTCAAGACCGAGGTCTACAGGCTGGCCGCCTGCCTTAACGAGGGGAGCCCGGTCATACCTGCCGCCATAATCTCCCGGGCGCCCAGCGCTGAGCTGAAGCCCTCACAGCGCGACCAGGACGATCTGCCGGTGTACGAAACGCTCGACGGCATCCTGCGTCTCTACCTTGAGGAGAACCGCTCTCCCGCGGAGATAGCAGCGCGCGGGTACCCGGGGGAGCTCGTCGCCTCGGTGCTGCGCCGTGTAGAGGCCAACGAGTACAAACGCAAGCAGCTGGCGGTGGCGCTGAAGGTCACCGAAAAATCGTTCGGCTACGGCAGGAAAATGCCGATAGTGAAGTCGCTGGGCTTCCTGGAATAAGATGCGAAGGAGACCCTACCTGCTCCTGCTCGCAGTCCTGCTTCTGCTGCCGGCCGCAGCTCTGCCCCAGCAGCCCAAGCGTAAGAAGATGGTGAAGCCAGGCCCGAAAGCAAAGCAGGAGCTGGTAAAGCAGGAACCCACCACCAAGGAAGAGATCATCAAAACGGCCGAACGTCCCACGCCGCCGAAGGAAGGCCTGCTCGGCCGCGTGCTCAACGCCATCACCATCGATACTGCCCGCGGCCCGATCATCCCGTTCCCGGTAGCCGATTCCAGCAAGGACCTGGGCCTCAGCGCCGGCGTAATGCCGGTGATAGCCCTAAAGAAGCGAAGGACCGGGGAGATAAAATCCGTCCTTGTCCCCTCGGTCACCTACAACGAGAACCTCCGCACCACGCTCACCTACAGACACTATGTCTTCCCCGACGACAAGCGCTACTTCATCTTCCGCGCCTCCAGGTCCGAAAGGGTTGAACGGGAGCTGATGGCGTACTACTACACCCCGCAGCTCTTCTCAACCGGGGCGCGCTTTAGTTTAGAGGCGAAGCACTGGGTCACCGGCAAGCCCTCCTTCTATGGCTACGGGATAAACTCCAAGCGGGGGGATAAGACGAACTACTCGCTGCAGACCACCGGCGAAGAGATAATACTCGACATCCCGCTGCTCTGGAACTTCTACTTCGATTTCGACCATACCTACTCGGACAAAAGGATCGGGGACGGCCCCGTCAGCAACGGACAGATGAAGGACCGCTTCCCGGCCGACTATTCCGTGGCCTCCGACCTGAAGACCTTCCACACCAATCGCTTCTCGCTGGTCTACGATGATACCGACCATCCTTTCCTCCCGAAAATAGGCACCTACGCGAGCGCCTCGGTGCTCTATTCCAACAGGAAGCTAGGCTCGGACTACGAATACCTCACGTACGCGCTTCAGGTGAAGCACTACTACAACTACCGCGGGAAAGGCCGGTACGTCACCGCGGCGCATTATCTGCTCCAGTTCCAGCGCGGCGACGCGCTCCCTTTCTACGCGATGCCGCAGCTGGGCGAGAGCACCGGCCTCCGGATGACCGGCGACGGCCGCTTCACCGACCGCGGGAAGTTCGTGTTCACCCTGGAGGAAAGGATCACCCTCTCGAAGACCCCTTTCTACAAGTTCATAAGCGAGACCGAGATAGCGCCTTTCCTCGACGTAGGGACAGTATTCGCGCGCCCCTCCGACCTGCGGGCCCGCGACCTCAAATACGGGCCCGGTATCTCGGCCAGGCTGGTGATCCGTCCGCAGCTGGTCGCCACGGTCGACTTCGCCTACGGGTCGGAAGGGACCAACGCGATAATCCGGATAGGGTATCCTTTCTGAGACGGACCGCATGATAACCCACGACGGCAAGGTCAGAGTTTCGGCAAAGGCCATCCTGATCCGTAACGGCAGGCTGCTGCTGATGAGGGCGCGCGACCGGACTGGCGTCTACTATCTGCTCCCCGGAGGCGGCCAGCGGAACGGCGAGACGCTGCATGAGGCTCTGGCCCGTGAATGCGCGGAGGAGACCGGCATCCTCGTGGGGCCGGGGCGTGCCCGCTACGTCAGGGACTACATCGCCCGCAACCACGAATTCGCGAAATCTGACGGGGACTTCCACCAGGTGGAGGTGATGTTCCTCTGTTCCTGCGCCGGCCGGGCCAAGGGGCCCCGCGCCCCGGACGCCGCGCAGACGGGCCATTCCTGGGTCCCGCTGACCCGCCTCGGCAAGATCCGCCTTTATCCTTCCGTCCTCAAGTCGCTCATCACTTACGACGGAAAAATGCGCGGCCCCGTCTATCTGGGCGACTCCAACTGACGCCGTTCTTCAAAAAAAGTCTGGACATTTCCGCTGAGGGTTGTATAATAGGATTCTCTCGTCCTTTCGCCAAGGGGCGGCAATAAACTCACAGGAGGGGCATCATGGCAGGCATAGATATTGCCATTATTCTAGCCTTTATAGGCTACTCCATATATTCCGGGGTCAGCAACAAGGACAAGGCCTCGAAGGACCTCAACGAGTACTTCCTCGCCGGCAGGTCGCTGCCGGGCTGGAAGGCCGGCCTGAGCATGGCCGCCACGCAGTTCGCCGCGGACACGCCGCTGCTGGTCACCGGCATAATCGCGGTATCCGGCATCTTCGCGCTGTGGCAGATGTGGATCTACGCGCTCTCCTTCCTGTTGATGGGCTTCGTGCTGGCCTCCCACTGGAGGCGGGCCAACGTGATCACCGACGCGGAACTCACCGAGATACGCTACGGCGGCGGGAAGGCTCTGATGCTGCGCGGGTTCAAGGCGGTCTATTTCGGGACCATCTTCAACTGCGTGGTTCTGGCCTGGGTGTTCTTCGCCGCTTCGCGCATCGCCGAGCCGTTCCTTCCCTGGAACGAATGGCTGCCGGCCTGGTTCTTCGGTCCGGTCATGCACGCGGTCCAGTGGTTCGGCGTGAAGCTGACCAACGCCGCCCCGGACGCGGCCAACGTCTGGATACTCTCCACCAACAACTTCATCTCGGTCCTGTCCATACTGATGGTCACCACCTTCTATTCCGCCACCGGCGGTCTGCGAAGCGTAGTCGAGACCGACGTGGTCCAGATCTTCATCATGTTCGGCGCGACGCTGCTGTTCGCCGGGATAATATTCGTCAAGGCGGGGGGCATCGCCGGCATCCACGAGAAGCTGCAGGCCATCTACGCTTCGGGCGCGCTGCACGGCATAAAGCCCTCGCAGGTGCTGGCTTTCACCCCCGACCGGGCGTACCACGTCACCTTCCCTCTGCTGGCGCTGTTCGCGCTGCAGTGGTTCATTCAGCTCAATTCCGACGGGACAGGCTATCTGGCGCAGCGCTCGATGGCCTGCAAGGACGAAAGGCACGCGAAGATGGCGGCCATGGTGTTCACCGCCACCCAGGTCTTCCTGCGAAGCCTGCTGTGGCTGCCTATAGGCCTCGGCCTGCTGGTGCTCTTCCCGCCGGCCGCGGACCTCGCCGGCAACCTGCTGCAGGCCGACCGGGAGGGAGTGTACGTGAAGGGAATGGCCCAACTGCTGCCGCCCGGAGTGAAGGGACTGATGATAACCGGCATGCTGGCGGCACTCGCGTCCACGGTGGACACCCATATCAACTGGGGTTCGTCCTACTGGGCCAACGACATCTACAAGCGCATAATCTGTCAGGCCTGGCTGAAACGCGAGCCGGGCGGGAAGTCGCTGGTCTGGGTCGCGCGCCTCTCCAACGTAATGCTGATCGGAATCGCTCTCTTCGTGATGACGAAGCTCTCCTCGATCAACCAGGCCTGGCAGGCCAGCCTGCTGCTCGGCGCCGGCATGGGGCCGATACTGGTAATGCGCTGGCTCTGGTGGCGCGTGAACGGCTGGTCGGAGATAGCGGCCATCGTCGTGTCGGCCGCGGCCGCCATGCCGCTGCTGCTCTGGGTGCCCGACCAGGCGCTGCGCCTGCTGATAATGGCCGCGCTCTCTCTGACCGCTTCGCTGGCGGCGATATTCTTCTTCGGGCCGGAGGACAGGAAGCATCTGCACGCCTTCTACAGGCAGGTACGCCCCAAGGGCTTCTGGCATAAGATAGCGGTGGAGTGCGGGGACCACGACCACAAGGGCAGCAGGCGGCTGGCGCTCTCTATGGGGGCCATGCTGGCCGCGAGCCTCTCCGTCTTCTGCCTGCTGGTCGGCTTCGGTTCGATACTGGCCGGCAGCCCGCCGCCGACGTTCCTCCCGTATACGGGCGCGTGGATCGGGCTGAACATAGCCGCCGGACTGCTGCTCTGCCCGGTCTGGTTCAAGCTGGGGTTCCAGCTGGAGCACCATTAGCCTCGGGCGCGGAAAAAAGAAGGGCGGCCTGAGAGAGCCGCCCTTCTTTTTTATTCGGACAAGCCGCTATTGGAGCTGCGAGAGGTCCGCGACGCCTTCCACCAGTGAAACAAGGGACTTCATCAGGTTCAGCCTGTTGTCCCTGACCCTGGGGTCCTCCGCCATCACCATCACCTTGTCGAAGAAGTTGTCCAGGCTGCCCTTTATGGTAAGCAGCTCCGAAAGACCCTTCGCGTAATCCCTGGCGGCTATGTGCGCCTGCAGACGGCCGCTCATGGCCTTGATATCTCCGTAAAGCGCCCGCTCCTCGTCCTTCTCGAAGACCGCCTCGTCCGGGGAGCCGTCGAGCGGGGTCTTGGCCTGGCGCAGGATGTTCTTGGCCCGTTTGAAGGCCATCGCTATGCCGGCAAAGTCCGGGTTGGTCCTCAGCGCATGCACGTCGCGCGCCCGGCCGCGGCAGTCCAGCAGATCGCCGCCGGCCATAAAGACCTCGCGTACGGCCTTGATCTCATCGAAGCGGCAGCCTTCCTCGGAGAAGACGGCTTCCGCGCGCTGCCAGATGAAGTCCAGCAGAGAGGCCAGTCTCTCCGCGGTGACGGGAACAGCGTCGGGACGCAGCGCCGCGAAGGGTGATAACGCCTTCCCGGCCGCCTCGCGCAGGTCGAGCGATATGCCCTTCTCCAGTACTATCCGGACGGCCCCCAAGGCCTGGCGGCGCAGACCATGCGGGTCCTCGCTGCCGGACGGTATCTGGCCGGTGAAGAAATCGGCCGCGAGCGTGTCCAGCTTGCCGGCCAGCGAGACCAGAGCCCCTTCCTTAGAGGAGGGAAGCGGGGACTTGGCGGAGACCGGCCAGTAGAACTGTCCGGTGGCCGCGGCGACGGCATCGCCCATGCCGGCGTGCGCCGCGTAATAGCCGCCCATGATGCCCTGCAGCTCGGGGAACTCGCCTACGACGCCGCTGGTCAGGTCGGCGTAGACGTGCGCGGCGGCGGCGAGAACGACCTCCCGGTCCGTACCGGGACATCTCTCCGTCAGGTACACGGCGAGTTTCTCGACGCGGGCCGTCTTGTCGGCCATGCTGCCGAGCCCGGCCTGGAAAGTGATCGCGTCCAGCTTGTCCTTGAAAGCGGCTAGCGGGGAGGCCAGGTCGCGGGAATAGAAGAAGATAGCGTCGCGGAACCGCGCCTCCAGAACGTTGCGGAAGCCCTCCTCGACGTTGCGCTGTCCCTTGGACACGCCGTCCCTGATGCCGACGAAGTACGGCTGCAGCCTGCCTTTCGCGTCGGCCACGGTGAAGAACTTCAGCTGCTTCTTCATCACCAGGTGCACCAGCTCGTGCGGCAGCTTCAGGAAATCCTGCGAGTAGCCGGAAACTACGCAGACGGGGTATTCGACCAGGTAGAGGTTCTCCAGGAGCAGGTCCTCGTCCGCTTCTACGGAAAGTTTCATCCTTTTCGATGCCGCGGCCAGCTCCTTGCGCAGCGTGGAGAGGCGCTCCGCGTCCTTCACGAGCACGTTGGCGTGCTCCAGCGTCTTGAAATATCTCTCGGCCGAGGCTATCTTGAGCTGGCGCGAGCCCTTGGCGCTGAGACCCACGGTGACCCGCGCCGACTTGATGCCGGCTACCGCGAAGGTAACGGGCTTGTCGCCGTGCAGGGCGAGAAGGCTGCGGATGGGGCGGGCGAAGCGGAAGCGGGTCCTTTCCCAGACCATGTTCTTGGGGAACTGGAGCCGCGAGATGATCCTCGGGAAGATCTCGGCGAGAGCCTTGGCGGCCTGACGGCCGGGCTGCCTCGTCTCGAAGACCAGCACCTCGCCCTTGTTCGGCACGGTCTCCACGCCCAGCTTGTCCGGGGTGGTCCCGCGCGACCTGGCGAAGCCGGCGGCCTGCGGCGTGTAGTTGCCGTCAGGTCCCTTCAGCAGGCGGGCCGCCGGGCCGTAGGCCTTAATCACCTTATCGTCGGTCTTTGCCGGCACGCCCGTAACGTGAAGCACGAGACGCTTGTAGGTGCCGTAGGTCTCGGCGGAGTCGAAAGGAAGGCCCGCCTCGTTCAGGGCCTCGACCGCGTAACGCTTCAGCTGCTCCTCGGCGGAAGTGACGAAGCGCGCGGGGATGTTCTCTATGCGGATCTCCAGCAGGACGTCCCTCTTAAGCATTGGAGGCCTCCTTCTCGGCCGGCTCGTTGGCCTCGACGTAGGCCACCGCGCAGGCTTTAGCGATGTCGCGGATGCGCTTTATCAGCACCGCTCGCTCGGTGACGGAAATGGCCCCGCGGGCGTCCATCAGGTTGAAGTTCTGAGAGCACTTCATGACCAGGTCGAAGGCGGGGAGATAGTATCCCTTGGCCGTCAGCCGCGCGACCTCCTTCTCCCAGCGCTCGAAATTGGCCCTGAGGTTCTCCACGTCAGCCTCCTCGAAATTATAATGGGAGAACTGCTCTTCCTGGCCCTTGTGCACCTCGCCGTAGGTGAGCCTGTCGGTCCACATGATGTCGAAGATGCGCTTCTTCTTCTGGGCGAACATGGCCAGGCGCTCCAGGCCGTATGTAATTTCGACGCTGATCGGGTTCAGCTCGTAGGAGGCCATCTGCTGGAAGTAGGTGAACTGCGTTATCTCCATGCCGTCCAGCCAGACCTCCCAGCCTACGCCTGACGCGCCGAGGGTGGGGGACTCCCAGTCGTCCTCTATCCAGCGGATGTCGTGCTCGGTATGGTCTATGCCGAAGACCTTCAGGGACTCCAGATAGACCTGCTGGATGTTCTCCACGGGGGGTTTGATGATGACCTGGTACTGGTAGTACTTGCCCAGGCGGTTCGGGTTCTCCCCGAAGCGGGCGTCGG